>CALVHL010000001.1 GCA_944327625.1 uncultured Clostridia bacterium
CTAAATTTTCACAAAAATCGCCGACGTGCATTGCGGCATATATGCGCTTTACGTCGTGTTCTATTACTTGACAATACATTATTGTTTGTCCAAGCATAAAATGAAAACCGTCTAATGTCATATTATAATGCAGCTATTTCCTTAAATAATTTTTGATTTTGCTTACGTGACCATAAGCCAAATCCTTCATTAAAACTCGTGTATAGGCAATCCTTCGTATAGAACGGATAGTTTTTACAAGATGTCTTAAATCTTTTTAACAAAGTCAAATACACATCTTTATCATTGATGACTAAATTGTGACAATTTTTACGCCACGCTTGCCCTGTTTCCCAACCACTATATAAGTCGTTCAATTCAGGAACAATGAAATTTATAACGCCACCAATACCGACTGCTTCAAGGTCATTTTGATTTTCGGACGGATACTCACAAATTAGAATATGTAAAAATAGATGTTCTAAGTAATCGCAATAAACTATATTTTTTGCTAATTGTCACTCAAAAGGATTTTGCATTGCAAATTCCTTTGTCGATAACATAATAGCGTGGTCTTCATATTTGTGATGCGCCAATAATCCATCTTTTGTACGTGTAACTTTTGAGTTTTTATTCCACGATTTTGTCATATAGTCGCTTAAACCTATACCATATTTTTGCTGCAAGTAATCACAATATTCCAAATAGGTTAGATTTTTAACCTTTTCATACTCTACCAAATTCATAACAAATCTCCCCATGTTTATTATTTAAAAAGCGTGTTCCATAGAGAGACACGCCGAAGAACGCATCTCTCAATGTTGCTACACATTCCTTATAGTTAATGCGAGAGTACGATTTTGTCAAATACCCTCCCTAACCAAAGTGTTAAATGTACAGCATAACCAATATAGCATACTATCAAAGAAAAAGCAACCGAGAATAGACTTGATATAAGACTTTGGCACTATGGCGGGTGCTTGAATAAACGAGCGGCTCGGCTTCGCCTCGCCGCTTTGATTGTGCTTATTTTGCAACTAATCAAAAATACATTGTCTTACGTTGAACCGCTGAATATACTTTGTTTTTCCGCACAAAAAAAGAACTATCCGAAGTATTCGGATAGTTCCATAGTGGTGGAGATAGTTGGGCTCGAACCAATGACCTTTTGCATGTCAAGCAAACGCTCTAACCAACTGAGCTATACCTCCGTAAGCGGTTAAGTGTGGTTATTATATCATACCGCGGGCGGGTGTGGCAAGCGTTTTTCGCCGCATTATTGAAATACGCGGACAAATTTAAAAACTTTTTTGCCCCTAAAAGTCGGCATAAAAAATATCCCCGCGCTACTCCGCGGGGATAAGCCCTGTCTTATTACCAGTTGGGGTGGACGGAAGCGCGGATATACTTGTCGTAAATCGCCCGAACGCCCGCCATCTGCCCGTCGGTGAGCGGAGGGAGTTCCGCCGCGCGGATATTCGCCGAAATCTGCCCCGCCTTGCTCGCCCCGGGAATGACGGTGCTGACCGCGTCGTTCATGAGTATCCACCTGAGCGCGAGCGGCGCAAGGTCGTCCGTGCCGAACAGTTTTTTGAGTTCGTCGACGGCGGTAAGTCCGAGGTCATAGTCCACGCCAGAGAAGGTCTCGCCCTTGTCGAACGATTCGCCGTTGCGGTTAAACGTGCGGTGGTCCTTCGCGCCGAAAGTAGTATTCTTGTCGTATTTGCCCGTCAGAAGCCCGCTTGCAAGCGGCACTCTCGCAAGTATCGCGACGTCCTTCTTTTTTGCTTCGGGGAACAGTTCTTCCTCGGGTTTGATCCTGAACATATTGTAGATGACTTCGATTGCGGAAATATTGAATTGAAGCGCGTTCATGCCGTCGACAATGCGCTCTATGCTGACGCCGTAACCCGCAATTTTGCCCTTCTTTACAAGCTTTTCAAGCCCGTCAAACATTCTCTCGTCCTTATAAACGGGGGCGGGAGGGCAGTGCAGAAGCACCATATCCAGCCGCTCGACGCCCAGGCGTTTGAGGCTGCCGTCTACGAACTTTTCCATAACTTCGGGTGTGTGCTTTTCGGGCGTGGCGGGCTCCTCGATGCCCTTGCCGCACTTGGTGACTATATAGAAGTGGTCGGGGTGTTTGGCGATGAATTCGCCGATAGCTTTTTCGCTGTTGCCCTTATTGTAGATGTCGGCGGTATCGATGAGCGTAATGCCGCTCTCGTAAGTTTCTTCAAGTATCTTCATTGCCTCGTCGTGATTGAACGGATCGCCCCAGGTAGTGCCCAACTGCCACGTGCCCAGACCTATTTCGCTCACCATTCTGCCCGATTTGCCGAACCTTCTTTTCTCCATATAATTTGCCTCCTCATAAGTAATTCAATTGTACACCGAAAAGCAAAATTATTCAATACTTGCCGCAAAAATTTGCAAAATAATTTATTTCGGTCAGTGCGCAGACCGAGGCAAAAATAAATGTCATAATATACGCAAAATTTCAATTGCCCCCATAGTATGCCTTAACGAATGAATATATGTCAATATGTGCAAATATTTCAATTGGTGCGGCAATATGCCTCAACGAACGCAGTTTTTATTAGAAATCCCGATGAAGAAAAGCAGGAAGAGGATCGGAATATGGCAGGGTAAATGCACCAAAAGCAATAAGGTAAATTTTACAATATAACAGGACAGAAAAAGGCAGGAAAAAAGTATCCGAATAAAACAGGATAGAAAAAGACGTGAAAAGCAAAAGCCGCGCACACATAATGCGTGTACGCATACAAACCCGTTATTTCTTTTGATTTTGGGATATGTATTGCGCTTGATATGAACTGTCAAGGCATAAAAAAGAATTGAGTGCGACATTTTTGCCCCCGAAAATAAATTCCTTTACTTTCGTACACTCAATTCTTTATCTTTATAATTATTTGATAGCCTTTATTGTTGCCGTCACCCGCTTTCAATAATTTATTGCCGTAGTAGGGGCAAACAGTGCAGTAGTTCATGTTTTCTTCTTTTAATTTTTTGAAATAAGAAAACCTACTTTCTTTTATCCGAAAATAGGTTTTCTTTTGTATAAGTTTAATCTTATTGAATACCTGCGATCGACAAAGCAATTTTCATAATCCACTTTAACGACGAAGGCACGGCATTATCTAAAATCGAAAGCACGGTCTTTATTTCGTAGCCAGAAAAACTATTTGGTATTCCCGTAAAGTGCGAGTAAAGCGTTCCCGTTGCTTTTGTTGCACCAAGCGCAACCATTGCTGTTGCATTATCTCCGTAAGCAAAATAGTGTCCTTGCGCCATTGCGCCTATCGCGAACATACCAATTGAAATCGCACCGCAAGACATAACGCCTATTGAAATTGCGCCGAAAGATATAATACCGATTGAAATCGCTCCGCCGCTTAAAAACCCTAACGCAAATGCTCCAAAACCGCCAATTCCTACGCCGAGCATTCCTAAACCAAGCAACCCCAATGCTAATAAGCCAAAAGAAAATAACCCTATTGATAATAGCCCGATTGAAATAACGCCGATAGACTTGAAACCGATAGCAATTATTCCTTTTGCAGTGCGCCCTCCGCTTATGCATATATGAATCAACGGAACACCGCAAAATGTTCTTTTAGATTTATATTCATAATTAAAAAATTTGCTTATTGAAAAAACAAGGGGCACAACGACAGTTTGCTCGTCATTTTTTGTTTTGTTTGTTTTATCCTTAATATTTTCTTTTAGCAAATAATCAAGAGAACAATCAAATAATTCGCTCATACGAATCAGTTTGTCCGTTTCGGGATATGCAATATCCGACTCCCATTTACTTATAGATTGTCTTGAAACGCCTAATTTATCGGCAAGTTGTTCTTGCGTTATATTATTTTCCTTGCGAGCCTTTGCAAGTTTTTCTCCTAACGTCATAAAAGCCTCCGAATAATAATTTTGTTTTAATTATAAAGTGTTTTTAATTAAAATGCTACTAACTTTGCAGTTCTAAATGTAAACTTCGGGTTGCATTTACTAAATAGGCGATATTAAAATACTATTTTTTCGTTTTTTATCATTTAAATTTCGAAAAATTAGAAACAAAAACAAAGAATTGCAAGACACAATCGCCACCGAAAAGGCAATGCAGATAAATTACAATTATGCCGATATTCGCAAATGGCTGTTACATTTCCGCGCATTGTACTATTCCGAAACAAAAAGCCGCAAAGCCTTGATAGACACTTTTATTTATAAAGTGATACTTTACGACGATAAAATGAAAGTGTTGTTTCACCTTAAAGGCGGGCAACAGGGCGAACTGCTCTTAAATCTGATTTTCCCCGATTATCCCGACGGACACGGCGACGACGGCGACAACGCCCAAAAAATGCCCGAAAATAAAAAAGAAACCGACAAAGCGGTTTCTAATTTTGACGTAAACGCAGAGTGTGCGTATACGTCGCGTTTGGTGGAGCAGCGGGGACTTGCACCCCGGTCTTACACCGTTTCAGCGTGCTTTCTACATACTTAGTGCAACCTATTAAATCTTTCCCTCAGACAAGCCGATTGACGGGCAAGCCCGAGGGGCAAACCGATTAGTTCACCTTACGAGGAGCGGTCAGACCTCGTCAGGTGGTCCGCAAAATTAGCGCCGAACTCAGCCCCGCGGCAGGGATGAGACGACGGACAGCTTATAAGTTAAGCTGCGCAAGCTACGCTCTGGCCGCCGAAAGCGGGGAAAGCGATAACTTTGTTAGAATTCTTAGATTCTGCATTTAAATTTAAGTTTCCGTTTTTACAAAGCCGAGCCTTTGGTATGCTTACATCGCCTCTGCGACGCAATCGAAACTGAAACTGCCCCGTAAGAGGTTGTCTTTATATAGATTATATACGTAAAGGCGGCAAAAATGCAACTAAAAAGGCAGTTAAAATTAAAAATTCGACGGCTGAGCCGATTTCGCCGAGTTTTCGTCATTTTGTATTAAATTTCTGTCAAATGCGACAAAAATCACGACAAGGTATTGACATTGCGCTGCTTTCTTGCTATAATGTTGACTATAAATCCAAAGGAGAATATCATATATGAAGACAATCGGCAACATACTGTGGCTTATTTTTACGGGCCTCGGTTCGGCAATTGCGTACTTCTTCCTCGGCATTTTATGGTGCATTACCATAATCGGCATACCTTTCGGCAAGCAGTGTTTCAAGCTGGCAGGGTTCATAATCTGGCCCTTCGGCAGAACGGTCAACGCCGACTTTGGCAAACACCCCATACTCAACGTCATCTGGATAATCTTCGGCGGGCTCGAACTCTGCTTGGGTTTCGCGTTCGCGGGCGTTATCTGGTGCATAACCATTCTCGGCATACCCTTCGGCAAGCAGTGCTTCAAGCTGGCTAAGCTCTCGCTCATGCCCTTCGGCGCAACCATCGAGAACGCATAATCTATTTGCAGTCAACGGTGAGGTTCGGCGTGTTTTCGCGTCGGACCTTATTTTTTTGCTCTTTCCCGAATAATTTTCGCGGCGATTGCCATTAACTAATTTGTGTGGGCGCGGCATATATTCAGTAGTATGGGAGAGAGAATATATCTTAGGTCGGCGGCCGTCGACTATGCCCGCAAGTGGGCGTTCGGGCGCAACCCGCAATATTTCAACTTTAACTCGCTGGGCGGCGACTGCACCAATTTCGCCTCGCAGTGCATATTCGCAGGCGCGAAAGTCATGAATTTCACGCCCGTATACGGCTGGTATTACGTCGACGCGGAGGACAGGACGGCGTCCTGGACGGGCGTAGAGTTTCTGTATAATTTCCTCGTCGGCAACCGAAACGGCGCGGGCCCCTATGCCGAGGAGACCGACCTTGGCGGCTTGCAGGTCGGCGACATAGTCCAGCTCGGCAGGGCGGACGGCACGTTCTACCACACGCCCGTCGTCGTCGGGTTTGACAGAGGAGAGCCGCTCGTCGCGGCGCACAGCTACGACGTATTCAACCGACGGCTGTCGTCCTACGACTTCGAGCGGCTGCGCTGTCTGCATATTGTCGGGGTGCGTGTCTGCGAGGGGTTATAGGGCATTGACAAGGGTGGTAAAATATAGTAAAATATAAAGGAACAACTACGAAAAGCAAGGTAATTTACATATATGAAGATCTGTGTATTCGGTGCGTCGAGCGCGCACATAGACAATAAGTATATTCAAATAGTCGAAGAATTAGGCGAAAAAATGGCAATGAGGGGACATTCCCTCGTATTCGGTGCGGGCGCCACGGGCCTGATGGGCGCGGCTGCGCGCGGCGTAAAGCGCGGCGGCGGCTACATTCACGGCGTAGTACCAAAGTTTTTCAAGCAGAACGGCGTCGAACAGCTGTATGACGAATGCGACAAGACGACCTATACAGAGACCATGCGCGAGCGCAAGGCGATAATGGAGGACGACGCGGACGCATTTATAGTTGTGCCTGGCGGCGTGGGAACTTTTGAAGAATTTTTCGAGATAGTCACTCTCAAACAGCTCAATCAGCTCGAAAAGGCGATCGCCGTGCTCAATATTGACCACTATTATGACGAGTTGGAGGCTTTCATGCTCACTGCCTGCGACAGAAAGTTCGTCACCAAGAGTTGCAAGGGATTGTATACGGTATTCGAGGACGCCGACAGCGTGCTCGACTATATCGAAAACTATGTGCCAGTGAACATACCCTTCACGCGCACCAAGCTCGGCGACTGACATGATAGGCGTAACCTTCGTCTGCCTCGGCAATATCTGCCGTTCGCCAATGGCGGAAGCCGTGTTCAGGCGGCTCGTCGACGAGGAGGGACTGTCCTCGTCGTTTTCGGTAAGCTCGTTCGCGACGTCCTATTGCGAGGAGGGCAACCCCGTCTATCCGCCCGTGAGGCGGCTCTTAGAGGAGAACGGCTATAACTTTTCACACAGGGCGCAGGTGCTGACGCTCGCCGACGTCAAAAACGCGCAGTATATCCTCGTAATGGACGCGATGAACCTGAGAGACGTGGTGCGGATGACGGGCGGCAATTACGGCGAAAAGATATTCATGCTCGGCAGTTTCGGCGAGGGCGGCGACATAGCCGATCCCTATTACAGCCGCGATTTTGCGCGTACATACCGCGAAATACTCGCCGCCTGCAAGGGGCTTCTCAATTTCCTCAAAGAACGCCATGCGGAGGCGATTGCCTACGACAGACGGCACTGACAAAAAAATTTTATAAAACCGAATATTTTTAAAGCCGCCGCGGAAAATATTTTCCGCGGCGGCTTGCCGTCTGCACGAAAAGCCGCCCCCGACGGAATGTCGGGGGCGGCGGTTATCTGAGTTGAGGGATAGGGAATATTATTCCTTTCCTGCGAGCTTCTTGTAGCCTTCGAGCCTTTCTCTTGCCGATTCCTCGGTCTTCTTGAACAGCTCGTTAGCGACTTCTGCGCCCTGAGTCTTGACGAGGGAAGCATATCTCGTTTCGCCTGCAAGGAATGCCTGATAGTCGCCCGTAGGCTCCTTGCTGTCGAGGGTGAATACTTCGCCTTCGGGGTTGTATCTGTAAAGCTGCCAGTAACCGCAGTCAACAGCCGCCTTTTCTTCAAGCTGGCTCTTGGTCATGTTGATGCCGTGGTTGATGCAAGGAGCGTAGCAGATGATGAGGGAAGGACCGTGGTAAGCTTCAGCCTCGGTGAGCGCTTTCAGAAGCTGTGCGGGGTTGGAGCCCATAGCGCACTGTGCAACGTAGACGTAGCCGTAGGACTTGGCGATCATGCCGAGATCCTTCTTCTTTATTCTCTTACCTGCGGAAGCGAACTTAGCTACTGCGCCGATGTTCGTAGACTTGGAAGCCTGTCCGCCGGTGTTGGAGTAAACTTCGGTATCGAGGACGAGTACGTTTACGTCTTCGCCGGAAGCGAGTACGTGGTCAAGTCCGCCGTAGCCGATATCGTAAGCCCAGCCGTCGCCGCCGAAGATCCAGATGGACTTCTTAGCGAGGCAGTCCTTAGCCGCAAGAATTTCCTTTGCAACGGGTTCGGAGCACTTCTCGCAAGCTGCGATAAGTTCCTTGGAAGCGACCTTGGAAGCTTCTCTGTCGTTGAAGGAAGCAATCCACTTCTCGCAAGCGGGCTTGCATTCTTCGCAAGCGGCTGCAAGGGCTTCAACCTTGGCCTTGACGTGATTTCTTCTTGCGTTGTAAGCGAGGTTCATGCCATAGCCGAACTCTGCATTGTCCTCGAACAAGCTGTTAGCCCATGCGGGACCGTGGCCTTCCTTGTTGGTCGTGTAAGGGCATGTAGGGGAAGAACCGCCGTAGATGGAGGAGCAGCCCGTAGCGTTGGCGATAATCATATCCTCGCCGAACAGCTGGGTGATGACCTTGACGTAAGGGGTTTCGCCGCAGCCTGCGCAAGCGCCCGAGAACTCAAAGAGAGGGGTGCAGAACTGGCAGCCCTTGACGGTTTCCTTCTTGAACTTGGAGGTGTCGACAGCGGGAAGCTCGACAGCGTACTCCCAGTTCTCTGCTTCGCCTGCTTCGAGGGAAGTTGCGAGGGGAACCATCTTGATTGCGCCGCCGTCCTTGACGGGGCAGACCGTAGCGCAGACGCCGCAGCCCATACAGTCGAGGGGCGAAACCTGCATTCTGTACTCATAGCCGGGAAGACCGATTGCCTTCTTGGTTTCGAGCGTTGCGGGCTTTTCAGCGCCTTCCTTGACGAGAGCGGGCCTGAGGCAAGCGTGAGGGCAGACGAACGAGCAGGTGCCGCACTGGATACACTTTGCAAGGTCGATCTGAGGAACGGTAACTGCAACGCCTCTCTTTTCAAACTTGGTCGTGCCGGTGGGAACGTGGCCGTCTGCATTGAACTGCGAAGATTTAAGCTTGTCGCCTTCGAGGTAGAGGATGGGCTTGATTATCTCCTGATAATAAGCGTCAGCGTGTCCCTTTACCATCTCTGCGCCCGTCGTAGCGGTAGCCCACGAAGCGGGAACGTCAATCTTGACGAGGTTGTCGCCTGCGGCGGAGTCGATCGCGTTGTAGTTCATCTGAACGACTGCATCGCCCTTTCTGCCGAAGGACTTTTTAGCCATGTACTTCATGTACTCGACAGCCTTGTCGTAGGGCATGATCTGAGGATTGACGCGGAAGAATGCCGACTGCAAAATGGTGTTGGTTCTGCCTTTGAGGCCGAGCTCGCCTGCAATCTTGATAGCGTCGATGACATAGAGGTTGATGTGCTTTTTAGCGATGTCCTGCTTAACCTTTGCGGGCAGGAAGTGCTCGAGTTCTTCAACCGTAGTAGCGTTAGTATTGATGAGGAATATGCCGCCTTCCTTGATGTCGCTCGTCATATCGTAACGGGTGATGTAGGAAGGGTTGGAGCACTGTACGAAGTCAGCGCTGTCGATGAGGTACTCGCTCTGGATGGGGGTATCGCCGAAACGGAGGTGAGATACGGTAATACCGCCGGACTTCTTACTGTCATAGAAGAAGTATGCCTGAGCGTGCTTGTCCGTGTGGTCGCCTATGATCTTGATGGAGTTCTTGTTCGCGCCAACGGTACCGTCGGAGCCGAGACCGTAGAACTTGCAGGAGGTAGAACCTGCGGGAGCGGCGTCGAACTTTTCGGAGAAGTCGAGAGAGCTGTTGGTGACATCCTCGTAAATACCGATGGTGAAGTGATTTTTGGGCGTTTTCTTTTCGAGGTTCTTGTAAACTGCAAGTACCATCGAAGGGGTGAATTCCTTAGAGCCGAGGCCGTATCTGCCGCCGACGACCTTAACGCCGCTTACGCCCTTTTCGAGTATTGCGGAGCATACGTCGAGGTAGAGAGGTTCGCCCAGCGAGCCGGGTTCCTTGGTTCTGTCGAGGACGGCGATCTTCTTCGCGGTCTTGGGAATAGCCGCAACGAATGCGTCAGCAACGAAAGGTCTGTAAAGACGAACCTTGATGAGGCCGTATTTCTTGCCCATGGTGTTGAGCTTGTTGATGCTCTCCTCAATGGTCTCGCAGCCCGAACCCATGCAGACGATAACTTCGGTTGCATCGGGTGCGCCGACATAGTCAAAGAGGTGATATTTTCTGCCGCACTTTGCGGAAACGACGTCCATCATCTTCTGAACGATGGCGGGGGTAGCTTCATAGTAGCTGTTTGCCGTCTCTCTGTTCTGGAAGTAAGTATCGCCGTTCTGTGCGGTACCCTTCTGGATGGGATGCTCGGGGTTGAGCGAACGCGACTTGAAGTCGGCGATGTCAGCGGCAAGGCCTACCTCGTCGCAGATAGCCCTGATCTCGGCATAGTCGTCAGCTTCGTCCCAAACGTCGATCTTGGCAACTTCGTGGGAGGTTCTGAAACCGTCGAAGAAGTTAATGAAAGGCACCTTAGCTTTGAGCGTGGAAAGGTGAGCGACGAGCGCGAGGTCCATAACTTCCTGAACGGAAGAATCGCACAGCATCGCGAAACCCGTCTGGCGGCAGGCCATAACGTCTGCGTGGTCGCCGAAGATGTTAAGCGAGTGAGCGGCAAGCGCACGTGCGGAAACGTGCATGACCATGGGCATGAGTTCGCCGGAAATCTTGTACATATTGGGAATCATGAGAAGAAGTCCCTGCGAAGCAGTGTAGGTGCTGGTAAGCGCACCTGCGCAAAGCGAACCGTGAACGGCGCCTGCGGCACCGCCTTCAGACTGCATTTCTGCAATTCTTACTTTCTGGCCCCACATATTGGTTCTGCCGGCGGTCGCCCATTCGTCTGCAACTTCCGCCATGGGGGAAGAAGGCGTGATGGGGTAAATCGCCGCTACTTCCGAAAATGCGTAGGCGACGTGGCTTGCGGCGGTATTGCCGTCGATAGTCAATTTTTTCATCAAAAAAACCTCCGATTTATGTTTTTTCTTTTTAGTTCTCATATCTAATGTTACATAGTAACACCGATATAATTATAAGTCACGAAGTGCAAAAAGTCAATATGAGTTTTTATATTTAATTATAATTTTTTTGCAAAAATTGCACCCGAATTTTAATTATTCCCGACCGCGCCGCGCATATTCCGCCGCAACCTTCCGAAATAGTGGCGGCAATGCCTTTTTCGGGCGGCAAACGGCGGCAAGCGGACGCTCGGTAAAAAAATTTATGCCGCTTTCACCTAATTTTCGCTTAAAATATTTGTTAAAAGCTTTATTGTTTGGTATAATCGAAATGTACGCGGCGGCACACCGTCGCATTTATCTCTATTAAAATAAGGAAAAGACTTTTGAGAAGACGCGAAAACACAGCAAACCGCGAGCAAGCGGAAAATATTACTCCGCCCGAATACGCCGTGGTATTCGACAACGTAAGCTTCACTTACGCCTCGGACGAGCCCTTCGCCGTCAAGGACCTCAGCCTGAGCGTTCGTCGGGGCGAATTTTTATCCGTGCTCGGGCATAACGGCAGCGGCAAATCGACGCTCGCAAGGCTCATTTCGGGGCTGCTCATCGCGGACAAGGGCAAAATAGGCGTCTGGGGGCTCGATCCCGCCGACAGACGGCAGGTCAACGAAGTGCGCCGCCACGCGGGCATAGTGTTCCAGAACCCCGACAACCAGATGGTCGCCTCTATCGTCGAGGACGACGTCGCTTTCGGCCCCGAGAATATCGGCGTCGGACGCGAGGAGATAGGCAACCGCATACAGTGGGCGCTCGAAACGGTGGGAATGGAAGAATACCGCAACTCCACGCCGACGCGCCTTTCGGGCGGGCAGAAGCAGAGGATTGCCATCGCCGGCGTCCTCGCCATAAAGCCCGACATAATAATATTGGACGAATCGACCGCCATGCTCGATCCGCGCGGCAGAAAGGAAGTCGTCGAGGTTGTCAGAAAGCTCAATAAAGAGCAGGGCATGACCGTAATACTCATCACGCACTTCATGGAGGAGGCGCTTCTCGCCGACAGGGCGGTCGTAATGAACCGCGGCGAGCTGGTAGCCGAGGGCACTCCCGAGCACATATTCGAGATGGGCGACATGCTCGAAACGTACAATCTCACGCTGCCCGAAATAGGCATAATCAGGAAAAATCTCGCCGAAAACGGCATACCGCTCGCGCCCTGCCTGCGCGCGGACGAGTTCGCGGACGAGCTTGCAAAATACGTTGAAGAAAATCACATACATTTCAATTGCCCCGCATATATGCCCCAACGAACGCCTTATACGGGCGGTAAAGAGTGGGATATTTCTATAAATAATCTCGTCTACACCTACTCTAAAAAATCGCCTTTCGCCGCCCACGCGCTCAAAGGCGTCGACCTCTCTATCGCCGAGGGCGAGTTCTTCGGCATAATCGGTCATACGGGCAGCGGCAAGTCGACGCTCGTGCAGCACCTCAACGCGCTCATCAAGCTCCCGCAGGCGGAGAAAAAATATAAAGAATCCAAGGTAAAGAAGGGCGAACAGCCCCCCGCAAAGTCGGAAATATATGTCGGCAAATATAATCTCGGCGACAGAAAGTGCGCCTGGAAGGAGCTGAGGTGCGACGTGGGAATGGTCTTCCAGTACCCCGAATATCAGCTCTTTGCCGAAACGGTGTTCGACGACGTGGCGTTCGGCCTCAAAAATTTCAGACCGGATATGCCCGCCGAGGAAGTAAAAAAGGCGGTCAGGGACAGCCTCGAAGTCGTCGGGCTCAACTATGACGAAATCGCCGAAAAGTCGCCCTTCGACCTGTCGGGCGGGCAGAAAAGGCGCGTCGCGATAGCCGGCGTAATCGTCACCCGTCCCAAAATACTCATTCTCGACGAACCCGCCGCGGGGCTCGATCCCCTCGGCAAGCGCGAAATAATGTCGCTCCTTCATTCGCTTCACGGCGATTGGTGCAGCACGGTAATAATCGTCTCCCACGATATGGACGAAGTCGTCGAAAACTGCACCCGCGCCTGCGTAGTGTCGGATGGCAAGATCTTCGACTGCGCCCGCCCGTCCGAACTTTTCAGGCGCGGCGACGATTTAAGGGCGCTCGGGCTCGACGTGCCGCTGACGGCAAAGATTTGCGAAAGCCTTGCGGAGCGCGGGCTAAAAGTCGACTGCGACCTTACGGCGAAAGGGCTGTGTGAGGCGATAATCGCGGCGACGCGCGGAGGTCAAGCCAATGCTTAAAGACGTAACCTTCGGTCAGTATTATCCCGTCGAATCGTTCGTGCACAGGCTCGATCCCCGCGTCAAGCTGCTCGGGCTGATTGCCTATATAGTAATGCTTTTCGTCGCAAAGTCGTTCTATTCGCTCGCGCTCGGCGCGCTCGTGCTCGCGTTCGTCATAACCGTTTCGGGCGTACCCGCCAAATCGGTGTTCCGCTCGGTGCGCGGCATACTCTTTCTTCTGGCGTTCACATCGCTCCTCAACGTATTCTTTCACGGCGGCGAAATGCTGCTTGCCGAGTGGGGAATAATCAAAATCTACGTAGAGGGCATAATATTTGCGATATTCCTCATGTTCAGGCTGGTCTTCATCGTCATGGCTTCGGCAATACTGACCTTGACCACCACGCCCGTGTCGCTCACCGACGCATTTGAAAGCCTTTTATTCCCGCTCACCCTCATAAAAGTGCCCGTGCACGTGTTCGCGCTCATAATGTCCATCGCGCTCAGGTTTATTCCCACGCTCATGGACGAAACCAACCGCATAATCAACGCGCAGAAGGCGAGGGGAGCCGACTTCGAGTCGGGCAATATCTTCAAGCGCGTCAGGGCGATAGTGCCCATTTTAATACCGCTCATCATAAGCGCGCTTCGCCGCGCCGACGAGTTGGGCGATGCAATGGACGCGAGGTGCTATTCGGGCGCAACCAAGCGCACGAAGTATAAGAAATTGCGGTTCGGCTGGCGCGACGCCGTCGCCGTGCTCGTCCTCGCCGTGCTCATAGCGGGCGTTATACTTCTCAATATCTACGCCGCGGCAATCTGGCCGGCTGCCGCGCCCTATATGGTGATATCGTGAGATACGCATTGAAAGTCGCCTACGACGGCACCGACTACTGCGGCTGGCAGATTCAGCCCAACGGCATAACCGTCCAACAGCGCCTGCAGGAGGCGGTGTTCGCCGCTTTCGGCGTCGAATGTACGGTGACTGCGAGCGGCAGGACGGATTCGGGCGTGCACGCGGCAGGTCAGGTCTGCCACGTCGATATTCCCGTAAACATTGCGGGCGAGCGGCTTGCCGACGCGCTCAACGTGCGGCTGCCGCAGGATATAAGCGTCCTTAAATCGGCTGTCGCCCCCGACGGCTTCGACGCTAACCGTTCGGCAAAGCGCAAGACCTATCGCTATTCCATGTACTTTTCCTCCCGCAGAAATCCCCTGCTCGACAGGTATTGTGCGCGGGTGGACGCGCCGTATAACATTGAGGCAATGCGCCGCGCGGCGGCCCTTTTCGTCGGCGAACACGACTTTGCGGCTTACTGCTCGTCGGGTTCGCAGGTAAAGACGACGGTAAGGGAGGTCTATTCCGTCAACGTGTCGGGCGACGGTTACAGGGCGGACATAGAGGTCTGCGGCGGCGGATTTCTCTACAATATGGTCAGGACAATGGTCGGGACGATGCTCTGGTACTCGCTCGGAAAGCTCGGCGAGAAAGAAATTTGCCTTTCGCTTGCCGAGGGTAGAAGGGAGCTCGTCGGCAAGACCATGCCCGCGCGGGGGCTGACGCTTCTTTCGGTCGAATATTCCCCCGATCCGTTCGCTTAAAACCGAGTGCAAATTTTACATATTTTTCACATAACTATTTTACAGATTATATAATGTCGTTATACAATCTGTTAAGATAAAACCTTTGCGTTGCAGGGGAGGAGCATTTTCTTGCATGGAATTCTTTAAGTTTTCGATGTTTTTTGAATATATGCACGGCGTATTCGCGCAGTCCGTCGAAAGAGATAATCCCATACACACGAGCTATGCCTATAAGCAGTTTCTGTGGCTTTACCTCTTGGCGGGCGGCGTCTGCTTTGCCGTATTCTACGCGCTTGAAGCGGCCGCGCTCTATAAGATAGCCGTGCGCAACGGCTATTCCCGCAAGTGGATGGCGTTCGTGCCCGTCCTCAATACCTACTATATCGGCGTAGTCTCCGAAAAGAACAGGGTTTACAACATAAAGCCCACGACGATAAGCACGATCGCGGCTACGCTCGAGGGCGCATTCATCGCGCTCTACGTTCTATACTACCTCGCCACTTTCATCATCTTCGGCAACGGCTATTCAGAGCCGATTTATACCCCGCAGATCTACGGCAACATAACCATCGACGTGCTCGACGGCTATAAGCTCGTCGGCATGCCGGAGTCGCTCAGTTGGACGGTCTGGGTATTCGATAACCTCTATTATATAATCGAGCCCGTAAATCTCCTGCTGCTCCTTGCCGACATAATGCTGCTCATTTCGTTCTTTCAGACATATTCTCCCAAGCAGTATTTCCTCTATTCGCTGCTCTCCGTGCTGTTCCCTATCAAGGGTGCGTTCATGTTCGCGGCTCGCAAGGGCGTGGCAGTCAACTACCGCGACTATCTCATTGAGAGGCAGAAATCGCGTTACAGAATGTATCAGGAATATATGCGCGACAGCGGTCAGCCGCCGTTCAACGGCTATAATCCCCAGGGCGGCGCGCCTTCGGGCGGCAGGGCGGACGAACCCTTCTCCGAATACGGCAACCGCGGCGGCAAGGACGACGCCGACGAAGATCCCTTCGACGGGTTGGGCAAATAAGGCAATTCAATTGAGGTCGGTGAAAAAAATTTCACCGACTTTTATATTGCATTTATAAGCGATAAGTGGTATAATCGTATTGTAAATATAAGTAATTGTTATAGCATACAGAGAGAATTATGGAACAGGTCATAACAGCCATAAGCACCCCCTCGGGCACGGGCGGGGTGGCAATAATACGCCTCAGCGGGGCGGGTGCGCTCGGCATAGCCGAAAAGGTATTCGCGCCCGTCGGCAGGACGCCCGTCGCACGTTTCGTGCCGCGCATGATGTACGCGGGCAGAATACTCTGCGACGGCTTTACGGATTTCGGCTATTGCGTATATTTCAAAGCTCCGCACTCGTTCACGGGCGAGGACATAGTCGAACTGCATTGTCACGGCGGCGCGGAAATATCCCGCGCGGTGCTTGCCGCAACCGAGAGCGCGGGCGCGCGCCTTGCAGACAGGGGCGAATTTACCAAACGCGCATTCGTCAACGGCAAACTTTCGCTGTCTTCCGCCGAGGGAATGATTGCCATGATAAACGCCGAAAGCCTTGCCGAGGTACGCGCGGGCAGTATGCTCTACGCCGAGCGGCTGACGCGCGAAGTCATAGCGTTGCAGGACGAACTCAAAGACATTCTCGCGGGCATTGCCGCCGATATTGACTATCCCGAGGAGGACGTCGCGGCGACAGACCTTAGCGACGCGGGGCAGCGGCTTGAAGAAATTGACAAAAAACTCAAAAGACTTGCGGGCGGCTATTCGGCGGGCAGAATGATAAAGAGCGGCGTAACCGTCGCCATCTGCGGCGCGCCCAACGTCGGCAAATCCAGTCTGCTCAACGCGCTCATCGGCAGCGACAAGGCAATCGTCTCGCCCGTCGCGGGTACGACGAGGGACATTGTCGAGGGCACGGTCATAATCGACGGAGTAAAATACAACCTCTACGACACCGCGGGCATAAGGGAGCAGGCGGAGGAGATAGAGGCGATAGGCATCGAACGGGCGAAAAAGCTGCTTTCTTCGTCCGACCTCGTCGTCTGCGTGTCCGAAAAGGGCGACTTTTCGGCGGCTGAGGGCGTGGAGGAGGAGCGGCTCATCCGCGTATTCGGCAAGAGCGACGACGCCCGTCCGTTCGGCAAGTACGACGTAGCCGTCTCGGTGGTGACGGGCGAGGGCATAGAGCGGCTTAAACAGCTCATGCGCGACAGATCTATCGGCGGCAAGGCGCTCGACGCGGCTTACGTCATCGAGGCGAGGCACTATGCGGCGCTCGTCCGCGCAGAGCGCAAGCTTGCGGAGGCGATTGCGGGGCTCAATAATTTCCCGCTCGACCTCATCTCGCTCGACCTGCGCGAAGCGTGGCGAATACTCGGCGAAATTACGGGCGAAACGGCCGACGAGGACATCGTCTCGACGGTGTTCGCAAAATTCTGCGTCGGCAAATAATACCGAATACAGTACAAAAATCTTTTAATAAATCGGCAAATAAGGAGAAGCATTTATGGTAAAACTTGAACTTTACAGGGTATTCTATACCGTTGCCCGATGCGGCAGTCTGACGCGCGCGGCAGAGGAACTGTTCATCTCCCAGCCTGCCGTATCCCAGGCGATAAAACAGCTTGAAAGTCAGTTCGGCATTTCGCTTTTCAACCGCACCCACAGGGGAATGGAACTTTCCGTTCACGGCAAAATGGTGTTCAAACAGGTGGAGGAGGCGCTCGCCCTGCTCGACGACGCCGAAAATAAGCTGCTCGAACTAAAAACGACCGCCACGGGAATGATAAGGATAGGCGCGACCGACGCAATCTTCTCCAACCTGCTCGCCGATAAAATAGTGCAGTACAACCGCAAATATCCGGGCGTAAAGATAGAGCTTATAACGGGCACGACGCCCGAAACGGTCGATCAGCTCAAAGAGAATAAGTGCGACATAGGCTTTCTCAATCTGCCCGTAGACGACAAGGACGTAAACTTCACCCGCACGGTCTCACACCTTTCCGACGTGTTCGTGGCGGGCGAAAAATATTCGCACCTCAAAGACAGACAGCTCTCGCTTTCGGACTTGCAGGAATTTCCGCTCCTCATGATTGAGAGCAACACCGTCGCCCGCAGGGCGCTGTCGACGTTCACACAGACGATTGGCATACAGCTCAACCCCGACATAGAGGTAGAGAATTGGGATCTCATGCTCAAATTCGCGCGGGCAGGCATGGGAATAGGTTGCGTTCCGAGGGAGTACGCAAAGACGTTCCTCGACAGCGGAGAGCTGTTTGAAGTCAACGTCACCCCGTCGCTTCCCGTCAGGGGTGTGGGCATAGCCCTGCCGAGGAATATGCCCGTACCCTTCGCGCTGAGGGAATTCATGGCGCTTTTCAACTAAAAATTAAAAGGGCGTAAGCAAGTCAGCTTACGCCCGTATTTTTTTGTGTCGCGGAACGGCTTAAAAAGTCAATTGCCCCGCATATATGCCTCAACCAACGCACTTTCAGTCGGCAAGCATATCCTTCATTTCATAGTGTCCCGCACCCTTTCCGACAAGCCATTTCGCCGCCTTGATCGCGCCCGCCGCAAAGACCTTTTTGCTCCTTGCCGAGTGCGAGAGGGTGATTATTTCGTCCTCGCCGCAGAACAGCACTTCGTGTTCGCCGACTATCGTGCCGCCGCGCACGGCGTGTATGCCTATTTCGTTTCCGCGCTTACCCACAATGCCCTCTCTGCCGTTGAGATAGGGCTTTTTGCCGTCGAATACTGAATTTGCGCTGTCTGCAAGCATCAGCGCCGTTCCGCTGGGAGCGTCGACCTTCTGTGAGTGGTGCTTTTCGACTATTTCAATGTCGAATTTCTCGCCGAGCGTCTCCGCCGCGCGCTTGACGAGCTCGCACAGTAGGTTTACGCCGAGCGAGAAGTTGGCGGTGCGGAATACGGCTATTTTTTCCGACGCCGCCCTGATCTGGTCAAGCTGTTCGGGGGTATAACCCGTCGAAGCGAGCACGACGGGAACGCCGTTTTCGGTTGCGTATTCAAGTTCGTCCGAAAGGGCGGCGGGGGAGGAAAAGTCTATAATTACGTCGGGCTTTTGGGCGACCTTGTCAAAGGACGGGTAGACGGGGAAATCGCCCTTGCCGTCGCCTCTCGGATCGATGCCGCAGACGGCTTGCGCCTGACCGTCGCCGCTCAGAAGTTCCCTTATGTTTGCGCCCATTTTGCCGAGTGCGCCGCAGATGAGTACTTTAATCATAAACTCTTAATCCCCGCTGACTTAATGCAGTTTCTCATGATTTCCTTGTGCGCGTCTTCAAGCTCGGTGAGCGGCGCTCTCGGAATGCCCGCGTCCAGACCGATCATGTTGCAACCCTCCTTGACGGGTATGGGGTTGACCTCCGTGAAGCAGGCGTCGATGAGCGGAAGAAGTCTGTCCTGAAGCTCGTTGGCTTCGTCCAGCTTGTGCTGCTGCATGAGCACGGCAAGCTGCTTGACTTCCTTGGGCGCGATGTTGCCGACGACCGAGATAAGTCCCTTGCCGCCGATAGCGAGTATGGGCAGATTGAGGTTGTCGTCGCCCGAATAGAGGTCCATTCTCGGACGAATTCTCCTCATCGTTTCGCAAATCTGCTCCATATTGCCGCAGGCCTCCTTAATGCCCGCCATATTGTCTATGTACGACAGTTCTTCGGCGGTGGGGGGAAGGATATTGACGCCCGTCCTTGCAGGCACGTTATAGGCTATGACGGGTATTTTAACCGCCCCGCAGATTGCCTTATAGTAAGCGACTATGCCCTTCTGGGTGCACTTGTTGTAGTAGGGCGTAACGGCAAGCAGACCGTCCGCGCCCATCTTTTCTGCCTTAATGCTCGCCTCTACGGCGTGCGCGGTGCAGTTGCTGCCCGTGCCGAAGATGACCTTCGCCCTGCCGTTTATCTTTTCGAGCGCAAACTGCATGACCGCCGTCTTTTCTTCCTCGGTCATTGTGGCGGGCTCGCCCGTAGTGCCCAGCACTACCAGCGCGTCCGTGCCGTTTGCTATCTGATATTCTATCATTCTGCCGAAGGCGTCGAAGTTAATGCCTCCGTCTGCGGAGAACGGCGTAATCATCGCCGTCGCGCTTCCCTTGAAAAATCCCGTCATTTCAACCTCCTGATCGGTAAGACAGCCAAGCTGCCGAAGTTTAAAAAATTTAATCTTGTTCGGGGTATTTTGTAGTTATCGTAGAGACATGCAGCGCCGTCAGTCGAAATAACCCTTCGCCGCAAGCAGTTCGGCAAGCAGCACCGCGCCGCCCGCCGCGCCTCTCAGCGTGTTGTGCGAAAGCCCGATGAACTTATAGTCGAAAAGAGCGTCCTCTCTCAGCCTGCCCGCGCAGACTGCCATTCCGTTTTCGGTATTGCGGTCAAGCTTTGCCTGCGGGCGGTTGTCTTCCTCGAAATAGTGAATGAAGCGGGAGGGAGCGGAGGGCAGATTGAGCTTCTGCGGCTGACCTTCAAAGGTGCTCCACGCGCTTAAAATTTCCTCTTTCGAGGGCTTGTTTTCAAAACTTACGAAGCAGGCGGCGGTATGTCCGTCGGAAACGGGCACTCTCAGGCACTGCGCCGTGATGACGGGGCCGTCGGCGGGCACTATTTTGTCGCCTTCGACCTTGCCCCATATTTTAAGCGGCTCTCTTTCGCTCTTTTCTTCCTCGCCGCCGATATAGGGTATGACGTTGTCGACTATTTCGGGCATAGTCTCAAATACCTTGCCCGCGCCGGAAATTGCCTGGTAGGTGGTGACTGCCGCGCACTTTATGCCGTATTTTCTCAGCGGCTCTAAAAGGGGTACGTAAGATTGAAGCGAACAGTTGCTCTTGACGGCGATGAAACCGCGCTTTGTGCCGAGGCGCTTTCTCTGTGCGGCGATTACGTCGAGGTGATCGGCGTTGATCTCGGGTATTACCATGGGCACGTCGTCGGTGAAACGGTGTGCCGAGTTGTTGGACACGATGGGACATTCGAGCTTTGCGTAGGCGTATTCAAGCTCCTTTATCTCATCCTTTTTCATATTGACCGCGCAGAAGCAGAAGTCGACGAGGGAAGCGATCTTTTCCTTGTCGGCGGTGGCGTCCATGACTACCATATCCCGATATTTTTCGGGCATATCGTCAGTCATCAGCCATTTTCTGACGGCGTCCTTATATTTCTTGCCTGCGGAGGCAGAGCTTGCCGCAAGGCATACTACGTCGAACCAGGGGTGATTTGCAAGCAGGGTGAGGAAACGCTGACCTACCATGCCGGTGGCGCCAATGACGCCGACTTTGTACTTTTTCATAATAGTCTATTCTCCGAAAATAAAATAAGTTACCTGATAAGAAATTATCAAAAACGGCGCCGAAAAAAACCAGCGCCGCAAACTAACTTCGATATAAAGCTAACAAGCAAATAGCGCAACACTTTCAAGTGACAGTCGCACGAATATTATCCCGTGCGCCCAGCGCAAGGCATAACGGCTTAACCCTGCACTTCGGCGGCGATGCCCTTTTTCAGCGGAAAAATTTGCCGTAATTCTGACTTCCGCGGATACTCATGCTCGGCCGCTCCTCTATTTTGCATACTGATAATAGCATAACGCGCCCCGAATGTCAAAGAAAATTATATTCTTTTTTACAATCGCCCGCTCAAAATAATTGAAAAAATTACGCCTATACTGTATAATATTAGAAAAACCGCGAAAGGCAATGCCGCGCGGCACAGTTTTAAGGAACAGGTTTAAATGGCACAATCAAAAGTTAGCTCTTTGGAAGGAAAGGACATAGCCGACGATTATCTCCGCACCAGTCTGCCCGAAAGTCGCTGGGGGGATACGTGGGATATTCTGAAAAACTGCTTCGGCAAGCTCGTCATCATCAACGTGCTTACGTTGCTCTTTTTCGTTCCCGGCATAGCTCTCATAATCTTCCGCAACGCTTACGTCACGCAGATGGGCAACGTATATCCCTTCTCGTCTAACGCGTTCGGCAGTTATCCCGTAACGCCCGGTATGCAGGGCGTGGCAGAGAGAATAGTTCTCTCGACCGATATGCTGTTCTATTCGGCGCTCATAATCGTCGGGTTCATCGCGGCGGTCGGGCTCGCGGGCGGTTCGTATTCGGTCAAGAAGCTCATCAACACCCACGGTCAGTTCACCGTAAAGGGCTTCTTCCGCGGCGTTAAGCTCTGCTATTTCAACGTAGTGCTCGCGCTTACGATATTCCTCGTGTTCGTATTCGCGTCGGTATGTATTTCCGACTGGGCGGCGCTCCAGATAGCCCTCGGCTATTCCGCGGCAGGTCCGATAACGGCAAAGGTATTCATCATAATAGCTACCGTAATCGTCGGCATAATCTGTTTGTGGCTGCTCGCCGTCGGCGTAAGCTATAAGGTGGGAATAGGTCACCTTTTCAAAAACTCGATGGTACTCATGTTCGGCACCATAATACAGACGGTATTCATGGTCGCGTTCATGCTCCTGCCGCTCTGGCTTACCCTGCTTCTCGGCAACATTCAGATACTCAACCTGTTCGTATATGCTCTGCTCATTCTGCTCGGTCTGTCGTTCCCGCTTCTCTGCTGGTTCGCCTATACTCAGTGGGTGTTCGATATGTACATCACCCCCGCAATCAAGACCGAAAAGGAAGCTAAGCGCGCCAAGATGACGCCCAAACAGCTCGAAGCCGAGAAAGAGGAGGAAGAAAAGGCGCTCGCGAGGGAACTTCTCGCCGCAGGCAAGAGCGAACTCATCGGCAGACCTCTGCGCCCCATCGAGGGTGCAAGCCGCATAACCGTCGTCGGCGAAGCTTACGGCAGGGCGGACATAGCCGCCGCAGCCGACGCGAGGGCGGTAATCGAGGGCGAAGTCAAGGAATATTACGAACAGCACAAGGGCGACACGCGCTATGTCGAGTATGAAAAGCTGTTCGCCGAAAGGGAAAAGGCGCTCAAAACCCCCGAAGGCAAGAAGGGCAAAAAGAAGAAGGTCAGCTCCGACAATCTGTTGAGATAAGGTAAATCTATGGCGGAAAGTTATTTCGCACTCGGCGGATGGTTTGAATATTTAAACGCAGACTGCGACTATGAAACATGGTCGCAGTATTTGTTAAATAAGCTTAAAAGCTCAGGCGCGGGGCAGACGGGGCTGGATATAGGCTGCGGCAACGGCTATTTCACCCGCGCGTTCAACAGGGCGGGTTACAGCGTTTCGGGCATGGATATTTCCCCCTCGATGCTGACCGTCGCCCGCGAGAAAGCCGCAAAAGAGGGTATCCGCTGTGAATTTTTACTCGGCGATATAACCAAACTTAAAGTGTGCGGCAAGGTAAATTTCATAACCGCCGTCAACGACTGCATCAACTATGTGCGCCCCGACGCGCTCGTCAGGACGTTTTCCAAGGCCTATTCCGCGCTGACTTCGGACGGAATGTTCTTCTTCGATATCAGTTCGGCTAATAAGATAAGAAATATCCTTGCGGACAATATGTTCGGCGAGGACGGCGAGGACATATCCTATCTCTGGTTCAATACCCCCATAGAGGGCGGCGTAAGAATGGACTTGACGTTCTTCGTCAGGCGCGCAGACGGCGCTTACGACAGGTTCGAGGAGACGCATATCCAGTATGCCCACGAGGAGGCGGACATAGTCGCCGCGCTCAGGCAGGCGGGCTTTGCCCGCGTCGAAACCGAGGGGCATCTCGGCGGCGAAAAGACCGAGAGGATAAATTTCTTTGCATATAAAAGGTGAAATCTCAAATGAATAAAATTTTTCGTTCGCTCATCTGCGAAGGTCAGGCTTCGCTTGCGGTAATCGACGCAACAGCGCTCGTCAACGACGCCATTAAAATTCACGGTCTCGACGACAAGGCGGCGGAAATACTCGGCGGGCTGTTGGTATGCGGCGCGTACTGCGCGTCCTGCCTCAAAGAAAAGAGCGGCAGCCTGTCCATTACCGTCAAGGCAAAGGACGGCGACGGCGCCGTGTCGGTGTCTGCCGATGCCGATCTGCATGTCAGGGGCTATGCCGACGGCAGCTGTGCCCAGTCGCTCGTCGGCGGCACGTTCACGGTCGTGAGGGAGGACGGCTATTCCATGCCCTTCGTCGGCGCCTGCGAGATAGCGTCCGACGATATAAGCGATCTTCTCGCCATGTATTTCCAGACGAGCGAGCAGATCCCCACGGCAGTAAAACTCGTCGTGGAGATTGCCGAAGACGGCAGCTGTTCGGTAGCGGGCGGCGTCATAATCCAGCTTCTTCCCGACGCTTCGGACGAACAGATCGACCGCGCAACCGAGGCGTTTGAAAACTATTGCAAAGACGCCCGCTCGGTAGGCGAGCTTGGCGTGGACGGCGTTGCTCAAAAGTATTTCGGCGCTCTCATCTCGGGCGTCACTTACGAGCTCTTTCCCGACTATATCTGCAACTGTTCAGAGCAGAAAATACGCGACAACGTATTGAAGGCGGTCGGCAGGGATGAGCTGTTGAAGATAGTTGCCGAACTCGGCAAAGTCAGCGTACATTGCCATTACTGCAACAGAGATTACGAATACGACGAAAAGGACATCAGGAGTATTTTCGATAAAAAAACAGATGAATAAGACAAGCGCTATAGATCTCAGCGCGGACAGGCTCATAGCCATCGCCGCTGACTATATAGAAGACCATAACTACATCGGGGCGCTTAAAATGCTCAACAAGAACGCAGTCCTCAACGGCAATGACGAGGACTCGTTCATGCTGTATGCCGAGGCTTTCGACGATATGGGGCTGCACGAAAAGTGCATAAACGGCTGGTTCAGGTATATCGACTATGCCGGCGAGGGCGCAAATCTCGCCGAAGCGTACGAGGGGCTTGCCGTCAACTACATGAACCTCGGTCAGGAAAATTTTGCCGCTTACTACTACAACAAACTGCTCATCGAGACCAATGCCGAACTCACGCCCGAAAATCGGCGGGAGATAATAAACAGCTTTGTCAAAGAGGAGAAAAGGACGCTTAAATTCGCCTATCCTCCGCGCCTTGCCGACTTTTCGGACGAGATAGACGCGGGCATAAAGTGTATGCGCGACAGCCAATACGCCGAGGCGATAAAGCACTTCAACGCCGTCGACAAGGGCAGCGACAAATACTATGCCGCCCGCAACTATATCGCAATGTGCGACATAATCACCGACGATCTCGACCTCGCCGAGGCAGAATGCAACGCCGTGCTGTCCGATAAACCCGACGACGTGCAGGCGCTCACTTCGCTGGCGGCAATCCGCTCCCAGCAGAACCTCAGGGAGGAGTCGGTTGAAATAGCCAAAAGGCTGTTGTCGCTCGATCTGACCTCGACGGAGGACATCTACAAGACGGCGACCGTCTGCTGCGAAAATCATCTGCACGACGACGCTTACAGGCTTTTCTGTATTCTCGAAGAACGCGAAGAACTGCAATACGACTGTTCTCTGCTCTTTTTCAAGGCAATTTCCGCCCACAACAGCGGCAGGGACGAAGTCGCGCTCGACACCTTCGACAAGCTTCTGACTATCTACAACAACGCGATAGCCGCCAACTATTGGAAGTATGAGGTGCAGTACCTCAAAAAGCACAAGAAGACCAAGGAGCTCGAATATTTCTACCGCCTGCCCGCTTCCGAGCGCGAGGTGAACGTCACCTGTCTTTCGACTTTCTGTTCGATGAGCGACAAGGAGGCGCAGAAACTTGGCGGCGATACGCTCGTCGAGGACTGCGTGCGCTGGTGCTTCGACGAGGGCGAAGCGCCCACTTCTTACGAGTTGCACCTTTTAGGCGCGCTTGCGGCGGTCAAGGCAAAGCTCGACGATATGGTCAGGGATATTCTGCTCGACGCGTTTTTGGAAGACGGGCTCAAAATGGAGACGCTCAGCGCGCTCATTCAGGACAACACCGACGGCGATTACGGCGTGGTCGTCTGCAATATTTTAAGAAACCTGCGCCTCATTCCCCTGAACGTCGGCAAGCTCAAACGCAAGGCGTTTTTAAAGGCTTACGCCTTCACGTTCTCGCGCTTTGCCATGCTCTCCGAGGAGTACGGGGCAAAATTCAATCTCTCGGCGACAAACCTCTACAACAAGCTGGAGGCGGAGGGTAGGCTCAAAGATGTAAAGAGCGTGCCCGCCCTCGCCGCGGCAATACTCATCGGCGCGGGGGTAAAGGAGAGTGCGCTCGACGATGAAATGCTCTCCTCGTTCTTCGGCGTAACAAGACAAAAAGTAAATGCAATTTTGGGTATCTGACTATGAAACTCTATGATTTTGACGGAATGTTCGACGAAAAACTCGCCGAATACATAAAGAAAAATTCTGACAAGTACCGCGAAAACGAGTGGGAGGACATTATTCCCGCAATGTACGCCCGCTTCGGCGACACCAAGATAAAGTCGCTCGGCCAATCGCCCAACGAATACTATGCCTCGCTGTCCGACGAGGAGCTCATAAAGTGCCTCAGGGCGCACCTCAAACAGGGCGTACCCGTCAGCGAATTTCTCTGCAACGCAATCGAGGCGAGGAACGCGGACGAACTGCTCATTCCCCTGCTTTCGGGCACGGACGACGAAGTGGCGTACGCGCTCAACCTCTTGGGCGAAAGCAAGGCGGCGGTCGGCGAATATATGCGCCTTCTCACCACCTCTGACGACGTGGACGTGCGCAATACCTGCGTCGACAACGTCAAGGCGTTCGCGGACGACGTAAAGGAACAGGCGCTTGCCTTCTACGAAAAGGGCGTTCAGCGCGAATATATGCTGGAAATTCTCTCCCGCTGCGTCATCAAGGACGACAAGATTTTCGATCTCCTCATCAGGGCTTTCCGCAGCGACGACGAAAATCTGCCCATGCACGCCAGCTATCTCGCGGCGTACGGCGACGAACGCGCCCTCAGCTATCTTCTCGACAAGATTGACGAGGAGGGCATATCGTACATCGAGTATCAGGAACTCAAATACGCCATAGAAAGTCTGGGCGGCAGCTACGACAAGGAGCGCGATTTCTCCTCCGATCCCTACTATCAGGCGATCAAGGCGCACTCTGAAAGCCAAGTAAATCTTTTCGAGCAGTTCGGCGTAAAACCCGAAGATTAAATGAATTAAACCTCCTTGTAAGGGCAATAACCTTAAAGGAGGTTTTTATTATGACTCAATTGACATCAAAAGAACTTACTATGATCTCCGACGCCCTGACTTTCGAGGGGCTGATCTGCAAAAAGGCGAGGGCGTATTCGCATACGCTTACTGACACCGACCTCGCAGAGTGCATGACGGCGATTGCCGACGAGCATGAGCGCCGCTATACCAGACTGCTCGAAATGATAGGAGGTTGACAATGAAGACAGCAAAAAGCCAGACCACGCTCAACGAAAAGGACGCAATTCAGGATATGCTCGAAAGCGAAAAACAGCTCATATCGTTCTATGCTACCGCGCTTTTCGAGGGCAGCTCCAAGAGCGTCCGCAAGGAATTTTCGACAAATCTTCAATCGGTTGCCGAAAATCAGTATTGCCTTTACAACCAGATGAGCACTCGCGGCTATTACAAGCCCGCGCCCGCCGAAAAGGGACAGATCGACCAGATCAACGAAACCTACAAAAAGCAGCTCAAACAGCTCGGATAAAATTTAATCGACCAAGAAAAAAGTTGCGCCCTGCAGGGCTCTGCCCTGCAGGGCGCATTACACGTATTACACTATTATATAATTTACTTGATGGCAAACAGCCTGTCGATGAGCTTGTATCCGTCCTCGATTAAAAGCCCCGTCTTTGCCGCCTCGTCCTCGGTATATCGCACCGCGCCGTTGGAGAGGTTTTTCTTGTTGGTATAGATGAGGTAGGGCACGGGTTCGGAAACGTGCGTCTTGCAGGCGCAGGGGGTGGGGTGATCGGGCGTGACGAGTATTGCATAATCCTCGCCCGCCTTCTCCATTCTCTCGATGAAGGTGGGTATGACCTTGCCGTCGATCTGCTCTATCGAATAGACCTTGTGTTTGGGATCGCCGTGGTGACCGCATTCGTCGGGCGCTTCCATGTGCACATAGACGAAGTCCAGCCCGCCGAGCAGCGCGTCTGCCGCGGCGTTTGCCTTGCCCGTCCAGTTGGTGTCATAGTTGCCCGTAATGCCCTCGACGGGAATAATCTTCATATCCGCAAGCATGCCAATGCCCCTTACGAGGTCGACGGCGGAGATTATTCCGCCTTTCAGCCCGCGCTCGCTCTCGAAGGGCGCAAGTCCGGGCTTAGTGCCCTCGCCCCACAGCCAGACGGAGTTTGCGGGACGCTTGCCCTCGGCAATTCTCTTTAAATTGACGGGGTGCGCTTTGAGCAGTTCATAGCTCTTTTTCATCATGTCGAGATAGAGCGTGCCGCACTCGCCCTCGGGAAGATAAGCGGTAATCTTTCTGTCCGAGATGTCGTGGGGAGGGGTGAGCTTATGCCCTTTCGCGCCGTTCTTTATGACCATGCAGTGCCTGTACGACACGCCGGGATAGAGGGTGAACCTGTCGTTGTCGAGGTATTTTTTGAGATAGTTTATAAGTTCTGCCGCCTCCTCGGTGCTTATGTCGCCCGCAGAGTAGTCGACCATGGTCTTGTCCTCATAGTTGACTTCGTCCGAAAGCGTGACGAGGTTGCAGCGCAGCGTGACGTCGGTATCCGAAAGTTTAATGCCCATAGCCACGGCTTCGAGGGGCGAACGCCCAGTATAGTATTTCTTGGGGTTGAAGCCGAGCACGGACATATTAGCCACGTCGCTCCCGGGTTTCAGCCCTTCGGGTACGGTCTTGCACAGCCCTACTTCGGCAGCGGGCGCAAGCCTGTCAAGCGTAGCCGTGTACGCGGCTTCGAGGCAGGTCTTCCCGCCGAGGCTGTCTATTTTCCAATCTGACATTCCGTCGCCTAAAATTACGGCGTATTTCATAGTATTATATCTCCTCAAAAGTTATGTATCAGAATTAAGGTCCCAGTCTATCGGCTGTCTGTCGTGCGCCGCGAGGTAATAGTTGGCGCGGGAGAAGAATTTACAGCCGAAAAAGCCGTTATAGGCAGACAGGGGCGAGGGGTGGGCGCATTGCAGAATGAGGTGCTTATTTCCGTCGATAAGCGGGGCTTTGCTCCTCGCGTTCGCGCCCCAGAGCATGAATACAACGTGGTTGCAGTGCTCCGAAATTATGCTTATAACGCTGTCGGTAAACCACGCCCAGCCGCACTTTGAATGGCTGTTGGCAAGGTGTTCCCTGACTGTCAATGTGGTATTTAAAAGCAGTACGCCGCGCTTTGCCCACTTGGTAAGGTCGCCGCAGTCGGGCTCGATAATCCCGAGGTCGCTTTTCAGCTCCTTGAATATGTTTTGGAGCGAGGGGGGAATGGCTACGCCCTTCTGCACCGAAAAGCACAGTCCGTGCGCCTGCCCGGGTTCGTGATAGGGATCCTGCCCCAAAATTACTACCTTGACCTCGTCTATCGGCGTATATCTGAAACAGTTATATAGGTCGTACATATCGGGGTAGATCACCCGCGTCGAATATTCCTGCTTTAAAAATTCTCTTATCTTTTTGTATCTCTCGTCGGCAAACAGCGGCGCAAGCGCCTCGTCCCAACCTCCGCCAAGCGCTATCATAATCTTCGTCCTCGGTCAAAGTCTTTCAAGTATCTCGGCGTAAGATTTAAGCTCCGCCTTTGCTCCGTCGAGGTCGTGTTCAAAGTAATTTCCGCACTCCTCGCGCTTATTGCCCGGCACTTCGTCAAGTTTCATCGCCTCGGCAATGCACTCTTTCAAGAGCGGAAGGACTTCTTCGCGCCCGAGATTGACGGTCAGAAGGTAAAAACCCGTCCTGCAACCCATCGGCCCGAAATATATGACGTCGTCCTTTTTCGCCGAATTTCTCAGCGTGGTGGCAAGCAGGTGCTCGATAGTGTGCAGGGCTTTGGGCGAGATATAGTCGCCCGCGTTGGGCTTTTTGAAGCGCAGATCCCACGTCGTTATGCCGTGCATTTGCATGCTGACGTGCAGCCCGCATTCAAGCGTATCGTGATTTTTAGAAAAAGAGGGTATTCTATCCATTTACCGCCTCGAAGATATGCTCGGCTTCCTGCCCGAGCTTTTTGCCGCACAGTTCAAGATTATGTAAAAATTGTTCGGTAGTGCTGCCAAGCCCCGCCACGTCGGATATTACCTTAAAGCTGTAACAGGGTATGTCCGCGTGTCTGCAAACGTGCGCAATCGCGCCGCCTTCCATATCCCTTATATCGGCGCCGAGCGTCTTTGTAAGCAGCTCGAAGTCGGACTTGTCGTCATTGAACCTGTCGCCCGTCGCAAGCTTTCTTGCGGGATAGATAGGGGAGACGGAGAGCGGAAGGTAGGGCCGGTCATATTCGTTGAGCGTGCCGATGGGCGTATTGTTGATCTGCACGAGGTCGAAGTCGTACTGCACGACGCTGTCAATGCCGTAAATTTCGGCGATCTCACAGCCGTCGTTCAGTCCGCCCGCAACGCCGATATTGACTATCGCCGTCGCGCCCAGGCAGTCAATGGCGTATTGAGCGCCCGCCGCGGCGTTGACCTTGCCCACGCCGCATACAACTACGGCGGTATCTCTGCCGCACAGCCTGCCCGTCAGAATTTTTCTGCCGTGTACGCATTTTTCTGTCCTTTCTTCAAGTTTATCGGTCAGCGGCTTTGCCTCGCTGTCCATTGCAATGACGAAAACTATCATATTTTAATTATATCACGCCGCCGCCCGTCTTTGCAAATATTTGTACTCGGGTTATGCGTGAAATATTGCTTATTCGCGGCAAATTCATGCAAATATGCGCATATTTTCCAAGTTATACAAAAAAAACCGCACCCTTCATGGGTGCGGATATTTACTGATAGTCATAACATTAAACTTTCGACATATTCTATCTGTTCTCTCGTCGCAAGACTCTCGGTGAACGCACACGCGCTGCCTGCTGCCGTCGCGAAATTGAGCGCCTTGAAACAGTTGCTCGTCCTTATGTATTCGTGGATAAAGCCCGCTACCATACAGTCGCCTGCGCCGACAGAATTGACAAGCTGCCCGACCGCTGCCCTGACGTACATTGCCTGCTGCGTCTCGGTCACCATAAGCGCCCCCATAGAACCGAGCGAAACTATGACGTTTCTCGCGCCCATCTTCTGCAACTTGCGGGCGTATTCGGCAATCTGTTTGGTGTCGAGCGAGGTGGAGACGTTGAATATCTCGCACAGCTCAAAGAGGTTGGGCTTGATGAGGAAGGGCTTGTATCTCAGCGTCTCTAAAAGCAGATCGCCGCTCGCGTCGACGACGAAGTTAATGCCCTTTATGTCGCGCAGGTCGTCGATGAGGTGGGCGTAGACCTTGTCGTCAAGGTTATTGGGTACGCTTCCGCTTATTATAACCCAATCGCCCTCGCGCAGTTTTTCGCGCAGTTTATCGCGGAGCGCGTCGACGTCCTCGGCGGTAATGAGTGCGCCGCTGCCGTTTATGTCGGTCTCCGTATTGCTCTTTATTTTGACGTTAATGCGGCTTCTGCCTTTAACCTCGATAAAGTCGTGTCTGAGCCCGAGGTTTTCGGCTTCGTCCTTGATTGCCTTACCCGTAAAACCCGCGACAAACCCCAGCGCCTCGGTCTCGTCGCCCAACTCCATTAGTTCGAGCGAGACGTTAATTCCCTTTCCGCCGATTGCCAGCCTCTCCTGCGCCGTGCGGTTGACCGCGCCCGATTTGAGGTTGGGTACTTTTACGTGATAATCCAATGATGGGTTAAAAGTAACAGTATATAGCATATATGCACCAAATTATATTAAACATATATACTTTATAACTTTTTTCGTCATTTGTCAATAATTTTTACCGCCGTATATGCGCCCGCATTATGGCAAGAAGCGGCGGCGACAGTAGCGACACCGTCGCAAGCGTGCATATCGTCTGCGGCAGCATTGCGATAAAGGACGAATAAAAGTAGCCGAGCGCCGTCCTCGCCGTCATTCCGAGCATGAGCGGCGTGATTATATCGTCGAGCAGGGTGAAACAGATTGTCATTATGCAGGCGACGGAGGTATAGAGAAAGGTTGCAAGTATTCTGCCGCGGCACTTTCCCTTCTTTACGGCAATAAAGACGGCATTAAAGGCGATTATTAGCGCCGCGCTTATGCCGAATATCGCCCAGGTCAGCGCGTAGGCCGTCGCCTGATACAGTTTGGAAACCTTGATAAGCTCAAACAGGCAACAGCACAGCGATAAGGCGCAGACGGCGGCAAGCAGGATATTGACGGCAACGGCAATGCTCGCCCTGCCCTCGTCGAAAGTCTGTTCCTTAATCTTGCCGAGCAGCCCGAAGACGAGCGCGAGCAGGGGATAATAAATGAGGTATAAAACTATGGCAGTCGGGTAAAATCCCCAGATAAAGCACCTAAGAAGCGTAAAGCTCAGGGCGGTAACCACCCCGCAGATCACGCCCGCGCAGGCAGAAAAGCAGACGAAAAGCAGGGTAACAACTTCAACGCCCGAAATAAAGCCGAGCGCCGCCTGTGCCCCCGTAATCAGCGCGGTCATAACAGCGCAGTATGCAATTTTTCTCGCGGTCATCGCCGCGTAGCCGTGCGCGTCGCCTTTCATCTTTACCAGGTCATCTCGTTTAGCTGATAGACGAGCGCATAGCTCTGCCCTTCGACGCAGGGCAGGCCGCTTGCGCCGTAGAGCGCGCTGTAAAGTGTAAGTCCGCCCACTTCGATAGCGTCGTCGCCCGAATAAATCACGCCTTCGTAAGTAGTGAGGGTGGTGTAAATCATCCAATCCCAGCCGCAGTAAGAATTTTCGGTCAAGCTGACCGTCTTGCTCGTTATTCCCATCACCGAGGTTATGTAAAAGCCGTATTCGTCCGAATACCCGTCGAATACGAGGTCGCCGTCCTCTTTAAGCGCGCACATATAGTCGTACATGCTGCTGTCGTCGGTAATGTCCGCAACGCCTGCATCCGCCGTGAACGCATACACGATTAAATGCCCGTTTTCAATGCCGTCTGCGTTGTCGGTCGTATTGCCGAGGCTCCCGCACGCGCTGAATAATAGGGCGCAGGCAATAACCGTTGCCGACAGGGCAAGAGCAAATAATTTCTTCATATAAAAACTCCTTTAAATAAAAATAACCGCTCGGATATTCCTCGGGCGGCGCAAAATGGCAAGGGCAGGCTGCACCCTTGCAAAAGAAAATTCCGCGTCCCCTCGGAATGTTGCAATCTTAAACCCTCTCGGCAGGTCTTCCGGCTTAAAATGCGGCAACTTTTCTCTATGGCGCGTTCTTCCCGAAATTTTCAGTGAACGCGTCTGTTGCGGCAACGGCAGCGGGGGCTGCGGGGCTATTGGCCCAGACTTCCCTATTGAACGCCCTTATCTTGTCGGGGCGTACCGAAAAGGTCTATTTATTTTTATTGAGTATATTATCAATTCGCGCCGCTTGTCAAGCGCTTTTGAGGAAATATTTGCCTGCAAAATTTCGACAAATTGTGAACTAAAATATAAAAAATGGTTGACAATAGGGGCAAATCGGCGATAAAATTGAGGTATGAACAGAGCAAAGATGATCTCGGCAGACATAGCCGAATGTGCGCTTTTCTGTGCGCTGATGATAGCGGGCGCATACATAAGAATACCCTTTCCGCTCGTGCCGCTGACCTTTCAGACGGTATTTGCCACGCTTGCGGGGCTGCTGCTCGGGTGGAAGAAGGGCATAATTTCAACTGCGGCGTATATGGTGCTCGGGCTTGCGGGACTGCCCGTATTCACTTCGGGCGGAGGAATTGCCTACGTCGTAATGCCGTCTTTCGGCTTCGTCGTCGGCTTTATCGCCGCGGCGGGGGTGGGGGGAATAATGTGGTCCGCCGAAAAGAAGCTCTGGAAGCTTATCGTAATTTCGCTCTCCGCCTGCGCCGCAAACTATGTAATCGGCGGCGTCTTCGTCTGGTGCTGGCTGAATATCAACGGCGGCTATGACATAGCTTCTTCTATGGTCAGCTGGGTGTTCATCTACATTCCCAAGGATATAATTCTCTGCCTCATTGCGGCTGTAACCGCGTGGAAAGTGCTACCCGCGTTGAAGAAAATGCGCTCTGCCCGCGGCGTCAAAAAGTTAAAAGAGCCCGACGGCGAAACCGCAAAGACCGATTGATTTTAAAGAATTTACAGCCGTTGCTAAGCAAAGAAATAATTTCTGCAACGGCAGTATTTTTCTGTCGCAGTATAACTTTCGCAGAGCATAATTGCAATTATTTAATAAATCGTTTTAGCGTAAAACAAATTTCTAAACTATTTGAAAACCTCATTCGTCAGGGCATATTCCCGCCCCGATTGACTGAATGAGGTTTTTCTTTTGCATATAAAAACTTAATTCGTTGCGGCATATTCCCGCACCAATTATAAATTTACATACTAATTTATTACCTCATATACAAGCCCGAGCTAAAATATAATTCGACTTTCACATTATTCGTATTCCCGTATCTTATTCGTATTCCCGTATCAGCCCGCAATTTCTCCCTCGTTTTTCAGCCGATTTTTCTGAATTTCCCGATGAAGCCCTATTTCCTTGACACTTAGTCGTTGCCTTTTTAATTCCTCGATAAAATATTATTTCCTTAACACTTCTCTGTTGCTTTTTTCCTGATTTCCCTATAAAGTCTTTTCCCTTAACACCTAAATTTTATCTTTTTCCCTAATTCCCCGATAGAGCAATTCAAAATGCCTGCGTTTGCCCCAAATCGGACGAAATTGCCTATATTTCACGCCAAAAACGACGATTTACGACATAAAAATATACAACTCTACTGGCGGTAGAGTGAATATTTTTGCGGTAGAGCGGCAAAAATTAAGGGAGAATTTCAAAAAAATATTAGAGAATTGAGTTTCAGAGGTGTAGGTAGCAATGAGCAAGGCAATCGTATATAATAAAGGCGTAAAGGTTGCAGACAAGGAGGAACAACTGATGACAGGCGAAGAATGTATTATGACAAATGAATATATAATCGCATCCGAGGATAGCGAGCGCAACGCTAAGGCGGCAGCCAAAGCCGCGGCAAAGGCGGAAAGACGCGCCCGCAGGCAAGCAAAGCCCATGCCCGTCTACACCAAGGGTGAGGAGCTGTTCAACGCCATATCCCATATAGTCGGCGGTGCGCTCGGCATAATATTTGCGATAGCGTCCTATATCGTCGTTTCGTTCAACCCCACGCCGATGAAGTATGCGGCGGTGACGATATACTCGTTTGCAATGATTACGCTCTACACGATGAGCGCGCTCTACCACTTTCTCAGGCAGGGCACGGCAAAGCGCGTATTCCGCATATTCGACCATTGCACGATATTCCTGCTCATCGCTGGCTGCTATACGCCGTTCTGCATGATCCCGCTCTGGGATCTCGCGCTCGGCAAAATTATCTTCGGCATAGAGTGGGGGCTTGCCGTCTTAGGCATAACCTTCAACGCCATAAATATGCACTGGAAGGCCGTAAAAATACTTAGTCAGGCGAGCTATGTGATAATGGGCTGGCTCGTGGTAATAGCCATTCCCCAGCTCATAGCCAGCGTGCCTGCCGCCTGCCTTATATGGCTCATCGCGGGCGGCGTAAGCTACACCGTGGGCATAATCTTCTTCGCCTGCGGCAAGAAGGTCAAATATATGCACTGTATCTGGCACGTATTCGTCCTTCTCGGCAGCGTATTGCAGTTCATAAGCATACTCTGCATTCTCTGATTTAAAAATTACGCATAAAATCCCCGACGCTTACAGACAATAATAGCGCTCGGGGATTTTTTTATGAGAAATTGCAATCATCGCGGACATACAATATTTTTCGGCAACCGCCCGAAGATAATAGCGTCGGCTACCGTCGCGGGGCCGAAGGAGTGCGCGGGCATAGTCGGTCAATACGTCGACCGCCCGATTTCGGACGATATGTTCGGCGAGGACACCTTTGAAAAGGCAGAGTGCAAAATGCTCTCGGTCGCCATAGATCAGGCAATACGCAACGCCGCGCTCGAAAGAAAGCAGATAGACGTTCTGTTTTCGGGAGACCTATTAAACCAGATTATTTCCGCGTCGTTTGCCGCGCGTGACTTCGATATACCCTTTCTCGGCGTATATTCTGCCTGCTCTACTATGTCGGAGAGTATACTTCTTGCCGCTTCAATGGTAAATGCGGGCTATGCCGTCCGCGCAGTCGCCGCGACGGGCAGTCATTTCGCCAGCGCAGAGCGGCAGTACAGATATCCCCTTGAACAGGGCACAACCCGTCCGCCACAATCGCAGTGGACGGTCACGGGCGCGGGCGGGTGCGTTATTTCCTCCGAGGGAGAGGGGATTGCCATCGTCAGCGGTACTATGGGCAAGGTCGTCGACTTCGGCGTGACCGACGTCAACAATATGGGCGCGGCAATGGCGCCCGCCTGCGCGGATACGCTCATAAGGCATTTCCGCGACACCGACACACAGCCCGAGGACTATGATCTTATTGTTTCGGGCGACCTCGGCGCGCTCGGCTCGCGCATACTCAAAGATCTGACGTGGGAGAAGGGGTTTGACGTTTCGTCAAATCACGTCGACTGCGGCGAGATAATCTATAAGGTAATCGAGGACGAATTTCAGGGCGGAAGCGGCGCGGGCTGCTCGGCGGTGGTGTTCAATTCGTATATAATGTCAAAGCTAATTTCGGGGCAGTTCAGACGGGTATTATTTGCCGCGACGGGCGCGCTTCTTTCGACCGTTTCTTCGGGGCAGGGAGAGTCCATTCCCTGCATATCCCACGCCGTCGAGCTCGTCCGCTGAAATACGTTCGTTAAGGCATAGTATGGGGGTAATTGTATGTCAGAGGCTGTAATTTCAATAGTTCTAATGTATATAAAGGCGTTCGCCGTCGGCGGTACTATCTGCCTTATCGCACAGGTAATCATCAACTTCACGTCGATAACGGCGGGCAAAATACTTGTCTACTTTATGCTCGCGGGCGTAGTGCTCACCGCGCTCGGGCTCTATCAGCCGCTCGTCGACTTTGCGGGGGCGGGCGCGACCGTGCCCATTTCGGGCTTCGGGTACCTGCTTGCCAACGGTGCGATCAAGGGTGCGGAGAGGGGGCTGTATTACGCCGTCACGGGCTCGCTTGCGGCGGCAAGCGCGGGCATAACCGCCGCCGTCGTGTTCTCGTTCCTCATGGCGGTCATTTTCAGGGCGCACTCCAAGCGCAACTGAGCATAAACCAAGGCGCGCGGTCATAATATTATGTATGAAAGTGCGCAGAAAACATAAAAGATTAAAGATAATTCTCGCTGCGGCGGGCATTCTTATAATTGCCGTATTGCTCTTTCTGCAACGCAACGTCACGAATATAATCATTTCGATAAGCGAAGCGACTATCCGCTCGGTGACTACCGTCGCGGTCAACGACGCAATTTACTATACGCTCAACGACAATCTGCGGTATGAAGATCTCATAACTCTCAAATACGACGCCGACGGCAATATCTCGACGATAACGACCGACAGCTTGAAGATAAACCGAATAGCGAGGGATACGGCATATCTCTCGCAGGAAAATCTGACGAGAATGAGCGCCGAGGGCATAGAAGTGCCGCTCGGCGCGTTTACGGGCATAGAGGCGCTTGCGGGCTTCGGCGCAAAGGTCAACATTAAGATTATCCCCATTTCCAACGTCGAATGTCGCTTCGTCTCGAAGTTCGAGGAGGCGGGGATAAACCAGACCAAACACTCGCTGTACCTCGAAATAGTCTCCGATATATCGATTATTATGCCGGAGCGCACTTCCAACCTCGCCTCGACAATAGAGGTACTGATATGCGAGAGCATTATAAACGGCAAAATTCCCGACGCGTACCTGCAAGCTACCGTCGCGGGCAGCGGCGGAACGCTCGTTCCCAAGGAATAGAACGCACCAGCCGATAAGCAGTCGATAAGCCGCCGAGCAAGCCTTTGGGTAAGCCAAGTCAGATACCCCGCATAAAAATTTAGCCCCGCGCAGTTCTCTGCGCGGGGCTAAGTCAATTATCTGAGGTCTATGTCGAGGTCGCGTTTTAAGGTTTTAAGTATCTTCTTGACGAGCGAGTCCGTCTTTTCGGGCGTTATCGCCTCATCGTCGGGCGTGAACGTCACGGTGAACGCCATGCTCTTTTTGCCCTCGCCGATCTGGTTGCCCACATAGATGTCGAAAAGTTTTACGTCCGTCACGTACTTGCAGGCGGAATAAATCGCCTTTTCAATCCGCCCGCAGGTTATGTCCATACCCGAAACGAGCGCAAGGTCGCGGCTGACCTCGGGGAACTTGGGCAGCGGGCGGTACCTGAACGGCTTTGCGTGCGAGACCATCTTTGCATAGTCAATCTCGGCAATAAACGCCTTTTTCTCCATCGCAAGGCTCTCCGCAATTGCGGGATCGAGGCGGCCGACATAGCCGATAACCTCGCCTTCGCAGCTTATTTCCGCCGTAATTCCGGGGTGCAGGAAGCTCTTTTCGGCGGGCGCATAGTCGAACTTGGTGTTGAGGAAGTCCGCAACGTCCTCGATAATTCCCTTAATGTCGTAGAAAGTGCCGTTGCCGAACGTACCTATGCACAGCGTGGGCAGTTCGTCGGGGAAATCGCTGAGCGGAAGCGAGCGGGGAATGTACCTGTTGGCAATCTCAAACAGCTTGCCCTCGGTGTTGCCCTTTCTTAGGTTTCTGACAATCGTATTGACCATGGACGGGGCGAGCGTCGTGCGCATTACCGAAAGGTCCTCGCCGATGGGGTTGAGTATCTTTATGAATTTTCTCTCCTCCGCGTCCTCGGGTATGCGCAGCATATCGAGGTCCTTTTCGGAATAGAAGGAGTAGGTGGAGATCTCATAGAGACCGTCGGCTACAAGCCTGTCTTTGAGCGAATTTTCAAGCTTCTGGCTCTCGGTATAGCCGCCGTTGGTCACCCTTGCGGAGGTGAGGAACGTGCCGTTGACGTGCTCGTAGCCGTATTCCCTTATCAGCTCCTCGGCGATGTCGGGATAGCTGTCGATGTCCTCGCGGTAGGGGGGAACGAGAAGTTTGAGTTTGTCGCCTTTAAGCTCCGCGCCGAAGTTGAGCCTTTTAAGTATTGCAACGGCAGTCTCGGCGGGAATGTCTATGCCGAGCAGGGCGCAGATTTTTTTGAGGCTTACGGTCATCTCCTTGCTGCCGTCGTGCGAATATTCGGTTTTGACGTCGACGTGCACGTCGGTGATAGTGCCGCAATCGAGCTCCTCGATGAGGTGCAGAGCCCTCGACATTGCGCGTTCGGTGGTGTATTCGTTAACGCCCTTTTCAAAGAGCGCGGACGAGTCGGAGTGCTGTCCGAGCGAGCGCGCCGTCTTTCTGACGCTGTCCCTTGCAAACTTAGCCGCTTCAAACAGCAGTTCGCGGGTATTGTCGGTAATTTCGCTGTTCTCGCCGCCCATAATTCCCGCAAGCGCGCAGGGCTTGTCGCCGTCGCAGATTACGAGGTTATCGCTGCTGAGCTTAAAGCTCTTGCTGTCGAGCGTGACGATTTCCTCGCCGTCGCGGGCGCGGCGCACGACTATTTCCCTGCCTGCAAGCATTCCGCAGTCGAATGCGTGCATGGGCTGACCGAGTTCAAGCAATATGAAATTTGTGATGTCGACGAGGTTATTTATCGAGCGCAGTCCGCAAAGAGACAGGCGCTTTTTCATCCACATGGGGGAGGGCGCAATCTTTACGTCCTTTACATAGTGCGCGATGTACCTCGGGCAGAGTTCGGGCGCAAGCACTTCAACTTTAACGGGCTCGCCCGAAACCTTGGGGGTGAATGAATAGTCGGGCTCTTTCAGGGGCTTGCCGAGTATTGCGGCAACCTCTCTCGCCATGCCGAGTATGCTCTGGCAGTCGGGGCGGTTGGCGGTCAGCCCGATGTCGAAGATATAGTCGTCAAGCCCGACGAGCGGCTTTATGTCCGCGCCGTTTTCAAACGACGAGGGGAGGAGCAGCAGCCCGCAATAGTCGCCGCCCTCGAACATATCGCCGTTGACGCCTATTTCCACGCCAGAGCAGAGCATACCGTTGGACTCTATGCCCCTCAGTTTGCCCTTTTTGATAGTCATGACGCCTTCGATAGTGACGTGGTCTTTCGCCGTGGCGTAGACGGTTGCGCCGGGCAGGGCGACGGGCGCTTTAATGCCATTTGCGACGTTGTCCGCGCCGCAGCATATCTGCATTACTCCGTATTTGCCGCAGTCCACCTGACATACGTGTAGGTGAGTGCCTTCGACGGGCTGACAGTCGACAACTTCGCCGACGACGACGCCGGAAATGTCCTTGCCGATGTCAATAAGTTCTTCAACTTCAAATCCGCAGCCGAAAAGTTTTTTCTGTAACTCCTCGGCGGAGATGTCTATATCAACATAATCTTTTAACCAACTTAAAGGTGCTTTCATTGTAAAACTCCATAACACTTTGTTTTTCGATGAATTTGTCGCTTGGTGACAGCGACAAAATTACGAAACCTGTCAGTTCATCTTAAACTGTCTCAAAAACTTGACGTCGCCTTCAAAGAGCATCTTCATGTTGTTGATGCCGTATTTGAGCATGGCAATTCTCTCTATGCCCATTCCGAAGGCAAAGCCGGAATATTCGTCGGGATCGATGCCGCACCCTTCGAGGACGTGCCTGTTTACCATTCCCGCGCCGAGCACTTCAATCCAGCCCGTGCCCTTGCACAGCTTGCAGCCCTTGCCGCCGCACTCGAAACAGCTGACGTCGACTTCGACGGAGGGTTCGGTGAAGGGGAAGTAGGAGGGGCGCAGTCTGGTCTTTACGCCGCTTCCGAAAATCTTTGCGGCAAACTCGTCCAGCATGCCTTTAAGGTCGCAGAGCGTTATTCCCTTGTCGACTACCAGCCCTTCCATCTGCGAGAACATTGGCGAATGCGTCGCGTCGTCGTCGCTTCTGTAAACCTTGCCGGGCGAAAGTATCTTGATGGGCGGCTTCTGCTTTTCCATGACGCGGATCTGTCCCGCCGAGGTCTGCGTCCTTAAAAGCAAGTCGCTGTTGACGTAGAAAGTATCCTGCATATCGCGCGCGGGGTGGTCCTTGGGCGTATTGAGCGCGGTGAAGTTGTAATAATCGTTCTCGATTTCAGGCCCCTCGAACACGGTGAAGCCCATTCCCGCGAAGACGGATATTAGCTCTCTCCTTATAAGGGTGTTGGGGTGATAAGCGCCCGTTTCGCCCTTGTTCCCGGGTAAAGTCACGTCGATCTTCTCGTTTTTGTACTGTTCTTTGAGTTCGGAAATCTTAATGATAGATTCGAGAACGCCGAACCTCTCCTCGGCCCAGTCGCGGAGGGCGTTGATTATTTTGCCCGCCCTGGGACGGTCCTCCTTGGGTATGTCGCGCATACCCTTCATCAGGTCGGAAATTTCGCCCGTCCTGCCGAGGAACTTGCTTTTCAGTTCGTAGAGCGACTTTGAGGTTTTAAGGTCTTTGGCGCTCTCCTCGATCTTAGCTTTAAGTTCTTCGATTTTTTCTTCGATGCTGTTGTCCTGCATAAGCTTCTCCTGACAATAAAATCAAAATAAAAAAACTCCCTGCATTGCACAGGGAGTAAATGTTACAATATTACTCGGTACCACCTGAATTTACGGGGGAAAGCCCCCGCCTCGATAACCCGTTTACGCAGGGCGTCGCGGGGCGAATTACTCGGCAAAAGCAGCCTTTTACGCGCCCGACTCGTGAGTGAATACCGCAGATTAACCGCACGGGCGTCCTTTCAGCCGTTTTCGGGGCGCTCTCTCTGGTTGCGGCGAAAAATCTGCGTCTGTCTCAGTCATCGCCTTTAATGATCAATATTATATAGTCAAAAATTTGCCTTGTCAATTGTTTTTGGCAGGGTAAACGCGCCCTCTCAATAAATGCTTCCGCCGCGGCAGTCGTATGCGACCACGCAGGGGAAGTCGACGACGGTCAGCCGCCTTACCGCCTCGCTTAAAAGTTCGGGGAAGGCGACGAGCTCGCTCTTTATTATAGAATTTCCGTAAATCGCGCCCGCGCCGCCTATCGCGGCAAAATATACGCCCTCGTTGCGGCAAATCGCCTTGCGCACCTCGTCGGACATTTCGCCCTTTCCGATCATTCCGCCCAGCCCGAGGTCGAGAAGTACGGGCGCATACACGTCCATTCTCGACGAAGTGGTGGGGCCGCAGCTTCCGCTTGCCATTCCGGGCTTAGCGGGGCAGGGGCCTGCATAGTAGATTATAGCGTCTTTGAGGTCGAAGGGCAGTTCCTCGCCCGATTTTATCATGTCGGTCAGGCGCTTGTGCGCGCAGTCGCGGGCGGTGAGTATTTCGCCCGAAATAAGCACGCTGTCGCCTGCTTTAAGTTGTCTTACAGTCTCTTTGTCAAGCGGTAAAGTCAATTTTTTCATAGCTTTTATCCTGCGGCTTTTTCTCCGCAAAAGTCAGATCGTCGCCTTGCGGCATCTTACGCAGTGGCATTGAATGTTTACGGCAACGGGCAGCCCCGCAATGTGCGTATAAGCCCATTCGCAGTTTACGCCTATCGCCGTCGTCTTGCCGTGGAAGCCCTGACAGCCGATGTCGAGCGCGTTAATCTTTTCGAGTGCGACCTTCTCAATCTCCGCAATGTCCGCCCGCTCGCTGTGCGTGCCGACGTCGCGCGTCAGCGCCTTCTTCGCGAGGAATGCCGAGGTGTCGAAGCTTCCGCCTATTCCCACGCCGACAAGGACGGGGGGACAGGGGCGCGAACCCGCCTTTTTAACCGTTCCGACTATCGCGTCGACTATTCCGTCGACGCCCTGCGCGGGTTTGAGCATATACATTGCGCTCATATTCTCGCTGCCGAAGCCCTTTGGAAGATATGTAATGCCAACTCTGTCGCCCGCGACGATATGCGTGTGAATGGCGGCGGGGGTATTGTCGCCCGTGTTCTCCCTCGTTATGGGATCGCATATCGATTTGCGGAAATAGCCGTCCTTGTACGCGCGGCGCACCGCGTCGTTGACCGCGTCTTCGAGAAGATCGCCGACGAGGCAGACCTCCTGACCGATATCCAATATGACGACCGCCATTCCCGTATCCTGGCAGACGGGCAAAGCCCGCTCTTTTGCAAGTTCGGCGTTGTCGATAAGCGTGGACAGCGCAAATTTCGCCGCGCCCTCGTCCTCGCCGTCGCGCGCCTTTTTCAGTGCGTCCATGCACGACGGGGTGAGCGTCACGCCCGCGGAGAGCGCCAATTCATAAATTTTATCTGCAATCTCTTTTGTGTCGACAGTTCTCATACATAACAAATTTTAATATATTTCGCTCCAAAAGTAAAACGATTTTATTTACTTTATATCTTTAAATAATGTATAATGTACGCATGGAATTTAAAAAACCCTGTCGCCCGACCGCGCTCAGCGGCGGTATGGCTTTTTCGCTGTGCGTTCTGGTGTTCGTCGTGCTCTCGCTCGTCGCGTCGGCGGTCATGCTTGCGCTTTCGGGCACTGAGGCGGCAAAATACATTTCCTATCTCGTGTCGCCCGTCGCAATACTCATAACGCTCATCGTAATGTATTACTATTGCGGCGTTCCCAAAAAGACGCTCTTTCCCGTGCGCACTTCCCCGAAATACATACTCTTAGGGGTATGTCTTATTTTCGGGCTTATGTTTTCGCTCGGCTCGCTCAACGACCTTTTCATAAGCCTGCTCGAAAAGTTCGGCTACGTCAGGCAGCAGTCGTCGCTTCCCGACATGACGGGCTGGAAGATAGTGCCCGTGCTCTTTGTCGTCGCCGTTCTTCCCGCGGTGTTTGAGGAACTGCTGTTCCGCGCGCTCATTCTCAACAATATTTCGGGGGAGGCGGGCGAAACCCGCGCCGTGCTGCTCGTCGGAATGTGCTTTTCGCTCTACCACGGCTCGGTCGAGCAGACCATATATCAGTTCATCTGCGGCTGTATGTTCGCCCTGCTCGCCGTGCGTTCGGGCTCTGTGCTGCCCTCGGTCATAATACATTTCCTCAACAACGCCCTTATAATAGTGCTTTCGGCGGTCGGCGCGTTCGATGAAGCGGGTGCGCTGAATATCTCTTATGCGGCAAATATCGCCGTCACCGTATTGTCCGCCGTCAGCCTCGTCGCGTCGTCCGCCGTGCTCATCTTCTGCGGCAGAAAGCAGCAAAAGTACGAAAAGGGCGCAATAAAGCAATTTTTTATGGGCGCGTCCGTCGGCATTGCAGTAATGGCTGTGCTGTGGATTGCGAGCGTGTTTTAATGATTAAGGTAAACATTGTCTGCGTCGGCAAAATCAAGGAGAGTTTTTACAGGGAAGCGGTCGACGAATACCGCAAGCGGCTGTCGCGTTTCTGCAAGTTCGAGATAAAGGAGCTTGCCGAGGGCAAAAATCCCGAGGACGAAGCCGACGCGATTTTAAGAAATTTAAAGGGCTTTGTTATTGCGCTCTGCATAGAGGGCAGGGAGCTTTCGAGCACCGGGCTCGCCGCAAAGGTCAAAGAGCTGTGCGACAGGGGCGAGGAGATAACCTTCGTAATCGGCAGTTCCTGCGGCTTGTCCGACAGGGTGAAGGAGGCGGCGGATATGCGGCTGTCCTTTTCGCCGATGACCTTCCCGCACCAGCTGATGCGGGTGGTGCTCGCAGAGCAGATTTATCGCGCGTTTATGATAAATTCAGGCGCGGAATACCATAAATAGACGGACTTAACGGCGCACTGCGGCGTATAATAACGGTGTGATATACAGCGAAGTCAGAAATTTCTACTTGCAATACAGGGGCAAAAAGTGCGTCATCGGCTATTCCTTTCTCGGCAGGGAAATCTATGCCTTTCATACGGGCAGTCCGTTCGGCAGACAGTTCATCGCCGTCTACGCCGTCCACGGTCGGGAATGGATCTGCGCCCGCCTCGCGCTCGAACACATAAGGCGGGGCACGACGGTCGGCGGCTTCGTCATTCCGCTTGTCAATCCCGACGGGGCAACCATATCTGAGACGCGCGACGCAATGTGGAAAGCCAACGCCCGCGGCGTCGACCTCAACTGCAACTTCCCCGCCGATTGGGGGCAGGGCAGGCTGAATACGCGCGTACGCGGCGCTGAGAACTGCATAGGCGACTATCCGCTGTCCGAATGCGAAAGCGCGGCGCTCGCTCGGTTTACTCTGCGCGTAAAGCCCTATACGACGCTCGCCTTCCATACCAAAGGCGGCGAAATCTATTGGGAATACGGCGGGCGCGGCGACAAAAAAGGGGCGGAGATAATCGCACAGAGCTGCGGCTATACGCCCAAGCGCATTGCGGGCAGTTCGGGCGGCTATAAAGATTGGTGCATAAGCGCGCTCGGCATACCCGCCTACACGGTAGAGTGCGGCGACGACAAGCTTGCTCATCCCATAACTTCGCTCGGCGACATTGCGGAATGTCGCGACATATTAAAGTACTTTACGGATAACTATGGCAGAAAAGAAATTCATGAAAAGCGCGCTTAAATGCGCAAGAAAGGCGTTCGACGAGGGCGAAGTGCCCATCGGCGCGGTGGTCGTTCTCGACGGCAAGGTCATTGCCCGCGGGCATAACAGGCGCACGAAAAGGCAGATGGCGACGGCTCACGCCGAAATCGAGGCGATCGAAAAGGCGTGCAGAAAGCTTCACAGCTGGCGCATACCCGAATGCGAGCTGTACGTAACCCTCGAACCCTGCCCTATGTGCATGGGCGCGGCGCTCAACGCCAGAATAAGAAAAATCTATTTCGGCGCACCCGAGGACAAGGGCAGATCGCTTACTTCCGAGATAGCCAACGCCAATCTCCTCAACCACAAAGTCGAGGTCGAGGGCGGCGTAATGGAGGAGGAGTGCAGGGCGATTTTAAGCGAATTTTTCTCCTCCATGCGTCAGAGGGAAAAGGCGAAAAAGCAGGGCGAAAACCCGCAGTCGGACGAATGATTTTGCCTAATTTTTCTCCTTTTTCTGGCAAAAGAAAGTATTTAACATTTTGCCGTCAAATAAATTACAATTTTATTTCAAGTAATTATTGATTGACTTTACGCGAGATAGCGGGTAAAATTAAGTTGACCGTGCAAGCGGCGGTAAAAATTTCTCTGTAAAAAAAATTGTGCTCGGCGGAAAAGCCGACATAAAAAATATACGAATGAAATCGGAGGTAATAAAACCTAATGATCAATCACGGCAGCGAGATTAAAATCTTTTCGGGCAACTCCAACAGACCTTTGGCTGAAAAGATCGCAGCGCAACTCAACACCACGCTCGGCGAGATGGAGGTAACTCACTTCTCCGACGGCGAAATCTACGTCCGCTATGACGAGACGGTAAGAGGCAAGGACGTGTTCCTCGTTCAGTCGACCAGCAATCCCGTAAATACCAACCTCATGGAACTGCTCATAATGATTGACGCGGCAAAGCGCGCCAGCGCAGGCCGTATAACCGCCGTAATGCCCTACTTCGGCTATGCCCGTCAGGACAGAAAGGCGCGTTCGAGAGAGCCCATAACCGCCAAGCTCGTTGCAAATCTTCTGACCAGCGCTGGTGCGGACAGGGTGCTCACCATGGATCTCCATTGCCTCCAGATTCAGGGCTTCTTCGATATTCCGCTCGACAACCTCGTCGGCGGCCCTACGCTCTATAACTATTTCAAACCCAAGGTAGACGAAAACTTCGTCGTCGTTTCGCCCGACATCGGCTCTGTCGCGAGGGCGAGAAAGGTTGCCGCAAGAATGGACGCCAAGATGGCAATCATCGACAAGCGCCGTCCCAAGGCAAACGTAATGGAAGTAATGAACATAATCGGCGACGTCGAGGGCAAGAACTGCCTCATGGTCGACGACATGATAGATACCGCAGGCACTATCGTGCAGGGCGCAAAGGCGCTCAAAGAGGCGGGCGCTAAGGAAATATATGCCTGCTGTTCGCACGGCGTACTGTCCGGTCCCGCAATCGAAAGGCTTGCCGCTTCGCCCATAACCGAGCTTGCAATGCTCGACACCATCAATATTCCCGAAGAAAAGATGCTGCCCATCTTCAAGATGATCTCCACGGCAAACATCTTCGCCGCGGCAATTGAGAACGTGTACATGGACAGACCTATGTCCAAGATCTACGACTGATAAGCCGTACAACAAGATAAACTGATTATATAACGTGCCTCGGCACGTTATATTTATGAAGGAAAGAAATGTATATTATTGTCGGTTTGGGAAACCCCGAAGAAAAGTACGCAAAGACCTTTCACAATATGGGCTTTCTCGCCGTCGGGGATGCGGCAAACATTCTCGGCGTAAAATTCAAGAAAAAGGAATGTGAGGCGGTGACCGCCGAAGCCAACGTCGGCGGCGAAAAGGTCATTCTCGCCAAGCCCGTGACCTATATGAACAATTCGGGCAGGGCGGTAAAACAACTTCTCGCAAAGTACAAAACCGACGCCTCGCACCTCGTTGTCATCTACGACGATTTCGACCTGCCCAAGGGCAAGGTTAGGATACGCCCCGACGGCAGCGCGGGCACGCATAACGGAATGCGCTCGGTAATTGCCGAGATAGGCACTTCGGCTTTCGCCCGCATAAGGGTGGGCATAAAAGATCCCGATGTCAGTATGCCCATAATCAACTACGTGCTGTCGAACGTCAGACCGGAAGATTACGATCTGTTTATTTCCGCCTGCAACCGCGCGGCGGAGGCGGCAATATCGCTCGCCAAAGGTACCCCGTGCGAACTTGTAATGACGGCGTTCAACGGGTAAAGATATAAGGTGAACAGAAACTTTTTCACTGCCGAAAACTTAAAGGGCGACTATCCGTCGCTTAAAGAAGATATCCGCCTCGGTACTCCGACGGCGGTTTTCGGCGTGTCCGACAGTCAGAAATATCTGACGGCGGGCGTGCTCGGTTGCAGGGTTTTGTATATCGTCGCCGACTCGGTCGCGGCGAACAGGGCATATCAGGCGCTTACCGTGCTCTCGGGCAAAAAATGCGCCCTGCTAACGCCCAAGGACGACGTGCTTTTATTCAAGGAAGCCTCGTCTAAGGACGCGCTTTTCAGGAGGATAGAGGGCATACGCGCCATGTTCGGCGGGGCGGAGATAATCGTCGCCGAAGTCGAAGCGCTTTTGCAATATTTCCCCGACAAGCTCGACTGCATACATCTCTACACGGGCGAGGAATTCGACTTCTCGTCGCTGCCCGCCCGCCTTGCCGAAATGGGCTACGTCCGCGAATATTCGGTCGAGAGCAAGGGCTCTTTCGCGGTCAGGGGCGACATAATCGACATATTCCCCGTCGGCGCGGAAAACCCCGTCAGGATAGACTTTTTCGGAGACGAAGTCGAAAAGATACGCCCCTACGACTTCGCGAGCGGCGAACGCCTTTCGGAGGTCAGCGGGGTGGAGATTATTCCCGCCCTCGACTGCCGCATTGACGAGAGCGAAAAGCCCGGGATTATCTCCCTGCTAAAAGTAAATCTCAGGGAATGTCCGACTACGCAGTGCTACAACCGAATGAGCGCGGTATTTTCGGCAATCGAAGAAAAACTTGCCGCAGGCGCGCCCTTTGCGGGGCAGGACTTTCTCTTTCCCGTCCTTGGCTGCGCCCGCAGCATATTCGACATATTGCCGCCAGACACGCTCATTGCATTCGACGAATGTAAGAGCATTTACGACAGGCTCGTCGCGGCGGAAAAGGAGCACTGCGAGAGGTATGAAGAACTCCGCTCGGGCGGCGAAGTGTGCGATTTTTCGCTCATGCAGCAGATGTCGTCTGACGCCTTCATGGAGGGCGTAAAGCGGTTCAGAAACCTCGCCTTGCAGACCTTTACGACCGAATTGCGCTTTTTCAGCCCGCTGAAAACTTATAATTTCCGCTCCGTGCCCTCGCCGACCTATCTCAATTCCCTGCCCGCGCTCGCGCAGGATATCAAAAATTGGCTGTCGGGCGGGTACAGGATACTCGTATTTTCTGGCGGCGTAAAGCGGTACGAAAAGCTCAACGAATTTTTCGGCGAAGAATACATTTCCCCCGATATATTGCCCGACAGGCTCGACGCGCTCGTCACCGTCGCGCTGTCGTCGGAGGAGCTGGCGCACGGCTTCATTCTGCACGAAAGCAGGCTCGCCGTCGTCGGCAGCGGCGACATATTCACCAAGCCCGTCACCAAGCGCATAAGGCGCAGGCGCGGCGATATGTTCTCCGCGCCAGAGATAGGCGACTACGCCGTCCATGAAAAGCACGGCGTGGGCAAGATTACGGGTACTAAAAAGATAGAGACGGGCGACGGAATAAAGGAATACGTCGCCGTCGAATACCGCGGCGGGGATATGCTCTATCTGCCCGTCGAGCAGATGGACACCCTCTCGAAGTACGTCGGCGAAGGTCAGCCCACGCTCTCCAAGATAGGCGGTGCGGAGTTTGAAAGGGTAAAGGAGCGCGTAAAGGCTTCCATAAAGAAGCTCGCTTTCGACCTCAAACTGCTGTACGCCGAGCGCAGCGAGAGAAAGGGCTTCCGCTTCCCCGAAAACGCCGCGATGATGGAGGAGTTCGAGCAGGCGTTTGCCTATGAGGAAACGCCCGACCAGCTTGCCAGCATTGAGGAAATCAAGGCGGATATGTGCTCCGACAAGGTAATGGACAGACTGCTGTGCGGCGACGTCGGCTACGGCAAGACGGAGGTCGCGCTCCGCGCCATATATCTGTGCGTGCTCGGCGGCAAGCAGGCGGCGCTCATGTGCCCCAGCACCATACTCTCCGAACAGCACTTCAACACCGCAAAGGAGCGGTTTGCCGAATTCGGCGTGCGCGTCGAAAAGCTCAACCGCTTCAAGACGCCCAAAGAGCAGGAAAAGACGCTCAAAGAGCTTGCCGATGGCAAAATTGACCTCATAATAGGCACTCACCGCCTGCTTTCGGACGACGTAAAGTTCTTCGACCTCGGGCTGCTCGTCCTAGACGAGGAACAGCGCTTCGGCGTCGAGCACAAGGAAAAGATCAAGCACGTCAAGAACACCGTCGACTGCCTTACGATGACGGCGACGCCCATACCCCGAACGCTTCACATGTCGCTTGCGGGCATAAGGGACATAAGCACGATAAACACCCCGCCGACCAAGCGCCTGCCCGTGCAGACCTACGTCGTCGAGGAGACCGAAACGCTCATAAGGGACGCGGCAGTCAGGGAGATAACGCGCGGCGGTCAGGTATTCATCCTCTATAACCGCGTGGAGAGCATTTCGGCTTTCGCTGGCAGAATAGCCGAGATTATTCCCGAAGGCAAGGTTACTTACGCCCACGGCAGAATGGAAAAGAGCCTGCTTGAAGCAAACGTATTCGGCTTCTACCGCGGCGAAAAGAATATCCTCGTCACGACGACGATAATCGAAAACGGCATAGACCTGCCCAACGCCAACACGATAATAGTCATAGACGCGGACAGACTGGGCATATCCCAGCTCTATCAGCTCAGGGGCAGGGTGGGCAGAGGCACCCGCCTCGCTTCGGCATACTTTACGTTCAAGCCCGACAAGGTAATGACAAGCGACGCCGCCGAAAGGCTCAAAGCCATAATGCAGTTCACCGAACTCGGCTCGGGCTATAAGATAGCCATGCGCGACCTCGAAATAAGGGGAGCGGGCAACGTGCTCGGCCCCGAACAGCACGGGCACATGGATAAGGTCGGCTACGAGCTCTATTCCAAGCTCCTCAAAGAGGAGCTGACGGGCGAAAGGCAGTTTTCGCCCGAGCTCGACATTCGCGTCGAGGCGTATATCCCCGAGAACTATATCGAGAGCAGCGCGGGCAGAATGGACTGCTATAAGGAGATTGCCGAAATCCGCAACGTCGCCGACTATAAGCGCGTAATGCGCTCTGTCATAGACAACTATGGCGAGCTGCCCGACGAGGTGCACAGCCTGATGATGATAGCCGTGCTCAAATCCTATTCGACGGCGTTCGGCGTGAGAAAGATAGCGATAAATTCGGAGGGCGGCGTGCTCGAACTTTCGGGCGTGAACGCGCTCAACGACGGCAGACTTATGGCGGCTCTTGCCAAATATGGCAATCAGGCGACGCTCTCCATGACCAAGGCGCCCGAAATAATATTCGCTCCCGCGCGAAGTCCGCGCTCGACCATGCTTGCAATGACCAAATTTTTGAAAAATGCGGTAAGTTTCACGCAAAATCCATAAAAAATGATTTGTCATTGCCGATAAAATATTATATAATTATTTAAACTGCCTAATATGCGGAAGACATATCTCACGGAGATGTAATTAAATGAAAAGTAAAAAGCTCATCTGCGGCGCGGTAGCTGCGGCAATAACCCTGACGGCAACTTTTTCGGGTTGCGTAACCATCAACGAAAAGGATATGAAGCAGGTAATCGCCACCGTAGACATTACCAAAAGCGAGTCACTTGCCGAGGAATTCGGCGAATACACTTCGGCGATAACCGAAGAGTCCATTATCAAGCGCGACCTCATCGCCGCTTTCATTAACATGGGTTCGTCCTATGTCAGCAGCGGTTACAGCTATGCAGAGACGTTTGAACTTCTCGTCGACGCCCTCGTCGCAAACTCTGTAATTACCCAGTATTCCATACTCTACATCATAAAGGACAAGGTGGAGAGCGGGGAGATAAGCTTCGCGGAATATACCGCCAAGGAAACCGAGATCGAAAAGCTTGAATATCTGCTCGGCGGAGAACAGTCTGAGGGTGTGCTTGCCGCAAAGTACAATCTCTATTATTCGCTCAACAGCCTGCTCGACAGCTATGAGACCGACTATCTTACGGACAGCGAAGAATACGTCGGCACCGATACCCGCACGACGCCCGGTAACGTCGACACCTACGACGAGGACTATCTGCCCCTCGACGAGGACGGCAATCTCGACTATTACGTGTACACCGGCTACGGCGACTATCTCCTTGAAAATGCGGGCGTATATGAAGCGCAGGACGGCACGACCAAGCTCTCCCGCCGCAAGGCATACTCCAAACTCATAACCTATCTCAAAGGCAACTATATGCTGACGGAGGAGGACGAGAATACGCTTGACGTGCTCGAACTCTCCTACGCCCGCGACCAGTATATCGCACAGCTTCAGCAGTCGGTTGCCGAAGAATTCAGCGACATATATAACGAAAATCAGCAGAAGATCATAGACAGCGTCGACGAAAACGGCGTCTACACCTTCATCAAGGATAAGTATGACGGCGTTGACGGCTTGCTTACCGAGCAGACCAATACCTATTCTTCGACCTCTACTTTCGAGTCGGCGCTCGGCAACATCTCCGACACGTCTTTCATACTCTACGCTCCAAGTACCGAGGGCGACACGCAGGAAATAGACGGCACTTACGGCACTTACGGCTACGTCTACAACATTCTGCTTCCCTTCGACGCCGCACAGCAGACGCAGCTCAACACCATTCAGGACGCGCTTGAAAGCGGTCTCATCACCGACAGCCAGTACTATGCAGAGCGCAACAGCCTGCTCAAAAATATAGTCACCACCGACCAGCGTTCGGCGTGGTTCAACGGCGAAACCGACTATTCCTTCAACGCCAACGAGGCAGGGCTCGACTATTACGGCAAGGACAGCGGCAGAGACTATCTGTTCTTTGAAAACAATCTCACCAAGACCGACGAATACGAGGAACTGACCAACTATATCGGGCTCTATTCCTATAACGGCAAGGTCAAGGAGAACGAGAACGGCAGTTACAGCCTCGTCGCCAACAAGCTGACTATCGACGATATGCTTGACGAGTTCGTATCTTACGTCAACTACGTGCTCGGCGGCGAAAAGGTAGAAGTACACGCGGGCGACAGCCTTACGGGCAGCACGAGCGATTTCAGCGGATATTACGCCGTTACCGACTTCACCAAGGACGGCGACGACAAGGAAATAGACTATTCCAAGCTCGTATATGCAACGGGCAAGGTAAGCCTTACCGACACATCCAAGGAAAATATGTATGTGTCGACCTCCGACAGGTATAAGGCAATGGCGGCAGTCAACGAGCTGCAGTTTGCCTACACCACCGATACGGGCATACTTTCCAACTATCTCGGCTATTCCATCTCGGCTTATGAAACGAGCTATATCAAGGAGTTCGAGTACGCGGCACAGCAGGCGCTCAGAATGGGCGTCGGCGCGTTCAAGGTCTGCGCGGGCGACTATGGCTGGCACCTCATCTATGTCGTTGATACCTTCTCGTGGGAGGGCGGCAACGTCTATTCCCCTGAATGGACCAAGGAGAGAATAGAGACCGAGGGCACATTTGAAAATAAGTTCTACGAGTGGATAAAGGATTCTACGCTCAGCAACGAAGTTTCCATCAAGCGTTCGGAGATAATCGAGGGCTATTCCAACGACACGACCGTCGTCAAGTTTGAAAAGACCTATCAGGACCTTCTGGAGCTTGACAGCTGATGCAGTGGTGGCAGGCGATAGTTCTGGGGCTTACCCAGGGACTTACTGAATTTTTACCCGTATCGTCGAGCGGACACCTGACCTTTTTGCAGAGGGTGCTCGGCATAGATATAGGCGGGGCGGAACTGTTCTTCAATATTATTCTGCACCTCGGCACGCTCATCGCCGTCTGCATTATCTTCTGGCGGGACATTCTCGACCTGTTCAAAAAGCCCTTCAAAACGCTGCTCTATCTCATCGTCGCGACTATTCCCGCGGCGATAGCGGGGTTGCTGCTCGACGACATAATCGAGGAAAACATAATGCACGGCGACTACGCCGCCATATTCCTCGGCTGTTTCTTCATAGTCACGGCGTGTGTGCTCTTTGCGACCGAACTCTACGTAAAGCGCCGAAAAAAGACCTATCCGCTGTGCTGGCGCACGACCATTCCCATGGGACTTGCCCAGGCGATAGCCATTGTCCCCGGGATTTCGAGGAGCGGCTCGACTATCTGTGCGGGTACTTTCGCGGGCGCAGATTCCGAAAGCGTTTCAAAGTTCTCGTTCCTCATGAGCATACCCGTCATTCTGGGCAGCTTCGTCGTCGAACTCGCCAAGGGGCTTCTCGACACGGAGGAGGGCTTTGCCTATTCTTTCAGCGTCGCAGGTCCGCAGTTCGGCTGGTGCATTGCGATAGGACTTATCGTCTCGGCGGTTTCGGGGCTCTTTGCCATAAAGGTAATGCTCGCGGCGATAAAGAAAGCCAACTATAAGTGGTTCAGCTTATATCTCGTGCTCCTTGCAATTACCTGCTTCGTGCTTTACAGCCAGGGGCTTTTCAACTGATTTAATCAAAACTGACTGCGGCGGAAATACATTCCGCCGCTTTTGCTTTTTGCGATGAAAAAAATCAAAAAAAGCAATAAAATCGGCGTGAAATTTTAATTCATCTATTGCAATTTCGCCCGAAAAGATATATAATAATGTGTGACAATACGGGAGCTTGTTGGCTATGCCGCACGGGCTGAGAGGGAGGTGACGCCTCCGACCGTCAATCTGATTTGGGTAATGCCAACGTAGAGAAATTTGTTTTGAAATCATGCGGGAAGTTACCTATCGGGGCAACTTCCCATTTTTTTTGGCAGGTATAAAGTGATCAAGGTAAATGAAAGCTATGTCGACATGGCGGGCAGAACGCTTGCCGAATACTTCTCGACGACTTCCTACGACGTGCGTCGCATTGCCGTCGAACTCAACGGACAGATAGTTCCCAAGGCAAAGTATGCCGAAACCGTGCTCCGCGACGGCGACGTCGTCGAAGTAGTCAGCTTTGTGGGCGGCGGTTGATATGGGCGTTCCGACGAGGGAGGAGATGCTCGCCGCGGCGACCGCGCGGCACGGCAGGGAAAATCAGCAAAAGCTCTCCCGCGCGACGGTTGCCGTCTGCGGGCTGGGCGGACTGGGTAGCAATACGGCGATAGCCCTCGCCCGCGCGGGTGTGGGCAAGCTCATCTTAATCGACTTCGACAGGGTGGACGTCTCAAATCTTCACCGTCAGCAGTATAAGGCAGGTCAGGTCGGAATGTTCAAGATCGAGGCTCTCGCCGAAAATCTCGCCGAAATTGCCCCCTATATCGTCGTCGAAAAGGTCTGCGAGCGCATAACCGAGGACAACGTCCTGCGCCTTGTTGAGGGCGCGGATATAGTCTGCGAGGCGCTCGACAATGCCGAGAGCAAGGCAATGCTCGTCGAAAACGTGCTTGCCGCTTACCCATCGAAATATATCGTCGCGTGTTCGGGAATGGCGGGCTTCGGCTCGGTAAACGCCATAAAGACGCGCCGCGTATCGCCAAAATTCTATCTCTGCGGCGACGGGCAGAGCGACGTCGGCGACGGCGTTGGGCTTGTCGCTTCGCGCGTAATGCTGTGCGCCGCGCATCAGGCGCATACGGTCGTGCGCATAATCACGGGACAAACAGAGGTCTGAAAATATAAGCGCCGAAAGCTATTCGGCAAGGAAGTAAAGATATGGAAAATCAGGATAAATTTGTTTTAGGCGGCAGGGAATTTTCCTCCCGCTTCATACTCGGCTCGGGCAAGTATTCGATGAAGCTCATCGAGGCGGCGGTTAAAGACGCGGGGGCGGAGATAATCACGCTCGCCGTGCGCAGGGCGAACACCAAGGAGCAGGAGAATATACTCGACTATATTCCCAAGGGCGTAACCCTGCTCCCCAACACTTCGGGCGCGAGGACGGCGGAAGAAGCCGTCAGAATAGCCCGCCTCGCCCGCGAGCTGGGTTGCGGCGACTTCGTAAAGATCGAGATAATGCGCGACACCAAATATCTCCTGCCCGACAATCAGGCAACCATAAAGGCGACCGAAATACTCGCCAGAGAGGGCTTCGTGGTATTGCCCTATATGTACCCCGACCTCAACGTCGCCCGCGACCTCGTTAATGCAGGCGCGGCGGCGGTAATGCCGCTCGCATCGCCCATCGGCTCTAACCGCGGGCTTGCAACGCGCGACTTCATACAGATACTCATCGACGAGAGCGACCTGCCCGTAATTGTCGACGCAGGCATCGGCAAGCCCTCGCAGGCGTGTGAGGCAATGGAGATTGGTGCGGCGGCGATAATGGCAAATACCGCGCTCGCTACGGCGGGCAATCTGCCTTTAATGGCTTCGGCGTTCCGTCAGGCAATCGAGGCGGGCAGAAAGGCATATCTTTCAGGGCTTGGCAGGGTGCTCGTCAGGGGCGCGTCGGCTTCCGATCCGCTCACGGGCTTCCTCGGCGAGTGAGGCGGAGCATGGAAAATAAATTTTTCGTTGATTCGGAATTTCTCTCCCCCGCCGCGCTCGAAAAGAAGCACAGGCTTGAAACCGATCCCTCGTCGCGTACCGACTGCATGCAGTACATGGAGGGAATGGAGCAGATAAAGTCCGACGTGCGGGAAAACGTAATGAGCCACGTCGACGCCTATGACTATGACAGCTACACCGCCGCCGACGTCGAGGCGGCGCTCGGCAGGGAACGCTGTACGATAGAGGACTTCAAGGCGCTCTTGTCGCCTGCGGCAATGCCCTATCTCGAACGCATGGCACAGCGGGCGAGGATAGAGACAAGTCGGCATTTCGGCAATACCGTCTATATGTTCACGCCGCTCTACATAGCCAACTACTGCGAAAATTACTGCGTCTATTGCGGCTTCAACTGCTATAACCACATACGCAGAATGAAGCTTTCGATGGAGCAGATAGAGCACGAAATGAAGGTCATTGCCGACAGCGGAATGGAGGAAATACTCATTCTTACGGGCGAAAGCAGGGCAAAGAGCGATGTAAAATATATCGGCGAAGCCTGCAAGCTCGCCAGAAAATATTTTCGTATGGTCGGGCTGGAAATCTATCCCGTCAATACTGACGAATACGCTTACCTTCACGAATGCGGCGCGGATTACGTCACGGTCTTTCAGGAGACTTACGACAGCGTCAAGTACGAGACGCTTCATCTTCTCGGGCATAAGCGCGTCTGGCCGTACAGGTTCGACTCGCAGGAGCGCGCACTCCGCGGCGGTATGCGCGGCGTGGCGTTCTCGGCGCTTCTCGGGCTGTCCGATTTCAGAAAAGACGCGCTCGCGACGGGGCTTCACGCCTATTTCTTACAGCGCAAATACCCCTCGGCGGAGATGTCTCTATCCTGCCCGAGGCTTCGCCCTATCATCAATAACGACAAGATCAACCCCCTCGACGTGGGCGAAAAACAGCTCTGTCAGGTGCTGTGCGCGTACAGGATATTCCTGCCTTACGTCGGCATAACCGTATCTTCGAGGGAGAGCGCGTCATTCCGCAACGGCATTGTCAAGATAGCCGCAACCAAGGTCTCGGCGGGCGTATCCACGGGCATAGGCGACCACGAGAGCAAGTACACGGGCAAACAGTCCGAGGGCGAGGAGGGCGACGAACAGTTCGAGATAAGCGACAGCCGCAGCCTCGAAAGAATGTACGACGACATGAGTAAGGAGGGGCTTCAGCCCGTGCTGAACGACTATATCGATGTCTGACATAGTCGTCGTCACCTCGTCACAGCTCTGCAAGTGCGATTTTTTGAAGCGCATTGAAAGCATTGCCGCCGCCCGCCCCCGCGCAGTAATTCTGCGCGAGAAGCAGCTCTCCGAGGAGGAGTATTTCCGCCTTGCCCAAAGGGTAAAGGACATACTCTTGCCGAGCGGAATAAAGCTCATCTGCCATAACTTCGTCGACGCGGCGATAAGGCTCAAGGTCAAAAGTATTCATCTCCCGCTTGCCGTGCTCAAAAATACGCCGAGGGAAAAGCTATTATTCTTTGAAGAAATCGGCGCGTCCTGCCATTCGATTGAGGATATTGCCGAGGCAAAGGCGGCGGGCTGCACCTACGCGACAATCGGAAATATATTTGAAACCGACTGCAAAAAGGGGCTCAAAGGCAGGGGAACGGACTTCCTCGAAAGGTGTTGCAGACAGAATATTCTGCCCTTATGGGCGATAGGCGGCATAACGGCGGAAAATATTGCCTCCGTCCGCGCGGCGGGCGCACAATGTTGCTGCATAATGAGCGCATTCATGCGCTGCGACGATCCCAAAATACTTTTATCGTCGCTTGAAAGGGGAAAATAATGGCAATTGACAGAAAAGAACTTACGCTCTACGCGATAACCGACAGGGCGTGGACGGGCAAGCGCACGTTGGAGGAGCAGATAGCCCTCGCAATAGAGGGCGGCGCAACCATAGTGCAGCTGCGCGAAAAGGGTATTCCCGACGAAATTTACGAAGCCCGCGCCCGCTCGGCAAAGGCGGCTTGCGCACCATACGGTGTAAAGCTCATCATAGACGACAATGTTCAGGTCGCGCTCAGAAGCGGCGCTGACGGCGTTCACGTCGGCATAGAGGATATGCCCGTCGACGAGATAAGGTCGGCGGTAGTTCAGTATTGGCTCGAACGCGGCAAACTGCTGTCCGTCGCAATGGAACGCGCCAAAAAATTCATAATAGGCGCGACGGCAAAGACGGTCGAACAGGCGCGGGAGGCGCAGTCCGCAGGCGCAGACTATCTCGGCGTGGGCGCGGTTTTCCCCTCGCCAACTAAGACAAACGCCATAAGAATAACAAAGGAAATGCTCGCCGAAATAACTTCGTCCGTTACCATTCCCGTAGTGGCGATAGGCGGCATAACGGCGGAAAATATGCGCGAAATAGCGCACAGCGGAATAAGCGGAGTTGCCGTCGTCTCAGCGATATTCGCAAGCGACGACGTGTATAACGCCGCAAAACTTCTGCGCCGCACGGCAGAGGAGATAATTAAGTGAGTGCCTTCGGCATAATCTTTGACCTTGACGGCACTATCTTAGACTCTATGAGTGTGTGGAACGGCGTTGCCGAGAAGTACCTCGGCACACTTTCGGTCGTTCCCGAAAGCGGGCTGTCGGCAAAACTTGACAGAATGTCCTTTGCCGAGGGCGTAAAGTATGTGCGCTGCACATATCTTCCAGACAGGACCGAAAGCCAGATCTCGGACGGCATTTTTGCCATAATCGAGCGCGCTTACAGGTATGAAATACCGCTCAAAGCGGGCATGGGCGAATTTATAGAAAAGCTCAGTCTTGCGGGCATACCGATGAGCGTCGCCACTTCCAATATGAAAAAGACGGCCTGCGCCGCGCTCGAAAGGCTGGGTATTTTGTCGTATTTCAGCCATATAATAACCTCCGACGAGGTCTCGGCGGGCAAGGACAGCCCAGAAATCTATTTCCGCGCGGCAAAGCTCATGAACGTCGCCGCCGCAAACAGCTGGGTTATCGAGGACGCGCCCCACGCAGTCAACTGCGCTAAATCGGCAGGCTTTAAAGTGGCTGCCGTCCGCGAGAGAAAGTGGGCGGGGGAGTGGGGCAATATCGCCCGCCTTGCCGACTTTTCGGTAAGCCGTGCAGACGACCTTAAAACGCTGTACGAAATAATCAGTAATTAAATTAAAAATAACGGCAGATTGAGGGCACCGCCTTCTGTCGTTCAATAAAACAATGCGAGGTAAAAATAAATGAAAACAGCATTGACAATCGCAGGGAGCGATTCCTGCGGAGGCGCCGGAATTCAGGCAGATATCAAGACGATGACCGCACACGGCGTATATGCCATGTCGGTCATAACGTCCATGACTGCGCAGAATACTACCGGCGTATATGCTATCCAACCGAGTACGCCGCAATTTCTCGACGCGCAGCTCAAAGCCGTATTTGAAGATATCACGCCTGACGCTGTAAAGATAGGTATGATTTCAACGGCAGAGCAGGCGGAGGTTATCGCCCGCTCTCTTTGCTTATACGGCGCAAGACACATCGTGCTCGATCCCGTAATGGTCGCGTCCAGCGGCAGTACGCTGTCGGGCGAAAGCGCGCTTTCTGCAAGCGAGCGGCTGCTCTTTCCGTCGGCGGAGATAATAACGCCCAACCTTCCCGAGGCGGCGGCGCTCGTCCGTAACGCTAAGAATATGCCCGAAAAGATTGAGACGGTCGAGGATATGACCGCCGTCGGCGAGTACCTCGTCGGAAAATACGGCTGCAACGCGCTCATCAAGGGCGGGCATCTCAGCGGCGACGCGGTCGACGTGCTCATCGAGGCAAAGAGCGGTAAACGGCACATATTGCGGGGGCAACGGGTGAATAACCTCAACAATCACGGCACGGGCTGCACGCTTTCGAGCGCGATAGCCTCGGGGCTTGCGAACGGCAAAGAACTTGTCGACGCGGTGGTTGCCGCAAAGCAATACGTTACGGGCTGTCTTATGGCAATGCTTGCGCTCGGCAAGGGCGTCGGCCCCGTAAATCATCTATGGAACATAAAAACAGCAAATTAAAAGGGAGAGATTAAAATGAGAAATTATGCAACTCAGATGGAAGCCGCAAGAAAGGGCATCGTCACCGAACAGCTTAAAATAGTCGCCGAAAAGGAGCGCATGACCGTAGAGGAGCTTATGCCCCTCGTCGCTTCGGGCAAAGTGGTAATCTGCGCCAACAAGAACCACAAGTGCCTCAACCCCGAGGGCGTCGGCTCTATGCTCAAAACCAAAATCAACGTCAATCTCGGCGTTTCGAGGGACTGCAAGGACTATGACATAGAGATGAAAAAGGTCATGGCGGCGGTCGATATGGGCGCACACGCCATAATGGATCTGTCCTCGCACGGCAATACCGAACCTTTCCGCTGCAAGCTCACTTCCGAATGTCCCGCAATGATAGGAACCGTGCCCGTGTACGATTCGGTCATTCACTATCAGCGCGACCTCGACACGCTTACCGCCAAGGACTTCATAGACGTCGTCAGGCTTCACGCCGAAAACGGCGTCGATTTCGTAACGCTGCATTGCGGCATAACGCGCAAGACCATAGACCAGATAAGAAAGCACAAGCGCAAGATGAACATAGTCAGCCGCGGCGGTTCGCTCGTGTTCGCGTGGATGTGCATGACGGGCAACGAAAACCCCTTCTATGAGTACTATGACGAAATTCTCGATATCTGCCGCGAATACGACGTAACCATATCGCTCGGCGACGCCTGCCGCCCCGGCTGTCTTGCCGACGCTACCGACGTCTGCCAGATTGAGGAACTCGTAAGGCTGGGCGAACTGACGAAGCGCGCGTGGGCTAAGGATGTTCAGGTAATGGTGGAGGGCCCCGGTCACGTCCCCATGGATCAGGTCGCCGCAAATATGAAGGTTCAGCAGACAATCTGCTGCGGCGCACCTTTCTATGTGCTCGGTCCGATAGTCACCGACATTGCGCCCGGCTACGACCATATAACCTCGGCGATAGGCGGCGCTATTGCCGCAATGAACGGCGCGGCATTCCTCTGCTACGTCACCCCCGCCGAACACCTCGCTCTGCCCAACGTCGAGGACGTAAAGCAGGGTATAATCGCCTCCAAGATAGCCGCTCACGCCGCAGATATTGCAAAGGGAGTGAGAGGCGCGAGGGAGATTGACGACAAGATGGCGGACGCCCGCCGCAAGCTCGATTGGGAAGGTCAGTGGGCGTGCGCGATAGATCCCGAAACGGCAAAGGCGATACGCGCCGACAGAAGTCCGGAGCACGACGACACCTGCTCTATGTGCGGCAAGTTCTGCGCCGTAAGGAGCATGAATAAGGCGCTTGCAGGCGAGCATATTGACATACTGTAATAAGGTTATTGCCAAACATAGATTGAGGGGCGCAGACGGTTGGTCTGCGCCCCTTTTCTCATTAAAATGAAAGCCGCATCAAAATGAAAGCCGCCGAAGCGACAGAGCTTCGGCGGCAACTTTATGCACTAATATTTTGACTTAAAAACGCAATTACGGCTTTTTCTTGAACATAGCAAGCGCCTTTGCAAGGGCAGAGCTCTTTTTCTCCTCCTTGCCGCGCTCGCTGCCGAGGTAGAACAGCGCAAGGCTTCCGGGGCCTACGTGCGAGCCCGTGCAGATCTCGAACATGGCAATTTCCACCTGCTTTGCGCCGTGCTCCATAACCATATCGCGCAGAAGAAGCGCGTCTTCGAGACAGTCGGCGTGGGATATTGCGACAATCTGATTATCGGGGTGTTCAACCCTCTGAGCAAAGGTCTCGGCAAGCTTAGCTATTGCCTTCTTTCTGCCCCTTTCAACGCCCATGGAAACTATCTTGCCGTTTTCGTCCGCCCACAGTATGGGCTTAATGTTGAGCAGCGTTCCCGCAATAGCGAGCGTAGCTGAAATTCTGCCGCCGCGTTTGAGGTATTTGAGCGAGGATACCGTGAATACAGAGTTTAATCTGAACTTGTTGGACTCCATCCATTCGTAACATTCGTCTATCGAATAGTCCATATCCCTGAGTTTTGCGGCATACAGCGCGAAAAGTCCTTCGCCGAGCCCGGCGTTATAGCTGTCGAATATGAGCATTTTCCTGTCGGGATAGGTCTTTGCAAGTTCCTCTGCGGCGAATTTTGCCTGCGAATATGTGCCGCTTATCGTCGAGGAGAGCGATACGAACAGCACGTCTCTGCCCGCCTCGAAGCAGGGGGTGACGGCGTCTATTATCTTGCCCGCATTGACGAGTGTTGTCTTGGTGTTCTTGTCCTCGCGCATTGCGTCGTAGAACTTCTTTGCTATCTCCTCAGAGTCTGCGCCCTTGACGTAAGACTCCATCTCCGTGCCGTCAATGTTGACCGAATAGGAGACGACGCCTATATCGTAGGTCTCAATCATCTCGTCGGTGAGGTTTGCGGCAGAGTCTGCAATAATGTCAAAACTTCTCATAAATCACCCTATAAAAATGAACGCGCGATAAAGCCCGCGCGCGGCTGCCGCAATCTTGCGGCGTGTGTCTTTATCTGCATTTTAGTATAATGCTAATTTGCTTTAATTACAACAGACGGCGGCGTTTAATCGCTCTCTTTGTTGTAAAAAATGCTAAACGGATTGAGAAAACAACTCTACCGCGCGAAAAATCGGCTCTACTGTCGGTAGAGTTCATCAAAAAACAATAAAAAATCCCTCTGTTTTGCATTGATTTTGCTTACAGTATATGGTATACTTTAATTATGAAGGACATCAAAGAGATAATTGCCGAAAACCTCATAAGGCTGAGGCAACAGGCGGGGCTGACGCAGTTACAGCTCGCCGAAATGCTCAACTATTCGGACAAAGCCGTCTCGAAGTGGGAACGGGGGGAGTCGGTTCCCGACCTCCGCGTGCTCATTCAGCTTGCCGACATATACCACATAACGCTTGACGACATTGTCAGGGAACAGACCGAAAAGGTCGTAAAGCCCCGTCTCAACCTCTTTAAGCGCCATTTTCTCGTGACGCTGCTGTCGATAGGGCTCGTATGGGTGATTGCGACGGGCGCGTTCATGATCGTTTTTTACACGTCTGCAAGTAAGTATGCCTATCTTGCCTACGTCGTCGCGCCGTTTGTCTCGGCAATAGTTCTTACGGTATTTTCCGCGCTCTGGTACAGCAGGATAGTATTGACGATTGCGGCTTCGGCGATTGTCTGGTCAATAACGCTGATAGTCTACGTCTTTGTCACAATCTTCTGCGGAAGCGTCACACTCTGGCCGTTCTACATAGTTGCGGGCGGCGTGCAGATCATGATAATCGTGTGGTTCATTCTGCGCAAAATACAGAAGCCCACGCTCAAGAAAAAATGATAATTCGGCGGCATATATGCCCCGACGAATACATATCAGTGAGGTAAATTAAAATGTATCAGTTATTCTGTGACTCCAACTGTGAGCTGTGGTATACGCAGGTCAGGGAACTCGGCCTCAACGTCATACGTATGCCCTATACGCTGGCAGGCGAAGAATATTTTTACGATATGGGCGAAAAGACCGATCTCAAAGCGTTCTTCGATGCGATGAAGGGCGGCGAAGTGCCCAAGACCAGCGCGCTCAACGAAGCTATCTACATTGACTATTTCGAGCCCGTGCTCAAACGCGGCGAGGACATTCTCTACGTCAGCTTTTCGCACAAGATGAGCAAGACCTTCGACGCCATGGACAGGGCGATCGCCACGCTCAAAGAGCAGTACCCCGAAAGGCAGATTCGCTGCGTGGATACTCTTTCTATCTCCATGGGCTGCGGCTTCGTCGTCTACTATGCGGCTCTCAAATATAAAGAGGGCGCGACCATGGACGAGCTTGAAGCTTACGTAAAGGAGCTCGCCGAGCATACCGCAACTTATTTCGCCGTGGACGACCTCACCTATCTTTACAGGGGCGGCAGGGTGTCGGGCGTTTCCAAAGTCGTCGGCAACCTGCTCAACATAAAGCCCGTCCTGCATTTCGACGAGGAGGGCAGAATAATCAATATTGCCAAGGAAAAGGGCTTCCGCCGCGCGCTTTCCTCTATGATAGGCTATATGAAGACCAACGGCGAGGACGTCGACAAGTATAAGATCGTAGTCATTCACGCCGACTGCAAGGAGCAGGCAGAAAAATTCGTCGAAAATATCAAGGCGGAATATCCCGCCGCCGATGTCGTTACACAGCTCGTCGGCCCCGTAATCGGCGCACATTGCGGCCCCGGCACGGTCGGACTTATCTTCCACTGCAAGAACAAGTAATTCTCATATCGCAAAGCGCATTACCTCTGCCGTAGGCAGGGGTAAAATTTTTTTGTGCGCCCCTGTCTTGTTGACATAGCCGAAAATATTGGTATAATAAATGCGTATGAAAAAAGACGCGTGTGCCGAATGTGCAAATACTTCCTGTCCCGAGCGGCAGGAGGCCGTAAAGTTCGATAAGGTTTTAGAGCTCGCCCTTGAAGTGGGGGTGGGCTTATTGTCGAGCGGCGGCTCGGTTTCGAGGGTGGAGACGGCGGTAGACAGAATCTGCTCGTCCTTCGGCGCATACGAAGTCAACGTCGCGGCGTTCCCGTCGATGATACTCGCCTCGGTGAGGACGACGGACGGCAGGGAACATTCCTATCTCAAACGTGTCTATTCGTCGATGAACAACCTCTCGCTGCTCGAAAAGTATAACCAGCTCTCGCGCGACATCTGCGCGGGCAAGGTGGGTGTAGACGACGGACTTCGGCTATCGTTTGAAATTTCCCACAACAAGCCGCGCGACAAGCGCCTGACCGTGCTCGGCGCTGGGCTGGTTGCGGCGACTTATGCGGTATTCTTCGGCGGCACGGTTGCCGACTGTCTGCCCGCGTTCATCGTCGCCTTTATAATGGCGGCGCTCAACGAGGTGCTGTCTTCGCGCTCGCTGAACGCCTACGCCACCATGTTCATGCTCTCGTTTATCGGCGGTATGCTCAGCATTGCGCTCTGCAAGCTGTTCGTCATCTGCGGGCTGCAATGTCACGGCTCAATGGTCATAATCGGCACGATAATGATACTAATTCCCGGGCTGCTCATAACAAACGCCGTGCGCGACCTGTTCACGGGTGATCTGATGAGCGGCTCGCTCCAGATACTCAACGGACTGTTGCTTACGCTCGTCATTGCCGCGGGCTACGGGCTCTCGATAGCGGTGCTTTCGGACATTGCCGACTTCGTTCCCATAACGCCCAGAGAGGGGTGGGAATACTATACATATCTGCTCGTGTCGGGTATGCTCGGCGCGGCTGCGGTCTGTATGTTCTTCAACCTCAACCGCAAACGCCTGTGGTGGGCGCTGCTTGCAACTCTGCTTACGTTCTTCGTGTTCATCGGCGTGGTCGAGCTTCTCGGCAGCGAAATGGTATTCACGACTATTTTCATCGCCACGCTGTTCGCGGCGATAACCTCCGAAATACTCGCCCGCGTCATCAAGACGCCCGCGACCGTCGTATTGGTCCCCGCGATAATCGCGCTCGTCCCCGGCAGTTCGCTCTATTACACTATGGAGGCGCTCGCCGCGCTCAATATGCCGCTCGCGCTCGAAAAGGGTTCGATCTGTCTTATGACTCTGCTCGGCATCGCCGTCGGAGTATGCGTAGCAACCATTCTGTTCACGCTCATCAACCCCGTAAAACTGCAACACTATAAGAAACTTCGCCTCAACCAGAAGCGCAAGGAAGAAAAATTCAATCAGCAAAATAAAGAAAGGTAGAGATTATGGATACTGTTAAACTTGCCAACGCACTCATTCCCGAGGAGTTCCCTCCCTTGGAAGAATACGAAAAGAGATACCCCGAAAGACAGCTTGCAAAGGGCGCGGAGGTCACCAGGCTTGCCCCGTCGCCTACGGGCTTTATTCACCTCGGCAACCTGTACAGCGCGCTTGCCGACGAGCGAATTGCCCACACCACGGGCGGCATTTTCTATCTGAGAATAGAGGATACCGACCTCAAAAGAAAGGTCGACGGCGCGGTAGAGTCGGTCATCCGCTCGCTTAAATATTTCGGGCTCAACTTCGATGAGGGTGCGGAGATAGACTCGCCCCTCAACAATTACGGCCCATATTATCAGCGACAGCGCGCGGAAATTTACAGGGCTTACGTCAAGGACCTCATAATAAGGGGGCTTGCATATCCCTGCTTCTGCACGGAGGACGAACTCAACGAAGTCAGGGCAAAGCAGACCGAAAACAAGGAAATTACGGGCTATTACGGCAAGTATGCGAAGTGCCGCAACCTCTCGGAGGAGGAGATCTATTCCAACCTCGCCGCAGGCAAACCCTTCGTAATAAGGTTGAAGTCGCAGGGCGACACCTCCAACAAGATAACCTTCCGCGACAGAATCAAGGGCGAAATAACCGTCACCGAAAACGATCAGGACGTGGTAATTTTAAAATCGGACGGCATACCCACCTATCACTTCGCCCACGCCATAGACGACCATTTCATGCGCACCACGCTCGTCATAAGGGGCGAGGAGTGGCTGTCCAGCCTGCCCATTCATCTCGAACTTTTCAAAGTGCTCGGCTTTAAACTGCCCGCTTACGGTCATACCTGCTCGCTGATGAAGGTGGACAACGGCGTAAAGCGCAAGCTCTCCAAGAGAAAGGATCCCGAGCTCTCGCTCGACTATTACCGTCAGGCGGGATATTATCCCAGGGCGGTCGTCAAATATCTCATGACCATACTCAATTCCAACTTCGAGGAATGGGAGAGGAAGAACCCCTCCGCCGACATCTCGGCGTTTAAGTTCACCATCGAAAAGATGGGCAGGAGCGGCGCGCTCTTTGATCTCGACAAACTCAACGACGTTTCGAGGAACGAGCTTGCGACGCTGACCGCCGAGCAGACCTACGATTTCCTCAAAGGCTGGGTTGACGAGTTCGGCACGGACGCCGACAGGGCGCACTTCGAGGACAGAGAGACGCTCATAAAGATACTCAACCTCATCTGCGGAATAGGCGGCAAGAAGCGCCGCAAGGACATCGTCCGCGCCGAGACGGGCGTGAGAATGCTCGACTATTTCTTCGACGATACCTTCGCGCCCGAATACGGCTACCGCTTCGACGCGCAGACCGTCAATTCGGTGCTCGGCATGTTTGCCGAAGAATACGATCCCGCCGACGACAATTCCGCGTGGTTTGCCAAGGTCAAGAAGGTCGCCGCTGCCAACGGTTTCGCCGCCGAGATGAGCGAATACAAGGCAAACCCCGATAATTTCAGAGGAAGCGTGTCGGACGTTGCCGAAATACTGCGCATAGCCGTCACGGGTATGTCGAATTCGCCCGATCTCTGCACCATAATGGGTATTCTCGGCAGAGAGCGCTCGGTCGCAAGATTGCTCGCCGCCCGCGTTTAAACAGGGCATATTATCGGCGCAATTTTGAAAATTAAGTGAATAATGCCCGTTTTGCGCCCGTTCCGTTGACTTTTCGACTGAACGGGTGATATTATGTAAATAAGTACGATTATCAATAAAGTTAAGGCGGTAAATAAAGTCGTGTTACAGCTCAAAAAGATCAAAAAGGATTACATTGTCGCGGGCGAGGCGGTCCATGCGTTGAAGGGCGTGTCCATAAATTTCCGCAAGAGCGAGTTTGTCTCCATTCTCGGCCCTTCGGGTTGCGGAAAGACGACGCTTCTCAACATCATCGGCGGCCTCGATAAGTACACTTCGGGCGACCTCATAATCGAGGGCGTCAGTACGGGCAAGTTCACCGACAGAGATTGGGATACTTACCGCAATCATTCGATAGGCTTCATCTTCCAGAGCTATCACCTCATTCCTCATCAGACGATTTTGCAAAATGTCGAACTCGCGCTGATGATCGCGGGCGTTTCCCGCAAGGAGCGCAGGAGGAGGGCTATCGAAGCGCTCGACAAAGTCGGGCTGAAAGACAAAATTCACAATCGCCCCAACCAGCTCTCAGGCGGTCAGGCGCAGAGGGTTGCGATAGCGAGGGCGCTCATCAACGATCCCGAAATAGTGCTCGCCGACGAACCGACGGGCGCGCTCGACTCGGTGACGAGCGTGCAGATAATGGAGCTCCTCAAAGAGATCTCTAAGGACAGACTTGTCATAATGGTCACGCACAACCCCGAGCTTGCCGAACAGTACTCGACGCGCATAATTAAGCTCAAAGACGGCGTAGTGCTCGGCGACAGTATGCCCTATTCTGGCGAAACCCAGCCCAAGGAACAGCTCACAAAGAAGGAGCAGAAGGCGCTCAAAAAGCGCAAGGGCAGCAAGAAAAAGACCTCCATGTCGCTGTTTATGGCAATGTCGCTCAGCCTCAAAAACCTGCTTTCCAAGGGCAGGCGCACGGCAATGGTGTCGGTTGCGGGCTCGATAGGCATAATCGGCGTGTCGATGGTGCTCTCCATATCGGCGGGCGTCAACTCGTATATAAATTCCATGCAGGACGATATGCTGTCGGGCAACCCCGTAGCCATAACTCAGACGGCGATAGACTATACCTCGCTAATGAGCCTCAATGCGGCAAGCCAGCCCTCGGTCGACATATCCAAGCTCGACGACAAGCTCTACGTCCAGTCGCTCATGGATACGCTCGGTTCGTTCTCGCAGGGGTTCAGCAAGACCAATACCATAACCGAAGCCTATCTCGCCTACCTCGACAAAATTCCCGACGAGCTCGTGCAGGTCATTCAGTACGGCTATGACTTCGACCTCGCCAACAATATCTATACCGATTTCGCCGTCGACGAGACGGGCGAGGACGTAGCTTCGCAGGTTACTTCCGTAACGGCGATAAGGGGAATGTACACCCAGATATTGAGGGAGCAGGAGGACTATAAGGACTTTGCAGGCACGGTCTCGACGGTCGCCACGTTCGAGGAAATTCCCGACAATTACAACTATATTTTAAGCCAGTACGATATAGTCGCGGCGGAGACGGCGGACGGCGTCACTTACGATGCGTCCGAACTCACCGACGAGCAAATAAAGGCGATCTTCGACAGCGAAAGCAGTCTTATCATGGTCGTTTCCGAAAACGAAGTTACCGACCTCGTAATGGGGCAGTTCGGCTATCTCACCGAAAAAGAATTCCTCAATTACGCCTACAAGGCGGTCGACAGCGATTTCTATGACGAGGAAGTCGGGCTCGTGGGTAGCGGGCTGGACGGCGACGGCGGCCTCGACATGACCAAGTTCATCGGCGAAAATTCCAAGAAATTCACGTGGTATCCCAACGACCAGATCTTTGCAAAAATGCCTACGGGCGGATATGTGTACAGACCGTACCTTTCCGACAACTTCTATAAAATTCCCGTGGCCGACGATACGGGCGAAGTCATCGACTATATAAATTACCCCATATCGGGCGAGATTGACGAACAGTCGGGGCTGGAACTCAGCGTCAGGATAATACTCGAAAAGAAGCCCGAAATCTCTTACGGCTGTCTGGAAAGCGGCTTCTATTATACCAACGCGCTCACCGAATATGTCCGCGCCGACAGCCTTGAAAGCCAGATAGTAAAGGACATCGAGGCTTCGGACGAGGGCTGCCTTAGTGCGCTTCCCTATTCGTTCTACTACACGACTTACGAGAAGAACGACGAGGGGGAGATCGTCAAGAAGGAGATGACGGGCAGTTCGGCGATATACGATTCGGGCTCGATAATGGATATGATTCTCGGCGGACTGAGCGGCAGCGGCACCGACCAGAGCGAAATGCTCAAAGTCACCGCGGAAATGCTCGGCGGCGGGGATATGCCGTCGTCCATACAGATTTACCCCACCGATTTCGACAGCAAGACGCTCATAACAAATTATCTTGACGAGTGGAACGACCTCTGCGATTCGGGCGGAAGCTATACCTATACGGACGCGGACGGCGTCGAACAGACGATAGAGCTGACCGTCAAGGATACCATAACCTATACCGATACCGTCGGGCTGATAATAAATATGGTAAATACGATGATTCAGATGATAACCATTGCTCTCATTGCGTTCACGGCTCTGTCGCTCGTCGTGTCGACGGTAATGATAGGCATAATAACCTACGTTTCGGTCGTCGAAAGGGTAAAGGAAATAGGTATATTGAGGGCGGTCGGCGCAAGGAAGAAGGACATCAAGCGCCTGTTCAATGCCGAAACATTCATAATAGGACTTATGGCGGGCTTCTTCGGCATACTCATAACCTACCTGCTTTCGTTCATAGTCAACGTCATCGTCGTCATCGTTTCGGGCTTCTGGGGCATTGCCGCGCTTCCTTGGTGGCAGGCGCTCGTAATGATAGGTTTGAGCATTATTTTAACGCTTATTTCAGGTTTGATCCCCGCATCGGCTGCCGCTAAGAAAGATCCCGTCGTCGCGCTCAGAACCGAGTAGTTATTTATCAAAAAGTGCCGTAAAACATTTGACATAAATTTTGCAAAATGATAGAATTACAGACGATTAAAAAAGATTTTTTTTAAGGAGTTATTTCTATTATGAAGAAAGTTACCAAGCTTATTGCAGGCGTAGTTCTTGCAGCATCCGTTGCGGCTACCGCAGGCGCACTTGCAGGTTGCGGCGAAAATGGCGAAACCTATAAGGGCGAGTACAGCTATGAAAACACCTGGACCCCCGGCAATTACTACGGCATCAAGGTAAGCGTAACTGTTAAAGACGGTAAGATCACCAAGGTTGTATGCGATGATATTCCCGAAAACTGGACGAATATCACCGAGAGCTGGAAGGAAGGCACAAGTGCAGGCGACCTCGGTCACGACAAGGCAGCTGCAGGTCTCAACGATTACCTCAAAAAGTTTGAGGGTAAGACCGTAGAAGAAGTGCTTGCTCTTGAAGTTTCCGTAAACGAGAATGGTCAGCCCAACACCGACGATGCAGGCGATGCTTCTCAGGGCTCGCTCATCTACACGGGTGCAACCCAGACCAGCGGCAGAATTATCCTCGCTGTTCAGGATGCACTCAAGGATGTAAAGTAATTTAATCAAGAAAAATTCAAAAACAGGTTGTCGTTTCGGCAACCTGTTTTTTCTTTTTGAGGCTCAAAATTCTTGCGTTTGAAGGCGCGGCGGTTGTATAATATACAATGTAATACAAAAGGAGAAGACAATGAATTACAGAGAAGAATCGCTTAAAAAACACGCCGAATGGAAAGGCAAAATAGAAATGGTTTCAAGGGTGGAAGTTGACAGCAGAGAAAAGCTGTCGCTTGCCTACACCCCCGGCGTTGCCGAACCCTGCCTCGCCATTCAGAAAGATCCTGAAAAGAGCTTCGAGCTCACAAGACGGTGGAACACCGTGCCCGTAATCACCGACGGTACGGCAATACTCGGGCTGGGCGACATCGGTCCCGAAGCGGGTATGCCTGTAATGGAGGGCAAGTGCGCACTGTTTAAAGCTTACGGAGACGTCGACGCATATCCTCTCTGCATACGCTCCAAGGACACCGAGGAGATAATAAAGACTATCAAGCTTCTCGCGGGCTCGTTCGGCGGAATAAATCTCGAAGATATTTCCGCTCCCCGCTGTTTTGAAATTGAAACGCGCCTCAAAGCCGAACTCGACATTCCCGTATTCCACGACGACCAGCACGGCACGGCAATCGTCGTCACGGCGGCGCTCATCAACTCGCTCAAACTTGCCGACAAGCAGAAAGAGAATATTAAGGTCGTCATAAACGGCGCGGGCGCGGCGGGCATTTCCATTGCAAAATTCCTCACCCGCTTCGGCGTCAAGAACATAATCGCCTGCGATAAGGCGGGCATAATCGCCGACGACGAGCGCTTCAACTCTGCCCAGAGGGAGCTTGCAAAGACGACCAACCCCGAAAAAATAACGGGTACGCTCGCCGACGCTATGAAGGACGCGGACGTATTCATCGGCGTATCCGCCGCAAACTGCGTCTCAAAAGATATGGTCAGGAGCATGGCGGATAAGCCCGTATTATTCACCTGCGCCAATCCCGTTCCCGAAATCTCTGTTGCCGACGCCAAGGAGGCGGGCGTATTCATTCACGGCACGGGCTCGTCGGAAAACCCCAACCAGATAAACAACGTGCTCGTCTTCCCCGGGCTTTTCAGGGGCGCGCTCGACGTCCGTGCAACTGCCATAAACTTCGACATGATGATGGCGGCTTCCTACGGCATAGCTTCCTGCGTAACAGATGATCAGCTTTCCCGCGACTACATTCTGCCCTACGCTTTCGACAAGCGCTCGCACGAATGTGTGGCAAAGGCTGTCGCCGAAGCGGCTGTAAGAACGGGTGTTTCCAAGCTGTATTCAAAATAATGCGCAAAAAGGCGGAGAAAGGCTCTCCGTCTTATTGCTTTAAAGCTGCCGAAGTGTTATAATATTTTCTATGAAAGTCGACCTCACACCCTACGTGGATAAGCGAATATGCGTCGCCCTCTCGGGCGGCAGGGACAGCATGGCGCTCATCGACTATCTGTCGGTCAACGCCGCGCAATACGGCATAATGCTGTCCGCCGTCAACTGCGACCACTGCATGAGGGGAGAGGAGAGCGCGCGCGACAGCCGCTTCGTCGCCGACTATTGCCGCGAAAACGGCATACCGCTCATATTTTTCAGGGCGGACGGCAGAAAATTCACCGACGAACGCTCTGCGCGGGAATGGCGGCTGAGCTGTTTCGACAGCATAATCTCGTCGGGCAGGGCGGACTATATCGCCACCGCCCATCACATGAACGACAATGCCGAAACCGTGCTTTTCAATCTCGCTCGCGGCAGTTCGCTCGCGGGGCTTACGGGCATTGCCGAAAGCACTTCCCGCTCGTATATCCGCCCGTTTATAGGCGTCTCGGGCGAGGAGATTGAAAGCTACGTCCGAAAGCGCAATATTTCTTTCGTCACGGACAGCACCAACCTTACCGACGACTATACGCGCAATAAAATACGCCACGGCGTTCTGCCCGCGCTTGAAAGCGCGGTGAGCGGTGCAGTCGGCAATATATATCGCTTTTCCCGTCTTGCCGCAGAGGACGAGGAATATTTAAGCCGCGTCGCAAGCGGCTACGTCTCGCCCTGCCGAGGTGGGTATATCATTTCGCACTGTCCCGAGCGCGTAATTTTCAGACGCGCAGCGCACCTCATCGTCAACGGCCGCCTGCATAAAAAGGACTATACCTTTGCACAGTTCGAGCGGCTGTATGCCCTGCAATTTTCAGAAAACGGCAAAAAATTTCTCTTTCTCGGGCTGAGCGCGGTAAAACAGCCCGACGGCGTGGCAATAGTTGAAACCCTGAAAGAGGACGGCTTAATGCTGCCTTTTTCGGAGGTGCTCGGCAGAACTTTGCAGATGCCCGATGGCGAAAAATTTACAATAGCGCAGGGCGAACCGCCCGAAATAACTTGCGGCTTAAAGCCGCTCGTCTTCGACCTCGACGAGGTACCTCCGACGGCAGTAGTCAGAACGAGGCGTTCGGGTGACAGATTTACCAAATTCGGCGGGGGGAGCAAGTCGCTCGGCGACTATCTTACCGACAAGAAAATTCCGCAGAGCATAAGGGACAGACTGCCCCTCATTGCGGACGGCGCAGAGGTGCTTGCCGTCGGCGGGGTTGAAATATCCGACAGGATAAAGATTACGGAAAATACCGTGCGCAGGGCGGTTTTTATCTGCCCGAACGCGACGGAAAAATAAAGTGCGCCCGTTCAAGCGCAGTAAATGAGGAGACTATATGAATACCAAAGAAACCATGCACCCCGATTGCGAAAGAATACTGTTCAGCGAGGATTGTATTCAGAAAAGAATAGCCGAAGTCGCCGCCGAGGTTGACAAGGCGCTTCCCCACGACAGCGTTATCGCCATCTGCGTACTCAACGGCGCGGTAATGTTCTTCGCAGACCTCGTCAGAAAGCTCAACCACGATATTCAGTTTGACTTTATGTCGGTATCCTCTTACGGCGACGGCACGACCTCGGGCGCGCTCAAAATAAAGAAGGATATAAGCGCAAACGTCAAGGGCAAGGACGTGCTCATCGTCGAGGACATAATCGACAGCGGCAGAACGCTCATGCTGCTCAAAAAGCTGCTTTTGGAGCGCGGCGCGGCGACCGTGCAGATCGTCACCCTGCTCAACAAGCCTTCGAGGAGGGAGGTCGACATATACAGCGACTTCAACTGCTTCGACGTCGGTAACGAGTTCATTATAGGCTACGGGCTCGACTATGCCCAGCAGTACCGCTCGCTTCCATATATCGGCGTATTAAGGCGGGAAATTTACGAAAATAAATAACCGTCGGGGCGAATAATATCCGTCAGATTGCAGAAAATCATAGCAAGAGGTCGCCGCAAGGCGCGGCGGCATACTCAATATAAAAGGAGTGTGAACTATGGTTTTTGTCAATTTGCTCAGCTACATTATCGTGCTTGTCGGCGCGCTCAACTGGGGACTTTTCGGCATCTTCGACTTCAACCTCGTCGGCTGGATATTCGGCGGACCGAGAAGCGTGGGTGCGATAATCGTCTATATTCTCGTCGCCATTGCGGCTGTATGGCTGATAATCTCGCCCATGATTACGGGCAGGGGCTTACTGCTTTCGGGCAGGCGCAGCGACGCCGCGGAAGCTTCCGACGTAAGATAAAGGGGCGCAATATTGCGCGGATTTGCGGTGCGGAAAGACCACGTGTTTTGCCGCGCCGCTATTTTTATGAATGTCGCAAAAATGCAAAATCGTGCGGTCAAAAAAGTTGACAAATAACCGCGCGTTCTGTTATAATTTTTTAGCGTTCGCAAAAAGGCGCAATCTTTTAACGGGGAGGTGAAATGCAAAGATGTCGACAATCAAAGTAGGCGAAAACGAATCTGTTGAAAGCGCACTCAGAAGATTTAAGAGAAAGTGCTCCCGCGACGGTATCATCGGCGACCTCAGGAAAAAAGAATTCTACGAATCTCCTTCCGTAAAGAGACGCAAAAAGAGCGAAGCCGCAAGAAAGAGAAGCAAGAACTAAGCAAAAGCAAAACTCTGCCAAAGAAAACTTTGGTAGAGTTTTTTCTTTATATTTTTTGTCGCATTATAGCTGATTTTGTCAGGCACGCTGGGGGAATATCATGGAAAGTTTAAAAAATGTAGCAAGGCAGGCAAAGAAGCGCCTGCGCACCGATTTCTGGCAGAGATATAAAAACGACGTCGACGGCGCGGCGACCGAGGCGCAAAGAAACGGCAAGAACGCATTGAAGGTCAGGAACAATATGCTTACCCGCGTAAAGAGCGTCATTCGCGGCGAGGAGCAGGACGAATTCTATCTCAAAGTCAAAAAACTTATAGACGAACACGGCGAAGTTTCCGACGCGATAGGCAGGCTTACCGACAGGGAATACTATGACGGCCTCAGCTATGAGGAAAAGCAGCGCTATATCATGGAACTGTCCGCAAAGTACGTCGAAGCGCTTGAAAAATACCGCCGCGAAAAAGAGGGGCAGTGACGAAATTGCCTTGCCTTGACGGCGCGCGCCGTGATATAATATACGGCGGAGAATAAGACAGACCATGGACGGAATTTTAGACAAACTCAACGAAGAACAGTTAAAGCCCGTATGTGATACCGAGGGGCAGGTGCTCGTGCTTGCGGGCGCGGGCAGCGGCAAGACGAGGGTGCTCACCTCGCGCATAGCCTACATACTCGACAAACGGCTGTGCCCGCCCTCGCAGATACTCGCCATAACCTTCACCAACAAGGCGGCTAAGGAAATGCGCACGAGGCTGGAAGATATGCTCGGCGACCTCGGCGGAATGTGGATATGCACCATTCACGCAATGTGCGTCAGGATATTGCGCCGCTTCGGTGAATCTTCGGGCATAAGCCCCAATTTCTCCATTTACAGCGAGACGGAGCGCAACAACGTCATCAAAAAGGCTTTTCAGGAGAACGATTACGACGACGAAAAGCTGTTAAAGAGCGTAAAATTCCATATCGGCAACGCCAAAATGCTCGGGCTCGATCCCGACCAGTACGCTCTCCGCTACAAGGACGAGCGCGGCATCGACGCCGTTGAAAAGGTCTATACCGCGTATAACGAGCACCTCCGCCGCAATAACGCGCTCGACTTCGACGACCTTCTGCTTGAAACAAAGAGGCTTCTGATGCGCGACGACGAGGCGAGGGAGTATCTCTCGGACAAGTTTAAGTATATCCTCGTCGACGAATTTCAGGACACCAACTCCGTTCAGTATGCGATAATCAGAATGCTCGCTTCCCGTCACGGCAATCTGTTTGCCGTCGGCGACGACGACCAGTCCATATACGGCTGGCGCGGCGCGGAGATAGAGAATATTCTCAAATTCGACAGCGACTATCCCGACGCCAAGGTGTACAAGCTCCAGCGCAATTACCGCTCGACAAAGTCCATTCTCGAACTCGCCAATACCATAATCGCCAACAACGGCACCCGCCGCAAAAAGACGCTGTGGACGGACGCGGAGGAGGGCTATAAGCCGCAGTATATTCAGGCTGAGCAGGAGGCGGACGAGGCTTATTTTGCCGCCAAGACGATAAACGCGGCGGTCTACACGGGCGCGAAATATTCCGATTTCGCCGTGCTCATGCGCATAAACGCTCTCACCCGCTCCTACGAGCAGGAATTCACAAAATACGGCATACCCTATAAGGTATTCGGCGGCTTCCGCTTCTTCGAGCGCAAGGAAATCAAGGATATGCTCGCCTATCTCAGGCTTGTATCTAACCCGTTCGACGACGAAGCGCTCATACGCATAATCAACGTGCCCAAGCGCGGAATAGGCGCAAGGACGCTTGAAATAATGCAGGAATACGCCGACGGTGAGGGGCTTTCGCTGTATGACGCCTGCATAGACGCAGAAAATCTCAAACTCACCGCCGCCGCAAAGTCCAAGATTTCAGACTTTGCCAATACCGTAAAGGAGCTAATCGTAAGGGCGCAGGACGAAAATATAGGTCAGCTCGTCAGGGATATGATCTCTCTGACCGACATAAAGCTCGCCTACGATGACGGCACGGACGAGGGCGACGGCAAACTTGCCAACATAGACGAATTTATCGCCGCCGTCGACGACTTCGTGCGGCTCAATCCCGAGGCTAAGCTCGACGAATATCTCAATCAGGTAACCCTTTCGTCGGACACGGACGACATGGACGACGGCAACTACGTCACAATAGCCACCATTCATTCGGTAAAGGGGCTTGAATTCAATAACGTATTTATCTGCGGGCTCGAAGAAAAGATAATGCCCAGCTCCCGCTCGGAAAACGATCCCAAGGCGCTCGAGGAGGAGAGGCGGCTTATGTACGTTGCCATAACCAGGGCGCGCAAGTGCCTCTGGCTTACCCGCTCCAAGAGCCGCTATCTCTACGGCAGGAGAGAGCCGACTTTGCCCTCGATGTTTATCGGCGAACTCGCCCCGCTTCTCGGCATACAGCAGTCGTCGGGCTATTCGCGGCAGGGCTCACAGCGCGGCTACGGCTCGTCTTACGGCGACGGCTACGGGCGCGGCTATCGCCCCTACGGCGAGGGGTACGGCGGCAAGCGGCGGTACGGCGAGGGCTATGAGGGCGATTTCTGGGACGAACGCCCCAAGGGCAAATCGCTCTACGCCTCGGACGACGGGTACGAGCCGGATATTTCGCCGAGGAGCGTCGGCGGCTCGTTTTCCGCCGCTTCCTCGTTCTCGTCCTCGTCGGGCGGCGGTAAAAGGCAATTTTCGCCCTCCTCGTCGTTCGCTTCGTCTGCCTCGGGCGGTTCATCAGCGGCAAAGGGCGGTACAAAGAGCTATTCCGTCGGCATGAAGGTAAGACATCCCAAGTTCGGCACGGGTACGGTAATATCGCTCAAAAACGGCGGCGCGGTCGTCAATATAGCCTTTGAAAATCAGGGCATTAAGGAGCTTTCGGCTTCGCTCGCCCCGTTGGAGATACTCAAATGAAAGAAAGGGTAAGGTTTCTTATCGATACGCTCAATAAGTGGGCTTACGAATATTACGTGCTCGACAATCCGTCCGTGCCCGACAGGGAGTACGACAGACTGTATGACGAGCTCGTCGCCCTCGAAAGGGAGAGCGGCGAAGTCGAGTTCGACAGCCCCACCCGCCGCGTCGGAGGCGAGCCCATAAAGGCGTTCAACCGCCATCAGCACATTCACAGGCTTTACAGTCTCGATAAATCTGTAAGCTACGACACGCTTTCGTCCTTTCTCACAAAGATAAGAAAGGTCGTGCCCGACGCGCAGTTCACCGTCGAATATAAGTTTGACGGACTGACAATGTGTTTAACTTATGACGAGGGCAGGTTCGTCCGCGCGACGACGAGGGGCAACGGCGTCGAGGGCGAGGACGTGACCGCCCAGTGTCTGACGATTAAGAGCTTCCCGTTGACTATTGACTATAAGGGAACGCTCGAAGTACAGGGCGAGGCGATTATCCGCCTTTCGGTGCTCGACGAGTACAACAAGACGGCAAAGGAACAGCTTAAAAACGCGAGAAACGCCGCGGCGGGCGCGATACGCAATCTCGATCCCAAGGTGACCGCCGAGAGAAAGCCTGAAATACTCTTTTACAACGTCAACTATATGTCCGAGGGTGAGCTTCCCACTCAGACCGTGCACTTTGAATTCTTGAAGAAAAACGGCTTCAAGGTCTATCCCTTCCTCGAACTCTGTTCGACCGACGAGGAGGTGTTTGCCGCAATCGAAAAGATTGAGGTCGAGCGCAAGAAGATAGACGTCCTTACCGACGGCGCGGTCATAAAGCTCAACGACTGCACCCGCCGCGAGGCGATTGGCTATACCGACAAATTCCCCCGCTGGGCAATGGCGTATAAATTTGAGGCGGAGGAGGCTGAAACTACCGTCAGGGCAGTCCGCTGGCAGGTCGGCAGGACGGGCAAACTCACGCCGCTTGCCGAGGTTGAGCCCGTCGATTTGGGCGGCGCTACGGTAAGAAAGGCAACGCTCAACAATCTCGGCGATATCAAACGCAAGGATGTAAGGATAAACAGCCGTGTGCTCATTCGCCGCTCCAACGAGGTCATTCCCGAAATTCTCGGCAGTATTTCGCATACGGGCAAGAGCATAGAGGTCGAAAAGCCCGAAGTCTGCCCGTTCTGCGGCGCAAAACTTGTAGAGACTGGCGCAAATCTGTTCTGCCCGAACAGGTCGTGCCGTCCGAGAATGGTCGCCGCACTCTGCCACTTTGCAAGCAAGGGCGCAATGGATATAGAGGGTTTTTCGGAGGCGACGGCGACAATGCTCGTCGAAAAGTACGGAACTTTCCCGCCCTCGCGGCTGTATTCGCTGACCGCAGAGGATATATCGACGCTTGCGGGCTTCAAAGACAAGAAGATAAGCAATCTGCTCAATGCAATTTCAAAGAGCAGGAATATTCCGCTCGACCGCTTCATCTACGCGCTCGGCATCGACGGGGTGGGCAAGGTTGCCTCTAAGGAACTTGCCTCCGTCTACGGCGATATTCACTCTCTCGCCTCCGCGACGGCTGAAAGCCTCTGCATGATAGACGATATTGGCGAGACGACGGCGGCGGCGATAGTCGGCTGGTTTGCCGATGATGTCAATTCGGCAGAACTTGAAAAACTGCTTTCGGAAGTGACTATCGTAAAGAGCGAAAAGCGCGTTGGTTCGGGCATATTCGCGGGGCAATTCGTCGTTCTGACGGGTACGCTTACTGCCTATAAGAGAAGCGATGCGCAGAAAATAATAGAGGAGCAGGGAGGAGAGTGTCAGAGCTCGGTGACTAAAAAGACGACGCTTGTAATAGCAGGCGAAGCGGCGGGCTCTAAGCTTACAAAGGCGCAGGAGCTGGGCATAAAGATAATCGACGAAGCGCAGTTCACCAAACTGCTCGAAGAAATAAGCGAATAAAAAATGTAGCAAAAAAGGCAGACCTCTGAGTCTGCCTTAATAATGTAAATGGTTATGAGCCACGAGTAGATAAATAATCTCACTCGTGGCTTTTTTTATTTAATTGACAGGTCGACGAAGCAATTTTTCAGATTACTTCGCGTATTGATAATTCAAATTTTTGTCCGTTATTCAGGTTTAGAATAACGGATTTTTCTTTACCTTCGATTTGTCCGCAAAAATAGTCCGAAAGAGCAATTTTAATCTCCTCAGCAATTTTGTTTTCGTCGGTTTTGTAGTTTAAACAAGTATTTTCCAATTGATTGTTTTTCATAATTTATATGTATTCCTTTTGATTATTTTAACTCGGCTGCGCGCTTTGCCTTGTGTACTTATATTATAGGTCTCATAAGCGGTAATATCAAAAACTTTTTAACAAAATGAGACATAATAAATTGTAGATAAAGGTCTTTGTTATGATAAACTTGTCGAAATTTGGCGAAACGCTTTCCGAGCTGATGGAGGAGCACAATTTATCCGTAAAAGAACTTGCCGAAAGGGCGCAGATTAAGCGGTCAAATATTTACTGCTATCTTCGCGGCGAGCGGCTTCCGTCCGTCGGTGCGGTCGTATCTCTTGCAGATTTTTTCAATTGCTCGGTCGACTATCTGCTCGGGTTAAGCGAGCACAATTTTAGCGGTCAGTTCAAGCCCTGTCCGCCTTTTACCGAGCGGCTTGACTATCTCATAAAATATTTCGGAATGACGACCTATAAGGTCTATACTCAGACAGAGGTTTCAAAAGCGCGGTTCTTCGACTGGCGGAGCGGCAGGCACAAGCCGTCGCTCGACAATATAGTAAAGCTTGCGGAAGTCTTTGACTGTTCGACAGATTTCGTCCTCGGCAGAGTTTAGTAAATAATAATCAAAGCAAGGGCGCACGGCAACGAAAGTTGCCGTGCGCCCCGATTTTTATGATCTGTTTCAATATTTACAGCGGAATTTTATATTCCACCGACGCAATGGTCGCAAGATATACGCACTTTGCGCCCTTTTTGAGTAGTTCCTTTATGACCGCCTCGGCGGTTGCGCCCGTCGTAAACACGTCGTCGACGAGTATTATGCTCCTGCCGTTTACTTCGCCCTTGTATGCGGTAAAACAGCCTTTGAGGTTCTCCGCCCTCTCCCTGTAAGAGAGCGTCTTCTGGCTTTCTGTCTCTCTGTTCTTGACGACGGCGTTTTTAAGAAGCGGCAACCCGAGCTTTTCCGACAGCTCCTTTGCGAGCAGTTCGGACTGATTATATCCGCGCTTTCTCACAGCCTTTTCGGTCATCGGCACGAAGCAGAGGCTGTCCGCGTCCTCGAATTGTCTGCACTTCTCCGCCAGAAGTTCGGCAAAATATCGCTTGTGGTAGGTCTTCCCGTTCTTGAACGCAATAATAAGCTTTGAAGCGTTGCCCTCGTAGACCAGTGCAGATACGGCGCGTTTGAAAAGCGGCGGTCTGTCCTTACATTCAAGGCAGATCTGAGGCAGATTGGTCTTTCTACCGCAGACGGGGCAGGTGTAGCCGTCGTTCAGCTTGAAATCTTTGGCGCACTCGTCGCAGAGGTATGCGTCGTCGAAAACCTCCTTGCCGCAGATATTGCAGGTCAGCCTTTCGGGAAAAAGCAGATCTATAAGCTTTTTAAAGAATTTCACTTTGCGAGATATTTTTTGAGGTCGTCAACTCTGTCGCAGGCTTCCCACGGTAGTTCAGCCTTGCCGAAATGTCCGTAAGATGCCGTATTGAGGTATATGGGACGCCTTAAATTGAGTTCCCTTATTATCGCGTAGGGGCGGAGGTCGAACTCGGTCGTAACTATTTCTGCGATCTTCTCGTCGGAGAGCTTGCCCGTGCCGAACGTGTCGATGAATACCGAAACGGGGCGGGAAACGCCTATCGCGTAAGCCACCTGCAATTCAACCCTGTCGCACAGCCCTGCGGCAACGAGATTTTTGCAGATATATCTCGCCATGTACGTCGCCGAACGGTCAACCTTGGTGGGATCTTTGCCGGAGAACGCGCCGCCGCCGTGTGCGCACGCGCCGCCGTAGGTGTCGACGATTATCTTTCTGCCCGTCAGTCCGCTGTCGCCCTCGGGACCGCCGATGATGAACCTGCCCGTAGGGTTGACGTAGATCTTGGTGTTTTCGTCTAAGAGGCTGGCGGGAATGACCGCTTTTATTATCTTTTCTATAATGTCCTCGCGCAGTTTCTCCTGCGTGACGGTCGCCTTGTGCTGGGTGGATACGACGACCGCCTCAATTCTTGCGGGCACTCCGTCGTCATATTCTGCCGTCACCTGCGTCTTGCCGTCGGGCAGCAGGTATTTGAGCGTGCCGTTCTTTCTCATTTCCGTAAGCTTCATGGCAAGCTTGTGCGACAGCATGAGGGGGAGGGGCATGAGCTCCTCGGTCTCCTTGCAGGCATAGCCGAACATCATTCCCTGATCGCCCGCGCCAAGCTCGTCCTCGACTGCGGCGGCGCCGCTCTTGTTTTCGAGCGAGTTATTTACGCCGAGCGCAATGTCGGGGCTCTGCGTGTGTATTGCAACCATAATCTTGCACCTGTCGAAGGCAAAGCTGCCGAAATCGTAGCCGATTCTCTTTATGGTCTCTCTCGCAATGCCCTCATAGTCGACGGTGGCGGTCGTCGTCACTTCGCCCATGATGAGCAGTCTGTCGTATGCGGCGCAGCACTCGACGGCGCAGCGCGCGTTGTTGTCCCTTGCGTAGATGGCATCGACGATTGCGTCGCTTATGTTGTCGCAGACCTTGTCGGGATGTCCTTCCGTAACGCTTTCACTCGTAAAAAATTTCTTCATATCTTTTCCTTATTCAAAGTTTATTTTCATAAAAATAACCCGCTCGGCTGCCGAACGGGTTTAATATCTTTATTCTCCCCATCGGTACGGTCTTAGCACCTTGCAAAGCAGGTTGCTGTGTGGTCGCAGAGCCGTTCTCTCGCACACTCTTTATAGGTTACGGGAGAGATTATATCAGCTTAAAATTGTGTTGTCAAATAAAAGCGCATAATGTTTACATTTTTTATGCGATATGATAGAATGGTTATATGAAATGTAATCTTTGCCCCGTAAATTGCGGCGCAGACAGGCAAAGCGGCGCTTTCGGCCGTTGCGGCGCGGGCGGCATTAAAATAGCCAAATACTATCTTCACCCGTTTGAAGAACCGCTCATCTCCTTTTCAAAGGGCAGCGGGTGCGTATTCTTCTGCGGCTGTTCGCTGCGCTGTGCGTTCTGCCAGAACTATGAACTTTCCCGAAACAAGCGCGGCAAGGATATTTCCGTAAAGGAACTCTCCGATATTTTCAGGGAGTTGGAGGAGCGCGGCGCAGACAACATAAACCTCGTCACCCCGACGCACTACGTCGACAAGATTGCCGAGGCGTTTTCGATTTACCGCCCCCGCATACCCGTCGTATATAATACCCATTCCTACGAAAAGACAGAGACGCTTGAAATAGTCGACACCTTTGCCGACATCTATCTTCCCGACTTAAAATTTATCGATCCGCTGCTCTCCGAACGCTATACGGGCAGGGCGGACTATGCCGAATATGCGCTTCCCGCCGTAAAATTCATGGCGAAAAAGCCGCTTGTGCTCGACGAAAACGGCAAAATGCTGTCGGGCTGCATAGTGCGCCACCTCATAATGCCGCTCGCGGTATATGACACCATAAAGATAATTGATTTCGTCGCAGGGCTGCCCGAAACTACTTATTTCAGCCTGATGAGCCAGTATACGCCCATGGGCGAAGCGGAAAAATTCCCCGAACTCAGGCGTGGTATTACAAAGAGGGAGTATTCGGCGGCGCTCGACGCGATCAGGGCGCACGGCTTGAAGCGAGTATTTTTGCAGGACAGGACGAGCTCTGACAGGGCGTTCGTGCCCGATTGGGATTTTTAATCTATGCTTATCGTTTTCAACGGCGTGGCGTTCGGCTACGGCGACAACTTAATATTTTCCGACGTCGACTTCACCATAAACGAGGGGGCGAGGATAGGGCTTGTCGGCGAAAACGGCGCGGGCAAGACGACGCTGATAAAGCTCATTACGGGCGAACTGTACGCCGACGCGGGCGCGGTTACAATAAGGAACGGCATAAAGATAGGCTATCTCGAACAGAACGGCGGCTATGAAAGCGAGAATACCGTCTATGCGGAGATGAAGGGGGTATTCGGCGAGGAGCTGTCGGCAATAGCCAAAATATCCGAAATCTCTCAAAGCCTTACAGCCTGCGAATACGGCGGAAAGGAATATCAGCGCCTTTCGGCAAAGCTTGAAAGCCTCAATAAATTCATTGCCGCGACCGACGCTTATAATGTTGAGGTGAGAATTAAGACCGTGCTCAACGGCATGGGCTTTGCGGACTTCTACGACAGAAAGATAGGCACTATGTCGGGCGGCGAAAAGACGCGCCTCAAACTTGCCCGACTGCTGCTCGAAAGCCCCGATCTTCTCATTCTCGACGAGCCGACAAACCACCTCGACATAAAGACGCTCTACTGGCTCGAAGACTATCTTCTGACTTTCAAGGGCGCGATATTCGTTGTATCGCACGACAGATATTTTCTCGACAGGGTGACGACTTCGACTGCCGAGATTGAAAATCACCGCCTAAAAGAATACGCGGGGAGCTATACGAAGTACAAGGTACTCAAAGCCGAGGCGTATAATCTCGCCCTCGAAGAGTACGAGAAACAGCAGGAAGAAATTAAAAAATTACAGACCTATATCGACAAAAACATAGTACGCGCGACGACGGCGCGTTCGGCGCAGAGCAGGGTGAACAAGCTCGAAAGAATGGAAATTTTGGAAAAACCGTTCACTCCGCCGCCCCCGCCGCGCTTTAAATTCAGCTTTACCGAGCGCCCCGCAGAGATAGTTTTAAAGGTTGCGGGCTTAAACCTCGATATAGGCGGTAAACGGCTCATATCCGGCGGGCAATTGCAGATTATGCGCGGCGAAAAGGTCGCCATAGTCGGCGAAAACGGTGCGGGAAAATCTACCTTTCTGCACGCAATTTGCGGCGAGGAATACGACCGCTCGATAATCGTCGGCAGGAACGTGAAATTTGCGCTCTACGACCAGGAAAACGCCAACCTCGACAGGGATAACACCGTATTGGACGAGCTGTGGTCGCGCCACGTCGCGTACAGCCAGACCGAGGTCAGGGCGTCGCTCGCCCGCTGCGGACTATATCCCGAGGATATGTATAAAAAGGTGGGCGAACTGTCGGGCGGCGAGCGGGCAAAGCTCGCGCTGTGCGTGTTTGAAAATTCGGGCGGCAACGTCCTCGTCCTCGACGAGCCGACCAACCACCTCGACCTGCCCGCGAGGGAGAGCCTCGAAAGCGCGCTCAAAGCCTTTGACGGCACGGTCATATTCGTCTCCCACGACAGATATTTCATCACCGCGCTTGCTGACAAAGTCGTCGAAATTGCCGACTGCTCGCTCAGAACTTACGAGGGCGGTTACGAGGGCTATATGTCCGAAAAATCGCGCGAGGCGCAGCTTGCCGCCGAGCGGGAGGAGAGCAATCGCCGCGCCGAATACGAGCGTGAGAGGGAAGCTTCTTACCGCTCTAAAAAGGACAGGGCGGAGGAGGCGCGCAAAAAGGGCGAAATAAAGCGCATAGAGGGCGAAATAGCCGCTGCCGAAGCCCGTGAGGGCGAACTTAGCGCTAAACTCTCCGATCCGTCCGTTACGGGCGACTATAAAAAGCTCAATGAAGTGCTGGGCGAGATACAGTCGCTCCGAACTCGCATAGAGCAGCTCTATGCCGAATACGGCGAACTGCTCTGAATTATAAGAGGTGTAAAATGAAAGAAGAAAGGACAACCGAGCAGGAGACCGAGGTCGTTCAGGACACCAGAAAGGTCATTCACAAGATCTCCGCGGACGAGGCGTTCACGCTTGCCAAGGACGTTTTCGACCTGCGCTGTCTCATCAAGTCGGTCTATTCCAACAGGGCGCAGATCAAGCGCAGGCTGAACTTTGTCGGCACTATCTGTTCGATAGTTTTCACCCTGCTCTACGTGGCGTTCATGATCTTCGGCGGGGTGAGCAAGATTGCCTCCAATTCTTCTGTCGTCGTGGTCTATGTCATAATCGGCGTATATGCCGTACTGACGGCGGCTTCGATAACTTATTCGGTAATCGCTTCCCGCAGCTCGACGACTAAGAATGTCAAAAAGCAGAATAAGACGCTCAAAATACTGCGCTATGCCGCGCGTATTGCCTCGCTTGCAATGGGTATTACCGCAATAGTAATAAGCGCGGTCACGGGCACGGACGACAGTATGTCGATTGCGCTCAACACGGTTGCGACGATTATTTCCATAATTTTCGTCATCTTCTCGGCGTTGCCGCTCATCTTCGGCGGCTTCGGCGGGCTTGCCCGCTGGCTTATGTCGCCTACCAAAATCAAGCGCAGGTTTTCCTTCGTCGTGCTCGAATGGTACGAATTGCTCGTCTCCGACAACGTCAACCACAAGACGATCAAAAAGGTCTCCAAGGAGTACGTCGACGACATAGGCAGAATTGTCGACAGCCATCTTCTTCCCGCGCTCGGCAAGAAATACATTCAGACGATAACCGTCAGCAATATCTGTGCGGCGCTCGAACTCGTCTCGGACGAGGACAGGTCAGTCACCGAGGGTGTGCTTAAAAACGTATTCAGCTATGCCGAGGAGTGCGGCTACGTCAACGTCAACCCCTGCAAGGATATGGAGCTCGAAGGCAGTATAGAGGTAGAGGAGAAGCCCAAAAAGCCCTCCATTAAGGAGAGGATAGGCAAGAAGCTCGGCAAGGGTTTGCTCAATTCCATATTCGGCGACGGCAACGACTGATAAGCAAAAAATTGTATAAAAAAAGCCTTCGAAGCAAGCTGCTCCGAAGGCTTTAAAAATGCGTTCGTTAAGGCATAGTATGGGGGTAATCAGAATTCGAGGCTCTTTTCGATATACGCTTCAAGCTCGCTTATCGGAAGCCTTATCTGCTCCATGCTGTCCCTGTCCCTGACGGTTACGGTGTCATCTTCGAGCGTCTGGAAGTCGACGGTCAGACAGAAAGGAGTGCCTATTTCGTCCTGCCTTCTGTACCTCTTGCCGATAGAGCCGGTGACGTCGTAGGTCACCGAGAATTTCTTTGCAAGTGCGCGGTAGAGTTCGTCCGCCTTCTCGGAAAGATTTTTCTGCAGGGGAAGTATCGCCGCCTTGTAGGGCGCAAGGAAGGGGTGCAGGTGCATGACCGTTCTGACGTCGTTCTTCTGCGCGTCGAGCACCTGCTCGTCGTAGGCGTCGGTGAGATATGCAAGCACCATTCTCTCGACGCCGAGGGAGGGCTCTATGACGTAGGGCACATATTTTTCGCCCGTGACGGGATCGGTATATTCCATGCTCTCGCCGCTCTCGTTCTGGTGCTGGGTGAGGTCATAGTCGGTTCTGTCCGCAATGCCCCAAAGTTCGCCCCAGCCGAATGCGAAGTTGTATTCAAAGTCGGTCGTCGCCTTGGAATAGAAGCAGAGTTCCTCGGGCGAGTGGTCGCGAAGCCTTAAATTTTCTTCGGTCATGCCGAGGCTTAAAAGGAAGTTCTTGCAGTATTCTTTCCAGTAAGAGAACCATTCGAGGTCCGTTCCGGGCTTGCAGAAGAATTCAAGTTCCATCTGCTCGAACTCCCTCACGCGGAAGATGAAGTTGCCGGGCGTGATTTCGTTTCTGAACGACTTGCCTATCTGACCTATTCCGAAAGGCACCCTCATTCTCGAAGCGCGCTGCACGTTCTTGAAGTTGACGAATATGCCCTGCGCCGTTTCGGGGCGGAGGTAGACGGTATTGACGCTGTCCTCGGTTACACCCTGATAGGTCTTGAACATCAGGTTGAATTTTCTTATGGGCGTGAAATCGCTCTTGCCGCAGACGGGGCAGACGATGCCCTTTTCGGCGATGAACTGTTCAAGCTGGTCGTTGTCCATAGCCTCGACCTTGACGTCGAGGTTGTGCTTTTCGCAGTAAGCCTCGACGAGATTGTCTGCTCTGTGGCGCGTCTTGCAGTTCTTGCAGTCCATGAGCGGATCGGAGAAGCCGCCGAGGTGACCGCTCGCCTTCCAGGTGCGCGTGTTCATTAAAATTGCACAGTCAAGCCCGCAGTTGAGCGTGTTTTCCTGCACAAATTTTTTCCACCACGCCTTTTTGATGTTATTTTTAAGTTCGACGCCGAGCGGACCGTAGTCCCACGTATTGGCAAGTCCGCCGTAAATTTCGCTTCCGGGGAAGACAAATCCTCTGTTCTTGCAAAGGGCAACCAGTTTATCCTGCGTTACCGCCCTCTTTTTATCTGCCATAAAAAACTCCTTATTCGTGCAGAAAACTTGCACACTAAAAAATTCCAAATAAATTTTAATCTTGCCCGCGTGCAGTTGTCAAGCAATTTGCAAGACAATAAATCAAGACTTTTATTCATTATTTTTAAATTGTTTTTACAAAAAGTTGTCATAAACCCTATACTTTGTCGCGCGGATATGTTATAATATTCACGATTGTAAATTATATTTTTTGACATAAAGGAAGGAAAGAGGGAATATGTTGAGCGATATTGAAATTGCTGAGAGCGCAAAGCCCAGAGATATAGGCGAAATAGCCGCAAAACTCGGGCTCGGCGAGGACGACCTTGAAAGATACGGCAAGTACAAGGCCAAGGTGAACATCAAAAAATATTCGCCTAAGTCAAAGCTCATTCTCGTCACGGCAATCAACCCCACGGCAAACGGCGAGGGAAAGACGACCGTCTCTATCGGGCTTGCCGACGGACTTGCCCGCACGGGCAGAAAGGTCTGCCTTGCCCTCAGAGAGCCTTCGCTCGGCCCCGTATTCGGCATTAAAGGCGGCGCGGCGGGCGGCGGCTATGCGCAGGTCATTCCCATGGCGGACATAAATCTGCACTTTACGGGCGACCTCCACGCAATCACGGCGGCGAATAACCTGCTGTGCGCAATGATAGACAACCACATATTCCGCGGCAACGCGCTCGGCATAAAGGAAGTGCAGTTCCACCGCTGCATGGACATGAACGACAGGGCGCTGCGCGACCTCACCATTTCAAGCGAGGCGGGCAGCATGAAGGGCTGTCAGAGCTATTCGAGAAAAGAGAGCTTTTCGATAACCGCGGCAAGCGAAGTCATGGCAATTCTGTGCCTTTCTTCCGACCTTGCCGACCTCAAAAAGCGCCTCGGCAACATAGTCGTCGGCGAGAGGGAGGACGGCTCGTTCGTCTACGCCCGCGACCTCAAAGCGGAGGGCGCGATGGCTACGCTTCTCAAAGACGCCATCAACCCCAACCTCGTGCAGACGCTCGAAGGTACGCCCGCATTCGTGCACGGCGGACCGTTTGCCAATATCGCCCACGGCTGCAACAGCATAAGGGCGACTATGGCGGCAATGACGCTTGCCGATTATGCCGTAACCGAGGCGGGCTTCGGCGCAGACCTCGGCGCGGAAAAGTTCCTCGACACCAAGTGCAGGCTTGCGGGCATTCAGCCCGACTGCGTCGTCGTCGTTGCAACCGTAAAGGCGCTCAAACTGCACGGCTGCGCGGATAAGGCAAGCCTTTCGGAGGAAAATCTCGTCGCGCTCAAAGACGGGCTTCCCAACCTCATAAAGCACGTCGACAACATAAGAAACGTATATAAAAAGCCCGTGGTCGTCGCAATGAACAGGTTTGCGACCGACACTCCCGCCGAAATACAGACCGTCATGGACGCCTGCAAAGCGGTCGGCGCGAAAGCCGTATTCACCGACGTGTTCTTAAAGGGCGGTGAAGGTGGCGTCGAGCTCGCCGAAGAAGTTGCAAAGGCCTGCGAGATTAAGAGCGAGTTGCACTATTCCTACGACCTCGCCGACGACATCAAGACCAAGATCGACGGCATAGTCAGAAATGTCTACGGCGGCGACGGTGCAGATTATTCCGAGCTTGCCGAAAGAAAGATAGCCGACCTCGAAGGCAAGGGGATTGCGGGCTTGCCCGTAATAATCGCCAAGACGCAGTATTCGCTCTCCGACGACGCGACCAAGCTTGCCGCGCCCAAGGGGTTCAGAATTTTCGTGAGAGACATAGAATACAGGGGCGGCGCGGGCTTCGTGGTTGCCATTGCGGGCAGCATAATGCTCATGCCCGGGCTCGGCAAAGTGCCCTGCGCAGAGAAGATCGACATCGACGCCGACGGCAGAATAGTCGGGCTCTCCTGATTTAAAAATTATTTTCCGACAGGTAGTTTAAGAATATGAATTTACCCGAAGCAACGAATTTCATCGAGCAGTATATAAACGAAGAACTTGAAAGCGGAAAGTTTGAAAGCGTGGGCAATGAGATCTGCGTGCGCTTCCCGCCCGAACCCAACGGCTATCTGCATATAGGCCACGTCAAGGCGCTGTGCATAAACTTCGGCGTCAAGGAAAAATATAACGGCAAACTCAACCTCAGAATGGACGACACCAACCCTGCCAAAGAGGACTATGAGTACGTCAATTCGATAATAGACGCAATTAAATGGCTGGGCTTTGAATACGACAATCTCTTTTTCGCCTCCGACTATTACGACAAAATGTACGAGATTGCCGAAAAGTACATTATGGACGGCAACGCCTATGTGTGCGACCTCTCGGCGGAGGAGATAACGGCAACGCGCGGCACGCTCACTCAGCCGGGCATCGAAAGCCCTTACAGAACGAGGAGCGTAGAGGAAAACCTCAGGCTGTTCCGCGAAATGAAGGCGGGCAAATACCCCGACGGGGCAAAGGTCCTGCGCGCAAAGATAGATATGTCGTCGCCCAATCTCAATATGCGCGATCCCGTCATATACCGCATTGCGCATGTTCCCCATTACCGTCAGGGCGACAAGTGGTGCATCTATCCCATGTACGACTTTGCTCACCCCGTATCCGACGCGATAGAGGGCATAACCCATTCGCTCTGCTCGCTCGAATTTGAGAACCACAGACCGCTCTATGACTGGGTAATCGACAAGGCGGGTTTCCCCGCGCCCCGTCCCAGACAGATAGAGTTCGCCCGTCTCAACATAACCAATATGCTGATGTCCAAGCGCTATCTCAAAAAGCTCGTTGACGAGGGTTTCGTGCGCGGCTGGGACGATCCGAGAATGCCCACGCTCATGGGGCTCAAAACGAGGGGAGTTCCGCCCGTAGCGCTCAAAAACTTCTGCGCGGCCGTCGGCGTAGCCAAAAATTACGGCGTAGTCAGCCTCGCTCAGCTTGACGAGTGCATAAGGGACGCGCTCAATCCGACCGCGGAAAGGGCAATGGGCATAATCGATCCCGTAAAGCTTACCGTCACCAACTATGAGGGCGAGGAGGAGCTCGACTTTGAAAAGAACCCGACCGACGGCAGCGGTGCGACGCGAAAGGTTAAGTTCAGCGGCAGCGTATACATCGAGAGGGACGACTTCGCGATAGATCCCCCGCCCAAGTTCAAGAGGCTCTATAAGGGCGGCTTCGTCAGGCTCAAATCGGCATATATCGTCAGGTGCGACGACTATACCGTCGACAGTGACGGCAAGGTCAGCGAAATATTCTGCACTTATTTCCCCGAAACCCGTTCGGGCAGCGCTGTAAAGAGCGATATAAAGGCAAAAGGCGTAATTCAGTGGGTGGACGCGAAATACGGCGTTCCTGCGGAATACAGACAGTATCAGCCTCTCCTCAAAGACGAGGAGTATCCCGACCAGGACTATGCCGAGAGGCTCAACAAGGACAGCGAGAAGATATATTACGGCTATGCCGAACCGTATTTTGCCGAGTGCGAGGAGGGCAAGCCCTTCCAGCTCATGAGGACGGGCTATTACAAGAAGACCGCCTCGGAATACGGCGGGCTCGTGCTGTCCGAAATAGTTTCGCTCAAAGATAATTTCAACAAGTAAACGGAGGGTTTATGATCTATATATTCTGGGCAATCGTTGCGATTGCGGCGATAGGCGCGATAATCGGCGCGTTCAGGAGGTACACCCGCACGTCGGTGTGGGGGCTTTCGGTCGGCGTCACGTTCGTCGCAATGTTCTATACCGCAAAGCTCATCGGTAAATCTGCCGAATACTATGTATATATCGTCTGCGGCGTGACGGCAGGCGTGTTCCTCATCGCTACTGCGCTTTTCGCGCTCGTCGGCAAGATTATAGGCAACGCGAGGGAGTCCAAGCGCCGCTTCAACAGCTTCGCCGTTCAGGACGAACTCGACGAAGTAAACGAATTCATCTTAAATTCGGTCGACAAGAAGAATACCTCCGAATATAAAAAACTTTTAAAGCGCAAGAAGAAGCTCGGGCGCGTAAAGACGGGCGCGGGCGGAGTGATCGACGTCATCTTCGGCGCGGTTTCTGGCGCGGCTAACGCTGGCATGGGCGCACTTGCCGCCGCCTGCTTCCTGCTCATCGTCGCAGATTTCACTTCGGGGCTCATTCCCTATCAGCAGTACACCGACTTCATAACCCCCATAATAAATTCCGGCGTGTGGAACCACTGGGGCATGAAGCTCGCCTTCGACGTCATTCTCATCTGTATTCTCTGCGGCAGCTTCCGCGTAGGTTACAGGGCGGGCATCTGTTCTATGCTCGTCACGCTCGTCATTCTCGGCCTTATCGGCGGCGCGGGCTACGGCTCTTACATAATTGCAAGCAGCGACGCCTGCGCGCCCTTTGTCACCTCCATATCCGACGGCATGCTTGCGGCTCTGCCCGAAGCATTCGCGCAGTATAAGCCGATGATCGCCACGATTATAGTGACGGTCGTGCTGTTCCTCATACTGCTCATAGTCATAATTATTCTCGGCATATTCCTGCCCAAGCTCGTCGACAAACTGCGCGACAGCAGCGTATTCATGGCTTGCGACGGCGTGCTCGGCGCGATAGTTCTGACGGCTTTCGTATTCGGTCTTCTTCTCGCCGTCGGCGGCATACTCTACGGCCTCGGCGACAGCGTCGATCTCACGCTGCTCGACGAGTATATGAACGCCTCCAAGTTTGCCGACTGTATGTATGCGCTCAATCCCTTCGGTGAGTTCTTCTCCAACCTCGTCATTCAGTTCCAGAACGGCTTCGGGCTTGCGGAACAGCAATAAATCTTGATATGTAACTCATATACCGCGCGGAAAAATAGCGTTTTCCGCGCGGTATATTTTAAGTCCCTCAAAAAGGTCAGGTCTTGTCCATATAGCTTTCGCAGCAGGTGTCGTTGTCGCTGTCGTGGCAGCAGCCGACGTGAATCTTGTCGAGGGTGCAGTTGCATCCGTTGTGGTTGAACTTGCAGTTGGAAACGTCGCAAGAAATACCCATATTGATTTTTTCCATAAGGTTACCTCCGTAAAGATATTTTGTGCAGCGCCCCTTAAATTATTCACAGCTATTGACAAATTGCCGCCGAAAGGGTAAACTATTAAGGAGAACAAATCAAAGACTATTCGGAGGAATACGCATGAAAGTAATACTCTTAAAGGACGTTCAGGGACAGGGCAAAAAGGGTGAACTCGTCGAGGTAAACGAGGGATATGCCCGCAACTTTCTCATCAAGAAAGGCCTTGCGGAGGTCGCTACCGCCACAAAGATAAACGAACTCAACCAGCGCAAGGCGAGCGAGGAATTTCACCGCCAGGAAGATATCAAGGCAATGACCGCTCTCGCGGCGGAACTCAAAGGCAAGTCCTTCGGCGTGACCATAAAGGTAGGACAGGGCGGAAAGGTGTTCGGCTCGGTGACGGGCGCGAACATTGCAGAGGCAATGAGCAAGGCGGGCTATGACGTCGACAAGCGCAAAATATTGCTTGCCCAGCCCATAAAGAGCACGGGCGACTATGAAGTCGACATTAAGCTGCTTGAAGGCGTGTCGACGCGCGTAAAAGTGCTCGTCCGCGGCGAGGAATAACGAAGAATATTTCGCGCAGACAATAATCTCGCATAAAGTTAAAGGCGTTTACCGCAATCGGGTAAACGCCTTTTAAGTTGTCACTATTTATCTTCCGCGAGAGCCGCCGCCGCCGTGTCCGCCACCGCCGCGACCGCCGAAGCTGCCGCTTCCGCCGCCGCTCAGCCCCGAAGAACTCGGGCGGGATACGAAGGAGGAGGACATATTGTTGTTGATCGAATGTAAAGCCGCGCAGAACAGCAGATAGTCGAACGCGCCCGTATAGCCCGTCGCCCACTGAGGAGGCGCGACCGTGAGGTCCTTGAACTTTTCCTCCCATATATCCGAAACGCCCAGAACCTGCGCGTAGGGCAGTATCTTATAGTACAGCTCGGGGTTGGTTTCAAGCATTTCTTCAAGCTTTTCCTTTTCGACGTCGGTTATGAATTCCTTGAAGCCGATTACGTCGCCCTGCACTTTTTCATATTCGGGTGTGCGCATTATGAACGAAACCGAAAGCATTATTATCGCAAACCCGACGAGGCATAACAGCACTTTGGGTACGGGTTCGATTATGTACGAGGGCACGACGATGAGCGCATAGACAATCGAAATGACGAGGCTGACGAAGGCAATGCCGAGATAGAGCAATACGCAGGTGCGCTTTTTAAGCTTGCCCGACCGCTCGTAGACCATTCTCGTCAGCGTATACACTATGAAAGCAGGTATGAGCATGAAGAACGGCAGCATATAGAGGAATGTGATATTGATCGTCGCTATCGCCATAATGAGCGGCGTGACGCTCATCAGCAGCCCGCCTATCAGTGCGAAGATGAGCGAAACGGTCGTGCTCTTTGTGTCGTACATCTTGCAGTGAATGCTGTCGACTTCGCGCGTCACGATCTCGACGGTGCGGTAGAATTTGTTTTTAAGGCTGCTCACCCTGACGCTCGCCGCGTTGAGGAACAGGTTGTCGAACATATACTTCTGATAGTGCGGCATATATGAGGGAATGGCGACAGCCTGACGGATAAGCACTATGTCGTCGGGGTTGGTCATGTCTATTTTGAGGTACCCCTTGTTCGCCCAATAGAAGATGAGCGAGGTTATGTCAGAACTGTCGACGGTATTGTCTATTAGCTTGCCCATGGAGAGCGGATCGAACCTGTCGCAGGCGTCGAAGTTGGGCACGACGGTTATGCCGCCGCGGTTGAATTTGAGCAGCTTCAACACGACCAGCGCGCCGATAATCAGGCAGCCGACTATGACTATTATGTACGGCGTAATATCGATTTTGGTCGAGAGTACGCCTTCCCCGAAATGCAGATCGAACGTAACGCCGTTGTATGCGGGGAGGGAGGCGACTTGGAGGGTAATGGTGTTCCCGTCAAGCTGATAGTCGGATGTTGAGGTGGTGCCGAGCTCGCCGACGTAGCAATCGGCGTCCTTAAACCCGTCGGGCAGGTTAATAGTCACCGAAACGTCGTTAATCGTCGTGTCATAGCCGAAGCCGACGGCGTTGATGCTCAGCGTCGTCTCGCTCGTCGGTTTGGTCACGGCGTATTCGTATGTCAGCAGATAGCGGTGCGTCTGTCCCGACTTGTATGAGGTGTCGCCTATGTCGACGGTTATAAAGCCGGAATATTCGCTCTCGACCGCGTATTCGACCGCCGTCGTCTCGCCGTCTATTATCTCCGCGCAACGCACGTTTCTCACTCTGTCGCCCGCATTGACGGGAATATCTCGCAGAATACCCGTGTTGCGCGTTCCCGTATAGCGCACGGTGAAGTCCTCGGTGACGGTCATGGTGAGGTCGGCGTTGACGTCGTAGGTCAGAGCATACTGTTCGTAGTAATAGTCGTAATAACCCGCCGCGTAGACCTCGCCGCCGCCCGCGGAAAAAATCAGATAGGTTGAAATTATCATTATCGCCGCGGCAAAGAGCGGCAGGGCAGACTTTAAAATCTTTTTCATATTTTCCCCGAAAAAAAGAGACGGCAAAGATTATGCCGCCTCTTTCTCATTAAAACGATACTTTTACGTTCTTTCTTTCTTCTTCGCTGTCAAGCTGGAAATACTCGACCTTTTCAAGATGCATGAGCCCTGCGATTATCGACTGGGGGAACAATTCCCTCACCGTATTGAACTTCTTGACGAGCGCGTTATAGTACTTTCTCTGCTCGGCAAGCTGGGCCTCGATGTTTTTGAGTTGGTTCGAAAGGTCGATGAAGTTGGTATTTGCCTGAAGCTGGGGATATTTCTCGATGACGACGTTGAAACTCTTAATGGCGTTGCTCAGCTGTGCGTCCGCTTCAATTTTTTCTGCGGTGGTAGTGGCGGAGGCAGCGTTGTTTCTTGCCGCGATTACCTTTTGCAGCGTTTCGCTTTCGTGCTTGGCATATCCCTTGACCGTCTCAACGAGGTTGGGAATGAGGTCGTATCTCTTTTTGAGGTAGATGTCGATAGTGGCGAAAGCCTCCTCGTACTGATTGCGCATTACCACAAAGTTATTGCGTATGGCTATTGCCCAGCTTATTGCGATAATGATAAGCAATACGATGACGGCAACGATGGCAATGGCTATCCAACCGCCCACCGACATTGCAAGCAGGTTCATCGTCAATTCTCCTTAAAATTTATTTTTAAGTTCCGCAAGCGCATTTTTGAGGAAATACTCCGCATCAGAGTCCTTCCTTATAGCGCTCAGGGCTTCTTCGGGTTCAAACCACTTTACTTCTGCAAGCTCCGACTCGTCAATGACGGCGTCGCCGTTCTCTGCGATTACGAGATAGTTGAGCATGAGTACGTTATGGCTCTCGTGATAGCGGCTGGACATATATTTGTACTTGACGACGTTGAGTTTGGTCTCCTCGCGGAACTCCCTCGTGACGGTCTTTTCGGCGGTCTCGCCCTTCTTTATATATCCGGCAATCAGGATATAGTCATCCTGGTTCTTGTGCTTTGCAAGCATTATCTTGTCTTTATTTCTGTTGGTCACAACCATTGAGACGGCGGTTGCGAATTGGGGGAAACGATATTCCCCGCAGCTCTTGCAGAAGGGGACGAGCCCTTCCTGATCGTGGAGTACAAGAGCAAGTTTTTCTCCGCAATACGGACAATACATTATTATTGAACTCCTTTTTTGCCCTGCGTCCTCGCAGAGCCTGAATTTATGACTTGTTATCTCTTTACAGTATAATACATTTGAATTGACTTGTCAATAGGCGACTTCAAACAAAACTATATATAGTGCTTCTCTTGCCGATATTGACGAGGTTTTGCGTTAATTTGGGTAAACCTCATTGACAGCCGCGCGCCTTTACTATATAATATATCCGAGGTGCAAATAATGCGCCCACTCTCACGCAAAGGGGAAAAATTATGGATTACGAAGCGACAAAAAAGCTGCTTGCCGAACACGGGCAGGAACAGCTGTTGCAGTACTATGACGAACTTGACGAAGGTCAGAAAAAGACACTTCTCTCGGAAATAGAGCGCATAGATTTTTCGGTCATCGAACGCGCGTCCTCCGACGCAGGTCGGGCAAGGGGGGTAATTACTCCCGCAGACGCGGTCACGGCCGAGGACATTGATAAAAACAGGGCAGAGTATGAAAAACTCGGCATCGATTGCATAAAGGCGGGCAAGGTCGCCGCCGTGCTGCTTGCGGGCGGACAGGGCACGAGGCTGGGCTCCGACGCGCCCAAGGGCACATTCAATATCGGCATAGACAGAAAGCTCTCCATCTTCGGCTGTCAGATGAACACCATAAAGGAGGTCGCCGCAAAGGCGGGCTATGCCTTCCACCTGTTCGTCATGACGAGCAGATTGAACGACGATGCAACCAAGAAATTCTTTGCCGAAAACGACTATTTCGGCTATCCCGCAGACAGAATACACTTCTTTATTCAGGGCGTTTCGCCCGCGTGCTCGCACGACAAGAAGGTATTTCTGGAAGAAAAGTACAGACCTGTGCTGACGCCCAACGGCAACGGCGGCTGGTATTCGTCGCTCGTCGAAGCGGGGTATAAGGATATTCTGAAACGCGACGGCGTCGAATGGCTCAACGTGTACAGTGTCGACAACGTCCTGCAGAAGATATGCGATCCCGTCTTCGTCGGCGCGACGCTCAAAAGCGGTTGCGCCTGCTCGGGCAAGGTCGTCAAAAAGGCCGCTCCCGAAGAAAAGGTCGGCGTACTCTGCAAGGAAGACGGCGCGCCTACGATAGTCGAATACTACGAACTCTCCGACGAAATGCGCAACGCCCGCGACGCGGGCGGCGAACTCACCTACCGCTGGGGTGTAATACTCAACTATCTTTTCAGCGTAAAGAAGCTCGACAGCATAGACCTTCGCGACCTTCCCTATCACCTCGCGGACAAGAAAGTGCCGCACATAGAAAACGGCGTTAAGGTAGAGCCGCAGTCGCCCAACGGCTATAAGTACGAGACGCTCGTCGTCGACATGATAAAGCTCATGGGCAGCTGCCTCGCCGTCGAAGTCGTGCGCGAGAGGGAGTTTGCGCCCGTCAAGAACCGCACGGGCGTGGACAGCGTCGACAGCGCGAGGGAACTTCTGAAGCTCAACGGCGTAGAACTGTAATTAAAAGACTGCTTGTCGCAGATTATTTGCGGCAAGCATTTTCACGGGGCGCGCTTTTGTTGACGGAGCGCCCGCATAGTGATAGAATATTAAGCCGAAAGAAAAAATTACGGGGTGCGGAAATGCAATCTCTCAGGGAATTATTCCGTATAGGCGCAGGGCCTTCAAGCTCTCACAGCATGGGGCCGGAGGCGGCGGCGATAAAGCTCAAATCGCTCTATCCCGACGCTAAATTCAAGGTGATGCTCTGCGGCTCGCTCGCCCTTACGGGCAAGGGGCACGGCACGGACGCCGTTTTAAGGCGCGTGCTCGGCGACGACGTCGAAATAATATTCGATTTCAGTCAGGAGCCGTTGCCTCATCCCAACACCATGCGCGTCGAGGTTATCAAGGATGGCAAGGCGATTGCTCATCACACCGTGCTGTCCGTCGGCGGCGGAAAAATAGTCTTTCAGGGCGAGGACATTGCAGCAACGCCCGAGGTCTATAAGCTCAACAGCTTCGAGCAGATCAAGGAGACGCTGCTCGACGATGATATGCGCATACCCGACTATGTTTTTTCGGTCGAGCCGGAGATTGAAAAATATCTCCACGTCGTCTGGAACCAGATGAAGGCGACGCTCAAAGAGGGGCTGAGGGCGGAGGGTATGCTGCCCGGCGGGCTCAACGTTATGAGAAAGGCTAAATATCTCTGGCAGAGCAAGCATATCGGCGAAACCCCCGAGATAGAGGAAAACAGAAAGATCTGCGCCTACGCCTTTGCCGTGGCCGAGCAGAACGCCTCGGGCGGCAGGGTAGTCACCGCGCCCACCTGCGGGGCTTGCGGCGTCATTCCCGCCGTTCTCTACTATATGCAGAAAGAACACGGCTATGAAGACGACAAGATAGTCAGGGCGCTCGCGGCGGCGGGGCTTATCGGCAACCTCATTAAGACCAACGCCTCGATAAGCGGTGCCGAGTGCGGCTGTCAGGCGGAAATAGGCAGCGCCTGCTCGATGGCGGCCGCCGCTCTTGCAGAGCTGTACGATATGGAGATAGAGCAGATAGAGTACGCGGCGGAAGTTGCCATGGAGCACCACCTCGGGCTGACCTGCGATCCCGTCAAGGGGCTCGTCCAGATCCCCTGCATAGAGCGCAACGCAGTCGCGGCGATGAGGGCGATAAATGCCGTAAATATCGCAAATTTCCTTACATATACCCGCAAAGTCTCTCTCGATACGATAATTTCGACCATGTACGAGACGGGCAAAGACCTGTCAATGCGTTACAGAGAGACGAGCGAGGGCGGGCTTGCCAAGCTCTACCGCGCAGAAGCGGGCGAATAATCGGCAAAGTTAAAATTAAATTCATAAAAACAAAAAGCGGACGATGAAGATCGTCCGCTTTCGCATATATTAAAGTTTGTACGGCGTAACCTGATATACATAGTAATTCAGCCAGTTTATGTAGAACAGGTTGGCCGTCGACGACCAGTTCATCTTGACCTCGGTCATCTCCTTGTCGGCGAAATAGTTGACGGGCGGCTTGATGTCCAGCCCCTTCGCCTTGTCGCGCTCATATTCCTTTTTGAGCGTGTCTCTGTCATATTCCATGTGCCCCGTGACGAATACCTGACGGTTGTCGAGGCTCTTGATTATGCTCGCCCCCGCCCGCTTGGAGTAGGCGAGTATTTTAAGTTCGGGCACGTTCTTGATGTCCTCGGCGTAGATTATCGTATGGCGGGAGTGCGGCATGTGGAACTCGTCCGAAATGCCGCGCATAAGCGGTTCTATGCTGCCGTCGCGCACGCGCTGGTGGGCGAATATGCCGAAGCACTTTTCTTTGAGCGGGTGCTTTTTAATGCCGTAGAAGTAGTGCAGGGCCGCCTGTGCGCCCCAGCAGATAAAGAGGGTGGAGGTGACGTTGGTCTTAGTCCAGTCGAAGATTTCTTCCAGCTCGCGCCAATAGGCAACGTCCTCGAATTCCATATTTTCGACGGGTGCGCCGGTTATGATCATGCCGTCGAAGCGCCTGCTCTTTATGTCGGAAAAGTTCTTGTAGAACCTTTCAAGGTGTTCGGCTTCGGTATGGGTGGGGTTGTAGGTCTCCGTCCTTATGAGCGTCACGTTGACCTGCAAAGGAGAGTTTGAAAGCAGCCTCATGAACTGCGTTTCGGTCGTCTCCTTTGTAGGCATGAGGTTGAGTATGGCAATCTCTATGGGGCGAATGTCCTGCAAAGTCGCCCTGTCGCTGTCCATTACGAAAATTCTTTCGCTCGTCAGTATTTTGTATGCGGGTATGTCCTTGTCAATAACTATCGGCATATTTTCTCCGTCTTATCAGATCTTTTCAAGCGCCTTAGAGAGGTCGGCGATAATGTCGTCGGGGTTTTCGATGCCCACCGAGAGGCGGACGAGGTTTTCGGGAACGCCTGCCTTGACGAGGTCCTCGGGCGAAAGCTGGCGGTGCGTAGTCGAAGCGGGGTGAAGCACGCAGCTCCTCACGTCCGCAACGTGAGTCTCCTGCGTGATGAGTTCAAGGCTCTCCATGAACTTGTCGCAGGTCTTGACATTCCCCTTAATGCCGAAGCTCATCATGCCACCCTGACCGTCGGGCAGGTATTTCTGTGCAAGTCCGTGGTACTTATTATCGGGCAGAGAGGCGTGTTTAACCCACTCTATCTTGGGGTGAGAGGAGAGGTAAGCCGCCACCTTTGCGGCGTTGGAGGAATGTCTTGCCATTCTCAGCGCGAGCGTGTCGCAGCCGAGATAGCCGATATATGCGTTCATGGGCGCCATTATGGCGCCGAGATCCCTTATCATCTGCGCCCTGCACTTAGTGCCGAAAGCTACGGGCAGGTTTGCATAGACGAGGCCGTGATAGCTCTCGTCGGGGATATTGAAGCTGTCGTATCTGGGGTTGCCCTTGAAGTTGAAAGTGCCGAGGTCGACGATCATTCCGCCCAGCGCCGCCGCGTGACCGTCAAGGTACTTGGAAGTCGAATGAATGACGATATGCGCGCCGTACTTCTTGGGCTGGCAGAGTGCGGGGGTTGCAAGCGTGTTGTCGACGATAAACAGGAGCGAGTGCGCCTTTGCGATCGCGCTTATCTTGTCGAAATCGAGCACGACTATAGCGGGGTTGGCTATCGTCTCGGCGAGTATGAATTTGGTCTTTTCGTCGATGAGTTTTTCAATCTTCTCCGCGTCGTCGTCGGGATCGAAGAAGCGGCACTCTATGCCGAGTTTGGGGAGCGTAGTGCCGAACAGATTGAAAGTTCCGCCGTAGCAGGCCTGGGAGATGACGACGTTATCGCCCGCGCCCGCAACCGTCAGGGCGGCAAGCGTAGTCGCCGACATACCCGAAGCGCAGCCTATTGCCGCAACGCCGCCTTCAAGCGCGGCGACCTTGTTTTCAAACGCGGTGACGGTGGGGTTTGCAAGCCTCGAATAGAAATAGCCGTCGCTCTTTAAGTCGAAACAGTCGGCCATCGCCTGGCTGTCGCCGTAGAAAAAGGTGGTGGACTGGCATATCCCGGGTATTCTGCTTTCGCCCGTCTTGGGGGTATATCCTGCCTGTACGCAGAGTGTGTCAAGCTTGTAATCTTTCATTCTGTATCTCCTGAAATCAGTAGTATTTTTCTAATATTTTTAACGCAAAACAAAGCGATTATTCAGCAAAGCGTCAGTATCTGGTCAATTGCCTTGCAATGTCGCGCTCCTCGTCGCGCTTTTTTATCGATTGCTTTTTGTCATAGCTCTGCTTGCCGCGGCAGAGCGCGACCTCGACCTTTACGAGGTTGTCCTTGAAATAGATCGAAATGGGGACGAGTGTCATTCCCTTAGTGTTTATTTTGCCTACTATTCTGTCTATTTCCCTGCGGTGAAGCAGCAGTTTTCTGTCGCGTTTAGAGTCCTTGCTGTTAAACGCGCCGCTCTTGTCATAGACGGCAATGTGCATATTTTTGAGCATCACCTCGCCGTCCCTTATAAAGCAGAAGCTGTCTTTGAGGTTGCAGTTGCCCGCCCTCAGCGACTTGACTTCCGCACCCTCGAGGGCTATGCCTGCCTCATATTTTTCCTCTATGAAGTATTCGTATCCCGCCGAGCGGTTATAGGCTATCTGTTTCATACCAAATATTATTATATCACTATTATTCTCAAAGTAAAGTCAAACGAGCGAAAATTGTACCCGTCTCGTGCCGAAATCGCAGCCGACGACCTTAACCCTCACGCTGTCGCCTATGCGGAAGCTGTGCCGCCTGCCCTTTAAAAGCATCTTTTCTTCGACGTATTCATATTCGTCGTCGGGCAGCAGGTCGGCGCGTATCATTCCCTCGATAGTGTTGGGGAGTTCGGCAAATATTCCAGACGATATAACGCCGGATATTACCGCGTCGTATTCCTCGCCTATTCTGTCGCTCATGTACATTACCTTATAGAGGTCGTCCACGTCGCGTTCGGCGGCGTCGGCAATGCGCTCTTTCTCGCTCGTGTCTATGCCCGCCTCGTGCGCTATCGGCGCATACAGTTTCTTGGCTTCGCCGTCCGCGCCCTCGATTAGCTTTTTGAGCACGCGGTGGACGAACAGGTCGGGATAGCGCCTTATCGGCGAAGTGAAGTGGCAATAGCAGTGGGAGGCAAGTCCGAAATGCCAGAGGTTGTCCTCGGAATATCTCGCCTTCTGCATGGAGCGAAGCATAACTCTGTTCACCACCGAGGCGTAAGGCTTGCCCTCGGCGAGGTCGAGTATGCGCTGAAAATCTGTCGGTTCGGTCTCCTCGGGGTTGAGCCTTACGTTTATGCCGAGGTCTTTCAAAAACGAAAAGAACAGGTTTGCCTTTTCGGGCGAGGGGCGTTCGTGTATGCGGTAGAGGAAGGGGGCTTTGCGCCTTTCGGCAAACTCGGCAACCGCCTCGTTTGCCGACACCATGAACTGCTCTATCATCTCGTGCGACAGCGCCCGTTCATAGTCGGGTATGACTATATTGCCCTTTTCGTCGACGTATATGTGCGCCTCTTTTACGTCGAGGCTGACTTCGCCCGCCTGTCTGCGGTTGGCTTTGAGCAGCAGGCAAAGCTCCTTCATCTCGCGCAGCATGGGGGCGATATAGGGGTATTCGCCGTCCTTCGCGCCCTCCGCGTCGAGTATGGCGGTGACCTCGTTATAGGTCATTCGCCTGTCGCTGCGTATTATGCTCCTGTAAATCTTGTAAGATTTTCTCTTTCCCTGCGCGTCGAATACCATTACGCAGCTCATCGCATATCTGTCCTCGCCCTCGTTGAGGCTGCAAGCGCCGTTGGAGAGTGCCTTGGGCAGCATGGGCAGCACTCTGTCGGGGAAATATACGCTCGTGCCGCGCTTGTACGCTTCGCGGTCTATTGCGTCGTTCAGCCTGACGTAGTGGCTTACGTCGGCGATATGCACGCCCAAAACATAGTCCTCGCCCTGCCTTTCAAGCGAGATCGCGTCGTCAATGTCCCTCGTGTCCTCGCCGTCTATGGTTATAGTCAGCAGGTCGCGGAAGTCCTTTCTTCCGTCGGCGACTATCGGGCGGGAGGCGACTTCTTCCGCCGCCTTTTCGACTTCGGGCGGGAACTCCTTTCTAAGGTCGTAGCTCCTTATTATTCCCAGCTCCTCCGCGTCGAAATCGCCGTCCGAGCCGAGCACTTCAAGTATTCTCCCGCCGACCATCTTGCCCTTTGGGAAGCTCGTCAGCTCGCACAGCACTTTGTCGCCCGGCTCCGCATTGCCGCAGAGCGAGAGGGGGATATAAATGTCGCTGTCGAACCGCGCGTCGTCGGGCAGCACGTAGCCCGCGCGCCTGTCCTTTTCAAACCTGCCGACAATCGTCTGCCTGCCGTGCGAGACTATCTTTATGACAGTCGCCTCGTCTGCAGTGCCCTTGACGGGTACGGCAAGCACTCTGTCCTTGTCCAGCGCCTCGGCAAGCCGTCTTTTGGGCACGAAGAAGTCCTTGTCGCCGCTGTCGGGGCGAATAAATGCAAAGCCCTGCGGGTTGGCGAGGACGGTGCCGTAGAACGCGCCCGCCTGAGCGGGGGTGGAGTATGTGCCGTCGCCGCACATTATTATTTCGCCCTCGGCGCACAGGCTGTCAAGCGCCTTTCTCGCCAACTTTTTTCTGTCGGGCGTAACCTTTAAAAACCTGAACAGCTCCGCGGCGGTCAGGTTGGCGGCTTTGCCGCTCTTTATTGCCTTTAAAATTCTTTCCTTAATATCCATAAATTTCAGTCAAATGCCTTTGGGGCAAAAAAATACGGCGGTAGAATTAACCCGCCGCCGCAATTATATTTTTTTACTCAGATAATGATCATCACAACATAGAAGATAATCGAAAGCACAGCAAGAACGCAAAGGGTGATCCACGTCCACTTTTTGAGTTTGCTCTCAATCGACTGACCTTTATTCTTGCCGAAGAAGGTCTCGCTTGAACCGGTGATTCCCTGAATACCGTCGGAATTGCTCTGCTGGAGTAATACCAATATGATTGCGCCGAGTGCGGCAACAAACATAAGCACCATTGCGACTGCCGCAAGTATGACGAATACGTTGTATGCCTCAGGGGACATCTGTATTGCAAGTAAATTCAACATCTATTATGCCTCTTTATAAACTTTTTACTTAGGTATTATAACACGCGGCGCAATTTTAATCAATAAAAAATGCGCCCCTTTGAAAAAATTTATGTTGCTTTTTTGGGTTTTTCGCCGAATTTGTTTATTATGAATATGCCCAGACATACGAGCACTATCGCAAGCAGGGTAAAGTAATTTAAAAGCTGGTCGCTCTCGCCGAGTATTATGGCGGAAAATACCGCGCCGAACAGCGGGTTTGTCGACTTGTAGACGGCAATCTTGCTGACGGGGTTATATTTGACGAGGTAGCCCTGCAACGTGAACGCGGAGGAGGAGATGAACGCAAGGTAGAAAAGTTCGGCAATCGCGCCGAAGCCCTCGGGGTTGACCTGCCCGCCGAACGACGCGCCGACGATGATGAGCACTATTCCGCCGAACAGAAATTGCCAGCCGCAGAGAGCGGTGGTGTCCTCATAGCGCGAAAATACCTTGACAAGTCCCGCGGCAATGGCGGCGGATATTCCCGAAAAGATGATGAAGCCCTCGCCGAGCAGAGTAAATTCAAAGGTAAACGTGCCGCCGAGGTTGATGACTATTACCCCCGCAAAGCCGAGAATACAGCCCGCAAGCTTGACGAGGTTAAACCTCTCCGTGCGGAACAGGAAGCAGGCGAAAAGAATGGTGAAGAATACGCCCAGCCCGTTGAGTACCGAGCCCTTTACGCCCGACACGTTCGCAAGCCCTATATAGAAAAAGATGTACTGTAAAATTGCCTGAAATATGCTGACGAGCAGCACGCGCCACCAGTTTTTGGGTTTGGGCAGCAAAAATCTCTTTTGCGTTATGCAGCCGAAGGCTATGACCAGCACGCCAGCAAGCGTAAATCTCAGCCCCGCAAACAGAATTACCGAGGGAATATGCGTCGTGTCCACGTTGAACAGGTTATAGCCTATCTTGACGCAGGGGAACGCGCTTCCCCATAAAATACAGCAGAATATTGCCCCCAGACACACCACGACGGGGTTAGTAAAAAATTTCTGTGCCGAAAATTTTTTATTCGTCTTGTCTTCGCCCTCGTTCGGGCTTATTTGTTGTTCGTTGTCAACCATACATACCATTATAATCTCATCGCAAACTTTTTGCAATCAAAACTATAACGGATTGAGTATAAGCGTTATACGGATATGAATTTCCAAAAACAGATAAATTTTTCCGTTAATTTTCAAGTCCGATCAGATAGTCAACCGTCTCGCCAAAGAAAAGGGAAAGTATGAATAACGAACTTGCCGTCGGTTCTGTTTTACACAGTTCCCATTTGGCTATTGCCGATTGGCTTATGCCCGTAGCCAAGGCAAGATCCATTTGGCTGAGGTCTTTCGCGCCTCTCAGTTCCTTTAATCGTTCTGCAAAAATTGACGGATTATATTTTTTATAGTCATAACTATAAGTATATGAAATTTAAGTCTTATAGTACTTGATAAGTCTTAAAAGACTTGATAAAATATATAAAAAACAAAAAAAGGGGAGTGTTTATGAAATTTACAAAAGAAATCATCGATAAAGAATTAGACAATATCAGTGACGATGCCTATACAGAATGTTGTCAAACGCTATACAGTGTTATTGCAGATTCTGTTGACAAAAAAATAGAAATGTACCAACATTATCTTGATACATTTAACAGCAGTACTTCTGATATCGAGTTTGCCTTGCAGGCTATTGCCGACGAATTGTCATTACACGGGGATTTTTATTCAGCATTGACCAACGAGCAGTTTATGTTTCCCGATAAAGTAAATTCGCAAATGGAAAAGTACACGTTTCAACTCAATGCTTTGAATTATTGTCATGATATCTATATTAAGTATCAATTTGTAAAAATGGGGGAAAATCTATCAGAATACAGCGATATTACAATGTCTGTATTGACTGACTTGAATATCTTTTATTATGTGATCATAAATAAATTTGCAGTTTCCACACAATGCTTAAACGAACTTGCCGAAGCAGTCCCCAGCGTTGCAAGAGAACAGTGGAACAACATTTCAACAAGCGGTATATGTATTAAATTATCATATACAAATGCCATCAGCGCAAATAATATTTTAACAAAATTTGGTGCTAAACCGCTATTGTGCAATTATTTGCTTATCGGTTTATCTAAATATAGCACATTGAATTTGGACTAACCGTCAGATTATAAAGAGCAATCTGAAAATGTGAAAACTAATCTGATTGGTACTATCAACAATCGTATCATAGATAAGGGATGCGAAATAAAAAATCAGATAAACAAAAAACATGATGTCAATGACAAAAGAATTAGGAAAACAATCGCTTTATTGTTTATGGGTGCGTGGATTGCTTTACTCGGACTAAGTCATTATCTTGGGAGCAATTATCTCAGTGAAATGATTACAAGTAGCTATTACTTTATGACGATATTCTTTTCATGTCTTGTCGATTTCCTTATTATAGGCATTCCCGGATTTGCGATTTTAAAAAAATGGGAAACTAAACATAAAAAACTTGAAAGTTATGTTGACCAGTGTTTAAGTGATAGGATAAATAAAACGATTGAAAAAGTAGAAACGGAAGGTGTATTCAGTATAAGCGATGATATGCGTAAGCATCTCATAAATTGCTTAGATCCGCTGGAAAAAAAGTATACTGATTTATTTAACAATAAAGGTATGCCTATTACAAAAAAGTATACGCAATTGGCAAGCAAAGTTACTGCTTCAACAAAATTTTTACCTAAAAACGTGTTAGAACAGACTGTTCTTCTGGATCTTGCAACTAAACAAATGCGGACAGGTACAGCGAGCGAATATCAAACAGCATTATATCAGGCTCAGCAAGAGATAAAGCAAGATGATTTGGAATATGACAGAGAAATGCGAGAAATAGCGCGTCAGAGGGAGGAGGAAAAACACAGACGCGAGATTTTGGAATCTCAGAAACGCGCAGAAGAATATGCAAAGGAGCAAGCCGAATATGCAAAACAACAGGCTATTGCGGCGGAGCGCAAAGCCGATTATGAACGTCAACGCCTCGATACAGAAAGAGATGCAGCTAAAAATGCTGAAAAACTTTTGGAAGAAGCTAAACGACAAACCGAAATCCAGAGAAAACAACAACAAATGTATGAAGAAGAAAGGCTTAGAATGGAAAATGAAAGAAATGCAAAAAAATGGGAATAACTAACTCTCTGGTTAAAGAATGAAAAATAATAACAAAAAAACAGCGCGGTTTTAATGCCGTGCTGTTTTTTTGTGAATTATTTTACTTTATAAGGCTCTTGCCGGTCATTTCAGCGGGTATTTTAAGCCCCATAACCTGCAAAAGGGTGGGAGCTATGTCGGCAAGTATGCCGTCATCCCTGAGTTTTGCATTCTTGTATTCGTCAGAGACGAGAATGACGGGTACGGGGTTGGTCGTGTGCGCGGTGAAGGGAGAGCCGTCGTCGGAGAGCAGCTTGTCCGCATTGCCGTGGTCGGCGGTGACTATTGCAGAGCCGCCCATCGAAAGTATCTTGTCGGTGACTTTCTTTACGCACTCGTCAACCGTGCCGACAGCCTTTTCGGCCGCCGAAATAACGCCCGTATGACCTACCATGTCACAGTTTGCATAGTTCAAGATGATTACGTCGAATTCGCCGCTGTCAAGTTCTTCAAGCACCTTGTCGGTGACGAGGTATGCGCTCATCTCGGGTTGCAGGTCATAGGTTGCAACCTTGGGGGAGGGAATGAGATCCCTTACTTCGTTCTCGTTGGGCTGCTCGACGCCGCCGTTGAAGAAGAAGGTTACGTGCGCATATTTCTCGGTCTCGGCAATTCTCAGCTGTTTCTTGCCGCACTTTGCGAGGTATTCGCCGAGAGTATTGTCGAGCGAAGTCTTGGGGAAGGCAATTTCCACGCCCTCGAAGCTTGCGTCGTAGACCGTGAAGCAGACGTATACGGGTTCAAGGAAGCCCGTCTTTCTCTCGAATGCCGTACCCTTGGGTACGACAAATTCCTTCTGGGAAAGCGCGCGGGTGATCTCTCTCGCTCTGTCGGGGCGGAAGTTGAAGCAGATTATGCTGTCGCCCTTTTCGATTATTCCGACAGGCTTGCCGTCCTCGCACACCTTGATAGGGGTGAGGAATTCGTCGGTTACGCCCTTTTTGTAGCTCTCCTCGACGGCTTCTGCGGGATCGGTGCACTTGTCGCCCGTGCCGAGCGTGAGCATATCGTATGCCTTTTCAACTCTGTCCCAGTTGTTGTCTCTGTCCATGGCGTAGTATCTGCCGCAGACCGAGGCGATTTTGCCGCAGCCGACCTTGTCTATTTCTGCCTGCAAATCTCTTATGAAGCCCGCGCCCGAAGTGGGGGAGACGTCTCTGCCGTCCATGAAGCAGTGAACGTAACATTCCTTTACGCCGAACTTCTTTGCCATTTCAATGAGCGCGAAGATATGGGTGAGGTGAGAGTGAACGCCGCCCGTCGAAACGAGACCGATAAGGTGCAGTTTTTTGTCTTTGGCGTTCTCCATTGCCTTTACGAGGGCGGGGTTCTTGAAGAAATCGCCGTCCTGAACGGACTTGGTGATCTTGGTGAGGTCCTGATAGACTATTCTGCCCGCGCCCATGTTGAGGTGACCTACTTCGCTGTTGCCCATCTGCCCGTCGGGAAGTCCCACGGACATTCCGCTCGCGCCGAGCGTGGAGGAGGGGTAAGCCGCCATGAGCGCCTTGATGTTCTTGCTGCCGTTGAGTTCGACTGCGTTGCCAGCGCCTTTGGGTGCGAGGCCGTAGCCGTCCATAATTATTATCGCGTAAGGTTTCTTAGCCATAAATTTATCCTTATTTGTCATAGTTGACTATGGTTGCGAAGTCAAGTTTGAGCGACGCGCCGCCGATGAGGCCGCCGTCAATGTCAGGCTGAGCCATAAGTCCCTTGCAGTTTGCGGCGTTCATGCTGCCGCCGTACTGAATGACGACTTTCTCCGCGCACTTGGGACAGAATATCTCGCCTATCTTCTTTCTTATGTAGGCGATAGTTTCCTGTGCCTGCTCGTCGGTTGCCGTCTTGCCCGTGCCGATAGCCCATACGGGCTCGTAGGCGATGACCACCGCGGTAATGTCTTCAATGCCTTTAAGACCTACTTCAAGCTGACGGTCCAAAACCTTCTCGGTTACGCCGCTCTCTCTTTCTTCAAGCGTTTCGCCGACGCATACTATGGGGGTAATACCGTTTGCAAGTGCGGCAAGGGTGCGCTTGTTTACGCCCTCGTCGGTCTCGCCGAAGTACTGTCTTCTCTCGCTGTGTCCGATGATTGCGTACTTAACGCCGTATTCTTTGAGCATTGCGCAGGAGATTTCGCCCGTGTACGCGCCTTTCTCCGCCCAGTGCACGTTCTCTGCGCCTATTTCTATGTTGCTGCCCTTTGCCGCCTCGGTCATCGCGGGGATGAGAATGGCGGGAACGCACAGCGCAACTTTGCAGTTTGCGTCCTTTACGAGGGGTTTAAGTTCCTCGATAAGCTTTTTGCCGCTTTCTGCGGTCATGTTCATTTTCCAGTTGCCTGCAATAAAAGGTGTTCTCATTTAACTGACTCCTTGTAAAATTCAATCCTGAAATATTATAGCAAATTAAATTACTAAAAGCAACGGCAGCGGGGGCAAATTTTAAGCTTTTTTCTTCTTTACGGTGAAGTCAAGCTGCTGTCTGATGCTGCGCGCTCCTGCAATTTCTGCATAAGCCCTGTCGGGATCTTCCAAAATAAATTCGAGAAGTTCAGGGTTTTCGAGGGATATGCCGTATTTTCTGACAATGGCTATTATTTTGCCACAGAGCGCGAAATATGCCGTACAGTCGTCGGTTTGCAGGAATATTCCTATCCTGAAATCGGACTTAATAAAACCCGCGTGACAGCGTGCACTGACATTGCCGTAATCATAGTGTTTGCCTGCTATTTCCAGACCGTCGGGCGTAAATGCCAGTTCTGCGCGCGTTTTGACGGTAACTTCAAGCCTGTCGCCCGAAATCTTTTTGGTAATTTCGTATGTAATATCCCTCAGTTCATTATCGTCATCTATACATAAAGTAAAACTTTGAAATCCGTCTATATCGGTTTCCCAGCAAATCAGTCGTTTTGCCATGTCCTCATAAAACGTCTGCGCACTGCTATTGTCAATGATTAGCGTTTCTTCCTCGTCAAAAGGCTCTGCAAGCAGATGGAAGATCTCGGTGTAGGTATATTCGTAAACTTCCCTGTCGGTCGCATCGTATGGGCTCAGGTCGATTTTTTTAAGGCTTTCAATGCCGTATTTCTTCCTTAAAGCCGGCAATAACGCGAAAGCGTAAATCAGGTTGCCAAAGCAAAAGACTAAAATCAGGCAAATATAATAAATATTACGGGCGTTTTCGTCCATTATATTTGTCGCGGCGGGTATTATGAGGGCAATCAAAAAGATCGCTAAGAAAGTAAGATAGCAGGGTAACACGACGCGGAAGAGGGTTTTCTGCAACTTTGTTTTCGGCTGTCTGTGCCGTTTTATCTTAAATTTCATCTTTATTTGATTATAATTTTTGCCGCGGCAACCGCCGCGGCAAACTTTTCACATAATTTATTTAAACCTTGTCGTTGAGGCAGGCAATACCGGGAAGAACCTTGCCCTCAAAGAGTTCGAGCGAAGCGCCGCCGCCCGTCGAGATGTGGCTCATCTTGTCTGCGAAGCCGAGCTGCTGAACGGCTGCCGCGCTGTCGCCGCCGCCGATTATGGTCGTGCACTTGCCATATACGTCTGCAAGCGCCTGAGCGACTGCTATCGTGCCCTTTGCAAGGGTGGGGTTCTCGAATACGCCCATGGGGCCGTTCCATACTACCGACTTAGCCGAATGAATAGCCTCTGCATAGAGCGCCCTCGTCTTTTCGCCGATATCCATGCCCATCTTGTCTGCGGGGATCTTGTCGCTGTCGACGGTTTCGACCTCGATAGGCGCGTCGATGGGATCGGGGAAGTGGCTGGTTACTACGGTATCGATGGGAAGAAGGAGCTTCTTGCCCGCCTTTTCAGCCTTTTCGATCATCTCCTTGCAATAGTCGATCTTTTCCTCGTCGAGCAACGAAGTGCCGACTTCGTAGCCCTTAGCTTTGAGGAAGGTGTAAGCCATGCCGCCGCCGATGATGAGCGTATCGCACTTTTCAAGCAGGTTGGAGATTACGTTGAGCTTGTCAGCCACTTTTGCGCCGCCGAGTATTGCGACGAAGGGACGAGCGGGATTTTCAAGCGTTGCTGCCATTACGGAGAGTTCCTTTTCGATGAGGAAGCCGCATACAGCCGTCTTGATGATGCCGTATTCGACGATAGCTGCGGTCGAAGCGTGCGAACGGTGAGCCGTGCCGAATGCGTCGTTTACATAGATCTCTGCGTCGTAGGCGAGCGCCTTGCAGAAGTTGATTTCTTTCTTTTCTTCTTCCCAGTGGAAGCGGAGGTTTTCAAGCAGTACGGCTTCGCCGTCTTTGAGAGCGTCTCTCTTGGCCTTTGCGTCGGGACCGATTACGTCCTTTGCAAATACGACTTTGCCGCCGAGCAGCTCGTTAAGCCTTGCGGCAACGGGGGCGAGTGTAAGTTTTTTAGGCTCGTCTTTAAGCGCCTTTTCAATGATTGCTTCCTTGGTGGTTTCGCCTGCGTCAACTTTCTTCTGATCCTTCTTGTTGAGCTTAACTTCGGAGGAGAAGATAGAGTGGGGCTTGCCCATGTGCGAGCAGAGCGTTACCCTTGCGCCTGCGTCCAGCAGATATTTGATGGTGGGAAGCGCGCCGATAATTCTGTTTTCATCGGTGATGACGCCGTCCTTCATGGGGACGTTGAAGTCGCAACGAACAAGAACCTTTTTGCCTTTGAGGTCTTTCAGGTCTTTGACTGACATTTTGTTCATAAGCTAAAAAACTCCTTAAAAGTATTTTATTTTTTCATATAGTATTATAGAGAAAGCCGAGAATAAAGTCAACTTTTCGCGCTCAAAAGTAATTAATTTTTTAGCCGTTCGGCGCACTTTGAGGTTATATTTCAAAAACGCGGCGAAAGGCGGCGGGCATTGTGAATATTTAATAAAAATTCATTAAAAATAATTGAATAAGGTCGGCGGTTATGGTATAATTACTCCGTATAAAGAATATAATGCGGAGTGTAGGCTCATTCCGCGCGGAGTATATATGAAGATATGTGTTGCGGGGCTGGGGCTTATAGGCGGTTCGCTCTGTATGGCGCTAAGACGCGCGGGATATGAAGTAGACGGCTATAACCGTTCCCCGAAGCCGCTCGCTTACGCCCTCGAAAACGGCATAATCTGCAAGGGAGCAAAGAGCTTTGACAAATACGACGTCGTGTTCGTCGCCTTGCCGCCCAAAGCCGCGGTTAGTTTCATACGCGATACGGCGTTCAAAGAGGGCGCGATCGTCGCCGACATCTGCGGCGTCAAGAAGATGATAGAGGACGCTGTCTGCGGCGCGCATCTGAACATAAGATACGTCGGCACTCATCCCATGGCGGGCAAGGAGGTTTCGGGCATAGAAAACGCCTGCGCCGACCTTTTCGACAGGGCGAACATGGTGCTCACCCGCGGCGACTTCACGGACGAAGCCGCCTATAAAACGATAGTCGGGCTGGTCAGGGATATGGGCTTCAAGAGGCTTGTAGAGTGTTCGGCGGAGGTGCACGACAGAAAGATTGCCTACACCTCGCAGCTTGCGCACATAGTGTCCAACGCCTACGTCAAGGACGACGAGATTGAAAGCTGTCTGGGCTTTACGGGCGGAAGTTTTCAGGATATGACGAGAATTGCCGCCGTAGAGGCGGGCGTATGGGCGGAACTCTACCTTGCCAACCGCAAAAACGTAATCGACAAGGTCGGAAAGCTCATCGACAACCTCGAAGACATCAGGTCGGCGGTGGAAAAGAGCGATAAGGACGGGCTCGTCCGCGTACTCGAAGCGGGCAGGGCGCGCTATTCCGACAGCAGGGCGCAGAGCTTCCAGAAGGACGCGACGGACTTTGCCGAAGGACAGATAAAGACGACGATGCTTCACGACTGACAGGAGATATATGCAGAACAGTTTTTCTCAGAGAAGATTCAGCGCCGAGGGCAGGATCATAAGCGACAGGGCGTTTTATCTCGCCATTGGCGGCTTCCTGCTTTTCGGCTTTCTCATAAACGCGCTGGAAGTCATCTTCCTTGCGGACTTTTTCGCGGGCTGGAACCCGCTCGTATTCGTAATAGTTTATTTCGTCATGGCGCTGTCGGGCTGTATAATTAACCTCGTCAGCCGCAATCCCGCGCTCAATTTCGTCGGCTATTGCCTTGTCGTGCTGCCGCTCGGCGCGGTGCTCGCCATTGCGTTGCCCGCCTATTCCATGCAGACGGTCACGTCGGCGTTCCTCGTCGCGACTTTCCTCGCGCTCTTTATGATTATACTCGCCTTAGTGTATCCCAAGGCGTTCAGTTCGGTGTTTGCCCTCCTCTGGCTTGCGCTGCTCGTCGCGCTCATCTATCAGATAGTGGCAATCTTTTCGGGCTTCGGCAATAACGTCGTGCTCGATTGGGTGCTCGTGCTCGTATTCAGCGGCTACGTCGGGTTCGACGTGTCCTTCGCGCGTTCCCGCCCCCGCACGATGAGCAACGCCATATCCTCGGCGTGCGCCATTTATATGGACCTCGTCTACGTGTTCATAAAACTCGTGGAAATACTCGGGCGAAACAACTGATGAACGGCTATATAGGCATAACGACGCTAACGGGCGGCGAAGAAAGCCGCTTTTCCTCGTCCGCGCGGGTAGAGCGGGGCGCGGGCGGCGATTATCAGGTCGGCTATCTCTTTGACGGCGACGAATGTCTGCTGTCGGTAAAGGAGGGGGCGATAACCCAGTCGCGGCGGGGCGCCGTGAGTACCGACATTACGTTCAAAGTCGGCGAACGCACCGAATGTCGCATAGACGGCGGCGAGGGCGACGTCTTTTTAGAAGTCGACTGTCTTTCGCTCGTCCGCGAGATGTTCAAAAGCGGCGAGCGCATTTCGCTTGAATACATAATGGCAGACGAGGTCTATCGTCTGAAAATCGTCGTATCTTTCGGCCGCGCGGTCTGAAAGTCCTTTAATTTCGTCTTAAATTTATTCATCAAATATCATTCAAAAATAACAAAAGCTTTATAAAGTAGGAGAAAAATGAAAATTCGTTATCTTGGTCATTCAAGCTTCCTGTTGACCGAAAGTACGGGTACGGCAATCGTGTGCGATCCCTTTGACGAGGCTATCGGCATAGAAATGCCCGAAGTCGAGGCGGACGCCGTCACGGTCTCTCATCACCACTATGACCACGACTGCATTTCAAAGGTAAAGGGCAACCCCGTCGTGCTCGATAAAGAGACGGGTTACGACCTTGCGGGCGTCGAAATCAAGGCGATCAAGAGCTATCACGACGACGCGAACGGCAGAAAGCGGGGCGAGAATATAATATTCAAGTTCAGAATGGACGGCCTCGACGTCTGTCATCTCGGCGACCTCGGCGAGGAGTGCTCGTCAGAGCTCATCGAGGCAATTCTGCCCGTCAACGTGCTGCTTATTCCCGTCGGCGGCAACTATACCATAGACGCGGCAATGGCGCGCGAGTACGTCGACAGAATAATGCCCGACGTAGTCATTCCCATGCACTATCGCACAAAAGGCATCAACCTCGACATCGACAAGGTTGACGAATTTGTCTCCCTGTTCGAGGGCGAATGTGAAATTGAGGAGTGCGGAAACGAGGTAGAGCTTTCGCGCGAAGATCTCGACGGGGAAAAAACTCGCATCTTAATTCTGGAAAGGTAAATAAATGGGTTCAATTGCAGAAAATCTCGAACTAAAGCTGAAAGGAAAGGAAATACGCGCGCTCAGACAGGTAGGAAGGGTGGTCGGAGTAGTTTCCCCCACGAGCAAGAGAAAGGAAGAACTCATACGCGACATAATGGCTATTGCCCGCAACGAGGCGCAGCCCTGCGCCGCTTCGACGCGCGGCGCGCCCCCGAAGTCTGCCGACTATGACGGCGAACTCGTGGAGGAGGTCGAGCGTTGCAGGCAGGCTTTCGTCGGCGATGAGGAGGGCAAACTTGAACGCTTTGTCGTACTCTGCGCCCCCGAAAGCGACGAGGACGAGGAAAGGGTATATTCGGGCGTATTGGAGAGCGCGGATAAATTCTGGTTCGTGCGCACGCAGAATATGCAGATTTCCTCTTACGGCGACGTATTCGTGCATAATTCCTTCGTCAGCCGCTTTCATCTGCGCACGGGCGACTTTATCGTCTGCCGCGCAAAGCGCAGAAAGCAGGGCGAATGTCCGGGCGCGACTTATATAATAAGCGTCAACGGCAAATCTCCCGAACTCGCGCGGTCCGCGCCCTTTGAAAGCCTCATTCCCTGCTATCCCGACAGGCGCTATAACCTGTCATTCGACGGCTGTTCGCTCACCGAGCGCGTCATAGACCTCTTTTCGCCCGTAGGCGCGGGGCAGAGGGCGCTCATCGTCTCGCCTCCCAAGGCGGGCAAGACTACCATGCTCAAAACTATCGCGGGCGCGATATGTAAAAATTATCCGCTCGTCAAGGTAATCGTCCTACTCATCGACGAACGCCCCGAGGAAGTCACCGACATAAGCCGTTCGGTGCAGGGCGCAAAGGTAATCTATTCTACCTTCGACAAGGGCGAAAACCACCATATCCACACCGCCCAGCTGACGCTCGAATACGCCAAGCGGCAGGTGGAGGCGGGCAACGACGTCGTCATTCTCATGGACAGCATAACCCGCCTGACGAGGGCGTATAACGCCGTGTGCAATTCGGGCAGGACGCTCTCGGGCGGGCTCGACACTCAGGCCCTGTGCGAGCCAAAGAGGTTTTTCGGCACGGCGAGGAACATAGAAAACGGCGGTTCGCTTACGATAATAGCCACCGCGCTCGTCGATACGGGCAGCAAGCTCGACGACATAATATATGAAGAATTCAAGTCGACGGGCAACATGGAAATAGTGCTTTCGCGCAGCCTTGCCGAAAGGCGCATTTTCCCTGCCGTGGACATACGCACTTCGGGCGCGCGCAAGGAAGAACTGTTGCTCACCCCCGAAGAACTTTCGACCGCCGCAATGATACGCGGCTACATGGCTAAAAAACTGACGACTGAGGACGTTATTGCGACAATGGCGAAGACGGCGGACAACGCCGAATTCTGCGCGAAAGCTCAGGCGTTTTTCAAGGTTTACAATGGCAGATAAGAATATATTTTTGGATAAAGTAAAGATAACCGTAAAGTCGGGCGACGGCGGCGACGGCATGAATTCGTTTAAGGCTTACAAGGGTAAGCCCGCCTGCGGTCCCGACGGCGGCGACGGAGGAAAGGGAGGCGATGTCTATATCGTCGCCGATCCCTCGCTCACGACGCTTTTGCCGTTCAGGTATAAGACCAAATACGTCGCAGGCAACGGCGAACGCGGCGGCACAAATCTCTGCTACGGCAAGGGCGGCGAGGACGTAATAATAGGCGTTCCGCTCGGCACGGTCGTACGCGACGAGGAGACGGGCACGGTCATTGCCGATATGTTCGACGAGGGCGCAAAGAAGCTCATCGCCGAGGGCGGCAGGGGCGGAAAGGGCAACGTCCGCTTCACCACGGCAAAAAGACACGCCCCCAACTTTGCCCAGAAGGGCGAAAAGACGGAGGCGCACGTGCTCGTATTAGAGCTCAAAGTAATAGCCGACGTCGGCATAATCGGTTTCCCCAACGTCGGCAAATCGACGCTGCTTTCCAAAATTTCGGCGGCGCGTCCCAAGATAGCCAACTATCACTTCACGACGCTTTCGCCCAACTTAGGCGTTGTCAGATATTACGACAACAGCTTTGTCGCGGCGGATATTCCCGGACTTATCGAGGGCGCGGCGGAAGGGCTGGGCTTAGGTCACGACTTCCTTCGCCATATCGAGCGCACCCGCATGCTTCTGCACGTCGTCGATATTTCGGGCTGCGAGGGCAGAGATCCTATCGAAGACTTCGCCAAGATAAATAAGGAGCTCAAAGAGTATTCCTCCAAGCTCGCGGCGCTTCCGCAGATAGTCGCGCTCAACAAGTGCGATATCGTCGGCTGCGAGGAAAATATTGCCGCATTCAGGAAGAAATACGGCAAGAAGTATAAGATTTTCAATATCAGCGCGATTGACGGCAGCGGTTCGAAGGAACTGATAAAGGAGGTGTGGGAGAAGCTTTCCACCCTTCCCAAGGCACAGCCCATCGAGGCGGACAATGAGTTCACTTACAGAAAGAGCGGCGACCTCGATTTTGAAATCTACAAGGACGAAACGGGTGCGTTCGTCGTAATCGGCTCGCTCGTCGATATGCTCTGTCGCAACGTCGCGCTCAACGATCCCGATTCCATGGCGTATTTCCAGAAAATACTCAGGGAAAAGGGCGTTATATCCCGTCTCAACCAGATGGGCATAAAGGAAAAGGACACGGTAGTAGTCGGCGACGTCGAGTTCGACTTCATACCCTGATAAATTTACGGAGAAAGTGAGATGACAAGCAAACAGAGAAGCAAACTCAAATCTATCGCCGCCAATCTCGAACCGATCGGACAGGTCGGCAAGGAGGGCATAGGCGAAAATATGCTCAAAAGTTTTTCCGACTGCCTCGAAGCGCGGGAACTCATCAAGATAAACATACTTGAAAATGCCGACGGCGATCCCCAGCTTATAGGCAGGGAACTTGCCGCGCGGCTCAATGCCGAGTGCGTCATAGTAATCGGCAGAAAGGCGGTGCTCTACCGCAGATCGTCGCGCAAGGGCTTTAACCACATTCAGCTCGACTGACCGAATACAAGCGACAGCGCGGACAGTATCATAAGTGCCGTACCTGCCGCAACGTAGTAAGCGGGGTAGAAAGTGAAGAAGGAAAATGCAATGAGCGTAAGTCCCGAAAAGAACAGCGGCGGGCAGAGTTTTCTTTTGAATTTAAGCTTTAAATTTTTAAAGAAATTCGGCCTTTCGGCTTCGGGCAATTTCAGGCTCTTGCTCAATCCCTTATCCTTCAAAAGCGCGTGCGCCCTGCCTGCGGAACAGATTTCAATGCCGAAAAATTGCGCAAGCTTTTCTGCGTCGTCGGACAGCGAATTGCAGATTAAAAGGCGAAGTTTATCGTTGCATTGCTTTAAAAGCGCGGCAATGTCGTCGGCGTCGAGCGGGTTGACGCGAAAGAGAACGGCGGCATCTCCGTCGGCAAGTTTTATGTAATTGCCCCCGTAGTATGTGCCGTCTAACGCGTCTGCGAACAGCTTTGCGTTCTCCTCGTCTCGGCTGAGCGCGAGGGAGAGGGCGAACTTTTCAAGCGTCTTTACGCTCGCAGTACTCTCCAAAAGTTTTTCCCGCTTATTGAGAAGATACAAAAGGCAGATTATTCCCGCGGAGAGCGCCGCGGCGACTGATAGCGAAATGCAGAGCGCAAGATTTTCAACATAAAAGCGCATTATCGCAAACGCGGCTATAAATGCGCAGAGAATAGAAAAAAGACAGTCGGAAACGAGTGCGAAGTTAAGTTTTTTCATACTCTCGTTATCGACGGAAACAACAAATTTTATACAGATGAAGATTGCAATTTTCGGAGGTGCGTTCAATCCCGTTCACAGGGAGCACGTTCACCTTGCCCGTACAGCGGTAGATGAACTCGGGCTGGACAAGTTAATAATAATGCCGACGGCGATCAGCCCGCACAAGAGCGGCAAGTCTATGGCGGACTTCTTTCAGAGGTTCGAGATGTGCCGTCTTGCCTTCAAGGGCATAAAGCAGGCGGAGGTCAGCAACTACGAGCTTGTGCGCGGCGGCGTTTCCTATACCTATCTGACCTGCGACCATTTTGCGTCGCTCTATCCCGACGCCGAACGCTATCTTCTCATCGGCGCGGATATGCTCGAAAACTTCCCCTCGTGGAAAAACCCCGAGCGTATTCTCAAAAACTTCACCCTCGCCGCCTGCGCAAGGGAATATTCCGCACCGTTTCAGGGCTATAAACAGGCTGTCGAACAGCGCTTTGCTTCGCGCGTAGTCACGCTTTCCTATGTCGGTGAAAAAGTCAGTTCTACCAATATCCGCACCCTCGCCGCGCTCGGCGAAGACTTCTCGCGCTTCGTCGATGACAGAGTGTATAAATACATTCGTACAAAAGGGCTGTACGCCCTGCACGGGCTTTGGGGCGTAAAGAAGTTCCTCACGCCCGCCCGCTGGGAGCACAGTCTGCGCGTCGCCTATATCTGCTCCAAAAATTCTTCCCGCGCAGGCATTTCGGAGGAGCAGGCGATAACCATGGCTGCCCTGCACGATTCGGCAAAGTACCTGCCCGCCGACAGCCCATATCTCAAAGGTTTCGTCTGTCCGGAGGGTGTGCCCGAACCCGTAATTCACCAATATTCGAGCGCTTACGTCGCCGAAAAGGTGTTCGGCATAACCGATAAAGTCGTACTCGACGCTATTGCCTGCCACACGAGCGGCAAGGAGAATATGACAACGGCGGACGCGCTGCTGTTCCTCGCCGACATGATAGAGGAAGGGCGCACTTTCGAGGGCGTGGACGAGCTGAGGGCAATATTCAGAGAGGACATAATGCGCTGTCTCTATGTCGCTCTCGAACATCAGGTAAAATATCTGAACTCTGCGGGCAAGCCCGTATACGACTTAACCCGCAGGGCTTACGAATACATCAAGGAGAAGTATAATGACAAGTAAAGAAAGAGCACTGCTGATCTGTAAAATTCTCAGCGAAAAGAAGGCTTCCAACCTCGTCTATATCGACGTCGAAAGCAAGACCTCGCTCTGCGACTATTTCGTTATCTGCAGCGGCCGTTCGACCACTCAGGTCAAGTCGCTTGCCGAAAATCTCGAAGAAAAGCTCTCCAAGGAATACGAGCTCGAACCCAAGAGAATTGAGGGTGCGCGCGGCGGCAGGTGGGCTGTGCTTGACTATCAGGACGTAATCGTCCACATATTCAACGACGAGGAAAGAGATTTCTACAACCTCGAAAGGCTGTGGGAGGACGGAAAAAATCTCACCCGCTACGAAGATTAAGCGTTTAATAATCTCTCGTTGCGTCAATAATCTACCCGAAAACCGCCTATTTCTTGAAGCTTATCTCCTTCGGCTCGCCATAGCTGCGCTTGGAGCGCTTCTTTTCGACTATGTAATAGACGGGTTCCTGCTTGGGCGCGGGCTTTTCCTCTTTCGGCGGCGGAGTTTTTTGCTTTAAACTCTTGAAGCCGACGATTGCCAGCTTGCAGAAATGTACGAAGGCGAAGCACAGGATAAACAACAGTATGAGATAGATGAGACCTAATATTGCCATACTGTAATAATAGCGCGCTCGGCAAAGTAAATTATTGATAGAAAATAAAGTTTAAGGTATTATTATGGAAGATTTGATGACCGAAAATCAACAGCTCAGCGAGGAAGAACAGTTCAAAGAATTCAAGCGCCAGAAGCGCAAGGAAGAAGCGGCGGCAAACGTCGCCCGCATAGAGTGTGACTGCCTTTCAGCTAATCTCGACAAGACCGCCCTTCGCGAACTCTGCCGCACGGCAAATTCTTTGCGGCTGGGCGGCATAATCGTCAGTCCGTCGGTCGTCAGGGCTTGCGTGACTTTCCTCGGCAGCGATCCGCAGACTTCGCTAATCGCCGCAATATCTTCGCCCGTCGGCGGAGATACGACCGAGGGCAAAGTGGCGGCAGTCAAACGCGCAATAAAGGACGGAGTGGACGAAACGGAGGTGTGGGCGCCGCTGTTTTTCATAAAAGAAGGCAACTTCGTCTATCTCAAAAAGGAGTGCAAGAAGCTGCGCAAGGCGTCGCACAACCGCGCAATAAGAATTGTGCTCGACTGCGTCGTTTTAAGGGAGCAGGAGATTGTCAAAGCCTGCACGACCATTGCCGACGCGGGCATTAACTGTATTCGCCTCAACGGTGCGGACGGGGAGCTCGTCGCAAAGATTAAGGCGGCGGTCAAGGGCAAGTGCCTCGTCAAGTGCGACGGCGGCGAAACGCTTGCCGCGTTTACCAATCTCACCGTAATGGGCGCGGACTACGTCAGCTCGTCCTCGGCGTGCGAACTCGCCAACTTCATTTTGAAGCAGGCGGAGGGCAATGCCTGAAATTTATAACGATTATAATTGCATAAAAAATACAGAAGCCTGCGGCGCGTTGATAAATTCAACGCGCCGCAGGCTTAATTTTTTGCTAAAAAACCTCAATAATCGCTTCTGCCCAGCAGATAGTCGGCAGAAACCCCGAATAAATCGCATAATTTAATGAGCGTGTCAAGCGAACATTCCCGCTCGCCCCTTTCCCAATATCCGATCAGCCGAACCGAAACATTCAGTTTGTCGGCAAGTTCGTTGCGCGTCATTCCCTTTTCCCTGCGAAGTTCGCCAAGTACACTGTTGAACCTGTTGATTTTTTTGTCATTCATATTTAAATTATGGAACAAAATGTTCTAAATTACTTGACAAAGAACAATTTGTTCCGTAAAATAAGTGTTAAGAACAAAATGTTCTAAAAATAAAGGCAGGTTTTCAGATGAAAAAATTATTAAAGTTGTCCGTTGTCGTGCTTACCGCAACTGTCGTCGCTCTGTTTGCGGCGTCGTGTTCAGGTAAAAATAAACTTAAATCAGCCTATGACGATGTCATTGCCACATACGGAGCTTCACCGTGTATAATGATTTCAGGCGATTTGTCGTATATAAGCATCGACACAAATCCGTATAATTTAGACGATTATTTCAATAACAGCTATATGAATTATATTAAGGCATTGAACAGCAAGTTGGGAATGCCTGATTATGTGTATCAGGAAATGATTACAACGTCAGCCATTCAGGGCAAGCAGAGTGAGACCATTAACGGCATAAAGGTGACCTGGTCGTATCATCCCGATAATGGGCTTGAAATAATATATGTTATTGCATAAAAATATAACGGCGCGGTTATCCCGTGCCGTTTTTATATATAATGTTATCTGACTATAATAAGTTTTTCGCGGGCGCGCGTTATGGCGGTGTACAGCCAGCGGGCGGCGTCCTCTCTGAAAGCATAGCTCTCGTCGAATACTATTACGGAATTGAATTCCGAACCCTGCGCCTTGTGACAGCTTATGCAATAGCCGTATTCAAACCTGTTCAGGGTAAAAACGCCCGTCGCTTCGCCGTCCTCGCCGAATTTTGCGAAATAGTCGCCGTGTTTATAGCGGTATTGTCCATCCTTGAATATGCCTATGTCGAAGGGCAGGGCGTCGGGGCACTTCTCGCTGAGGAACTCCGGCTTGAACTGCATAAAGCCCATATAATCGTTTTCGTTGTAAAAAGGCTCTATCGCCGTGCCAATTATGCCGTTGACGAGGTTGAAACGCGCCTCGCCGTCAATGAACTGTTCCCAGTTGTTGAGCGTGCATATAAGCTTTTCTCCGTGCTTCGGCAGCCCCGAAAAGCCCTTGATCGCCCGCATTTCGTCATTTATCTTCACGCGCGTCCTGTTCAATCCGCATATAATCTGTTCGGCGCGTTGCAGAAGTCTTTGCCGCCTTTCGCCGACAAATTTTCTGCCGTACAGCACGAAAGCCCTGTCGCCGTAGTAGCCGTAGGGTATGAATTTACCCTCGCGGGCAAGGAGGGAAAGCTTTATTATCGGGTTGTCCTTGTGCTGTCGCACTATGTCCTTTAAGCAAAAATCAGGGGTTTTGAGATAAGTATTGAACCCCTCGACGGGCGGAAGCTGCGCATTGTCGCCGCAGAGCAGTACTTTAACGCCGAAGTTGAGCACGTCCGCAAGCACGTCGTCGGACACCATCGAGGCTTCGTCGAGGACGATGAGCTTTATCGATTTGTCAATGCTGTCGCGGCGGCGAAATATAAGTTTTTCTACCTTGACCGTCTTGCCGTTTACCTCGACCTGCTGTTCCTGAATGAGCGACTGATAGATGAGGCGGTGGACGGTGCAGGCGGGTATGCCCTTATTTATGAGTACCGTCGCCGCTTTTCCCGTGGGCGTGACGAATGCCGCACTGACGTCGGGCACGAGTTTAAGGGTATCTACGACGACGTGCTTCAAAAGCGTCGTCTTGCCCGTTCCCGCATAGCCCGTCAGTACGAATACCTGCCTCGTCGCGCATGCAAACCATTCTGAAATTTTCCTGTCGGCTTCCCGTTGTTCGGCGTTCAATTCAAGCATGGCACTATTATACAACGCAAACCTATGTTTTTTCAAGCGTTTAAGGGTAAAATTGTTTTTAAATTAAATTTAAAAGCGGTATTGACTAACCGACGGGAGTGGTATATAATATATTAGGCTATAAAATGCACACTATATGATTTTTTGGAGGAACAATGAGCTACAAGACGAGAGAATGGCGCAATTCCATGCGCGTGACGGTAGACTATAACAATATGATGTCCAAGTTTTTGGGCGAAAAGGGAATAAAGGATTCAGAGCTTCGCGCCGTTAAGGACGAGGCGGAGGCAGCCTTCAACTACGTCAAGGCCAACAGGGGCAGGGACGAGCTGTTCATGGGCTGGACCGAACTTCCCTACAATCAGGACGAGATAGTCGCCGACATACTTGCGACTGCTAAGGAAGTAAGAAGAAAATTCAAGTATTTTGTCGTGCTCGGCATAGGCGGAAGTGCGCTCGGCCCCATAATGGCGTTCAATGCGCTCTGCCATCTTCACTATAACGAACTGCCCAACTCTAAGCGCAAGGGCCCCAAGTTCTACGTTGAGGATAACGTCGATCCCGTCAGAATGGCTGCGCTCCTCGACATAATCGAACCCGATAAGACCTGCTTCAACGTAATTTCCAAGTCGGGCGCAACGTCCGAAACGATGACGCAGTATCTCATAATTGCCGACATACTCAAAAAGGCAGGCGTCGACGTCACTGAAAATATGATCTTCACGACCGATGCCGCAAAGGGCAACCTCAACAAGATAGACGCAAGCCTCGGCGGCAAGGTCAAAAAGTACGTGCTTCCCGACGGCGTAGGCGGAAGGTTCTCCGAACTCTGCCCCGTAGGTCTGCTGCCCGCGGCTGTGCTCGGCATAGACATCAAGGGTATGCTTGCAGGTGCGGCTTATATGGATGCGCTCTGCTCTAAGCCCCAGATCTCCAAGAACCCCGCGCTCGCCTGCGCAGCTTTACAGTACATAACCATGAAGCATGGCAAGAATATCAACGTGCTCATGCCCTATTCGGATAACCTCAAACTTATGGCAGACTGGTATTGCCAGCTCTGGGCGGAATCGCTCGGCAAGGCAGTCGACTATGACGGAAAGGTAGTCAATGCGGGTACTACCCCCGTAAAGAGCCTCGGCGTTACCGACCAGCATTCGCAGGTTCAGCTCTACACCGAAGGACCTTACGACAAGGTAATAACCTTCATATCCGTCGGACAGTATGCTACCGAAATGCCCATACCCCACGGCTGTGAGGACATTCCCGACGTCGGCTTCCTCGGCGGTCACACCATGCAGGAGCTCATTCAGGCAGAGAACAAGGCAACGGCTTACGCGCTCATGATAGCAGGCAGAATGAACTACACCATCAACCTGCCCGAGGTCAATGCGTTCACGCTCGGTCAGCTCATGTTCCTTCTCGAATTGCAGACGGCTTACACGGGCGCAATGCTCAACATCAACACGTTCAATCAGCCCGGCGTCGAAAACGGCAAGAAGGCAACCTTTGCTCTGCTCGGCAAGAAGGGCTATGAAGGACAGAAGGCGCAGATGGACGCCGCTCCCGAAATCGACGAAAAGTATATCGTATAACGGGAAGAATATTAAAAACTGAAAGGAGAAGGGGCGGCGAATTGCCGCCCCTTTGTTAGTTATGGATACCTGGATAATAATTCTGATCGCCGTGCTCGCGTTCTCCGTCGTTGCCGTTGCGGCGACGGGCATTGCGTTTGCCGTAGTCGCCGACAGGGCGGTATTCGGCAAGCGTCAGGACAAGGACGCGCGGTTCAGATATTTCACGGAAGAAGATTTTGCCCTCAAAGGTCAGGACTTTCCGATACCCTATAAGGACAGCTCGCTCTGCGGCAGGCTGTACGAGGGGAGCGGCGTCCGTGCGGATACGCTCATTCTGTTCATTCACGGCTTCGGCGCGGGCAGTTCAAGCTATACCTCGGAAATTGCCGCGTTTGTCGGCAAGGGCTATACGGTCATCGCCTACGACGCTTATGGCTGCAACAATTCATTCGGACGGTCTGCGCGCGGATTTTACAGCGGCGCGGAATGTGCTCTGGCGGCGTGTGCGGCTGTTTCTTCGGACGAGAGAACTAAAAATAAGCGGCTCATACTCGTCGGGCACAGCTGGGGCGCGTATTCCGCGCTGTGTGCCGCTCCTTTTGTGGGCGCGGAAAAGGTTGTCGCAATCTCGGCGTTCGACTCGCCCGCCCGTGCGGAATGTAACGCCGTCAATATGGCGACGGGCGGCAATGTAAAGGCGCTTTCGTTGCTCGCTATGCCGTGGTTTTATGTCATAAATGCCTTTAAATTCGGATTGCGCGGCAATACCCGCGCGGCAAAATCGGCGGATAATAGCAGGGCGAAAGTGCTGCTCGTTCAGGGCGCGCTCGATACTACCGTACCGCTTGCCGACAGCGCGGCGGCAAAGGTAAAGAGGGCGGATGCCGAGCGCCTCGTTTTAAGCGACAAGGGGCATAATCCGCACAACACCTGCGAGGCGGAGGCAGCGCTTTCGCGGCTCTTTACATTCAAGGCGGCTACGGCTGTCGAGGAAAAGCAATTTTTTGACAAGTTCGACTGGAAAACCGCCACCCGTCAGGACGGCGCGGTTATGGACAGAATATTTGCATTTATCGGTCAATAAAGGGGGATAGATTATGGGCGCTGTCGACAGAGACAGACGGGTTGTGCTTTGCCTTGGCGGCAGACTTACTTTTACCGACGGATTGCCGCTTACCGTAGGGGGCATAAAGGATATTGCTCTCAGGCTTGCAAGACATGGTATGCGCCTTGGCGAACTTTCGGGCGAAAGGGTTTCCGAACTCGGTTTGGGCGAGGAAATGAAAGAGCGGATAACCGCTCTGCTTTCGCGCGGAGACGAGTGGAAAGCTCGGCTAAAAAGGTATGAAAATTCTGGCATAGCCACGCTTACCTATATCGACGGGGCATATCCGCGCAGTATTGCGGAGGCTTCCCCGGACGGCTGCCCGCCCGTGCTGTTCTGCTACGGCGACGTTAAAATTCTCTCCGAAAAGTCGGTCGGCTACGTCGGCGTGCGCGACTGTGACGAGCAGGATATAGATTTTACCCGCAATTCGGTATTCAAAACGGTTGCAACGGGCTTTGGCGTAACCTCGGGCGGCGCCCGCGGCATAGACTGCGCGGCAGAGTTCGCCGCTCTCGAAGCGGGTGCAAACGTGTGCGAATTTACGAGCGGGGCTTTCCGCGAAAGGCTGGCTTTTGCCGAAATCCGTTCGGCGGCAGACAACGGCAGAATGGTAATTGCCTCGTCAGAAGTGCCCGAGGAGGGCTTTTCGTCGGCGCGGGCGATGTCGAGAAATGCTTACATTTATATGCAGTCGGCGGCATGCGTCGTAGTCCGCTCCCACCTCAAACGCGGCGGTACCTGGTCGGGCGCAGTACGCAACCTCAAAAAAGGGTGGTGTCCGCTCTTTTGCCGCGACTATGCGCCCTATCTCGGCAATGCTGAACTCATTTCAATGGGTGCGAAGCCGATTGACGAAAATTGGGACGGCGATACGGGCGTGGAGGGTAACTCTCCCGAGGTCGTTCAGCTCAATATGTTCGATGACAAAACTTAACTTTTAAGGTGCGGCGATGTGCAGTCTTTTAAATCTTGAAATTGAAGTTAATGCCGACGAGGTAAACTTCGACGAGGAAAAATTCTTCTCCGACGAGAAAGAGCTTGTCGAAGACTATCTCTGTATGTTGCAGATGAACGGGCAGATTTACTCCGATTACAGCGCGGTATGTGAGGGCGGGCATAAGTTCAGGGCGTTCGTCAATGTCCCTGAAAGAGAAAGCCTTGACGCAAGATATAACAACGACTATGACAACCGTTCATACAGGTATATGACGGTTAAAATAACCGATATGGTTTACCAAAAATCAGCTCTCAAATCCCCGTTCTTCGCTAAATAAAGCGGCGTTCGCTGTCAGGGAGGAGCTGGAAAAGAAACTCGATAAACCCGTATATGTCAATCTGACAAAAATTTACGACCTTTCGTCGCGGCGGGCGGCAAGCGCCGACCAGGATAAATGCCCGTTATGCGGCAAAACTCTTTCCGAGTGTACATTCCAGATCGGCCTTGTAAGGATGTTTAAGTGCGACGATTGCAGGCAGATAACCGACAAAATTTAATATTAAACAAAAACGGAGCGAAGAAAATAATTCTTTGCTCCGTTTTGTTCGGGTGATTATCTCACGAACATTCTTATAAGTTTATCGTTAAGTTTGGTATAAGGCTGGTATCTCATCGGCAGGTCGGTAATGTTCTTCTTGTCGATGATGGATTTGTAGTGAGTGAACGTATCGAAGCCCGTCTTGCCGTGGTAGGAGCCGAGGCCGCTCTCGCCGAAGCCGCCGAAAGGCATATAGGAAGTGGCGAGGTGAATTATTACGTCGTTAATGCAGCCTCCGCCGAAGCCCGTTCTTGCAAGGAATTTCTCAATCTGTTTTTTGTCCGTCGAGAAGTAGTATGCCGCGAGCGGGCTCTCTTCGGAATTTATGCGGTCAATGACCTTGTCGAGGTCGTCAAAGGCAATAACAGGCATTACGGGGCCGAAGATTTCCTCGCTCATAATCTTATCGTCATAATCGACGTTGTCCATTACGGTCGGCGCAATCTGCAATTTCTGAGCGTCGGTTTCGCCGCCGAATATGACTTTGGATTGGTCAATCAGCCCGCATATTCTGTCGAAGTGCTTTTTGGTTACTATTCTGCCATAGTCGGCATTCGAGAGCGGGTTCTGCCCGTACTGTCTGACTATCTCTTTCTTGACCTCGGCTATGAATTCTTCCTTTACTGCGCTGTGGCAGAGGATATAGTCGGGCGCAACGCAGGTCTGCCCGCAATTGAGGTATTTGCCGAATACTATGCGCCTTGCGGCAAGCGGAATATCCGCCGTCTTGTCGACAATGCAGGGGCTCTTTCCTCCGAGTTCGAGCGTCACTGGCGTAAGTCTTGACGCGGCTTTTTCATAGACTTGCCTGCCGACCGCCTTACTGCCAGTAAAGAAGATATAGTCGAAATCGAGGTCAAGCAGAATTTTATTCTGTTCCCTGCCGCCTTCAACGACCGCGGCAACTTCTTCGGGGAATACCTCGGAAATTATCTTTTTAAGTATTGCCGAGGAGGCAGGCGAATATGCGCTGGGCTTTAAAATAACCGTATTGCCCGCGGCAATCGCCTCGCAGAGCGGATCGAGCGAGAGTAGCACGGGATAGTTCCACGGGCTCATAATCAGTACGGTGCCGTAGGGAGAGGGATAACGGAAGCTTCTGGCTATCCACTGCGACATAGGTGTTGCTACGCGCTGTTTTTTTGTGAATTTGTCAATATGCTTTATCTGATAGTTTATCTCGCTCAACGATAAGCCCGTCTCGCACATATAGCTTTCGGTTGCACTTTTGCCGAGGTCGCTTTTAAGCGCTTCGGCAATCTGCTCTTCATATTTTTCAACCGCGCCCCTCAGTGCGATAAGGCGGGCTTTTCGCTCCTTTACGTTGAGCGTGCCGCCTGCGGCGAAATGCTGTTTCTGTCTTTCAAACAGGGCTATTATTTCGTTGTTACTCATTGCACATTACCTCCTTATACATTGCTTTAAGCTGTGCCTTGTCCCAGAGAACGGGTACGGGATAGAGGGGATAGGCCTCTCTGTACGCATATCCGACGAGCAGGTCGAGATCGTCCTCTTTAATCTCGGGCATGGTAAGCGGAATATTGACCGCCCTTTCAAGCGCGTCGAGCTTGTCGAAGAATATCTCCGCCGCCTTATCGGGCGCGGCGTCGCTGTCGGCAAACCCGCAATATACGCATATCTTTTTCAGCTTTTTATTTATTGACTTGCCGTAAGCTTTTAATACCGGTATAAGCAGTACGGCGTTTGCAAGCCCGTGCGGAGTGTTGTACCTGCCGCCGAGCGCGTGTGCGAGCGCGTGGACGTATCCCACATAAGATTTAGAGAACGCGCGTCCCGCATAGTGCGACGCGTGAAGCATATTGTCAAGGCTTTCGTCAGTCTTTTGCGCGTAGGCAATTTCAAGGTTTTCAAAGATGAGCTTGATAGCCCTCAGGCTGTCCTCGCGCGTGTCTCTGGTCGTCGACCTGCCGATATAGGCTTCGAGTGCGTGCGTCATTGCGTCTATGCCCGTCGTCGATATGATTTTAGGCGGCAGCGTCTTTAAAACCGACGCGTCCAGAACGGCATAGGAGGGGATGAGGGGGAAGTCGTCAATGGCGTACTTGTGCCTCGTCTCTGCGTCGCATATTACCGCCGCAAGCGTCGTCTCGCTGCCCGTTCCCGCTGTCGTCGGCATGGCAATCAGCAGGGGAATTTTCTTCATAACCTGCAAAATGCCCTCCATCTTCGCAAGCGGTTTTGCGGGGCGCGCAATTCTCGCGCCGACCGCTTTGGCGCAGTCGAGCGAAGATCCGCCGCCGATCGCCACGAGACAGTCGCACCCGTCGTCGAGGTAGAGCTTGCGAGCTTCTTCACATTCCTTGGTAGTGGGGTTGGGTACGATCTTGTCATATATGCTGTAACCCACGCCCTGCGCTTTAAATTCTTCAATCATCGGCTCAGCCGTGCCGAGCTGCATTATTACGGGATCAACGACTAAAAGCGCATGCTTTTTGCCCTTCTGTTTGAGAAGGTGCGGCACTTCGCGCATATCGCCGAGAATTTTGGGCTTTCTGTAAGGAAGAACGGGTAAAATTGCCCTCATGCTTATCTGAAAAGTTCTCGCCCAGATCTTGGCTAATATATTCATTCTTTTCTCCTTTCCGTGTGACGTAAGTAAAGTCGCTGAAAGACGGAACACGGGTGTCTGTAACAATATAATTATATAATAATTGTTCACTTTGTCAACTATTTTATTGCGCTAAAACAGATGAGGCAGAAGTCAGAGACGAGAGGAGGGGTTGGTCGCGTCATTTTATATTTGCGGCATTGACAGAACGTCTCCTTCGGGAGTATAATCATTCTAACATGAAAAAGGAGAAATTTCAATATGCTTGAAATAAATCAGTCTGCACCCGACTTCACCCTGCCTGACAAGGACGGAAATTTTGTCAGTCTCTTGTCGTTCAGGGGCAGGAAAGTGGTGGTGTATTTTTACCCCAAGGACAATACGGCGGGCTGCACCCGTCAGGCATGCGCTTTTGCCGCCGACTACTCGGCGTACGAAAAGCTGGGGGTTGCGGTCATCGGCATAAGCAAGGACGGCGTTGCCTCGCATGCTAAGTTTGCCGCAAAGTACTCGCTTCCCTTCATACTGCTCTCGGACGAGGGGCTCGAAGCCATAAAGGCGTACGACGTTTGGAAGGAGAAAAAGCTCTACGGCAAGACCTCTTTCGGCGTAGTCAGGACGAGCTATATAATAGACGAGGAGGGGAAGATTGAAAAGGTATTCCCCAAGGCCAACCCCGACAAAAATTCTTCGGAAATTTTAGAGTATCTTAGCGGAGCAAAAGGTTAAAAATGCTTGAAATCAAAGACCTGACAAAAGTTTACCGAACGCGGGGCGGCGCGGACGTGGTCGCCCTTAACGGCGTATCGCTCGAGTTTGAGGATACTGGCATGGTGTTTCTGCTCGGCAAATCGGGCAGCGGCAAGTCAACGCTGCTGAACCTGATTGGCGGACTTGACAGGCCCGACGGCGGCGAAATAATCGTCAAGGGCAGGGGCAGCGCGACGTTTTCGACAAGCGATTTCGACAGCTACCGCAATACGCTCGTCGGCTTTATCTTTCAGGAATACAACATTCTCAACGAGTTCACGGTAGAGGACAATATCGCGCTTGCGTTAGAACTTCAGGGCAAGCCCAAAGACAGGGAAAAGATTGCGTCCATACTGCGTTCGGTCGAGATGGAGGCGTATGCAAAGCGCAAGCCGAACACTCTGTCGGGCGGACAGAAACAGAGAATAGCCATTGCCCGCGCGTTAGTCAAAGATCCCGAAATCATAATGGCGGACGAGCCGACGGGCGCGCTCGATTCGGCGACTGGCAAGCAGGTTTTCGAGACGTTGAAGCGGCTGTCGGAGAGCAGGCTCGTAATAGTCGTGTCGCACGACCGCGAGTTTGCCGAGACTTACGGCGACAGAATAATCGAACTCAAGGACGGCAAAGTGGTCTCCGACGTCACCAAGCACAGGGTTGCGCCGAAGACTGACGGCGAGAACATCAGCTTTCTCGGCGACAACACCATATCCGTCAAAAGCGGAGCAAAGCTTACAGACAGGGAGCTGGAGCGAATAAGCAAATTCATAACTTCGGCGTCGGAGGACGTGCTTATAACTCACGATTCCGGAGATATAGAGGCGTTCAGACGGCAGGCGCGCATAGATGCGGACGGCGCGAGAGAGCAGTTTGAAAACACCGTTCGGGAAAACATATCCGTCAGGGAATATTCTCCCGACGAAAGTCGTTTCATTCGTTCGCGCCTGCCCCTTCGACACGCGATCAAGATAGGCGCAAGCAGTCTTAAAATCAAGCCGTTCAGACTGTTCTTCACGATATTGCTTACGACCGCCGCGTTCGTGATGTTCGGACTGTTTTCGACGCTCATGCTGTTCGACGGTTCGCATACGATAGCGGAGAGCCTCAAGATGTCCGACTATGAATACATAATCTGCGGCAAGCGCTATTCGTATGTGTCTAAGAACTATCTCGGCGACGAACTTATGAGCGAGGTCAGCGGGACAAAAGCAGCGGCGTTCAAGGATGCGGAGGCCGAGGAGTTGTGGAACGACGTCAGCGCGGATGCGGTTATGGCGTTCAACTATTCTGACGCCAACTACAGCCGCGTAAGTTTCACGATCAATAATGTGGTTGGCGAAAAGGAAGGCGTCTACAAGACCGCGCTTTCGGGCTTCGGTGTTACCTCGAAGAATTCCTTCTACCGCGAGAAAAAAATACTTTGGGGCAGCTATCCCGATTCTGCCGACGAAGTGATGATCTCCGACTATACTTATGCCGCTCTCCGTGCGTGCGAGGGCGTCAAATTCGGGGACGAAACGGTTAAAATAAATAACTACGACGATTTGTCTTCCGCAAGACTTGAACTGGACACAAATCTGTATTTCCGTATATGCGGCGTCTATGAGGCGCAGAAAGTGCCCGAAAAATATATTTCGCAGGGCGTCAGCTATCAGGACATTCGCTACGAATGGGAAAGGGAACTTTCAAGCGGCTTCTATAACTTTGCGATCGTGTCCGACGACTTCTATGAGACCAATTTTAACGCGTTCAGAAATCAGTCTGACGCCGAGTCGCCTTACGACTATTTTGTCACTTTAAGCGATTTTAAACTTCTCGGCTGGGACGGGTTTGTCTATTCGGTTTTCGGCGCGTCGCGCTATCCCGCAGAGGCAGGATATCAGCAGCTGGACGTCTATGGTATGGACGGCAATCGGTTAACGGCGCTCGGCGACGGGAGCATAGCCGTTTCGTCGTACGTGATTTTTGACAAGCTCTATAATTCCGCCGAAATGTATTTTGCGGAGAGCGGGCATGCCGACGTCTATGACGAATGGATGTCGGACGAGAACGGCATTTCCATCAGCGGCAAGCTGGACATTGTCTACTCAGGCAAAGACGATTACGGGTATGTGTCAGACGAGACGCGTGCGAAGTATCTGTCGGATGTCGTCGCCTTTTTCGTCGAAAACGGCATAGTCGATTCGTTCGCCGTTTCTGTCTCGGACGGCAACGGCAGCACGGTCGCCGAGTGCCAAGTTGCGGGCGTATTCTTCAACAATTTATTTGACGCCTATTGCTACGCCTCCGACGACGCATATTCGGCGCTCGTTGCGTCAGATAGCAACGCCTGGCGCTATGAGGAGTATACGGCATACGACAAGACGGGTGACAAGTATAACCTTGCGATATTTGATAGAAATAACAGAGTAATCGATGAGATGGCCGAGAGAATGGAGGCGGAAGCAGACGATTCGTTTGTAGATATAACCAATCCGCTCGTCTCGCAGATAATGGTATTCATGGAGCTGATAGCCGTGCTTTCCAAGGTATTCCTGTATGTCGGAATAGCGTTTGCCGTATTCTCCATGCTGCTGCTTTTCAACTTCATCTCAGTTTCGATAGTCAACAAGAAAAAGGAGATAGGCATACTCCGTGCGGTGGGAGCGCGCAGCGCGGACGTGTTCCGAATCTTTTTTGCAGAGTCTGCGATTATAACCCTCACGTGTCTCGTTGCGGCAATAATAATTTCGGCGATGCTGTGCGCGTCGTTCAACTCGATGATTGCAGCCGAACTTACAATACCGCTCGCGCTGTTCGTGTTCGGTCCGTTGTCCGTACTCATAATGGTAGTGATAGCCGTCCTGACGTCGGTAATCTCAACTTTCCTGCCGGTGTACTCCATTGCAAAAAAACGCCCGGTCGAAAGCATAAGAGCATTATAAGATTGGTTTATATAAACATATTCAGGTCGTTTATTTATGCTGCAATATGTTTTATTGACTATATCTATCGTAAAATGAACTTAATTATCAGAAATTCGATTGAAAATGCAAATATAAAATACGGTTTTTGCAATGTATTTCTGTAAGGCGTTATGCTATAATCTGTTCAGGAATAAAGGTTAAATGCTTTAATTTCAGATGTGTTGTTTCTTCCCTCATTATCAGCAATTTGATGCGGGCGGGCGGAAGATCAGAATTCTCCTTAAAAAATCATAACCTATTCCGCCCGCCTGAAATCGCCGTCTTAACGGGTTCTATCCCGATAAGCTATGCGGAAAAGTCGGCTTTCTATCTCTCCATCGTCCGCCTTTTCCGCCTTATATACCGACCGTAAGCGCAATTGGTCTCAGGCTTTGCCATCACCCTGAAATCATCGCATGGCGCTTACCCCGAATTTGCCGCGCATTTCCTGCCGCCATCAGCGATTGGAGCGCAAGCATCGTCTTTTGTTCTTAAATCTCCTCCGATTTATCATTATCTTTCATCGGCGGTCAGGTTTATGCGCGGGGTGCGGTCGGTCAGCATCTTCTTTGATGCACCTTCGACATACCCGCAGGGGAAAAGCCCCTGCGGATATGTCATTTTTTGCGCCTCAAAAGCGCCCTTTTAATTTTTCCGAGTATTGACAACCAGCCGTCCATAATGTAAAATGGGTACATAGTTATCGGGGGATATGAATTATGATGAATGTTGCGGTCGTGGAGGATAAGGACAGTTCGGCTGAAAGGCTGATTTCGTTCATAGACAAATATTCCGCAGAGAGCGGGCAGAAATTCAACGTCGTCCGCTTCGGGAGCGGCGACGAGCTTCTCAAAGATTATTGCGCTACCTTTGCCGTGATATTCATGGATATTCAGATGCCTGGCAAAAACGGCATGGATACGGCGTTTGAACTGAGAAAAATAGACAAGACGGTCTCGATAATATTCATAACCCGCATGGTTCAGTTTGCCCAGAAGGGCTACGAGGTCGACGCGGTAAGCTTTCTCGTCAAGCCCGTGACCTATTACGACTTTTCAATGAAATTCCGCAAGGCGCTCGACATCTATCTCATGCACGAAGAAAAGGGCATAATGATAACCATGGCGGGCGGCATGCGCCGCATTTCGACCGATAAACTTATGTATGTCGAGATAATAAGGCACAGGTTGTATTATCATCTTGTCGACGACGTCATCGAGGTGACGGGCGTGCTTGCCAACGTCGAAAACGAGCTCAGAAAGTACGGCTTCCTGCGCTGTAACAAGTGCTATCTCGTCAACCCCAAGTTCATAGTCAACGTCAAGAACTGCGAAGTGCAGGTGGGCAATCAGGTATTGCAGATCAGCCGACCGCGCCGCGCATCGTTCATGGCGGAGCTTGCCAACTGGTTCGCAGGTGCGGGCGGGGGAGAAAGCTGATGGATATGTATTCGGTTTTATCCGATTTCCTGCGCATAATATTGGAATTCGTGCTGGAAATTTACGTGTTCTGCGCGCTCGTCACGCTCAGGCTCAGCAGGGCAAAACATTTCGCGCTCAGGGTTTCGGCAATACTCGGCGTATTCGCCGTCGCGTTCGGCGCGGCATGCCTCTACAACCTTTTCGGAAACAACGTATTGGGCAGGGTACTGATATACACTTCGTTATTTTTCGTCATAACCCTGCATATCCGCCTTTGCTTTGACGAAAGTTATAAGACGGGCGTATTCTGCTGTTGTCTTGCCTACGCCGCGCAGAACCTCACGTATAAGCTCTTTCTCGTCTGCTTCGGCATCGGCGAGGCGTTAAGACTGTACGACGGCTGGAACGACAATTTCGAGCTCTTTTATCGCCTCGTCTACTATTCTTTCTTCATTATCGCGGCGACGGGGCTGTATTTTATCGTCATTCGCCCGCTCTCGCGCAGAATGACCGACAGCAAGATAAATTACCGTATGCTCATCACTGCGGTGACGGTGCTCGGCATAACCGTCGTGCTGTGCTCTTTCGAGGACATATATTTTGCCGAACTGTGCGTCGAAAGGATAGGCAGGTTCGACAATGAGGTATATTACGTTCTCTGGCAGACGGGCAACATATTCTCTGTCGTATGCTGCGCAATCGTCATGCTGCTCATCACCAAGACAGTCGAGCAGAACAATCTCGAACGCGAGGTAGAGTATCTCCAATACGCCATAAAGCAGAGCAAACAGCAGTACGAGATTTCGCGCGACACTATCGACATGATAAACATAAAGTGTCACGACATAAAGTATAAGCTGAGCGAAATATTCGCCGAACGGGGCGACATAAGCAGAGACGCGGCGGCAGACCTCTACAAGAGCATAAACATATACGATTCAAAGGTAGAGACGGGCAATAAACTGCTCGACGTTCTGCTCACCGAAAAGAGCCTCTTTTGCGAGCAGAACGACATTAAATTTACCTGCATGGTAGAAGGCGAGCTGCTGTCGTTCATGGACAGCGGAGATCTCTGTTGTCTTTTCGGCAATATCATAGACAATGCGCTCGAAGCCGTCATCAACCTGCAGGACAGGGACAAGAGGATAGTCAATATCGTCATCAAGCGGCACAACGACCTCATAATTTTGCAGGAGGAGAATTACTTTGCGGGCGAGCTCGAATTTAAGGAAGGGTTGCCCGTAACAACTAAATCGGACACAAATTATCACGGCTTCGGTTCGCGCAGCATAAGGATGATCGCCCGAAAGTACGGCGGCGAGCTGACTACTTTCGTGACGGAGGATGTGTTCCACCTCAATATTTTATTCGGTGCTTCCCGCTCAAAGAGTGCAGAATAAGTAAAAAAAATGCAGTTTAAGAAACGCTCATTGACAATGAGTGTTTTTTTATTACAATGAAATCGAACAAAACCTGACGGAGAGAACAGAAAAATGAAAGTAAATAACAGACATAAGACTTTTAAGGTTATTTCGGCAATGGTTGCCGCAATCGTCTGCGGCGCGGCGCTCATGCCCGCCTGTATATTTGACGACGCGACGGACGGAACTATAAAGCCCGGCACCCCGCACGAATCTGCGGCGGGCATTCCCGACAGATATACTCTGCAAAGCGAAAAGATAGTCAATTTCGCAAAGAACAAGACGGCGGACTTCTATGCCGCGCACGGTTACAGCAACGGCGATCCGTTCAACTGCACCTGGAGCAGGGACAGCGCGGTAATTTCAGACGGCATACTCAGCATGACCGTATCGAAGGGCGATAAGGGCTATTACGGTGCGGAATACCGTTCGGAAAACGCCTATTCTTACGGCTTTTATTCGGTCTGCATGAAGGCTGCCGACTGCCCAGGCATAGTTTCGTCATTCTTCACCTATACAAACAGACCGTATTGGGACGAGATTGACATAGAATTTCTCGGCAAGGACATGACCTCGGTACAGTTCAACTACTATACGAAGGGCGAAGGTCAGCACGAATATTCCTACAACCTCGGTTTCGATGCGTCCGAGGGCTTTCACGAATACGCATTCGACTGGCAGCAGGACTATATAGTCTGGTACGTCGACGGCAAGGCGGTATATAAGGCGACCGAAAATATCCCTGCTTTGCCCCAGCAGATAATGATGAACGTCTGGAACTGTATCGGACACGACGAATGGACGGGCGCGCTCGACGAAAGCGGGCTGCCTGCCACGGCTGAGTATCTGTGGGTTGGTTACAGCCCCTCATAAGGGTTAAAATATTTTATATATTCAGGAGGAAGATTATGAAAAAGAGGACAGTTGCATTGTTTGTCGCGCTGGTCACTTCTGCCGTAGCAGGCACGTCGGTATTATCCGCGTGCAAGCTTCACGACGAACCGTTGACGGGCTCGATGCTTGCAGACTTTACGAAGGGTGAGGCGGAGACTTTCTTTGCCTCGGACGGCTGGGCAAATTCCGAATGGTTCAACTCTGCCTGGACGGCTGACAACATCAGCTATGAGGGCGGCAAGATGAGCCTCAGCATAACCGAAAACCCCGACGGCGACTATACGACGCATAACGAGTATTTCGGCGGCGAGGCGCGCACTTACCAGTTCTTCGGCTACGGCGACTATGAAGTGAGAATGAAGCCGTCGTCGGCTGTCGGCACGGTCAGCGCGTTCTTTACCTGCACGGGCGACTACGATATCGGTCAGGACGGTACGCCCAATCCCTGGGACGAGATTGACATAGAGTTCCGCGGCAACCTTAAAAATATAGTTCAGTTCAACTACTTCGTCGACGGCGTCGGCGGACACGAGCACGAATACAACCTCGGCTTCGACGCCACGGCAGAATTCCACGAGTACGGCTTCCGCTGGACTTCGGAATATATCGTCTGGTTTGTCGACGACGAACCCGTATACAAGGTAACGGCTTCGGCTAAAAATCCTCTGCCTTCGACGCCGGGCAGAATACTCATGAATCACTGGTGCGGCGTGCCCGATTCGGCTGGCTGGATGGGCAAGTATGAGGGCGTGAGCGACAAGACCACGCAGTACGAGTGGGTTAAGACCTCTGCAACGCCCGTCGGAACTATTCCCGACGATCCCGTCATCGACGACACGAACTATGAGGAGTTCACGGGCGATTGGTCGACTATCGACGATATAGCCACCGACTTCGCTTCGAGCACGGAAGGGCTCTACACCGTGACCAACGACGGCACTTCGGCAAACATAACCTATACCGACGTCAAGGCTTCGAGCTATCAGAACGTCAAGACTTCGGTCAGCGCATATTCCGAGGGCAAGAACTGGATGCACATCGACATAGCCAACAACGGCGAAGAAGAAGTCAGCGTGCGCATCAATATCCGCAACCTCACTTCGACGATAAATTCTTACGGCTTCGGCGACGGCGAAGTGCTTGACACCAAGCCCAACGACGGCACGTTTGTATACGTTCCCGCAGGCGAGAGAGTGGAGGTAGAGATCAAGTACGAGGGCGTTGCAGACAACTTCGAGCTCATGATCGATTCGGCGCGCACGGGCAGCGGCACTTATGCGGGCGACATAACCGTCAGCGGCGTCAAGTTTGCCGTTCAGGGCGAAGTCGTAATCCCCGAAGAACCCGAAAGCCATAACGACGGCGTTATCATAAACGGCGTAAATAAGGTGTTCGGCGGCGACGTAGGCGGCAGTCTCTACATAATCAATACCGACGCCGAAAACAACAGCATGAACGTCACCTATTCGGGCGTTGCAGGCGCAACCTACAAGAATATAAATGCGCCCGTAAAGGACATTGCGTCCACCAAGAATATTCTCAGGGCTAAGATAACCAATAACGGCACCGAGAGCGTCACCGTCAGGGGCGACATAATTTCCGAAACGCAGGTAACCGCAGACACAAAGGCGTGCAACCTTTCGGCAACGCAGGACGGCGTAGCCGTTGCAACCGACTTGCAGCACGGCGGCTCTACTTTCGTAATCGCGGCAGGGCAGACGGCTTTAATAGAGATTATCTACGACGCCTCCAAAGTGCCTTCCGGCCTGCAATTCATGATTGACAGTTCGGTATATGGCGACACGGCAACGCACAGCGGCGACGTAACCTTCTCCGAAATAGTATTTGACGGCGAATACGTGCCCGAAACGCCCGAAGAACCCGTAGAGCCCGTAGAGCCCGAAGAACCCGAAGAACCCGGCGAAACGCCTTCCGAACCCGTATTTACCAATGCAGAGCTTACTTTCTACTCGGCTTCCGGCTATAACGTGGCACAGTCCGGACAGAACGTAAACACCATCGATGTTACATATAACGGTCTTGAAGGCGGCTACTGCAACATCGGTGCAGACATTGCGACCTACGCGACTGACTGCAATACTTTCAGGGTTACCATAAAGAACAACGGAGATACCCAGTCCACCGTAAGAATCGATATTCAGGGCAGTGATAAAGTCGGCAATACAGAAGCCTGCAACCTCAGCGCTACCTGCACTGGCGGCAGCAACATAAAAACCGATACCGAGTGGGGCGGATCGTTCGTCACCATAGCCGCAGGCGAGGAAGTTACCTTTACAATCACCTATCAGCCCGACGGCGAGAGGGGAACGGTTGTACACATGTTAATATACATGGATTCCTGCGACGGCAATCACGCAACCGCGACGGGCAACCTGACGTTCAGCGGGTTTGCATTCGCGAAAGTCTGATAAAAAAGTCTGATAAAAATGAGGAGAGCGGCTCTGTCCGCTCTCTGAAATAATGTTCAAAAATATAAAATCAAGGGAACTTTTATGAAAGCATTTAAAAAGTTAAGTACAATACTTCTTTCGGTCGGCATTGCGCTAGTCATTGCGGCGACCGTAGTCGTAAATACGCTTACGCTCGGCAAGTTCGACAATGTGCTCGAACAGTATTTCGGCAAGACCGATGACAGCACCCGCGGCGACACGATGGGTGCGGACGTAGAGTACTACAAGAGTTCGTTCGACAGCGCGAAAGAGCTCTATGAATATGAAGAACAGGTCTGCGCGGAAATAGCGCAGGAGGGCATAACCCTGCTTAAAAACGACGACAATGCGCTTCCGCTTGCAAAGGGCACCAAGCTCAGCCTTTTCAGCCATTCTTCGGTCGACCTCGTCAGCGGCGGTTCCGGCTCGGGTTCGGGCAGCTTCGAGCTTACCAAGAACCTCAAAGAGGGGCTTGAACACGCAGGGCTTTCGGTAAACGAAAAGCTGTGGAATTTCTATTCGACGGGTGCCGGCTCGGGTGAAAAATATACGAGGGGCGTCGGTTCCGTCGATTACGGCAGAGATCTCGACTGGAACCTCAACGAAGTTCCCCTTTCGGTAATAACCGCCGACAAGGAGCTCGTTTCCAGCTTTGACGGTACGGTTGCAATGTTCGTAATGTCCCGCACGGGCGGCGAAGGCGCGGACGAGGCGAGGGATATGGCGGCTTTCGGCGGCAAGTCGGGACAGCACTATCTCGAACCGAGCGATGAAGAACTTGAAATTTTGTCCTACCTCAACGAAAACTTCGATAAGGTCATACTGCTCGTCAACTGCAACAACGCAATGGAGCTCGGCTGGGTAAAGAACTATTCCAACATCAAAGCCGTTCTCAATATGCCCGGCGCGGGCAGAACGGGCGTCTACGGCCTCGGCAATGTCATAACGGGACAGGACGAGGACGGCAACCGCATTTCCCCGTCGGGACACCTCGTAGACACCTTTGTCTATGACAATTTCTCCTCTCCCGCAATGCAGAATATGGGCGACTATAACTATGCGGGCACCGATTACTATTACGTCAACTATGCCGAGGGCATCTACGTCGGCTATAAGTACTATGAAACCCGCTATGAGGACTATGTCCGCTCGCAGGGCAACGCAGGCAACTATATCTATGACCAGACCGTGCTCTATCCTTTCGGCTACGGCCTCAGCTATACGACTTTCGGGTGGAGCGATTACAGCGTGTCTGCCGCCGACGCCGACGGCAATATAACCGTCAGCCTCAAAGTCACCAACACGGGCGACTATCCCGGCAAGGAAGTAGTGCAGGTATACGTACAGTCGCCCTATACGCTCGGCGGCATTGAAAAGGCTTCCGTTTCGCTCGTAGGCTTTGCCAAGACCGACCTCATTCAGCCCGACGGTCAGCCTCACGACGTCAGCGTGACGATAAACATCTCCGATTTCATCTCCTACGATTCAAAAAATGCCAAGACGTACGTGCTTGAAGCGGGCGACTATTACATAACCGCCGCATCCGACGCGCATAAGGCAATAAACAACGTGCTGGCAGCCCGCGCAGCCGACGGCGATGACAAGGTCGACCTCGACAAGATGTCGGGCACTGGCGACGCAAGCTTCACGGGCAAATATTCGCAGGGCGCGACCGATACCGAAACTTATTCGGTAACCGCAACGGGCGAGGGCGAAATAACCAACCAGTTCGACGGTTCGTCGCTCACCGACGGCAAATATCTCTCGCGTTCGGATTGGAGCGTGATGGAAAATAACGGACTTCGCTACGGTTCGGCTTCATCGGCAGAGAGCAGGGCGGAGATAGGCGGAAAACAGTTCTCTCATTCCATCACAGCAGAACTTAAAGCCGCGCTGGACTCCACTTCCTCGGGCAATCCCGACGAGGGCAAGGTGGTTGAAGAATACACCTTCGGTCAGGACAATGGGGTTGACCTCATCGACCTCCGCGGTCTTGACTATGACGATCCTCTCTGGGACGATCTCCTCGACGAAATAGAGCTTGACGAGCTTGCCAAACTCGTTGCCGAGTGCGGCTATTGCTCTCCTGCGGTGCAGTCCATAAACAAACCCAAGGTAACCGACCTCGACGGTCCCGCGGGGCTAAATAAAGTAGTGGGACACGGCTCTGTCGAGCTGGGCGACGACTATCTGTCGATGACTTGGCCCACCGAATATATGCTTGCCTGCACCTGGGATACCGACTACGCGTTCGCCATGGGCGAGGGCATAGGCGAAGACGGCCTCTATGGCGGTGTTCAGGGTTGGTACGGACCTGCCGTCAACATTCACAGAACGCCTTTCGCAGGCCGTAACTTCGAGTATTATTCCGAGGACAGCTTCATAAGCGGCGTCATGGGCAAGGCGGCAATAAACGGCGCAGCTACAAAGGGAATGTACGCATTCCTCAAACACTTCGCGCTCAACGACCAGGAAACCCACCGCGATCACCTCGGTCTCGTTACCTGGGCGGAAGAACAGGCAATAAGGGAAATCTATCTCAAACCCTTTGAAATGTGCATAGAGGACAACGAAGTTGAAATCATGTACAATCAGGCCGTAAAGGATGAAGACGGCAATATAGAGAGCTTTGAGAAGAAATATACGACCGTACCCGCGGCGACGGCGGTAATGACTTCGTTCAACCGCATCGGAGCAACGTGGGCGGGCGGCAACTACCACCTCATAACGGGCGTACTCCGCAACGAGTGGGGCTTCAACGGCTTTGCGCTCACCGACTATGAAGTGCTCAGCTATATGGGCACCGACCAGACGATTGCCGCAGGCGGCGACGGCAAGCTTACGACCGTCGAATGGACGGGCTACACGCTCGAAGGCAGACCTGAATATCAGGCTTACGCCCGCGAATCGGCTCATCACATTCTTTATACGGTAGTTCATTCTTCGGGCATGAACGGCTATGTACACGGCATACAGTACGTTCCCGGATTTGCATACTACAAGATGATGGTAATAGGCTTCGACGTTCTGGCAGCGGCAGGTCTTGCCGTACTCGGCTTCTTCCTCTACAGAAATATCAAAAAATATTCTGTATCCGAGACGGCTGAATAAAATGCGGAAAGGGGCGGACATCTGATGTCCGCCCCTTTTTCTGCGTATTTGCTATTGACAGCCAGTGTTCTGTGTGTTACAATAAACTGAAATAGTCGGCGGCAGACCTTTTGCCACCCTCGGAGTTTACTATGATAGATTTTCACACCCACATTTTACCCGCAATAGACGACGGCAGCCGCGACGAGAGCGAATCGTGCGAGCTTCTTTCCCGCCTTGAAAGGCAGGGGGTTGACACCGTGCTGCTGACGCCGCACTACTACGGCAGAGATTACAGCGTTCCCAAATTCCTTGAACGCAGGGAGAAGGCCTTTTCCGCGCTTGAAAGCGCATATACGGGCAATATCAGGCTAATCAAAGCTTGCGAATACAATATTGCGACCGACGTCAATTCCGACTTCATGTCGCTCGTTCCGCTCGCTATCGGGAATACCTCGTATATTCTCACCGAGCTGTCGTTTGAAAGCGAATGGGGGGACAGGCTGTTCAAGCGCATTAACTCGCTTCAGCTCTGCGGGCTTACGCCCGTCATCGCCCATGCCGAGCTCTATCCCGCCGTAAGGAAAAACCCGTCGCTCGTCGCGCGGCTCATCGACGGCGGCTGTTATATCCAGATAAACTGCGGTTCGGTAATCTCCTCCGATCCGCTCGTTGCCGCCCTGATAAACGGTATGCAGGTGCATTGTCTCGGCTCCGATACGCACAACACGACCAAGCGCCCGCCCGAATACGGCAGGGCGATTGAGATGCTTTCCGCCTCTTTCGGAAGTCAGACGGCAGAGGGGCTCAACGATAATATGAACCTCATCTTGCAGGGCAAGCCGCTTTCCGCAAGGCGCGGCGCGGCGGTAAAGAGAACGCTTTTCGGCAAATACAAATGAGATAACATATAAAAAAACAGAGCGGACCGACAAATCGATCCGCTCAAATTTTTAAGAATTTTTATCGCTGTAACTGTAACCGTATTTATATTTCTCGCTCCGCATGAGCGTCGCTCCGTTCCAGACGAAGCCGAGGAAGCGACAGTCGGAAAATTCAATCTGCGCCAGCACCTTCTTGATGAGCTTGTGGTTTGTAATGTATTTTCTCGTCACAAGCACTATGCCGTCGGTGTTCTTGGCTATTATCACCGCATCCGAAACGACGTTTGCGGGCGGCGTGTCGATTATGATATATTCGTACTGCTCCGAAAGCTTTTTGATTAGTATATCGAATACTTCGTTGTGCAGAAGCGTTGTGGGGTTAGGCGCTGAACGTGAGCAGGGGAGTATGTCAAGGTTTTCAAAAGCTCCCTTGATTACAGCATCTTCAAGGTTGCACTGGCCGCTGAGATAAGAGATAATGCAGTTCTTTGCGCGGAGGTGGAAAATGCTGCTTATTCTCGGCTTTCTCATGTCGCAGTCGACGAGAATAGTGCGGTAACCCGACCGCGCATAGGTGAGCGCGAGGTTGGCGGAAACCGTACTCTTGCCCTCGCCGGGTACGCAGGAACTGACGCATATAACCTTACCGCATCCCGTCTTTTTGGGAACGGCGAAGCTGACGTTGTTCATGAGGTTGCGGAAGGCTTCGGTTATGACGAAGGGGGTATCGTCGTCTACCAGATATTCTGCATAGGAGATGCGTTCCTTATTTCTGAGCGTCATTTCAGTTGCCCTCCTTAGAAGAACTCTTATAATCCTTTTTCATGAGCTGCTTGTCGTTGAAGTCGGGTATAGCGCCGAGTATTGAGGCGTTATACGTCTCCGCAAGCTCGTTTTCGTCCTTCACGCGGGAGTCGACGACATAGACAACGCCGAGAACGATCGCGGAGACGAGCGCAAGCCCTATTCCGCCGAGCAATGCGAATATCGTCGCACGGGAATTTATCTCTACGTCGTCATAGAAAATGTCGTTGGCAAGCGAGAAAGTCAGCGACTCGTCGCTGGCAAGCTCATAGTGCGACTTGATATAGTCTGGGAAGATCTTTACGACCGACTGCATAATGTGGTACGAAAGGTCTGTCGAACGAGTTTCGACGGTGAGATAAATGAAGTTGCCCGCAGACGAGGAGGAAGAAATTTCCACGCTAAGCGCGTCCTCTACCGTCTCGAAGGAGAAGTCCTGCGGCAAATCGTATTCGTCGGAAGCCTGCATATCGTCGGCAACCGCCCTGTAAAAGCGACTCTGCGTCGCCATGAGCTTACAGCCCGAAAGCAGGCTGTAAACGCCCGACTGGCTCTGCGACTGCTGTCCGAAATCGGTCGTCGTGCGATAGTAGAGAATGTACGTCGAACTGTATGTGTAGGTCACCGACGACTTGCCGATGAGATAGCCTGAAACGCCGCCGACGACGAGGCAGATGAGTATTATCCACCAACATTTGAGAAGATAAAGACAAATCTTGCCTATGTCTATTTCTACGTCGTCCGTATTCTGTGTCTTTTCGTTCATTTTCTTACTCCTGTTGTCAAATGTTAAAAATCAAGCAAGAATGTAATTGCATTCACGGGCAAAACACATTGAAAAATCAGTTCACCCGAGCTAATTATTGTTCCGAACCTCGTTTTCTATACTACCAGATTATACCATTTGCCTTATGTAAAGTCAATTATATTGCAGATCATTCGACATATTGCGACTTGCTCTCAAAATGTTGTAATTATTCGCTCAATTTGTTATCATATTGTGTGTAAGTTATCATAACGGCGCGTTAAGCTTAAAAATCGGCAAAATAATTTTAAGCCTGCCAATAAAACGCGCTGATGAAATCGTTTAATAAGCGAGGATGAGAAGATGGAAAAGTCAGAGCTCGACAAGTTAATGTCGCGTGTTGCCGAGGGAGATAATCAGGCCTTCGGCGAGCTTTACCGCGCGACTGCCAAAGGCGTCTATGCCTTTGCCTATTCCTATCTCAACAATTCCTCAGACGCCGAAGACGTAATGCAGTCGGCTTTTCTGCAAATCAAGCGCAAGGCTTACACCTATAAAAAGGGCAGCAATGCGCGCGCGTGGATATTGCAGATCGTCAAAAATCTTGCGCTGGACGAACTCCGCAAGCGCAAAAGACGACGGCAGACCAACTATCCGCCCGACGAGCGCGACGCGGTTATTTCCCCGACCGAGCCGTCGGCGCTCGACTATATGATGAAATGCCTGACCGACGAGGAAAGGGAAGTTGTCATTCTGCACGTAGTATGGGGATACAAGCACAGGGAAATAGCCGAAAAGCTGGAAATCCCAGTAGGCACCGTGACCTGGCGGTATAATCAGGCGATTAAGAAATTAGAAAAATTCAAGGAGGGAGTATGAAAGATAAAGACTTTTTCAATCAGTTGGATAAAGAGCTTGACAGGCTTGTGCCGCCGATGTCGGAAAAGCTCGCGTCAGAGCCTATAATCACGCGCGATCCCTCCGAGACAGGCGAAGAACAGACCTCAAAGCGGGTTCGCCGCCCTCAAAGGCGCGGGCTGTTCGCGTTTGTCGGCGTAGCCGCTGCGGCTGCGCTGACCATGGCGGCGGTATTGCCGTTCGCGCTCTCTCCGTCAGACAGTTCACAATATATAGTAATGCGCACGGATATAAACCCGTCGGTGTCGCTGCTTCTCGACTCTGACTATATCGTCAGGGGAGTGATGAGCAATAACGACGACGGCGACGCGCTTCTTTCAGACGAGCAGTTCACGAGCTCGCTCGAGGGCAAGAGCGCACAGCAGGCGGCCGTGCTCATCTCCGAACGCGCGGCAAAATCTGGCTTTATCGACGTAGCTAACCGCGGCTCGGGCGAGGACTATAACCGCATAAACGTGTCGCTGACAGCCGACGGCAAGACCGACGGGAATATGGCGGACGAGATTGCGGCAGGGCTTACAAACTACTTCAACGGCATAGGCGTGTACGTCCTTGTTGACTGTACCGAGACGGTTGAGGTCGGCATAGATCTCTCGTCGGCATTCGACGAAAATACGCTCGTCTATCAGCGGCTTGACGCGGACGAGATGGAGGAATACGCCGCGCAGGCGGTCTATTCGTTCGCGCAGGAGCTTCTCGGCGACGCGCTTGAAAGATACGACCTCTATGAGCACATATATGCCCTCAACGAACAGATTGCAGATCTCAACGGCGGGCGCGACTATTGGGATATAACCCCTGGCAGCGGCGAAAACGCCCTGCTCTGCGCAGAGATGGCGGATAAACTTGCAAAGATGAGCGTACTATACGATGCCGACTATTCTTCCCGCGCGGAATTTTTAATAGATTACGGCGCGTATATGACGGGCATATTGCTCGTCGATGTGGACGCATTGAAGCTCCTCTATGACGACGGCATAGACGGGGAAAACTTCAGCGGCATAGAGAATTTCGACACCCGCCTCAACTACTATAACTTCATCGGCAACAACGTGCTTAAAACGGTCATCGAGGAGCTGTTCAGTGGCAGCACCGACACGCTCGACGAACTTATCGACAGCGCCGTGCGCCTTACCGAGATGAGGATTGAGGCAAGGCTGGAACGCTTCACTTCGCTGTTTGAGCTTGAAAGAAAGCCCATAACCGAGGACGACTATGCCGAATTCATTGCAAGGATAGACGCATAAGAAATTCTTTAAATAAACCATATATGACATATATGATTATTCGGGTGCGGGCGCGTTGCGCGGCGCACCCTTTTACTTTCCTTAAAAAAAATTTAAAAAATTTGCGCGATTGCCAATAAAAGGCGCAGGCAATTCGTTTAATGAGTGAAAGCGAAAGACGGAAGGCAGTAAAAATGTGCCCGTCTTGGCGCAGAAAAAAATTGACCGCGAGGTAAAAATTATGAAAAAGAGATTTATGGCATTGACGGCGGCCGTTCTGTCGCTGAGTATGATAGCGGGCACGGCTGCGGGTTGTTCCAAGAACAGCGGAAGTGACGCAGTATCGTATATGTCGGTAGACATTAACCCTTCTGTGTCCTTTACGCTCGACAAACATGACAAGGTCCTGTCGGTAATCGCCGACAACGAGGACGGTCAGGTAGTGGTCTACGGCGAGGAATTCGTCGGACTGAGCGCGGAGGAAGCCCTCGACAAGCTTGCGGAGCTGTCGGTTAAACTCGGCTACCTCAACGAGGCAAACGTCGGCGTCAGCGTGACGGTTGCTGGCAAGGCGGACGATGAGGAGATAATCGCCGCGGCAAAGCGTTCGTTTGAAGCCAACGCGGGCGACCTCGATATAAACGTCTCCGACGGCGCTACGTTCGAGCTTCAGAGGGAGCTCAAAGCCGCAAAGGCCGTCTACGGCGCAGACGCCAACGTGCAGGGGCTCGACCTCGTAAAGTTCAGGCTGATAACCGAAGCGCAGATGGTTGACAATACGCTCACCGTAAGCGCGGCGGCAGAACTCGACGCAAGCGAACTCATAGCGATAATCGAACAGGGCGCGAAGAAGATAGAGCCCTACGCGACGGCGGCTTACAACACGGCGGTTGCGGCGGCGCAGAGGGTTTACGGCGACCTCAAAGGTCAGCTCGTCGACACCATCTGGACGATCCCCTACACCAACGACATCGTCAACATAGTGACGGGCAACAGAAAGTATGACGTCAACTACGGCGTAATATACAACCTCTATACGTCGTCCTCGCGCGTACTCGGCGCAGGGCTTGACGCGGCGGAAGTTGCGGCTCAGCTCGCCGAAGAGACGGCGGTTGCCGAGAGTGTGCTCGACGCGATAGAGCTTACGCTCCCCGAAGCCGATAGACAGGCGTTTGCCGACGGCGCAGACGGTAACAGCGACGGCAAGGTTACGGTTGCCGAGCTCGACGACTACTTCAACATATACTTCAAGAATATGACCGAAGAACAGCGTCAGGCGGCGGAGCAGCTTTTAAACGACGTAATGGACGAAGTTCAGACGGTTGCAACGGAGATTGACGCAAGCATAGCCGACGAATACAAGGCGGCGCTCAATAAGCTCGGCGAAGACATAGTCAACCTCATACCCGACAGCATAGTTTCGACGGTAAACGAGTATGTGACCGAATTCAAGGGTATAGCCGAAGATATAGCCGAGGCGGCAGAGGGCAAGGAGCCCATGGCGGCGGCGTATGCGGCGAAGCAGGCGATTGACAACCGCGCAGAAATGATAATGCAGACCATGCGCGAAGACCTCACCGAGGAAGATCTCGCCGACGTCGAGAGCAGAATAGAAAAACTCAACGCAACTTTAAAGGAAGCGGAAGATAAGCTCAACGAGGCTATCGAACAGGCAAAGGCACAGGCTGAAAAGTATCTTGCCGACCTCAAAGCAGAACGCGAAGCCTGAAAAATCGGCTTACACTCAGCGACTGCATAGCCGGATTAGCAGCCGAAACAGGGGCGCGGGGCAACCCGCGCCCCCATGTTTTTATGCGGCTATTGAAAAACGCTTGACAAAATGCCGTTAAAGTTATAAAATCACTGCAAAAATATACTTAAACGGACAGTTCGTGACCATCCTGTCTTTAAACAAAACTATGGAAAACGGATGGGCGCATTTTGCGCTCTTTTCTTTTTCTGTCGCGTTTTGAGGTTGGTCGCCTGCGCCGTGCGGAGTTAAAGTTTTAAGATGAGACAGAAAATCAAAGACGAAATCAAAGAATTCAGGCTGCTCGTGAGGAGCGTCCCCGGCGTTGTCACCGCGCTCTTTATTATGTCGGTATTTGCCATGAATTTGCTCGCCAACAAGAGCATTTCCTTGCCCTTCGACTGGCTTGCGCTCGACTGCGGCATAGTCGTTTCGTGGTTCGCCTTCCTCACCATGGATATGGTTACCAAGCATTTCGGCCCCAAGGCGGCGACCGAACTCTCCGTCCTCGCAATACTCGTAAACCTCATTTTCTGTCTTCTCATGTTCCTCGGAAGTCTCATTCCCGGGGTGTGGGGCGAGAGCTATGTCGAGGGCAGCGAAAATATCATAAACGCCGCGCTCAACAAAACTTTCGGCGGCACGTGGTACGTGCTTGCGGGCAGTACGCTTGCATTCGTCGTATCGGCGCTCGTTAATAATTTCTCTAATTGGGGAATAGGCAAGCTGTTCAGAAAAAATCTCGATGGCAAAGCCGCATATTTCATGCGTTCCTACGTCTCGACGGCTGTCGGACAGTTTGTCGACAATCTCATATTTGCCTTCGCCGTCAGCCACGTCTTTTTCGGTTGGTCGGTCGTGCAGTGCATAACCTGTTCGCTTACGGGCATGGTCGCCGAACTTCTGTGCGAAGTGCTGTTCTCGTACTTCGGCTACCTCACCTGCAAGAAGTGGAAGAAGGAGAACGTCGGCGCGGAATACTTCGCTTTCGTTAACCGTGTAGGGGAGGAAAAGGCATGAAGGTACTTGTGACGGGCTCGTCGAACGGAATAGGCAGGGCAATCGCCCTTAAATTTCTTAAAGAGGGGCACGAAGTGACGGGGCTCGACATTGCGCCCGCGGGCATTGAAGCTGACAGATATTCGCATATCGTCTGCGATATATGCTCGAAAGAGCTTCCCGAAATAGACGGGGTGGATATACTCGTCAACAATGCGGGCGTTCAGGATTCGGGCAGGGATATAGAAATAAATCTCAAAGGCACCATTGCCGTAACCGAAAAATACGCTCTGCGCGAGGGGATAAAGAGCGTGCTTTTCATCGCCTCGGCAAGTGCACACAACGGCTCGGAATTTCCCGAATATGCCGCAAGCAAGGGCGGCATGATAGCCTATATGAAGAACGTCGCGCTGAGGGTGGCAAAATACGGCGCGACCGCCAACAGCCTTTCCCCGGGCGGCGTGACCACGTCGCTAAACGACAGGGTAATGAAGGACGAAAAGCTGTGGGCGCAGATTATGAATGAAACGCTGCTTCCCAAGTGGGCTTCCGCCGAGGAAATTGCAGAGTGGGCGTATTTCGTCACGGTCGTCAACAAGTCGATGACGGCGCAGGACGTTCTCATAGACAACGGCGAAATCGCCAAAGCTAACTTCATCTGGTAGACATAAGTAGTTGCGGTAATCTTCGCACTGCCGCAAAACAGTTAAACAAAGTCATTGCCCCGCTCGCCGAAAGGCTGTTTTCGCCCGTCGGGCACGGCAATATAAAACACGCATAAAGGGCGTTAGCCGCGGATATTCCGCGGCTTTTTGTATGTATTGGCAAGCGAAAAATAATTTCACATAACTATTTTTTATACTCATTGAAAATTGTGTAAATATGTGATATAATCTGCTTAAATGCAGGGTTTTACAACCCTCGGGGTGAATTATGACAGACGGTCGGTTAGATTACAGGACTGAGGACAGCCTTGTAATTTCCGTAAGGAAGGACAAAGAGTGGTCGATAAGGCAGAAATACAAGAAATTCGGCTGGGTGCAATACCGTATGACGGACGACAGCGTGTACGAAAATATCGCGCATATCTACTTCAAGCGTCCGCACGACATCGCCCATAAGGACGAACTTCAGCTTCTGCAAGTCAATATGGAGACGGCGGTAAACAGGCTTTCCAAGGCGGAGCGGTACAAAAATTATAAGTCAATGGCGTGGGGTACGGCAATCGCGCTCATTTCCTCGCTGTCCTTGCTTATAGCCGTACTTTTGCCCCTTCTCTCCTTTGCGTTGCACCATCTGGTCGCCTGCGGCATTTTCGCCCTGCTTGCGATATTAACCCTTGCGATAGGTATTCCCGTAAACGCCAAACGGCGCGAGAGGGAGCAGACGGCTTACGACAAACTGACTTTGCAGCTCAATGCCGAGATCGACGGCATACTCAAACGGGCGGAACAGCTCATCGGGGTGAATGATGAAGAAAAACTATCCTGAAAGCAGACTGGGCAGAAATACCATAAGAAAAGCCGTCTATAACGACTATAAAGTAGTCAGAATACAGACCGAAACCAACGGCTGGGGCGCGATAAAGACGCTCATAGTCGTAGGGCTTCTGGCACTTCAGCTGTCGGTAATCGTGCTCATCTACGTATTTTTGAGTTATCTCCTTAAATGGTACATGGCTTTTTCCTACGCGCTGTGTTTAGTCACCTGCGTTTACGTGCTGTCGACGAACAAAAACAGCCTTTCTAAGGCAGTCTGGATACTTTTCATTCTGCTTTCGTTCGGCTTCGGATATATCATCTATTTTCTGTCGGACGAGCGCATTTTCTTCGGTCGCTCCAAGCGCAGATATGCGGCAATTTTCAGCCGCGCTGAGAAGTTTAAGGATATTTCTTCGCCCGTCGACCGCCCAGAAACGGCTTGCGACGTCGGCTATCTGCAAAATACGGGCGGGTTTGTCGCCTATAATGACGCAAAGCTTAAATATTTTCCCTCGGGCGCGACCTTTTTCGACGACGTCCTCAATACGCTCAGAGGCGCTCAGAAATTTATCTTCATAGAGATGTATATAATCTCCGACGGCGTACTTCTCGACAGAGTGTACGACGTGCTGTCCGAAAAGGCGGCGGAGGGGGTTGACGTCAGGATAATCTATGACTTTATCGGCTGTCATAAGACGCTCGGCGCGGCGTCTAAGAAAAAGCTTAAAAAAGCAGGCGTAAAATTACAGGAATTCAACCGCCTCACGCCGAGGTTTTCGGTCGCGCTCAATATCCGCGACCACCGCAAGTTCATAATCGTCGACGGCAGGACGGCGTATACGGGCGGCGTAAACCTTGCCGACGAATATATCAATGAAAAGCGCATGTTCGGCTATTGGAAAGATTCGGGCATAAAGGTCGAGGGCAGGGCGGTCAATGCGTTCACGCTCTTTTACCTCAGACAGTGGGATTTCGTCACTCGCGCCGAGGAGGAGTATGCGCCCTATATGAACGCCTCCGACTGCCACTCGGGCGAAAGCCTCGTCATTCCGTATATCGACGGGCTGGAATTTGACTATCGCATAGGCAAAAACGTATATGAAAATATGATAACGGGCGCAAGGCGGCGCGTATTCATAATGACGCCGTACTTCATACCCGACGACTCTTTCGTGCAGCTGCTCGTAAATAAGGCGCTTTCGGGCGTGGACGTAAGGCTCGTCATTCCCGGAATACCCGACAAGTCGTTCGTGTACAGCGTTACGCGCAATTTTGCCGAAAAGCTCCTGGATTCGGGCGTTAAGGTGTACTGTATGAAAAACAGCTTCGTGCACAGCAAGGTAATGCTCACCGAAAACTGCGCGGTTGTCGGCTCGATAAACTGCGACCTAAGAAGCTTTTATCAGCAATTTGAAAGCGCCGTCTATACCGATGATAAGGCGGTTATGGACGACATCGAAAGGGATTTTGAATATACTATTTCCAATTCCGAACAGATAACCGACCAGAACAGAATGAGGAAAAATCTCATCCACCGCATATATGCGGGCTTATTGCACCTCGTCGCGCCCTTTATGTAACGGGCTTAACTTCACAGAAAAACAAAAATCCTCCGCCATTTTCGTGACGGAGGGTATTTTTTATCAGTGCCGACTATATTTATTTTACAGTACCAGCGCGAGACAGCCGAGCGCCGCCGCAAGCGACACTATCGACACGCACGAGCCGTACAGTATGAAGTTGATATTGGAAAATCTCTGTCCGCTCTTTTTGGTTATTGCCGAGAACATTATTCCCGCAAGCGCGCCGACGGGCGAGAGGAGTGCGCCGAGGTTAGAGCCGATTATCGTCGCATATACCGCCGTAATTCCCGCATTGCCCGAAGCTATTACCGAGGAGAACAGCACGCTCATCGGGATATTGTTGACGAGGTTGGAGGCGAGGTAAGAGCCAGCGCCGTATTCGATTAGTTCGTTGTACGAGAATGCGTCGGCTATATATTTGGTTATTCCCACCTTGTCGAGGGCGAGAACGATTACGAACATTGAAAGCACGAAGGGAATGAGCTGATAGGGCACTTTGCCCAGCGCGTGGCCGACGACAGTCGGCTTCTTGTGCCTGAAAAGACAAAGAAGGAGCGCAGAGATTATGAGCGTTATTGCGCATACGGCACATTCGAGCCACATTTCCACGTTTATATATCCGCTTATCGCCAGCCCGACCGTGCATATCAGCAGAATTATAAGCCCGAGTATGCACAGCGGTTTGTCCTTCATTTTGACGTCGATATTCTCGTCGGGGAGAATGATGGGTTGGGTTAAGGACTTTCTGAAAAGCAGCAGAAGGACGAGCAGCGAAACCGTGCCCGCCGCAATCGTCGGGAGCAGCATTACCCTGACGTAGCCGAGGAAATCTATCCCCGCCGCCGTCGCTATGTAGAGGTTTGTCGGGTTGCCTATTATCAGCGCCATACTCCACGTGTTTGCCGCCGTAAATTCGGCGACGAGGTAGGGAGCGGGCTTAATCTTTCCGCTCTTGCAGAAATAGAGAATTATCGGCGTGAAAGTAAGTATTATTACGTCGTTGGAGGTGAATACGGTGAGAACGGATACGGTGATATAGAGGAAGATGAACAGCTTTATCTTGCTTCTGCCCGATTTTTTGAGCACCTTGCAGGCGAGAAATTCAAAGAAGCCGCCCTCGTCGAGGAATATCGAAATTGCCGTGACCGAGATGAACAGCGTCAGTATTTTGAGCGGGTTTACCGCGCCCGCGCCGAGTATGCCGTCAATGCAGTCGCCGATAGTCAGCGGCGTAAAGGCAATCGCCGCAATCGCCCCGACGAGCGCGATAAAGGGATAGAGCGGCAGAATAAACTTGCCAAGCCCTATATCGGGCTTCAAAAGTACGCAAAGTACTAAGCATATACACGTAAGAACGGCTATGACAATGGTTGCAATCATATTGTGAACTCCGCATCTGTAATAAAAACCGAATAGCATTATAGCACATATTTCAGGCAGTACAAACTATTTTAAGACAAAAAAAGTCCGTCTTATGAATATTTGCGCTTGTGTGCAGATAATGTTCGGTATTACCTTGAAAAGGTCGGAATATTATATTATATGTCTGATCTTAAAAATTGCAGGAGGGCGGCGGTGACCGCGCTTGCCGTCGCCCTCCTTTCACTCTGCCCGTTTCTTGCAGCCTGCAAGAGGGAGTTGGGCTTTGAAGCTAAATTTTACTATGTGTGTTACGACTGCCCGACGGACGCCGTTTCGGCAAGTTCAATCTCCTCGCTCGTTTCAAGCTACGGCGGCGCGGGCTATATCGTGCTCGTCGACGGCGAATACTACGTCACGGTTTCCTGCTATTATACGGAGAGGGAGGCGGCGTCGGTGGTCGCCGCACTCGGCGAAAAGCAGCTCCCATGCAAGGCGGTAGAGGCGGAGAGGAGCGACTATTTCGTACCCGCCGCCCGCGCCGAATATGCCGAAAGGCTGTTGTCGGAGCTGAAAACGCTCCTTTCGCTGTCGAAGATCTGCTACGACCTCGCAAACTCCATGGACGAGTACGCCGTCGACCAGAGTGCGGCAAAGTCCGTGCTTGAAGACGTGCGCGTTTCGCTCTCGGCGCTTGAAAGGCGGGACGCGCTCGGCGGGGGGATCGAACGGATAATTGCCGAATGTGACGACGTTTCGGGCGGCTATATTCTGTCGAGGGACGTCAGACGCTTGCAGATTGTGCTGTGCGACGCTATAATAAATGCCGAGATATGATGCGAGGTGCAAAAAGATGACCTATACCCTCATAACGGGCGCGAGCGGCTATATCGGCGCGGCTTTTGCAAAATTGTGTGCGGAGCGGGGTGAAAACCTCATTCTGACGGGCAGAAATACCCAAAAACTCAACGCCGTCGCCGAGAGTGTCGCCAAGCTTTCGGGAAGCCTTCCCGTCGTCGTTCCCTGCGACCTTACGGACTTTTCGCAAAGGGAGGATATGTTTGAAAAGCTTGCAAATTTTAAGATTTCGCGGCTCATATCCGTTGCGGGCGCGGATACGCAGATGCCCTTTTCGGAATATTCCGACGAAAAGATTGCCTTTCAGATACGCATAAACTTCGAGGCGGCTGCCGTGTGCGCGGCGTTCGCCGTCAGAAACCGCGCGGAAAGACTGAGCATTATCAATATTTCCAGCGTCTGCGGGCTGTCGCCCATGCCCAACTTTGCAATCTATTCGGCGGCAAAGGGCGCGCTGACTTCCCTTTCGGTCGCGCTCAATGAGGAGTTCAGGGGCAAGGGCGTCACCGTGACCGCCGTTCTGCCAGGTTCGGTCTATACCCGTCCCGACGTGTGCGAATATATCGAGGGGCTGGGCGCGTGGGGCAGGTTTGCCGCAAAATCGCCCGAATTTGTAGCAAAGAAGGCGCTCGGAGCGGCGGACAAGCGCAAGGCGAAAGTCGTTGTCGGCGGGGCGAATAAGTTTGTCGCGTTCGCAATGCGCTTTATTCCCCAGAGGATAAGGTTGAGATTTATAGCGAGCAAGTGGGGCGCAAGCAGAAAGGACGCATTTTGATTGACTAAACGGGCGCGCTGTGATAGAATATCTAAAATTGCGGAGGTCAGTTTATGAGCGTTGCAGATAAGATTTTTGTCGAAAATATGAAGGACATTCTCGAAAACGGAGTGTGGGATACCGAGCTTGAAGTGCGCCCAAAGTGGAGCGACGGAACGCCCGCCCATACGGTCAAGAAGTTCGGCATAGTCAACCGTTACGACCTTTCCAAGGAATTTCCCATTCTGACGATAAGGCGCACCTATTTCAAGTCTGCCTTGGACGAGCTTTTGTGGATATGGCAGAAAAAGAGCAACAACATAAAAGATCTCCACTCGAAAATCTGGAACCAGTGGGCGGATGCGGACGGCAGCATCGGCAAGGCTTACGGCTATCAGCTCGGCGTAAAACATATCTATAAAGAGGGCGAGTTCGATCAGGTCGACAGGGTTATCTATGACCTCAAACACGACCCCGCAAGCAGGCGGATACTGACGAATATCTATAATTTCGCCGACCTGCACGAGATGAATTTATATCCCTGCGCGTATTCCATGACCTTCAACGTGTCGGGCAATACGCTCAACGGCATACTCAATCAGCGCTCCAACGATATGCTTACCGCCAATAACTGGAACGTCGTGCAGTACGCAATTCTCATGATAATGTTCGCGCAGGTTTCAAACCTCAAGGTCGGCGAACTCGTCCACGTCATTGCCGACGCGCATATCTACGACAGGCACGTTCCGATGGTCAAGGAAATTATTGAAAACGAGCAGTTTGCCGCACCCAAGCTCGCCGTCGATCCCGACGTTAAAGATTTCTACGATTTTACGGTCGACAGCTTCAAGCTTGTTGATTATAAGTACAACGATAAAAAATATGACATTCCAGTGGCGGAATGAGGTGAAATATGAAGGCAATTTTACACGCTGACAGAGAGTGGGGAATAGGCAAGAGCAACGGGCTGATGTTCTCCATTCCCGCCGATATGAAATTTTTCAGGGAGACCACTACGGGCAACGTGGTCGTAATGGGCAGTAATACGCTCAAATCTTTTCCCGGCGGCAAGCCGCTCAAAAACAGGGTTAATATCGTGCTCTGGCCGAACGGCGAAAAGCGCGACGACTGCACGGTCGTCGACTCGCTCGACGAGCTATTTGCAGAAATTAAGAAATACGACTGCGACAAGGTGTTCGTCATAGGCGGCGCGATGATGTACAGAACGCTTCTTCCCTATTGCGACGAAGTGCTCGTCACCAAGGTCGACGCCGTCGGCGGCGCGGACGCATACTTTGAAAACCTCGACGAGAATAAGAATTTCTCGCTCGTCAGCCGTTCAGAGGACGTCGAAACCAACGGCTATACCGTCAATTTCTGCACATATAAAAATCTTGACGTCAGGCCGCTTTGACGCGGCGCAAATCCGCGGTTTATGCTGCGGATTTTTTGTATAAAAGCATATTTATTCACGGGAGAGACTTATGAGGATAATCGACGCGCACGCACACGTCGTGCAGTGCATTGCTGGCTTTACTTCGCGCGGAGAACTGCGCGCGGTCGGCGGGGGAATGGCGGAATACGCCGACGGACAGCAATTCAGAATGATACCCGAGGGCATGGGGGAATATTCTGTAACGCCCGAAACGCTCCTTGCCGTCATGGACAAAAACGGCGTCGAAAAGGCGGTGCTGCTGCAAGGGCAGTTTTTCGGCTTCCAGAACTTATATACTTACGAGGCGGTCAGAAAATATCCCGACAGATTTATCGGCGCGGCTTCTTACGATCCCTATTGTCTTAAATGCGAAGAAGTCAGGCGTCACCTCTTTGACGAGCTGAAATTTAAAATTGTCAAGTTCGAGATGAGCGACGGCTCTGGGCTGATGGCGTATCACGGCGCGATTGACCTCGACGGCGAAATCATGAACGAGCAGTACGAATATGCCGCCGAAAAGGGGCTGACGGTCGTAATTGATATGGGCAGACCGGGCGGAATATGCTGGCAACCCCGTCGGCTTGCCTCGGCGGTCAGAAAGTACGAAGATATAAATTTCGTAATCTGTCACCTAATGTCGCCGCAGAAGGACAGCGGGGAAATACTCGCCGACGCGCTCTCGCAGTTGGTTGCCGAGAACGTCTTTTTCGATATTTCCGCGCTCTCGCACAACCAGCGAGGGGAGAGCTATCCCTACCCGTCGGCGGTAAAACACCTTGAAACGGCAAAGCGCATAGTCGGCGCGGACAAGATAATGTTCGGTTCGGATATGCCCGGGTGTCTGTGCAGGGAGAGCTATGAAAATCTCGTCGGTTATATTGTCGATAGCGGCGTGTTCGACGGGGACGAGCTCGACAGGGTATTTTATCGCAACGCCCTGCGGGTATACGCTGAAAAAGCATAAGTTTGAAAAGTATATAAACTCTGCTTATACCCCGTATAAATAATAATAATGCAAAAACATTGCATAAAATTTGTATATTTGCGAAAATTATGCTATAATCTCATCAAATCAGAAAAAGAGCATATAAGGAGTATCTATAACAATGACTTATGTAGAACAGGTATTGGCAGATCTTAAAATGAATAACCCCAACGAACCCGAGTTTCATCAGGCGGCAACCGAAATCCTGACGACGCTCGCACCCGTTGTCGAAGCTCATCCCGAATACGAGAAGGCGGGACTTCTCGAACGCCTCGTCGAGCCTGAAAGGGTGATAATGTTCAGGGTTCCCTGGGTTGACGATCAGGGCAAAGTAAGGGTAAACAAGGGCTACCGCGTACAGTTCAACAGCGCAATCGGCCCTTACAAGGGAGGTCTTCGTTTCCATCCTTCCGTAAACCTCTCGATCATCAAGTTCCTCGGCCTCGAACAGATCCTCAAAAACAGCCTTACGGGCCTTCCCATCGGCGGCGGCAAGGGCGGTTCCGACTTCGATCCCAAGGGCAAGAGCGACAGAGAAGTCATGGCATTCTGCCAGAGCTTCATGACCGAGCTTTACAGGCACATCGGCCCCGATACCGACGTTCCCGCAGGCGATATCGGCGTTGGCGGCAGGGAAATCGGCTATATGTTCGGTCAGTATAAGAGAATTCGCGACGAACACGTCGGCGTGCTCACGGGCAGAGGCCTTTCCTACGGCGGTTCGCTCGTAAGGACCGAAGCGACGGGCTACGGTCTCGTATATATCACCGAAGAAGCGCTCAAAGTAAGGGGCGACAGCTTCAAGGGCAAGACGGTCGTCATCTCCGGTTCGGGCAACGTCGCAATCTACGCCTGCCAGAAGGCGCAGTCGCTCGGCGCAAAGGTCGTCGCAATGTACGACAGCAACGGCTATGTATATGACGCCGACGGCATCAAGCTCGACGTCGTCAAGGACATCAAGGAAGTCAAGAGGGGCAGAATTAAGGAGTATGCCGACAGAGTTAAGGGCGCAAAGTACGTCGAGGGCTGCAAGGGTATATGGACCATTCCCTGCGACATCGCGCTTCCCTGCGCTACGCAGAACGAAATCGACAAGGCTTCGGCAGAAATTCTCGTCAAGAACGGCGTGAAGTACGTTGCCGAGGGCGCAAATATGCCTTCCACGCTCGAAGCTATCGAAGTGTTCCAGAAGGCGGGCGTCGTATTCCTTCCCGCAAAGGCAGCAAATGCCGGCGGCGTTGCAACCTCCGCGCTTGAAATGGCTCAGTCGTCGGGCAGAATGTTCTGGTCGTTCGAGGAAGTCGATGCAAAGCTCAAGGGCATAATGGTAAATATCTACCACAACATCGACAATGCGGCAAAGACCTACGGTTACGAGGGTAACTATGTAATGGGCGCAAACATCGCTGGCTTCGTAAAGGTTGCCGACGCTATGATGGCTCACGGCATAGTCTGATATATTTAGCTATATGCGCGCCGAAAGCGCAATTCGGTGCGGAAAATTTATAGAAAAGGGTTGTCTGCATAAAGGTGCGGGCAACTCTTTTGTTGTATTCGGTTATTGCGCTTACCGTTGACAAACGCCGCAAAATTATTTACAATATAAAATGTACCGAAAATTCCGAGGTTAATTTATGAGAGTAGTCATCAAGGTGGGCACGTCGACGCTGACGCATAAGACGGGCAACCTCAATATCCGTCTCGTCGAGGAGCTGTGCAAAGTCATAAGCGACATAAAAAATGCGGGCAACGAGGTAATAATGGTCTCGTCGGGCGCAATCGCCATGGGTGCGAGCAAGCTCTCGCTCAACGAACGCCCCAAGGACATACCCACCAAGCAGGCGGCGGCAGCCGTCGGGCAGTGCGAGCTCATGTATTTCTACGACAAGCTGTTTTCCGATTACAGGCAGACGGTCGCTCAGGTGCTGATCATTGCCGACGATCTGAGACATTCGCGGAGAAGCAAGCATTTCGGCAACACGATGGAGCGGCTTTTAGAGCTTGGCGCAATACCCGTCATCAACGAAAACGACACGGTCGCAACCGACGAACTGACTGTAAGCGACAACGACTCGCTCTCGGCGATAGTCGCGGTCGAGGTCAAGGCCGACCTTCTAATTTTATTGTCGGATATAGACGGGCTGTATTCCGCCGATCCGCATATCGACCGTTCGGCTCATCTCATACCCGTCGTGGAGGAGATAACCGAGGATATAGCCTCGGCGGCGGGCGGCTCGGTAAGCGGGCTGGGCACGGGCGGAATGGCTACGAAGGTCAACGCCGCCAAACTCTGCACGGATAACGGCGTGGATATGATCATTGCCAACGGCGCCGATCCGAGAATACTCTACGACATAATGCGCGGTCTGCCCGCGGGAACTAAATTTATCGGTAAAAGAAAATGACGACACGCGAAATTCTTGAAAAAACTTTAAATGCAAAGCGCTCGCTCATAAAGCTCTCATCGGAGGATAAGAACGGGCTTCTCTATGCCATAGCCGACAGCCTTGAAGCTCATACCGCCGATATTCTCGCGGCGAACGCGCAGGATATGGAGAGCGCGAGGGGCGTAATTTCGGACGTAATGCTCGACAGGCTCGCGCTTAACGAAAAGCGCATTGCGGCAATGGCGGAGGGCGTAAGGCAGGTTGCTGCCTTGCCCGATCCCGTGGGCGTCGTGCTCGATTCGAGAAAGCGCCCCGACGGGCTGAAAATAACCAAGATAAGCGTACCTCTCGGCGTGGTGGCAATCATCTACGAAAGCCGCCCCAACGTCACTTCCGATGCGGCGGCGCTGGCGTTAAAGAGCGGCAATGCCTGCGTATTGAGGACGGGCAAGGAGGCGCACCGTTCTGCCGCCGCAATAGTCGCGGCTATGCGGAGCGGCATAGAAAAATTCGTTGATCCCTCAGTTATTGGCTTTATCGAGGACACTTCGCGTCAGAGCGCGAACGAGCTTATGACGGCAAAGGGCTATATTGACTTACTCATTCCCAGAGGTGGCGCGGGGCTCATCAGGGCCTGCGTCGAGAATGCCAAAGTTCCCTGCATAGAGACGGGCACGGGCGTATGCCATATATATGTCGACAGGTTTGCCGACTTCGACAAGGCGTTGAAGATAATAGAGAATGCCAAGTGCAGTCGTCCGTCGGTGTGCAACGCCATGGAAGTCTGCGTCGTGCATAGCGCCGTCGCAAAGAGCTTTCTGCCCCTTCTTTATGAACGGCTGAGAAAATCTGACAACCACCCGCCCGTCGTGTTCTACCTCGACGACAGAGCATACTCGCTCATCGGCGAAAACGACGGCTGTATGATGGCGGAGGAGGGCGACTTCGACAGGGAATTCCTCGACTATAAGCTCGCGGTCAAGGTCGTCGACGACCTCGACGGGGCTATCGCGCACATCTCCGCGCACTCTACGGGGCACAGCGACTGCATAATAACCGAGGACAAGGGCGCGGCGGAGGCGTTCGTCGCGGCAATCGACAGCGCGGCGGTCTACGTCAACGCCTCGACGCGCTTTACCGACGGCGGCGAGTTCGGGCTGGGTTGCGAAATGGGCATTTCCACGCAGAAACTTCACGCCCGCGGACCTATGGGGCTTAAAGAGCTAACCACCTATAAATACGTCGTGCGCGGCGACGGAAACATAAGATAATTTTACTTTGCGGGTGCATATTTCGTGTGCCCGCAATAATTTTTTAAATGCGATTATTCTGCCGTGCCGCGGCAGCTATCTTTTTTGACCTTGTGCCTCACGACAATTGACAATCGTCCGCCGCTTTGTTAAAATGTAATCGAATAAAATTTATTCGGAGGAATTATGAAAAAGATTATCGACGATATATTCTATGTCGGCGTTGATGACCTGAAGCTTGACCTGTTCGAGGGGCAGTTTGCCATTCCCGACGGCATATCCTACAACTCTTATCTCATAGTTGACGAGAAGGTTGCGGTCATAGATTCGATCGATGCGAAGTTCGGCGACGAGTGGCTTGCAAATCTCGAAGAAGTGCTCGAAGGCAGGTCGCCCGACTATCTCATCGTCCAGCACATGGAGCCCGACCACAGCTCGTCCATAAGAAAGTTTACAGAAAAGTATCCCGAGGCGCAGGTCGTCGGCAACCAGAAGACCTTTGTCATGCTCGGCGAATATTTCGGCGCTGGCTTCCCCGCAAATCAGCTCGCCGTCAAGGAGGGCGAAACGCTGTCCTTCGGCAAGCACAGCCTTCGCTTCATCTTCGCGCCCATGGTGCACTGGCCGGAGGTAATGTTCTCCTACGACGCGGCGACGAGGACGCTCTTTTCCGCCGACGCGTTCGGCAAGTTCGGCGCGCTCTCCAAGCGTGAAAAGAATTGGGAGGACGAGGCGAGGAGGTACTATTTCGGCATAGTCGGCAAATACGGCGCGCAGGTAAAGGGCGTGCTCCTCAAAGTCGGCAGCCTCGACATCGACAGAATTGCGCCGCTTCACGGCCCCGTGCTCGAAGGCAAGAAGCTGACGACTGCCGTTCACCACTATAAGAAATGGGCGGCTTACGCTCCCGAAACCGACGGCGTGCTCATCGCCTGCTCGTCCATCTACGGACATACGAGAGAGGGCGCCGAATACCTCGCCGCACAGCTTGAAAAGCGCGGGCAGAAGGTAAAGCTCATAGACCTCATAAGGGACGACTGGGCGGAGTGCATAGCTCAGGCTTTCCGCTTCCCCAAGCTCGTCGTTGCGGCGACGACCTATAACGGCGAAATATTCCCCGCGGCGCGCAACTTCCTCACGGGGCTTGCAGAGCGCAACTATCAGTGGCGCACGGTCGGGTTTATCGAAAACGGCACCTGGGCGCCCGTCTGCGCCCGCCAGATGAGGGCAAAGCTCGAAGACTGCAAGAACCTCGTATTCACCGAAGCCGCCGTCAAAATAAGGTCGGCTTTGAGCGAGCAGAGCAGGGCGGAGATCGATGCGCTTGCCGAAGAACTTTCAAGGAACGGCTGAGGGGCGCGATGAAGAAATTGAGTGCGCTCTGGCAGGAATTCAAAAAATTTATTTGCAGGGGCAACATCGTCGACCTGTCCGTCGCGGTGATAATCGGCGCGGCGTTCAACGCGATAGTCACAAGCCTGACGAATAACATCATAAAGCCCGTCATCAACTGGCTGGCGGGCGGCGCTTACGGCGGCGGTCTCGTGACCATGTTAAGACCTGTCTACACGACAGACGCCGAGGGTACGCAGATACTCGACATGGCCAATTCGATCTATATCGATTGGGGCACGTTCATAATGAAGATAATAGATTTTCTCATTATCGCGCTCGTGCTTTTCGTCATAGTCAAGGTATACGGCGGGCTTAAAAATGCCGCAGAAACGGCCAACGAAAAGCGCAAAAAGCAGGCAGAAAAGCTAATAAAAAAGCTCAAAAAGCGCGGTATGTCGGACGAGGACGCGGCAAATGCGGCGCTTAAACAGGTAGAGGCGGAGACGGCGGAAGCCGCCGAGCAAACCCCGCCGCCCAAGCCCACGGCCGAGGAATTGCTCACCGAGATACGCGACCTCTTAAAGGCGAACGCGGAAAACAAAGAACAGTAATTTATGCCGCGCTGCGCGTAAATATTAACCAAATAATGACAAACTATGGAGGATAAGGGCAGATTTGCCTTGCCTCCATTATGTTATTTGTGACATATTACAAAAAATTTTCGGTTCAAAACAAAAAACATCGGTCAAACAGTTTTCTTTTTACAATATGTCGTGTTATAATTAAATCATAGCTTGCAGATATTGTGTCACATTACGAAGAAGGTCATTCCCGAACGGAATGCGATTATCGTCAGCCACACGTTGAAAACGGCAATGACGGGCAGCAATATCATGAGAACTATGTTTTTGAGCTTGTATCTTGTTATGAACATTGCGACGTACAGCCCGATCGCCCCGCCGAGCAGCGCGGCGAGTATAAGTTTGCCGTCGCCGCCGTTCGGTCTCTGACCATCGTCTGCCGCCTCGTTGCGCTGGGTTATGAGCAGCATTACCGAGTAGACGTTAATCGCCGCAATGTACACGGCGAACAGAATGTAGAGTAACAGCATACAACATAAGTTTGCTTAAAATTTTTATATAAATACGGGAGACAGCATTTGTATGGCAAAAGTAGCAGTCGTTATGGGCTCCAAATCGGACCTTTCCGCGGTTAAACCTGCGGTCAGCGTATTGAGATCGTTCGGCATAGAGGTCGAAGTGCGCGTAATTTCGGCGCACAGAACGCCCGAGGAAGCGCACGAGTTCGCGTCGTCCGCCGTTGCAAACGGCTTCGAGGCGATAATTTGCGCGGCGGGCAAAGCCGCTCATCTCGGCGGCGTGTTTGCCGCTTCTACAACCCTGCCCGTTATCGGTCTGCCCATAAAGACTGATATGATGGGCGGTCTCGACAGCCTGCTGTCGATAGTGCAGATGCCCTCCGGCATACCCGTCGCAACGGTCGGCGTAAACGCGGGCGAAAATGCGGGTATTCTTGCCGCGCAGATACTCGGCGTGAAGTACCCCGAAATCGCCGCAAAGATAGCCGAATACAAGTTGAAGATGAAGGAAAAGATAAACTCTGACGACGCAGCGGTTCAAAGCGAATCTGCGGAGTTTTGACATACCCATTGCCCGCAAGTCATTGCGGGTTTTTGCATTAAACAATGTATTAACATCTTATAAGGAGATTTGATTTTTATGGAAAAGAAAGAACAGCTTTATGAAGGAAAGGCAAAAAAGGTTTTCGCCACCGAAAATCCCGACTATGTAATCGTTTCCTACAAGGACGACGCGACGGCGTTTAACGGCCTCAAAAAGGGCACGATTGCGGGTAAGGGCGTAATCAACAACAAGATGAGCAACCTCATGATGAAGATGCTCGAAAAGAAGGGTATTCCCACGCACTTCGTTGAGGAACTCGACGACAGAAACACCGTCGTAAAGAAGGTTCAGATCGTTCCCCTCGAAGTAATCATAAGGAATGTTGCCGCAGGCAGCTTCTCCAAGAAATACGGCGTACCCGAAGGCACTATCCTTGCAAATCCTACCATAGAATTTTCCTATAAGAACGACGAATTGGGCGATCCTCTCCTCAACACCTATCACGCGCTCGCTTTAAGGCTTGCCACCAAGGAGGAGATTGACACCATAACCAATATGGCGTTCGCCGTAAACGACGCAATGAAGGCATTTTTCAAGGAACTCAACATCGACCTCATCGACTTCAAGCTTGAATTCGGCAGGTACAAGGGACAGATCGTGCTCGCGGACGAAATTTCCCCCGACACCTGCCGCTTCTGGGAAGCAGGCAGCTGGGATACTACCAAGCACGTAAGCCTCGATAAGGACAGGTTCCGCAGGGATCTCGGCGGCGTAGAGGACGCTTATGCAGAGATCTTCAAGAGAATAGGACTCAACTGATCATTTCAGGACGCAGATTAAAGAGAAAAGCTTATGTATCTCAGATCGGAAAAATTGCCCTTTGACGGTATGCATGAGGAGTGCGGCGTTTTCGGCGTGTACTCGCAGGAAAACAGGAACGTCGCATACACCGTGTATTACGGTCTCTATGCCCTGCAACACAGGGGGCAGGAGAGCGCGGGTATTGCCGTCGCTTATGCGGACAAGATAACCTACTATAAGGGTATGGGGCTCGTTCCCGACATATTCTCGGGCGGCAAACTCGACACCCTTCCCGAGGGCGACATAGCAATCGGGCACGTCAGGTATTCGACTACGGGCGCAAGCCAGCTTCTCAACGCCCAGCCCGTAGTTTTTACGGGTAAGTGCGGCAGAATAGCGCTTGCCCATAACGGCAACCTCACAAATACCAAACAGCTCCGCGACGAACTCATTGCGGAAAATGCCGTATTCCAGACGACGATCGACTCCGAAGTAATGGCTGTAATGATCAACAGCCTTTCGGACGGCGATATTCTGACGGGAATTAAGCGCGCCTGCGCCAAATTCAAGGGCTCTTACGCGCTCGTCATTATGACCGCCGACAAGCTCATCGCCGTCAGAGATCCCTACGGCATAAGGCCGCTGTGTATCGGCACGGTCGTTGACGACTATATCGTCGCAAGCGAGACCTGCGCACTCGACGCGGTCGGCGCAAACTTTTTGAGGGACGTCAAGCCGGGCGAAATAGTCGTGTTCGACAGCAACGGCGAACATTCCTACATGATGGAAAATCTCCCCGAAAAGAGCAGAATGTGCATATTTGAATATGTATATTTTGCCCGTCACGACTCGGTTTTGGACGGTTGCAGCGTCTATGAGGCGAGGAAGGAGGCAGGAAAACTGCTTGCAAGGTATTGCCCCGTAGAGGCAGACCTCGTTTCGGGCGTACCCGATTCGGCGAACGTGGCGGCGAGGGGCTATGCCGAGGAGAGCGGAATACCGTTTGTCGAGGCGTTGGCTAAAAACCGCTACGTCGGCAGGACTTTCATTCAGCCCGACCAGAGGACGAGGGAGAACAGCCTCAACGTCAAGATGAACGCTCTGCGTTCCAACGTCAACGGTAAGAGGGTAATAATAATCGACGACAGCATCGTGCGCGGCACGACCATGCGCAAGATAATCAAAATGCTCAGAAACGCGGGCGCGGCGGAAGTGCATATAAGGATATGCTCGCCCATAATCAAGCACCCTTGTCATCTCGGCATAGACATTCAGACCTATTCGCAGCTCATCGGCGCATACAAGGACGAGGAGCAGATATGCGAAAGCCTCGGCGCGGACAGCGTCAGGTATCTGACCGTAGACCAGCTCGTATCCACCTGCAAGTCGGCAAACGTCGGCTTCTGTCTGGGCTGCTTCAACGGCGAATATCCCTATCCTCTCAAAGGGTATGAGGCGGATAAACTCAAACTCGAATAACATAAATATACGCAAGTCGAAATAATTAAGGAGAAACAGAATATGGCAATATCTTACAAGGACAGCGGCGTAGACGTAGAACGCGGCTATAAGGCGGTCAAGCTCATGCGCGAACACGTACAGTCTACTTATACCGACGGCGTGCTCGGCGATATAGGTTCGTTCGGCGGCTTCTTCAAGATGCCGCAGGGCATGAAAGAGCCCGTGCTCGTCGCAGGTACGGACGGAGTGGGCACTAAGCTCAAATATGCCTTCATATCCGACAAGCACGACACGATAGGCATCGACGCCGTCGCAATGTGCGTCAACGACATAGTCTGCCAGGGCGCAAAACCCCTCTTTTTCCTTGACTATTTCGCAACGGGCAACCTCTCTCCCGAGGTGGTTGCAACCGTCGTTTCAGGCGTTGCCGAGGGCTGCCGCCAGAGCGGAGCCGCCCTCATCGGCGGAGAAACTGCCGAAATGCCCGGCTTCTATGCCGCAGGCGAATATGACATAGCAGGCTTTGCCGTCGGCGTGGTCGACAAACAGAAGGTCATCAACGGCAAGGACATAAAGGAGGACGACGTGCTCGTCGGAATCAAGTCGAGCGGCATACACTCCAACGGCTATTCGCTCGTCAGAAAACTCTGGGGCGAGGACAAGGCAGAGCTTGAAAAATATGACGAAAGGCTGGGCTGCAGGGTTATCGACGCTCTGCTCACACCCACTAAGATATACGTAAAGTCCATTCTCGCGCTCATCGAAAAGGTAAACGTCAAGGGCATTGCTCACATCACGGGCGGCGGCTTCATCGAGAACATTCCCAGAATTTTCCCCGAGGGAATAGGCTGCGAGATAGACACGAAGTCCTACGAAGTTCCCGCGCTTTTTAAGATAATGCAGGAAAAGGCGGGCATAACCGACGCGCAGATCTACAACACCTTCAATATGGGTATCGGTATGGTAGTATGCGTCGACGAAAAGGACGTAGAAGCTACTATCGCCCAGCTTGAAAGCACGGGCGAAAGCTGCGCCGTAATCGGCAAAACCGTAAAGGGCAGCGGGGTAAAACTGCTTTGAAACGCATAGCGGTATTCGCCAGCGGCGGCGGCACGGATTTTCAGTCAATAATAGACGCGAACGAGAGGGATAAGTTCTGCGAAATAACCTATTTAATTGCCTCGAAAGAGGGGATAGGCGCAATCGACCGCGCAAAAAAGCACGGCATACATACGGCGGTATTTGCAAAAAAGGACTATCCCGACATCGAAAAGCTGTATGCCGAGCTCACCTATCTTCTCAACCTCAACAGGGTTGACTATATAGTGCTCGCGGGCTGGCTCAAAATAATTCCCGAAAGCTTCGTAAGGACTTTCGCAGACAGAATAATAAACATTCACCCGTCGCTCATTCCGTCGTTCTGCGGTGCGGGCATGTACGGGCTGAACGTGCATAAAGCCGTACTCGAATACGGCGCAAAGATCTCGGGGTGCACCGTGCATTTCGTCAACGAAGTGCCCGACGGCGGGGCGATTATCGCCCAGCGAACAGTCGAAGTAGAGGACGGCGACACGCCCGAGAGCTTGCAGGCGAGAATACTCGAAGTCGAGCACTCGCTTCTGCCCGAATGTGTCAGGAAACTGTGCGAGGGCAGAATAGTCAAGGACGGAAGAAAAGTAACCGTTAAGTGAGAAAAATTTAATTTGGGAGACGATAGATTATGGAAATGAAGAAAAGAGCGCTTGTGTCCGTCTCGGACAAAGAAGGAGTTGTCGAGTTCTGCAAAGGACTTGTAAAGAACGGTTTTGAAATTATCTCGACGGGCGGCACGGCAAAGGCGCTCAAAGACGCGGGACTGAAAGTTATCGGGATTTCCGAAATTACGGGCTTCCCCGAATGTCTTGACGGCAGGGTCAAGACGCTTCACCCCAACGTCCATGCGGGACTTCTCGCCATGCGTTCCAATCCCGAGCACATGGCTCAGCTCGAAAAGCTCAACATCAACACCATTGACATAGTCTGCGTAAACCTCTATCCCTTCAAGGCGACCTTGCAGAGGGGGGCAGATTTCGCCGAATGTATAGAAAATATCGACATCGGCGGCCCTACGATGATAAGGGCGGCGGCAAAGAACTATCAGGACGTTGCCGTAATAGTCGATCCCAAGGACTACGACAAGGTGCTTGCCGAGCTCGAAAACGGCGGAGTGACGCTTGAAACCAAGAAATATCTCCAATATAAGGTGTTCGCGCACACCGCAGTTTACGACAGCCTTATTTCCAACTATCTCGCATCGCAGCTCGGCATCGAATACCCTGACAGCGTAACTTTCGCTTACGAAAAGGCGCAGGATCTGAGGTACGGCGAAAACCCTCAGCAGACGGCGGTATTCTACAAGGAAGAATTTGACAGAAAGGGTTGCCTTTCCTCGGCGGAACAGCTCTGGGGCAAGGAACTTTCGTATAACAACATAAACGACGCCAACGGCGCGCTCGAGCTCTTAAAGGAGTTCGGCGGTACGCCCGCGGTAGTTGCCTGCAAGCACGCAAATCCCTGCGGCGTAGGCACGGGCGAAAGTGTATGCGAGGCATATCTCAAAGCATACAATTCCGATCCTGTTTCGGTATTCGGCGGCATACTTGCCATTAACGGCGAGGTCGACGCGGCAACCGCAACCGAAATAAATAAGATATTCATTGAAATAGTCATGGCTCCCTCGTACAGCAAGGAAGCGCTTGAAATACTTGAACAGAAGAAGAATATCCGCCTCCTTAAAATTGCCGACATCACGGCTCGCCGCGAGGCAACGGCAAAGGATATGAAGAAAGTTTACGGCGGCCTGCTCGTTCAGCAGTACGACGAATGTCTCATCAAGGACGAGGATATGTCGCTGTTTTCAAAGAAAGCTTCCGTCGATGTCGTAACTCTGCCCTCGGGCAAGCAGAAGACCGTCTACGGCTGCGGCGTAGTCACCGACCGAGCTCCCACGGCGGACGAGATCGAAGCGCTCATGTTTAACTGGAAGGTCGTAAAGCACACCAAGTCCAACGCCATAGTAATAGGCAAGAAGGGCAGGACGACGGGCATAGGCATGGGACAGACCAACCGCATCTGGGCGGCTCAGCAGGCGATAGCTCACGCAAGCGAGGAGGCAAAGGGCTCGGTAATGGCTTCCGACGCCTTCTTCCCCTTCCCCGATTGCGTCGAAGAATGTGTCAAGGCGGGCATAACCGCCATAATTCAGCCGGGCGGCTCCATTCAGGATAAGGCGTCGGTCGACGCGTGCAACGCGGCAGGCATAGCAATGGTATTCGTCGGCGACAGACATTTCAAACACTGATATAAGCGGTATTAAATATGAAAGTACTCGTTATAGGAAACGGCGGCAGAGAACACGCCATTCTGACCGCGCTCAAAAAGAGCGCGAGGGTAGATAAACTCTATTGCATGAAGGGCAACGCCGGCACGGCGGAGATTGCCGAAAATATCGACGTAGACTATATGAACGTCGACGCGGTGGTCAAATTCGCGCTCGAAAATCCCCAGATAGATTATTACGTCGTAACGCCCGACGATCCGCTCGCGATAGGGCTCGTCGACGCGCTTCAGGCGATAGGCAAGCGCTGTTTCGGTCCTACCAAGGCGGCGGCGCTCATCGAAGCAAGCAAGGCTTTCGCCAAGCAGCTGATGAAAAAGTATGACATTCCCACGGCGGCTTCCGAAACTTTCGACAATTACGGCGACGCGCTCGAATACGTCAGAAAGGTCGGCGCGCCCATAGTTCTCAAAGCCGACGGACTTGCGCTCGGCAAGGGCGTACTGCTCTGCGAAACGCTCAAACAGGCGGAAGAAGGGCTCAAAGAGATAATGCTCGACAAGGCGTTCGGCGCGGCGGGCAATAAGGTCGTCGTCGAAGAATATATGAAGGGGCTCAAATATACCCCCGGCGAAGAAGTTTCCGTTCTCGCATTCACCGACGGCAAGACGATCGTGCCGATGATTACTTCCTGCGACCACAAGCGCGCAATGGACGGCGACAAGGGGCTGAATACGGGCGGCATGGGCACTTTCTCGCCCTGTCCGTTCTGGACGGCGGAGCTTGAAAAGGAAGTACTCGAAAAGATAATGCTTCCCACCGTAAAGGCTATGAACGCAGAGGGCAGGACCTTCAAGGGCTGTCTCTACTTCGGACTCATGCGCACGGATAAGGGCATGAAAGTCGTCGAATACAACTCGCGCTTCGGCGATCCCGAAACGCAGGTCGTTCTGCCAATGCTCAAAACCGACCTTCTCGATATATTCGAGGCGGTGACGGACGAGCGGCTTGCCGATATAGACATAGAATGGGAGAGCGGCGCCTGCGTCTGCGTAGTGCTTGCAAGCGGCGGCTATCCCCTGCACTATGTAAAGGGCAAGGAAATTACGATAGGCGACACGGGCGAATGTTCGATAATCCACGCAGGTACGGCGATTAAGGACGGAAAGCTCGTCACCAACGGCGGCAGGGTGCTCGACGTGGTTGCCAAGGGCGCGACCGTCGAAGACGCGCGTAAAAAGGCGTACGCGGCGGTTAAGAATATTTTCTGGGAAGGAATGCAGTACCGCACTGATATCGGCATAAAGTACCGCGACAGATAATGTTGCCGAGCATAGATTTTTGGGATACGAAAAGATGATTTACAGAATTTTTGTTGAAAAAAAGGACAATTTACAGGCAAAAAAGACGGTTGACGATATTCGCAATCAGCTCAAAATCGAGGTTGAGGACGTAAGGCAGCTCATTCGCTACGACGTTGAGAATATCACCGAGGACGAGTTTATGGCTGCCGTTCCCGGCGTATTTTCAGAGCCGCCCGTCGACAATGTCTACTATGAGAGCGTAGATATACCCGCCGAATACAAGGTATTTGCCGTCGCATATCTGACGGGGCAGTACGACCAGCGCGCGGACAGCGCGGCGCAGTGCGTTCAGCTCCTCACCAAGAAAGAGCGTCCGCTCATCAAGTGCGCAAATATTTACGCCGTAAAGGGCGTGACCGACGAACAGCTCGAAGTCATCAAAAAGCACGTCATCAACCCCGTCGAGAGCGAGGAAGTCACGCTCGATAAGCCTACTTCGCTCGTTCACGAGGCGATAAGGGCGGAGGACGTCAAGGACGTAGAGGGCTTTATAGAAATGTCCGACGAGCAGATAGCCGCATACCACAGGAAGATGGGGCTTGCAATGTCGGTTGCCGACCTCGCGTTCGTCAGGGACTATTTCATCACCGAAAAGAGAAACCCTACCGAAACCGAAATAAGGGTTATCGACACCTATTGGTCTGACCATTGCCGTCACACGACCTTTGCAACCGAAATTAAAAATATAGTTGTAAACAGCGATAATAAGCACGTCAAAAAGGCGCTTGACGAATACAAGGAACTCTTTGCCGAGCTCTACAAGGGCAGGACGGATAAATATCCCTGCCTTATGGATATTGCGACAATCGGCGCAAAGAAACTTAAAAAAGACGGGCTTTTGGACAATCTCGACATATCCGACGAGATCAACGCCTGCTCAATAAAGATTGATGCCACTCTCGACGGCAAAAAACAGCCGTACACCATAATGTTCAAGAACGAGACGCACAATCACCCCACCGAAATAGAGCCTTTCGGCGGCGCGGCGACCTGCCTCGGCGGCGCGATAAGAGATCCGCTTTCGGGCAGAACTTATGTGTTGCAGTCCATGCGCGTCACGGGCTGTGCCGATCCTACCGAACCCATAAGCGCGACGCTTCCCGGCAAACTCCCGCAGAGGGTTATCACCCGTACTGCGGCGGCAGGTTTCTCCTCTTACGGCAACCAGATAGGTCTTGCGACAGGTCAGGTAGACGAGGTATATCACCCCGGCTATAAGGCAAAGAGGCTGGAAACTGGCTTCGTCGTAGGCGGCGCAAAGTCGGATATGATCTACAGGGCTAAGCCCTGCAAGGGCGACGTCATCATTCTGCTCGGCGGCGAAACGGGCAGGGACGGCTGCGGCGGCGCGACTGGTTCTTCCAAGGCGCACGACAAGAAGTCCGTTCAGACCTGCGGCGCGGAAGTGCAGAAGGGCAACGCGCTCACCGAAAGAAAACTTCAAAGACTTTTCCTCAATAAAGAGGTAACCAATAAAATCAAAAAGTGCAACGACTTCGGCGCGGGCGGCGTATCGGTTGCTATCGGCGAACTTGCCGACGGGCTTATCATAGAGCTCGATAAAGTGCCCAAGAAATACGAGGGACTTTCGGGCACCGAACTCGCCATAAGCGAATCTCAGGAGAGAATGGCGGTCGTCGTTGCAAAGGAAGACGTCGAAAGCTTCATTGCGCTCGCCGCAGAGGAAAACCTCACGGCAACGCCCGTTGCCGTCGTAACCGACGACAGAAGAATGAAGATGTACCACCGCGGCAGGGCGATCGTCGACATTTCGAGAGATTTCCTCGACACCAACGGCGTAAAACAGCAGACCGACGCGGAGATCAACGAAAAAGTCACCGATTTCTTCGACGCTGCTCAAAAGGGCGGGTTTGCCGAGCGGCTTGAAAAGACGCTCTCCTGCCTCAACGTCTGCTCGAAGAAGGGGCTTGCTGAAATGTTCGACTCGACCATCGGCGCAAAGTCGGTATATATGCCCTTCGGCGGCAAGTATCAGCTTACCCCCGTAATCGCCATGGCGGCAAAACTCATGGGCGGCGAGACAGACGATTGCACGGTTTCGGCTTACGGTTACAGCCCCGAGCTGTCCTCATCGTCGCCTTTCACGGGCGCGGTATATGCAATAATGACCTCCGTTTCAAAGCTCGTCGCGGCAGGCGCGGACTTTAAGGACGCCCGCCTCACCTTGCAGGAATTCTTCATGCGTCTGCGCGAAGATCCCGCTCGCTGGGGCGTTCCGCTCGCCGCACTTTTAGGCGCGCTGTATGCACAGCTCGGTCTGGGGCTCGGCGCGATCGGCGGCAAGGACTCTATGAGCGGCTCTTTCGAGGATATCGACGTGCCTCCGACGCTCATTTCGTTCGCGCTCGCACCCTCAAAGGCTTCGGCGCTCATAACCAACGTAATAGGCGGTGCGGGCAAAAAGCTCTATCTGCTTCCAGCGAAGAAGGACGAAAGTAAAATGCCCGACTTCGGCTATCTCAAAGAGCTCTATTCCGCCGTACACGAGAATATTTCAAGCGGCAATATCTCCTTTGCGACCGTCGTCGAAAAGGGCGGCATTGCGGCGGCTGTCGTCAAGAGCTGTCTGGGCAACGGCTACGGCTTCGATTTCGCAATGGATAAGGACGAGCTGTTCAAGGAGCACTACGGCGAAATAATAGTTGCCGCAGACGATATTTCCAAGCTCGGCAACATTCAAAGCGTATATATCGGCGCATCTTCCGACGGCGCGTTCACCTGCGGCGGCGAAAGCCTTTCCGTAAAGGCGGCGGAAGAAAAGTATATCGGCAAGCTCAACGGCGTGTTCCCCGTTACGGCAAAGGCGGAGGGCGCTATCCCTGACTGTGACTATACGGGCGGACAGAGATATACCAACATTGCTACTAAAATCGCAAAGCCGAGGGTATTCATTCCCGCATTCCCCGGCACTAACTGCGAACTCGATACCGCCCGCGCGTTCAAAATGGCGGGTGCAGAGCCCGAAATTCTCGTAATCAAGAATCGTTCGGCGGCAGACATCGAGGAGAGCGTAGAGGCGATAATCAAGGCTATCGACAGGGCGAACATAGTGGCGTTCCCCGGCGGCTTCTCGGGCGGCGACGAACCCGACGGCTCGGGCAAGTTCATTGCCACGACCTTCAAGAACCCCGCGGTTGCCGAGAGAATTATGAAGCTGCTCGAAGTGAGAGACGGCCTCGCGCTGGGTATTTGCAACGGCTTCCAGGCGCTCATAAAGCTCGGGCTCGTTCCGTACGGCAAGGTCAGCCCGCTCACGGCAAATTCGCCTACATTGACTTACAACAACATTTCGAGACACGTTTCGACGATGGTCAATATAAGGGTTGCCTCCAACCTCAGCCCCTGGCTGAGCGGCTGCAAGGTCGGCGAAGTCTATGCCGTTCCCGTATCGCACGGCGAGGGCAAGATAGTCGCTCCCGCGATAGAGCTTGAAAAGATGCTCGCAGGCGGTCAGATCGCCACGCAGTACGTCGACCTCGACGGCAAACCGACGATGATAAGTCCCTACAATCCCAACGGCAGTATGTGGGCAATAGAGGGCATAACCTCGCCCGACGGCAGGGTGCTCGGCAAGATGGGACACAGCGAAAGAAAGGGTAAAAACCTTTACAAGAATTACGACGGCAATTTCGATATGAAGATATTTGAAAGCGGCGTAAAGTATTTCAGTTAAAAGACATTTTCAGCCCGCCCTTTCGGCGGGCTGAATTTTAAAATGTGCAATAACGCACAATAGTACTGCGGGCGAAACCCCGCAATTATAGGGAAGGTAATAATTATGAACGGAAAAAAAGTTCTTGCAATTCAGGATATTTCATGCGTCGGGCAGTGCTCGATAACGGCCGTGCTGCCCGTAATGTCTCACTTCGGCATGGAGACGGCAATTCTGCCGACGGCAATTCTCTCCAACCACACAATGTACAAAAAGTGGTCGTATTTCGACTTCGCGCCCGAATTTGAAAGCGTGTTCGACGCGTGGAGGGTGAACGACATTAAGTTCGACGGATACGTGCTCGGCTATCTCGGCAGCAAAAAATATATGGAGCTGTCGGAAAAGATCTTCAAAGAATTTTCTAACGACGGCGCAAAGATAATAATCGATCCCGTGTTCGGCGACAACGGCAAGCTCTACCCCGGGTTTGACGAGAAATACGTTCAGGCGGTGAGGGAGTTCATCTCCAACGCCGACGTAATCGTTCCCAACATAACCGAAGCCTGCTATCTCGCCGATATGCCCGTTCCCGATAAGTGCGACATCCCCAATGTAGAAAAGCTTATGTCGAAGCTTTCCGCTCTCACAAAGGGAACTATAATCATAACGGGCGTAGAGCGCGACGGAATGATAGGCGAGGGGATATACGACGGCGGCAAAATAGAATACGTCTTCGACGAAAAGTTGCCCCGTTTCTTCCACGGCACGGGCGACATATTCACCGCGGCTTATGCTGCTCATAAGCTCTGCGGCATGAGCGACGCCGAAAGCTGCAAAATCGCAGGCAGATTTGTCGCTGACTGCATACGCGCGACGGGCGACAATCACCCTTACGGCGTTCAGTTCGAGGACGTAATGAAGTCATCGCTCAGATAATCGCCCTTTGCCGCTCAAAAATGCCGTATTTATGCGCTTTTGCCTCAATAAATCGAAAATTAGGTCTTTACAATCACAATATTTTGTGGTAAAATAATATAAAATTACAAGGTATGGGGAAATTTATGAAGTGCATTTATTGCGGTTGCGAGGACAGCAAAGTTATTGACAGCCGTTCCGCCGACGAGGGCAGGACGATAAGAAGGCGCAGGGAGTGTGTCAACTGCGGCAGGCGTTTCACTACTTACGAGACTATCGAAGATACGCCCGTGCTCGTCATAAAGTCCAGCGGCGCAAGACAGGCTTACGATGCGCAGAAGGTCAAAAACGGCATAATCAAGGCATGCGAAAAGCGCCCCGTGTCGATGGAAAAGATCGACAAGGTGGTCGACGACATTACCAAGAAGGTCTATAATTCTATGGAGCAGGAAATTACCTCCAAGCAGATAGGCGAAATGGTAATGGACGAACTCAAATCGCTCGACGAAGTCGCCTATGTCAGATATGCAAGCGTTTACCGCTCGTTCACCGACATAGACAGCTTTATGAAAGAACTGCAAAAAATGATGGAAAACAGAAAATAATAATTACTTAAAGGCAGCCTGAAACTGCCTTTATTATTTGGTAGAAGAAATGGAAAATTTGCTTAAAAAGACGCGAAAGGTCAACTGCGGCGGCGTAATAATAGGCGGCGGCGAGCGCGTTAAAATACAGTCTATGTGCACGACGAGGACTGCCGACACCGAGGCGACTTTAAGACAGATTGCCGCCCTGCGCGAGGCGGGGTGCGACATCGTCAGGGTTTCGGTGCTCGACGAGGCGGATGCAGACGCGATATCTGCGCTTAAAGCGGGCAAATTGCCCGTCGTAGCCGACATACACTTTTCTTACAAGCTTGCCGTCCGCGCGATTGAAAACGGCTGTGACAAGGTGCGCATCAACCCCGGCAATATCGGCGGAGAGCGCGAAATAGCCATAGTTGCGGACTGCATCAAAGCGCATAAAATTCCCGTCAGGGTGGGCGCGAATACGGGCAGCATTGAAAAGCAATATCTCGAAAAATACGGCAGAAGCGAAATATCGCTCGTCGAAAGCGCGCTCTATAACGCCCGCATACTCGAAGATCACGGCGTGAGCGATATTGTCGTTTCGGTCAAGGCTTCCGACGTGCCGCTTACCGTCAGGGCTTACAGACTGCTGTCGTCCAAGTGCGACTATCCCCTGCATATCGGAGTGACCGAGGCGGGGACCGAGCAGATGGCGATAATCAAGTCGGCGGCGGCGCTCGGCGGGCTGCTAATAGACGGCATAGGCGATACGCTCCGCATATCCATAACGGGCGATCCCGTGCGTGAAATCTACGCCGCGCAGAAGCTGCTCCGCGCGGTGGGGCTGGACGATCAGTTCGTCGACGTCATTTCCTGCCCGACCTGCGGCAGAACGCAGTGGAATGTCGTCGAACTCGCCGAAAAGGTCAATAAGCGCGTCGAAAACGTCAGAAAAAAGCTCAAAGTCGCCGTAATGGGCTGTGTAGTCAACGGCCCGGGCGAGGCGAAGGACTGCGATCTGGGCATTGCGGGTTCTAAGGAATATTGCGTAATTTTCAGGCGCGGCGAGGTGGTAAGGCGCATTGCCGCCGCCGATGCCGAGAGCGAATTTTTCGCCGAACTGGAAGGTCTGCTTAATGGTTGATGAGATACTTGACGAAATAAGAAAAATACCCGCGATGAGTACGGCGATACTCAACTCGGTAGAGCTCATCAAGTCTGAAAACGCCGTCGAGGTCGGGCTGATTACCGACAAGGCGTTTACCCCCGACGACGAACTCAAAGTCAGAAAGATTTTGTCGGGCTATGTGCCGCAGCTCTTTTCTTCGCGGGTAAAAATATCCAAACTCACGCCCGACGAGGGCATGGTCGCCCGCAAAATTCTCTCGATAATTCCCTCCTGCAACAGGCAGATTTCTGCGTTCGTCACCGCCGACGATATAAAAGTAGAGCGCGTCGAGGGCGGGTTTTACTTTACCATTAAGGTCATAAGCTGCAACGCCTATACCAACGACTTTATAGCCGCCGTGGTAAAGGAGCTTAAAAAGTGCTATTGCGGCGAGTTTTCGGGCAAGTGCATAGCCGATGCCTCCAAGGTCGACGACATAGTCATCGAGGAGGAGCACGAGAATATAGAGTACGTCATTCCCGTCAGGACTTTTGAAATAGCCGACTTTACGCCCATAGAGAGCACTAAGGAAAGGACTTCGGCGGTATATCTTTCCGACCTCAATTTCGTCAGCGAGGAAGTCGTCGTCTGCGGTAAGATCGAGGACATAAGGGAGCGCGAACTCGAACGCCCCGACGGCAGAAAGCGCATAATGTTCAACTTTACGATAACCGACACGACGGCGACCATGCGCATTTCATATTTCGCGCGGCAAAAGAGCATAGACAAGATACGTAAGCTTGCGGTGGGCGACAGCATAGTCATGACCTGTAAGACCGACACCTTTAACGGCATGGTGCGCCCGACGGCAAACCTCATAGACTACGGTAAAGTGCCGGACGGCTTCGTGCCCGAAAAGCGCATGTCCAAGCCCGTGCCCAAGTACTACGAGACCATCAATCCTCAGCCCTTTGAGGAGTTCACGCAGGACGATATGTTCACCGACAGGTCGATGCCCGATTGTCTAAGACAGAACGTATTTGTCGTGTTCGACCTCGAAACGACGGGGCTCAACAGCTCTCCGTCGGCGGGCAATATGGACAAGATTATAGAGATAGGCGCGTTCAAGCTCATAGACGGCGAAATTGCCGAGCAGTTCAGCACCTTCGTCAACCCGAGGCGCAAGCTCTCGGAGGAAATAGTCAAACTTACGGGCATAGAGCAGAGCCAGGTGGACGGCGCGCCCGACTATGAGGAGGTCATGCCGGATTTCTTCAAGTTCTGCGACGGCGCATATCTCGTCGGTCACAACATAGCCAATTTCGACTTCAAGTTCGTCGATTATTACTGCTCCAAGTGCGGCTATATGCTCGAAAGAAAGATCTTCGACACTATACCGCTTTCGCAGCAGCTTTTAAGGCTGTCCAACTATAAGCTGAATACCATCGCCGACTACTTCGGCATAACTTTCAACCACCACAGGGCGGCGGACGACGCGCTGGTGACGGCAAAAATCTTCAAAGAACTGATAAAAATAAAAAAATCTTTGCCAAACCTGTGCTAAAACTTGCCAAACGCATTCAGTCGTGTTATAATATAGCAGACTTAATACTTAGTTTTAAGATTGAGTGCCTTGACAAAGGCACTCAATACTTGTATATGGAGATTTATGAAATTCAAATCAGCTGATGAAATAAGGAAATTTGTCGAGAAAATAGCTGCGCCTATGGGCATTGAGATAGTCGATATCGCGCTCAACGAAAAGCAGGCGCAGTTGACTGTCTTCATCGAGACGGAGGAGGGCGTAGACCTCGACACCTGCGAGAAGTTCCACAACGCAATAATCGATCCGATAGACGAGCTCGATCCGAGCTACGGCGACGCATACACGCTCAACGTATCCAGCCCCGGGCTCGACCGTCCGTTTAAGACACAGCGCGATTTTGAGAGAAATCTCGGCAAGGAAGTGGAGATTAAGCTCTATTCGCCCCTTAAAGGCAAGAAATTTCTCGAAGGCGTACTCAGCGCGTTCGACGAGAACAATATAACCGTCGAGGTAAACGGCGAAAGCCTCAAACTGCCCCGCAACCGCATAGCCAAGATAAACAAGGCTATCAAATTTGAATAATTAAGGCGCTCTGAAAACCGCGCAAACAGACATATTATAGGAGAAATCAAAATGGTCAATAAGGATTTTTTTGCTGCTCTTGCAGATCTTGAAAGTCAGAAGGGTATTCCCCAGGAAGTATTTATCGAGGCGCTCAAAAACGCGCTCGTTTCTGCACGCAAAAAGCAGGGCGGTTCCGGCGCGATCGAGTTCAAGTTCCTTCCCGAAAAGGGCACTATCGAGTTTTACTCGGTAAGGACGGTCGTCGAGGAAGTCGAGAACAGGGATACCGAAATCTCGCTCGAAGAAGCGCAGGAGATTAAGAAAAGCTATAAGGTCGGCGACAAAATCATCGAAAGCTTCAAGCCCAAGGATTTCTCCCGCATTGCCGCGCAGACCGCAAAGCAGGTAATACTTCAGAAACTGCACGAGACCGAGAGAGACGCCGCAATGACCGAATTCTCCGACAAGGAGGGCGAACTTGTCGTCGGTACGATAAGAAAGATCGACGCGAGAAACGTATATGTCGAGCTCGGCAAAGGTCAGGTCGAGGGGCTTATGATGCCCTCCGATCAGGTGCCCAGCGAGACCTATAACGTCAACGACAAGATAAAGGTATTCGTCAAGCGCGTCAAAAGCGGCTATAAGGGCGCACAGGTGCTCGTCAGCCGTTCTTCGGCAGGGCTCGTGAGAAAGCTCTTTGAGGAAGAAGTGCCCGAAATTAAGCAGGGCAGCGTAGTCATAAAGGAAGTCAGCAGAGAGGCGGGCGCAAGGACCAAGATTGCCATAAGCTCCGAAGATCCGAGGGTGGACGCCGTCGGTGCGTGCGTAGGCAACAAGGGTTCGAGGGTTAATGCGATCGTCGAGGAACTCCACGGCGAGAAGATAGACATCATTCCCTGGAGCGAAAATCCCCTCGAATTCATCGCCAAGGCGCTCTCCCCCGCAAAGGTCATTTCGGTTACACAGCTCGACGGCGAGAAGTCGGCAATGGCTGTCGTTCCCGACGACAAGCTGTCGCTTGCGATAGGCAAGGACGGTCAGAACGCCCGTCTTGCCGTAAGGCTTACGGGCTGGAAGATAGACGTCAAGAGCGAGAGCGCGGCCGCAAAACTCGGCTACGGCTTGCAGGATATAGAGGACGAAGGCGAAACGGGAAAGGAAGAAGAATAATAGATGCCCAAGACTAAGAAAATACCGCTCAGACAGTGCATAGCGTGCAGGGAACTCAAAGAAAAGCGCGAGATGCTCAGGATCGTCAAGACGTCCGAGGGCAAAATATTCCTCGACTTTTCTTCAAAGGCCGCAGGCAGAGGCGCATATATCTGCGACAACCCCGAATGTATCAAAAAGCTCAAAAAGGCGCGGCTTATAGACAAAGTGTTCGGTTGCAGGGCAGACGACGCGGTCTATGCCGCAATCGAGGAGGAATACCTTGGCAGAAAAGGTTGACGCATACCTCGGCTTTTGTCTCAGGGCGCGGAAAATCGCGCTCGGTTCGGGTACGATAGACACCCTGAAAAAGGACGTCTATCTCATAATTGTCTGTTCGACTGCGTCGGAAAACGCATTTAAACTAGCTTTGAAATACAGCAACAGATTTTCCTGCCCGCTCGTCGTGTGCAACGGCGGTCTTGAAAATTCTGTCCATAAAGCAGGTTGCAAGCTTGCGGCCGTGCGCGATAAAAATCTTGCCGAGGCGATATGCGATAACCTCGGCGGCAACTACAAATTATATGCTGGGAGGCAATAATTATGGCAAAATACGAAAATATTGAGAATATATCCAAAATGCTCGGCGACGGCAGTTTCAGCGAGCTGTCCAAGAAAATTTCCGCCGTCGAGAAGTCGGCTTTCGACGTAATTAAAAAACTCTCCGCCCTTGAAAACGAAAGGGCGAAGAAGCAGGCTGAGATATCGGACAAGGAGAATGTGCAGGAAGCGTCCGAACAGCCCGCCGCACCCGCGCCGAAAGAGGCCGTAAAGGAGGTTAAGCCCGCCGCAGAAGTCAAGGCGGAAGAACCTGCCGAAATAAAGCCCGAGAAGGTTGAAAAGGTTGAGGTCAAGGTTGAAGAAAAGCCCGCAGCCGAAGAAAAACCCGTAAAGGCAGCCGAAAAGCCGACGGTTAAGACCGAGGAAAAACCCAAGGCGGAGGCTAAACCCGCCGAAAAGAAGGGCAAAGAGGAGGCAAAAGCTCAGCCTGCTCAGCCCAAGAGACCTTCATTCATAGTCGCTAAGGCAAGTTCTCTGCCTCCCAAGACATTTGTCAACAGCGACAGTTCATCCCGCGGACAGAGGAGCGCGAACGGCGGTCAGGCAAGACAGGGCGCAAGCCGTCCTGCATCTTCCGCGCCGAGATACGTCGCACCCGCCGCGCCTCAGCCTGTAAAACCTGCGGGCAAGAACTTCGGTCCCGACAAGAAGAAGGGCTTTGAAAAGACCTACGTCGAAAAGGACAGACACGCAATATCCAAGCGCGCGCTTGCCAAGCAGCAGGGCGTTACCGTCGAGGACTTCGACGAGGACAAGAGCGGTTACAGAAAGCTGAGGGTAAAGAAGGATAAAAAGCAGGTTGCTGCCAATACCGTCAAGATAGAGCACGCAGTCGTCACTACCGACGAAATACCCCTTAAACTGCTCTCCGAAAAGATAGGCATGCCCGCTGTCGGAATAACCAAGTGGCTGTTCAAAGAGGGCATAATGAAGACGGTTAACGAATCTATCGATTACGATACCGCCGCGCTCCTTGCCGCAAGCATAGGCATAGAGCTTGAATACAAGCCCGAAAAGACGGCGGAGGAAATACTCAGCGAAAAGCAGGCGGACACCGTGGAGGAGATCGAAAGCCTCGTTCCCCGTGCTCCAGTCGTAACCGTCATGGGACACGTCGACCACGGCAAGACTTCGCTTCTCGACTATATCAGAAAGTCCGCCGTAGCGTCAGGCGAAGCTGGCGGTATTACCCAGCATATCGGCGCATATTCGGTCAACGTCAACGGCAAGTCGATAACCTTCATCGATACCCCGGGACACGAAGCGTTCACGGCGATGAGGGCGAGAGGCGCTCAGGTCACAGATATAGTCATTCTCGTCGTTGCCGCAGACGACGGCATAATGCCCCAGACGATAGAGGCAATCAACCACGCCAAGGCGGCAAACGTCTCGATAATCGTTGCGATTAACAAGATGGATAAAGTCGGGGCAAATCCCGAAAAGATAAAGCAGGATCTGACGGGCTACGGGCTCGTTCCCGAAGAATGGGGCGGCGATACCCCCGTATGTCCCATCTCCTGCAAGACGGGCGAGGGCATACGCGAATTGCTTGAAAACGTCCTGCTCGTCGCCGAGATGAAGGAACTTCTCGCCAACCCCGAAAGAGAGGCGAGGGGCGCTATCATCGAGGCTCAGCTCGACAAGGGCAAGGGCCCCGTTGCGACCGTGCTCGTGCAGAACGGTACACTGCATACGGGCGACAATATAATTTCAGGCACGATTACAGGCCGCGTCCGCGCCATGATAGACGACAGGGGCAGGACGGTCAAGGAGGCAGGTCCTTCAATGCCCGTATTCGTCCTCGGCCTCGAAGAAGTGCCCAATGCGGGCGACTCTATCTTCGCGGTATCGCAGGACCTCATGAAGTCTGTCATCGAGGAGAGAAAGAGAAAGCAGAGCGAGGCCATGGTCAAGGCGGCTTCCAAGATTTCGCTCGACGACGTGTTCGGCAAGATAGCCGAGGGCAATATCAAGACGCTCAACCTCATCATCAAGGGCGACGTTCAGGGTTCTGTCGAAGCGGTTAAGCAGTCGGTCGTCAAGCTCTCCAACGATGAAGTTCAGGTCAAGGTCATTCACAGCGGCGCAGGCGCGATTACCGAATCGGACGTTATGCTCGCCGACTCGTCAAATGCCATAATTCTCGGCTTCAACGTGCGTCCCGACTCCAAGGCAAGGGCAACCGCCGAGAGAAGCAAGGTCGACATAAGGACTTATCGCATAATCTACGACCTGCTCGACGATATCGAAGCGGCGCTCAAAGGCATGCTTTCTCCCAAGTATCAGGACGTATATCTCGGCAAGTGCGAAGTTCGTCAGACCTTCAAGATCACGGGCGTCGGCAATATTGCGGGCTGCTACGTGCTCGAAGGCAAGATAATTAGGGGCGGCAAGCTCAGGATATACCGCGACGACGTGCTCGTCGTCGAGGGCAACGTGCAGCAGCTCAAACGCTTCAAGGACGACGTCAAGGAAGTCAACTACGGCTATGAGTGCGGTTGCGCAATCGAAGGCTTCAACGACATCAAGGTCGGCGACATTATAGAGTGCTATTCGATCGAGGAAATTGCGCCTAAGGCATAAATTTTCGGAGGTGATTGAGTGAAAGGAGTCAGAGGAGAACGGCTTGCAAGCCAGTTCAGGGAAGAAATTTCCAGGATTATTGCCACAGATTTAAGGAACAGACATCCCGAACTCAGCGCAATAATCAGCATTACCGAAGCCGACGTCGCGCCCGATTTAAAAAGCGCGAAGATCTATACGAGCATTTACGACACCGACGAAGCCAAAAAAGAGCGCAGTTTTGAAATTTTAAAGGAAAATGCGGGGCATATCCGCCACGAACTTGCCAAAGTTCTGCGGATCAGGACCGTGCCCGAACTTCGTTTCATCGTTGACGGCAGTATGGAATACGGCGTCAGGATAGACAATATTTTAAGTAAGATAGAAAAGAGCGATAAAGATGACTAATTCGGCACTCGGCGATATTGCAAGGGTTTTGAATAACAGCAAGCGGGTTGCGATCACCTGCCACGTCCGCCCCGACGGCGACGCGCTGGGCAGTGCGCTCGCACTCTGTCTCGCGCTCAGAAATGCAGGTAAAGAGGCATACATGATCTGCGAGGACGGAGCGCCCGAAAGGCTGTCGATCTTCCCCGCAATGTCAGAGGTTTCAGTAAGTCTGCCCGTTAAATTTTCGGATATCGACCTGTTTGTCACCGTCGACGCGGCGGACGTAACCAGAATAGGCATATTCTGCGACGAATACCTGAAATTCAAGGGCGTAACGCTCAATATCGACCACCATATATCAAATCAGGGCTACGCAAAGTATAACTACGTCGTGCCCGAAAGCACGGCGACGTGCGAAATATTGCCCGAAATACTGCTTGCGGCGGGGTTTGAGATAACCAAGGACATTGCCGACCTCATCGCGCTCGGGCTGCTGACCGACAGCGGAAATTTCTCGCATAACGACGTCAGCGCAAAGACCTTTGCGGTCGCCTCGCTCCTCAAAGAGCGCGGCGCAGACATTTGCAGAATAAGCTATCTCATGTTCACGCGGCAGACGCGCGGCAGGGCGATACTGTTCGGAAAAGTTCTGAACCGCCTGCGCTTCGCCCTCGACGGCAAACTCGCCTTTATCAATATTACACAGAAGGACTTTGAGACGACGGGCACGGACAAGAGCCATACGGAGGGTTTTGTCGACTATGCTCTGTCCATTGACGAGGTGGAGGTTTCGGTTTCCCTGCTCGAAGTCAAGCCCAACCAATACAAGGCTTCGCTTCGCAGCAAGCGCGTAAACGTCAACGCCGTCGCTTCAAACTTTGGCGGGGGCGGGCACGTCCTCGCAAGCGGCTGTATGCTGTTCGGCGAGCTTGAAGAAGTCATTGAAAGGCTGACTTACGCCGTATATCAGCAGTTATGAACGGGTTTGTCAACGTAAATAAAGCGCCTTTCGTCAGTTCGGCGAGGGAAGTTGCCATAATCAAGCGGCTCAGCGGTACGCCCTGCGGACATCTCGGCACGCTCGATCCCATGGCGAGCGGCGTTCTGCCGATAGCAATCGGCAACGCGGCGCGGCTTTTCGACTATTTTCTCACAAAGAGAAAGAGATATACCGCCTCGTTCCGCTTCGGCGTCGACTATGACACGCTCGACACGACGGGGACGCTTAAAGCGAGCGGGGAGAGAGTGCCCGACGAGGCTGAAATAATCTCCGTCCTGCCCTCGCTCGTCGGCGAGGTCGACCAGATTCCGCCCAATTACAGCGCAAAGTGCGTAAACGGCAAGCGCGGCTATATGCTTGCGAGGAGCGGCGAAGAATTTACTCTGCCGCCCAAGCGCGTGACTATATATTCGATAGATTTTGAGGGCAGAGACCAAAACGGAGATTTTATTTTCGACATAGAGTGCGGCGGCGGAACATATATCCGCTCTATCGCCCGCGACATGGCAAAGTCGCTCGGCACAGTTGCCGCCATGAGCGCACTCGTGAGGACGGCAAGCGGGCCGTTCACAATTGAAAATTCGGTTGAGACGAGCTATCTCACCGCTGAAAATTTGCAGGAACACATTATCCCTACTGACAGTTTGTTGCCGTTTGAAAGCGTGTACCCGACGGGTACGGACGCGAAAAGGCTGTTCAACGGTCTTACCGCGGATATGTCGCTTGCAGACGGGCTGTATAAAATATATAAAGAAAACCAAGGCTTTTACGGGCTGGCACAGTCCGAGGGCGGAGTTTTAAAGATAAGGACAAAATTATGTTGAAGGTAGTTGAATACGGTAAAGACGAATATGCGTTTCCCGCATTGCTTGTGCTCGGTTGTTTCGATGCAATTCATCTCGGACACAGAGAGCTCATAAAAAAAGCTAAATTGCAGGCAAAGATCAACGGTCTCGATCTCGGCGTCATGATGTTCCGCGACGGAAAGGGCGGCGGGCTTGTCTATTCCTTTGAAGAAAGGCTGGCAATTTTGGAAGGTCTCGGTGCAAAGTTCGTGCTCGCAATCGACTATGACGAAGCGTTCAAGGCGACTGCGCCGCTCGATTTCCTCGCGACGATGGAAAATTACATCAACGTCAAGGCGTATATGAGCGGCAAAGATTTCCGCTTCGGCGCAAAGGCAAAGGGCAAGTCGTCCACGCTCAAAAACTATGCCGAAGACGACGAAAACGGTGTATGGTATATGTCCGTAAAGGATGTGCTCTGCGACGGCGAAAAGGTCAGCACTACGCTCATAAAGTCCTGCCTTGCCGACGGCGATATCGAAAAGGCGAATAAACTTCTCGTGTCCGATTTCAGCGTGACGGGCGAAGTCGTGCACGGTGCTGGCAGGGGCGCGGCAGAGGTCGGTTACCCCACAATCAACATAGTTTATCCCGCAGACAAATATCCCGTCAAGGCGGGCGTCTATAAGGTCTATTCTGACATTGACGGAGTCAGGTATTACGGCATAGCCAACTACGGCACTTGCCCTACTTTCGGCGACGAAAGGGTAGCGCTCGAAGTCTATTATGACGGTTTCAGCGGCGATCTCTACGGCCGCACCGTCACCGTATGTTTTGTCTCCTACATAAGGGATATAGTTGCATTCTCCAACGTAGCCGAGCTCACGGCTCAGCTCGGTCAGGATATAGCATATATCCGCGGCGAAGCCGTCGCGGACGATAATCAGGCAGTCTCGACAGAAACTCCCTGCGGAAAAGTCGAAGAAACGGCGCAAGTTGTAACCGAAGCTCCCGCCGAGGAAGCGACCGAAGAAGTCGTTGAGGAAGCTCCCGTCGAGGTAGTGACCGAAGAAACGATCGAGGAGGCTCCCGCAGAGGAAGTGACCGAGGAAGTTGTTGAGGAAGCGACCGTTGAGGAAATGACCGAAGAAGTCGTTGAAGAAGCTTCCGCAGAGGAAGTAACCGAAGAAGTCGTTGAGGAAGCTTTCGCCGATGAAGTAACCGAGGAAGTTGTTGAGGAAACTCCCGCTGAGGAAGCGATCGAGGAAGCTGTCGAAGAAACTCCCGCCGAGGAAGCGACCGAAGAAGTCGTTGAAGAAACTCCCGCCGAGGAAGCGACCGAAGAAGTCGTTGAAGAAACTTCCTGCGAAACAGTAGAAGAAACGACAGAGGAAACTCCCGCCGAGGAAACGACAGAAGAAACGACAGAGGAAGATAACGACGAGGGCGAGCAGGGCGACTGCGGCGACGACCGTTGCGGAGAATAAAAATTGATTAAATTCGGACCAAGCGGAAACAGTAAAAGTTTCTACGATATGGGCTATAAACACACCGTTCAGGCGCCCGAATATCTCGAAAAATTCAATCTTGACTGTTTCGAGTATTCCTTCGGCAGGGGCATAACCCTTTCGGAGGGCAAGGCGGTTGAAATAGGCGAAGCTTTCGCCGCGAAGGGCAAGGAAATAAGCGTTCACGCGCCCTATTTCATCAACTTTTCCAATCCCGACGACGAAGCCGCGCAGAAATCGTATAATTACGTCCTGAACAGCGCGAAGTTCATTAAGCTTATGGGCGGCAAGCGCCTCGTATTTCACCCCGCGACGCAGGGCAAGATGACGAGAGAGCAGGCGGTGGACTTGTGCGAGGAGCGCATTAAGCGGCTCACCGACTATATCTATCTCAACAACCTCGAAGACGTAGTTTACAGCCCCGAAACTATGGGTAAAATTGCGCAGATCGGCACGGTCGAAGAAATTGTCCGTTTCTGCAAAATAGATAAAATTTACGTTCCCTGCCTCGATTTCGGGCACATCAACGCCCGCGAGCAGGGCAGCCTTAAAACGGTTGAAGATTATCTCAGCCGTCTCGAATATATGATTGCCGAACTCGGATACGAGCGGGTAAAGCATTTCCACGTGCATTTCTCCAAGATAATGTACGGCGGGCGGGGCGAGATAAAGCACCTCACTTTTGAAGATATGACCTACGGCCCGGAATTTCTGCCGCTTGCCGTCGCGCTCAAAAAGCTTGAATTAGAGCCTTATATAGTCAGCGAATCGGACGGAACGCAGGCAGAGGATGCCGCGACAATGAAAGAAATATTCAATAGTGTTGACATATAATTATTTTTTTGGTAAAATAATATGGTAATTGACGGGATAAATGGCATTTATAGTGCCGTCGGGGCGGACGCCCTGGTCGTAAGGGAGCATGACCTGCGCTTTTATCTGACAAAGTTTTCAAGTTCGTTCGGCATTCTCATTGCCGACGGCAAAAAAGCAGTATTCTACACCGACGCCCGCTATCTCGAAGCGGCGGCAAAGTGCCTTGAAAGCTGCGGCATAGAAGTCAGGGAATATCCCCGCGGCGTAAAGCTTTGCGAACTGCTCGAAGGGTATAAGACGCTGGGCATGCCGCTCGGCAGAATTTCCGCCGAGGACTATCTGACGCTCAGCGGCGCGGGCTTTGAAATAGTTGATAGCCTGCCCGCATTTGAAAGCGCAATGTCTGTCAAGAGCGGGGACGAGCTGGCAAATATCCGCCTTGCCTGCGAAGCTACCGACAGGGCTTTTACAGAGCTTCTCGGCGAGATTAAAGAGGGTATGACCGAAAATCAGGTTGCCGCGCTTTTGGAATATCTCATGAGAAAGCACGGCGCAAGCGGCACGAGCTTTGACACTATCTGCGCATTCGGCGCAAACGCAAGCGTTCCCCACCACGAAACGGGCGCAACCAAGCTTAAATTCGGCGATACCATTCTGCTTGACTTCGGGTGCAAGATAAACGGTTATTGTTCGGACTGTACGCGGACGCTGCTTTTCGGCGACGATAGAAAGCACGAAGATTTCAAGGATATCTACGAAAAAGTCCTTCGGGCGCACTTCATCGTCAAGGAAAAATTCAGAAGCGGAATGACGGGCAGAGAGGGCGACGCGCTTGCTCGCGACTACCTCAAAGGTTTCGGTCTCGACAAATATTTCACCCACTCGCTCGGGCACAGTCTCGGCATAAATATCCACGAAAAGCCTTCGCTTTCGCCCAACTCGGACGAGGTTTTCGCTGACGGAATGGTCTTTTCGGACGAGCCCGGCGTGTACATTGCGGGAAAGCTGGGAATAAGGATAGAGGATACCGTAACTTTGCAGGGCGGCAAGGTGGTAAGCCTTACCAATACCGATAAAAAATTATTGATTTTATAATCTATTCATAAGCAAATTATTAAGGAGTAAAAATATATGGCATCTATTTTAGCAGGCGATATCAGAAAGGGCGTAACATTCGAATACAACGGCAAGGGCGTTTACACCGTAACCGAGTTCCAGCACGTTAAGCCCGGTAAGGGCGCGGCATTCGTAAGGGCAACCCTTAAAAATGTCGTAACCGGTCAGGTACTTTCGGACATTACTTTCAACCCTACCGCAAAGCTTGAAACTGCTCAGGTTGAAACGAGGAAGATGACCTATTCCTACACGGACGGCGAGTTCTATAACTTTATGGATCCCGATACGTTCGAGATCATTCCCCTCAACTATGATCAGGTAGAGGATGCCCTCAAATATATCAAGGAGAACGACACCGTAACCATCAAGTTCCTTCACGGCACGGCATTCTCCGTCGAACCCGAAAACTTCGTCGAACTCAAAGTTATCGAGTGCGAGCCGGGCGTAAAGGGCAACACCGCTACCAACGCGCTCAAAAACGCTACCGTCGAGACGGGCGCAGTCGTTCAGGTTCCCATGTTCGTCGAGGAAGGCGAAATCATCCGCATCGATACCCGCAGCGGCGAGTACATGTCGAGAGTCGGCAAGTAATTTAATTTTGCCATGAGGGCTGTCATTCAGCGCGTCAGATATACCGAACTGAAAGTCGACGGCGAGCTCATATCCTCGATACCGTTCGGATTGACCGTATTTCTCGGCGTTGGCGTCGGCGACGACTTTATAAACGCCGATAAAATGGCATACAAAATTGCGCGTCTGCGCATATTTGAGGACGAGGCGGACAAGATGAACTTGTCTGTCAAAGACGTTGGCGGCGAAGTCCTGATGGTTTCGCAGTTCACGCTTTACGGCGACTGTGCGCACGGCAACCGCCCCAGCTTTACGGGTGCGGAACTGCCCGAACGCGCAAACAGCCTTTACGAATACTGCGTAAAAAAGCTCTCCGAGGAGGGCATTACCGTCAAAAAGGGCGTATTTGGCGCAGATATGAAGATCAGTCAGTCTAACGACGGACCGGTCACCATAATAATGGAATTTTAAGAGCAGGGCGATTTAAGTCGCCCTGTAACTATGTATGAAGATAACCTATCTCGGCACGGGCGCGGCGGAAGGTTTCCCCGCAATGTTCTGCAACTGTGCCTATTGCAACAATTTAAGAAAGACGTATCCCGGGTTTGTCAGGACGCGCTCGCAGACGCTTATCGACGAGAAACTGTGCATTGATTTCCCGCCCGAAGCTTACGTCCATTCGCTCAGCGGCAAGCTTAACCTGTCGTCGCTTAGATACGCGCTCATCACCCATTCGCACATGGACCATTTCTATGCGCACGACTTCATTCTCAGGGGTTATAAGTATGCAGTGCTTGAAAGCGACGTGCTCGATATCTACGGCAACGAGGAGGTCGGCAAGGTGTTTGCGGAGTGCACGGCGAGGGAGATGAAGCCCGACGTCGCAGAGCATACGCGCTTCAACCTCGTAAGGGCGTACAGCTCTTTGAAAGTCGGCGATTACGACATTCTGACGCTGCCCGCAATGCACGGCACGGCGGAGGAGGCGTTATTATATTATATTCGCCGCGACGGCAAGGGCTATCTGCACCTTCACGACACGGGCGATCTTTCGCCCGAGGCAGTCGCCTTTCTCAAAGAGAGCGGAGCGCGGGCAGATCTCGTGACTTACGACTGCACTTTTCTCGAAGCTGCTCCCGTAAAGGGCGCAAGGCACCTCTGCATTGAAAAAGTAATGGATATTGCGCAAAATCTCAAAGAGGCGGGCGTGACTGACAGCGGCACGGTTTCGGTCATTTCGCACTTTTCGCATAACTGTAACCCCACGCCCGAACGGCTTGCCGAGGTCGAAAAGAAATATGGCGTCGTCGCGGCTTACGACGGCATGACTATCGATATATGAGTATGAATTTTTTTAAGCACCTCAGGACGATAAATCATCACAGACGGCTTGTAAGAAAGCACTGTTTCAAGGTCGGGCTCTATTTTCAGGGGCTTACGCACGACCTCTCAAAATATTCCCCGTCAGAGTTTCTGCCCGGGGTAAAGTACTATCAGGGCACGCGCAGCCCGCAGGCGCGGGAGAGGGAGCTTTTCGGCTATTCAGCCGCCTGGCTGCACCATAAGGGGCGCAATAAGCACCATTTCGAGTATTGGAGCGACTCGGACGCGAGCGGCGGCTTTATTTCGGTCAAGATGCCGCCTAAATATTTTGCTGAAATGATCTGCGACCGCGTTGCCGCAAGCAAGACCTACAAGGGCAAGGACTATACCGACCGTTCCCCGCTAGAATACTATCTCGGCAGAAAGGATAAGGCGCGGATGCACCCCGAAACGGCGGAACTTCTCGAAGAATATCTCAATCTGCTCGCCGACGAGGGCGAAAAGGTCATGTTTGAAAAACTGAAAGCGTACGTAAAGCAAAATAAAAAGTAAACTAATCGCGCCCCTCAATTCTGCGGGGCGCGTAACTCATTTACAGTATGATATTTATAAGACGCTTGGGTACGACGATAAATTTCTTTACCTGCTTGCTGCTTATAAGCTCTGCAATCTCCTCGTCGGCGCGGACGATCTGTTCGATCGTCTTTGCGTCTGCGGTCGCGTCAATGAGCATCTTCTTCTTGATGCGGTTGTTTATCTGCACGGCATATTCAAAGGTGTCCTCGCCGCACTTGGCATTGTCGAATTCGGGCCACTTTTCGTAGGCAATCGTGCCGCTGTGGCCGAGCGCCGTGTTCCATATTTCCTCGGTTATGAAGGGAATGACGGGGTTGAGGAGCTTGATAAGCCCTTCGGCGTATTCTCTCGGGAACTTTCTGCCCTCGGCAATCTCCTTGTAAACTGCGTTGACGAAGATCATCATCTGCGATATGGCGGTGTTAATCTTCATCGCCATATAGTCTTCGCCGACCTTCTTGACCGTCTGGTGATATACCTTTTCGAGGTTCTTGTTGGGCTCGTCAGAGATGACGTCGTTCTCCATGTAAATTCTGTACACCCTGTCGATGAACTTCTTTACGCCCTCGATATTTGCCGTATTCCACGGCTTGGTATCGGCGACGGGCCCCATGAACATTTCATACATTCTGAGGACGTCCGCGCCGTATTCCTTTACGACATCGTCGGGGTTGATGACGTTGCCGAGCGATTTGGACATCTTATTGCCGTCCTCGCCGAGTATCATTCCCTGATGGAAAAGCTTTTTGAAGGGCTCTTTATACGGCACGTAGCCGTTGTCGTAGAGAAAATTATTCCAGAAACGCGAATAGAGGAGGTGACCTACGAGGTGTTCCTTGCCGCCGCAGTAGAAGTCGACGGGCATCCAGTATTTTAGCAGGTCATAGTCGGCGAATTTCTCGTCGTTGTGGGGATCGCAATAGCGGAGGAAGTACCAGCTCGAACCTGCCGAACCGGGCATGGTCGTCGTCTCGCGCTTGCCCTTTACGCCGTCTATTTCGACGTTTACCCAATCGGTAGCGTTTTCAAGCGGGGCGTTGCCGCCGTGCGCCTTATAGTCGTCCATCTCGGGCAGAATGAGGGGCAGTTCGTCGTCCGAAAGCAGTATATCCTTGCCGTTTTCGAGGTGAACGACGGGTATGGGCTCGCCCCAATATCTCTGGCGGGCGAATATCCACTCTCTCAGCTTATAGCTTATTGCCTTTTCGCCGCAGCCCTTTTCGGTCAGCCACTCTATCATCTTGTCGATAGCGTCCTGCTTGTTCAGCCCGTCCAGAAAGCCGCTGTTTACGTGTATTCCGTCGGCGGTGTAGGCCTCTTTCTCTATGTCGCCGCCCGCAAGCACTTCGACTATGGGCAGGTTGAACTTCTTGGCAAAGGCATAGTCTCTCTCGTCGTGCGCGGGAACGGCCATAATTGCGCCCGTGCCGTAGGTAGTGAGGACGTAGTCGGATATATATATGGGCAATTTGTTGCCGTTGACTGGGTTAATAGCGTAAGCGCCGGTAAATGCGCCCGTCTTGTCCTTGTTGAGTTCGGTGCGCTCCATTTCGGACTTGCTTGCGCAGGCCGTCTTATACGCCTCTATGCTCTCTCTGCATTCGGGCGTGGTTATCTTATCGACGAGTGTGTGTTCGGGCGCGAGAACGCAGTACGTTGCGCCGAAAAGCGTGTCGCAGCGGGTGGTGAATACGGTGAACTGCAAATCCGTGCCGTCGACCTTGAAATTTATCTTTGCACCGACGGATTTTCCTATCCAGTTGCGCTGTGCGACCTTGGAGGCTTCGGGCCAGTCAAGCTCGTCAAGCCCTTCAAGCAGGCGCTCGGCATACTTGTTTATGTCGATAACCCACTGTTTCATATTCTTGCGCACGACAGGGAAACCGCCGCGTTCGCTCTTGCCGTCGATTATCTCGTCGTTGGCAAGCACGGTGCCCAGCTCCTCGCACCAGTTGACGGGCGTTTCGACGTACCTTGCAAGCCCCGCCTCGCACAGCTTTTTGAATATCCACTGCGTCCACCTGTAATAGGAGGGATCGCAGGTCGAGATGGTCTGCGTCCAGTCGTAGGAGAGGCCGAGCATTTTGAGCTGGGCGGTGAAAGTCTCGATATTCTTCTGCGTAAAGCCGCCGGGGTGATTGCCCGTGTTTATGGCGTACTGTTCGGCGGGCAGACCGAAGCTGTCGAAGCCGATGGGGTGCAGGACGTTGTAGCCCTGCATGCGCTTCATTCTCGAAATGACGTCCGTCGCGGTATAGCCTTCGGGGTGACCGACGTGCAGACCTGCGCCCGATGGATAGGGGAACATATCGAGTACATAATACTTGGGCTTGGAAAAATCGTGCAGGTCGGTGTGGAACGTGCCGTTCTTTTCCCAGTATTCAGCCCATTTCTTTTCTACTTGGTTGAAATTGGTATAGGCCATAATAAACTTCCTGAATTTAATCGCCTTTTATTATACATTAAAATAACGGCGTTTGGCAAATAAATTAAAAACATTTTGCCCTCAAAGCCGTTGACAAATCGCTTAAAAAGTACTAAGATAGACTTAGTTGAATAACTATGTCCGCATAAAGACAAGTACCGCCGCAGGCTTTTGCAGAGAGCGCCCCCGTCTGGCTGTAAGGGACGCATTGCCGAGGATAACGGGAAACCACTTTTACTTGGCGGATTTCAAAGAGCGGTCGTGTAATTTTCACGACAATTAAGGTGGAACCACGCATTGTTTTGCGTCCTTAAACTGACAGTTTGAGGGCGCTTTTTTATTTGAGAAAAAGCTAATTCCGTCGGCTTTTCTGCCGCGGATAAGGAGATAGTACAATGAATATTTTATTGAAGAACGGCGAACAGCTCAGCCTCGAAGACGGCGCGGACTGCCTCAGGTGCGCGGCTGCAATCTCCGAAGGACTTGCAAGAAATGCCGTCGCGGCAAAGGTGAACGGCAAGCTCGTCGACCTTTCCTGCAAGCTCTCTGACGGCGACACCGTCGAGATCGTCACGCTCAAAGACAAGGAGGGGCTGGATATTTACCGCCATACCTGCTCGCACGTGCTCGCGCAGGCCGTCAAAAACATTTTCCCCACCTGCAATCTTGCGATAGGTCCCGTAATCGAAAACGGCTTCTATTACGATATTGACTTCAAGACGCCCATTACGCAGGACGATTTCGAGAAGATCGAAACCGAAATGAGCAAGATAATCAAGGCAAATACCCCCATAGAGCGCTTCGAACTGCCCAGAAAGGAGGCAATCGAGCTAATGGCGAAGTATAAGGAGAAGTATAAGGTAGAGCTCATAGAAGATCTGCCCGAGGACGCAGTCATCTCCTTCTACAAGCAGGGTTCGTTCACCGACCTCTGCAGAGGCCCTCATCTTCCGTCTACGGGCAGAATTAAGGCGTTCAAGCTCATCTCGCTCACCGGCGCGTATTGGAGGGGCAACGAAAAGAACAAGATGCTCACCCGCATTTACGGCACGGCGTTCGAGAAAAAGAGCCAGATGGAGGAATACCTTGCCGCCGTCGAGGAGGCTAAAAAGCGCGACCACAACAAGCTCGGCAGGGAGCTCGGCATATTCATGACGAGCGACGTCATCGGTCAGGGCTTGCCCATTCTCATGCCCAAGGGCGCAAAGATATTGCAGATACTTTCCCGCTTCGTCGAGGACGAGGAGGCAAAGCGCGGGTTTATGATTACCAAAACCCCGCTCATGGCTAAGTCCGACCTCTATAAGATTTCGGGGCATTGGTATCACTACCGCGATAAGATGTTCGTGCTCGGTCAGACCGACGAGCAGGGCGAGGGGCTCAACGGCGAGGAGATAATGGCGCTTCGTCCCATGACTTGCCCGTTCCAGTACCAGATTTACAAGAACGGCCTCAAATCTTACCGCGATCTGCCCTGCCGCTATTCCGAAACGGCGACCGAGTTCAGAAAGGAAAACTCTGGCGAAATGCACGGACTTATAAGGGTGCGCCAGTTCACGCTTTCCGACGGCCACATAATCTGCACCAAGGAGCAGGTGGAGGACGAGTTCAAGCGCTGCCTCGATCTCTCCTACTACATTCTCGACTGCCTCGGTATGCGCAACGACGTAACCTATCGCTTCTCCAAGAGGGGCGCGTCGAAGTCCGACAAGTATATCGACAACGACGAGGCGTGGAATAAGACCGAAGCCATGATGAAGGTCATACTCGACGATCTCGGCATAGATTATGTCGAGGCTGACGACGAGGCGGCGTTCTACGGTCCCAAGCTCGACGTTCAGATCAAGAACGTGCACGGCAAGGAAGATACGCTCATAACCATTCAGATAGACTTCGCCGCAGGCGAGAGCTTTGAAATGCAGTATATCGACGTCGACGGCACCAAGCGTACGCCCTACGTCATTCACAGAAGCTCAATCGGCTGCTACGAGAGGACGCTTGCATTCCTCATCGAAAAGTATGCGGGTGCGTTCCCGCTCTGGATGTGCCCTACTCAGGTCAAGGTTCTGCCCATTACCGACAGGACAAAGGAGTATGCCGACAAGGTATGCGCCGACCTCTGCGAGCTGGGCATCCGCGCGGAAGTCGACGGCAGAAACGAGAAGATAGGCTACAAGATAAGGGAAGCCAAGCTCGACAAGATACCCTATATTCTAGTCGTCGGCGACAAGGAAGCGGAAGACGGCACCGTCAACGTCAACAAGAGGGGCGTAGAGGAAAAATCTACCATGTCCAAGGAAGATTTTGAAAATCTCGTCGTCCGCGAAGACAGAAAAAAGATAATTTTCTGATAAAAACAGTTGACTTAAAGCAAAATAAATTGTATTATATAAAGGTAAGCAAAGGTTAACCCCTTTCGCCTTGCGTAGAGTATGCAACGGCTAATAATGTATAATACGCCTAACGGCTAAGTGCATTTATCGGGTTACTTTTGCGTAACCCGATATTTTATTGTCAAATAAATCAGAGAGGTATATGATTATAAAAGATTTATATCAGGTCAACGAGGCAATAAGGGATAAGGAAGTCAGGGTAATCGGCGCTGACGGACAGATGGTCGGCGTTATGTCCTCTTTTCAGGCTTTAAGGCTTGCCGAGGAGGCAGATCTCGACCTCGTCAAAATTTCGCCCAATTCAGATCCTCCCGTCTGCAAGATTATGGACTATTCAAAGTTCAAGTACGAGCAGGCAAAAAAGGACAAGGAAAACCGCAAAAACCAGACGCAGATAGAGATTAAGGAAATTCGTCTTTCCATGACTATCGACGTGGGCGACATTGCGGTCAAGACCAAGCAGTGCCTCAAATTCCTCGAAGCAGGCAATAAGGTAAAGGTATCCATAAGGATGAAGGGCAGGGAGAATGCCCGTTCCTATCAGGGCGTCAAGGTAATGCAGGACTTCTTTGAGGGGCTCGGCGGCAAGGCCGTGCAGGACAAGAAGCCCGTTGCGGAAGGCAGAATGATAACCATGATGCTTTCGCCCGTAAAATCCTGACGACATTTAAATTTTGTAAAATATTCATTGGAGGACAATAATATGCCTAAGCAGAAATCACACAGCGGTTCCAAAAAGCGTTTCTGGCTGACCGCTAGCGGCAAGGTTCAGAGACCTCACGGCGGCAAGAACCACAAAGCTGAAACCAAGAACAGAAAGAGAAAGAGAAATTTGCGTCAGAACACGCTTGTTTCCAGCACTCAGGAATCTACGGTCAAGTCCATGATTCCCTATAAGGCGTAAAGGAGGAGTAAATCATGCGTATTAAGAGAACGGTCAACGCTTTAAAGAAGCGCAGAAAGATAATGCGCCTTGCAAAAGGTTATTTCGGTAACAAGTCCAAGAATTACAGAATCGCCCGCGAAGCGGTTATGAAGTCTTTAAACTATGCTTTCGTCGGCAGAAGGCTGAGAAAGCGCGATATGCGTTCGCTCTGGATCGCTCGTATCAACGCAGCGGCAAGGGTAAACGGTCTTTCCTACTCCAAGTTCATGCACGGCCTCAAAGTTGCAGGCATCAACCTCAACAGAAAAGTACTTGCAGACCTTGCGGTAAACGACGCGGCAGCGTTCGCTGCACTTGCTGAAAAGGCAAAGGCGGCTGTTTAATATACGGTTTATTCAGGGTAGCGCTTGCGCTACCCTAAGTACTTTAATCGGGTAAATTTCAAAATGATCATCACATCGAGGGCTAACCCCGTCGTCAGAAAGCTCATCTCGCTTTCCGACAAGAAATTCAGGCGGCAGTACGGAGAATATCTCGTCGAGGGAATTAAACCCGTAAACGAGTGTCTTGCCGCGGGCTGCGAGGTGACTAATATCTATTGCACCGAACAGCTCTCGCCGCGCTACGAGGGCGCAACAGTGCTTTCGGACGGAGTATTCGCCGCGGTGTCTTCGGAAAAATCGCCGCAGGGCGTCATCGCAACCGTAAAAATACCTCAAAAGGACATCGTTCCGCCCGACAGCGACTGCCTGCTTCTCGACAGAATACAGGATCCGGGCAACCTCGGCACGATAATAAGGACGGCAAACGCCGCGGGATATACTAAGATTTACTGTATCGGCTGTGCCGACGTGTGGTCGCCCAAGGTCGTCCGCGCGAGCATGAGCGGCGTGTTTTTCGTCGATTGCTACGACTGTGACGAGGACGAGGCGCTCGAAGCGCTCGACGGCGTGCCTATAATTACGGCTGATATGGACGGCGAAGACATATTTTCCTTCGTCGCGCCTGAAAAGTTCTGTCTTTGCATCGGCAACGAGGGCAGCGGCGTGAGCGAGAGAATAAGAAATTTATCCCGTTATACTGTAAGAATACCCATGCGACCGACGTGCGAGAGCCTCAATGCGGGCGTTTCGGCGGCGATTGCCATGTATGCGCTTAAAAATAACAGATAATCAGGAGAAGTAATATGTCCGGACATTCCAAATGGCATAACATAGCCGCAAAAAAGGGCAAGACCGACGCTGCCCGCGGCGCAATATTCACCAAGATAGGCAGGGAACTTGCGGTTGCCGCAAAATCCAACCCCAACCCTGAAACCAACAGCAAGCTTGCCGACGTAATCGCCAAGGCTAAGGCGGCAAATATGCCCAACGACAACATCAAGAGGTCGATTGCAAGGGCATCGGGCGAACTCAGCGGCAAAGACTATAAAGAGCTGACTTATGAAGGCTACGGCGTTGCAGGCTCTGCCGTCATCATAAAGACGCTTACCGACAACGTAAACAGGACTTCGGGCGACATAAGCTCGACAATGTCCAAGTGCGGCGGACAGATGGGCAAGCCCGGCTGCGTCAGCTATCAGTTCGACAACAAGGGCGTAATCGTCATCGAGAGGACGGTTGCACTCGACGAGGACACCATGATGGAGTACTGCCTCGAAGCCGAAGCCGACGACTATGTGGTCAGCGAGGACGCCTACGAGGTATATACCACGCCTGAAAAGTTCTCGGAAGTCAGAAAGTTCTTCGAGGATAAGGGCGTTAACTTCCTCGAAGCAGAGATCAAGATGATACCCCAGAACTATATAACCCTTCCCGAGGACAAGCTTGCGACCTTCCAGAAGATGATTGACAAGCTTGAAGAACTCGATGACGTTCAGGACGTCTATCACAACGTCGAGCTTCCCGAAGAAGACGACGAGGACTGATATAACTTAAATTTATGCGGCGGAAAGCCCTTTGGGCTTTCCGCCTTTACTTTTGCCGTAACGCGGTGGAGCACTTTTGCATATAATAATCAGGCGGGAGTAAATTTAAAGGCAAAACTTCGGCATAAATTTAGGGCTTACTGCCCAATATAATTTTACAAGCGTAAGCGCTTTACAGATAGTTTAGGCGGCTTAAAAAAGCCGAACTAAGCGCAGGGGGAATATTCAGAATATTCCCCCATGTATTTTTTTAGTGCGAAAATTATATTATAGAGTATGCGCATAAGAAAGATTACGGCTTTTATTGTACTTATTGCCCTGCTCATAGTGTTGACGCCCGTATCCTATTGCACTTTAAAGGGGCGTGAGACGACGGATGAAAGCGTCATGATGGTCATAGATCTTTGGCAGATTGACGGGTTTGAGGGCGGCAAGGGCTCGCGTGCGGAATATCTCAGTAAAAAGGCGGGCGAATGTTTCGACGGAGAAAATATCTATTTTCGGGTAACTTCGCTTACTGACGACGCCGCGAGGATGAATATTGCCGAGGGCAACCTGCCCGACGTTATCTCCTATAACAGCGGTTTTTACGGCATTGCCGAATATATAAACGACAGGCACTTCGCATCAATGGAGTGGTGCAACGGCTGTTATTGCCTGATTACGCTCGACGAACGCGCCGACTTTTCTGATGTATCGCCGAAGAACACAATAATTAACGGCGGCAAAGACAACCTTGCCGAAGTCTGTGCAGTCCTCGAAGGTATAGCCGGCGCGGAAGTTGCACAGCCGACCAATGCCTATCTTCATCTTCTGGACGGAAAGTATAAGTATCTCTTAGGAACTCAGCGCGATTTATTCAGGTTTGCCGCGCGGGAGAGGGAGTGCAAAATTAAGCCTTTAAACGCCTTTTCCGACCTAAGACAGAATATCTCTATAATCGCCTCGGACGGGCAGAGATATGCGGTCTGCAAAGAATTTATTGAATATCTTACGGCGCATAACGAAGTCTCCTCGCTCGGCCTTTTCAGTTTCAATACGGAGTACTCAGATAATGCTCAGATGAATGAGCTTTCGCGGTGCAAAAGTATTTCGTCTTTGCCTCCGACCTGTTCGGAGATTTATATTGCAGAGCTTAAAAACGCTGCGAAAACGGGCGACATAAATAAAATAAAAAATCTCATAAAGTAATTGATAAAAGACGAAAAAAATGCTATCATATAAAAGGTGTATAATGCGCGCCGAAAGCGCGTTTTGTCTGCCGACGGCGGAGCGGGTTAAGCTCTCCCGCTGTACGACCTACGGGCTCGGCGGCGAAGCGGAAATTTACTATCCCGACAACCTCTGTAAGGCAAAACTTATCTTTGACAAACTCAATGAAAATGGCAGGGCTTTCGTGCTCGGCAACGGCTCTGACGTGCTCGCGTCAGACGGGAAAATAAAAGAGCCGATTATCTGCACGAAGAAGCTGCGCGGCATAGTGCGGGTGGCGGAGGATAAAATTTTCTGCCTTGCGGGAACGAGCGTAGGCGCGCTCCTTGCGTATTGTAAAAGGCGCAATCTCGGCGGGCTTGAATACCTCGTAAATATCCCCGCGACTATCGGCGGCATAGCTTATATGAACGGCGGGGCTGGGGGAAAGTACATTTCCGACAACGTGCTTTCCGTCAAGGTGTATAACGGCAATATTGTCACATTGGACAATAAAGACTGCAATTATACATATAAACATAGTACTATGCGTGACATAAACGCAATAATACTGTCAATATTGCTTAAAGTTTATCCGTCTACTCGGCAGGAGATCGAGGAAAGGCTTTCGGCGTATTCTGCCCGCAGGGCGCATTTGCCGACGGGAAGAAGCTGCGGCTGCGTATTCAAAAATCCGCAGGGCGACTATGCTGCTCGGCTTATCGAGATGGCAGGTATGAAAGGGCAAAGCTGCGGCGGCGCTTATGTTTCGCCCGTCCACGCAAATTTCATTATAAGCGACGGCGGGAGCGCCGAAGACGTCTGCAAACTCATCGAACTTGTAAGGGAAGCAGTCTGGCGTAAGTTCGGCGTTTTACTTGAAAACGAAGTGGTGCTCCTCGGAGATTTTGAAGCTTGCAAAAGCTGAAATTTACCGCTTATAAATTATAGCCGTCGGCTGAAATTATGGCGCATAAACAGTTATGCGTTAATAGCTTTTCGGCAATATTTGAATTGTCCCGATTGCTTTTTTATTTAATAAATTTTCTGTTTGTTGCGCCTTTTACATAACGCATATAAATTTATTTTTACTTTGATTTTCTCGATATACTCATTCTGGAGAAGCTGATGATTTTAACCGCAGATTACCACACTCATACGCCATATTCGCACGGAAAAAATACCGTGCTCGAAAATGCCGAAGCCGCAAAGCGTGCGGGGCTTAAACAGGTTGCCATAACCGACCACGGCTTCAATCATCTCCTGTTCGGTCTCAAAAGAAGGAAGCTTTCAGACCTTCGCCGAGAGTGTACCCAAGCCGAGCAAATTACGGGAGTGAAAGTGCTCATGGGCATGGAGAGCAACCTTATCTCCGTCGACGGCAGGACGGATATGCGAGAGGACGACCTTTTAAATTTCGACATCTATCTCTGCGGCGTACATTCCGTGCTGAAATATGCGTCTTTTTCGGATATGTACGACATTATGCTTGCCAACTACGCGGCGTATAAGTGCGGTCGCCGTCCGTCCGAAAAGATAATCGCAAAGACGACGGAAGCGTATGTAAACGCCATCAAAAATAACCCTATCGACATTCTCACGCACATAAATTTCAAGTGCTGTTGCGACCTGAAAGCCGTCGGCGAGGCGTGTGCGGAATACGGCACTTATGTCGAGATAAACACCAAAAAGCGGCATATTTCCGCCGAAGAACTCAACATTCTCGCCCAAACGGGCGCGCGGTACGTCGTAAATTCCGACGCTCATTCAGCCGATAGGGTGGGCGACACGGCTATTGCGGACGAACTCGTCGCCGAAGCGGGGCTCAACCTTGAACTCATCGACAATATCGACGGCAGATTGCCGACTTTCAGATTTGAAAAATATAAAAAGGGCCTATAAATGTCTAACTTTACCGAAGAAATAAAACAGGAAATAATGCGCGCCCTGCCCGAAAATGCCGACTGCGCGGCGGCTTTTCTGTCGGCGTTCGTGCGGACGAGCGGTTCGATAATTTCGAGCGGCGGCAAATTCGGCTTTGAAATAGTCACCGAAAACAAAAATACTGTCGAATATATAAGGGAACTAGCCGAAAAATATTTTAAGCTGCACCTTGGCGGCGGCGAAGCGTCTTACGATTCCCTCAGCGGCAAGGAAAAATATGTCTGTTCATGCCTCGGCGACGGGGCGGAGGCTCTGCTTGAAAGAATGGGCGTAATCTGCCGCGACGAGGAGGGCGTTTCCCTGCGGCTCGGCATTGACAGAGAACTGCGCGCCGACGAAAACTGCCGTTCGGCATACCTCAAAGGCGCATTTCTCGGCGGCGGAAGCTGTACACTTCCCGACGAGCAGACTTACAGCCGCACGGGGTATCATTTCGAGGTCGTCTTTTCCAACCGCATTACGGCGGGAGATTTCTGCGAACTTCTCTGCGATTTCGAGGTGCTCGCCAAGCTCGTTACGAGAAAGGAGAGCGCGGTCGTCTATGTCAAGAGCAAAGAGGTCATTTCCGATCTCCTCAACCAAATGGACGTACCTGCCTGCCTCGACAAGCTCAATAAAATAGTCGAGTATAAGGACAAGAGCAACAACAGCAACAGGGTGGCTAATTGCTCGGTTTCCAATATCGATAAGACGGTGACTGCTTCGGTCGCGCAGATTAAGGCAATTGAGGTAATATCCCAGACGATAGGGCTTCAAAGCCTCGATAAAAATCTGTTTGAGGTGGCGGAGGCGCGGCTTGCCGATCCGAATGCTTCCATGCGCGAGCTTGCAGACAGGTTGGAAATAACCAAGAGCTGCATTAACCACCGTATGCGCAAGATTTTTGAAATTTCATCTCAGCTTTTATAATAAATTAAAGGACTTTACACATGACAGATTTCGTGCATCTGCACCTTCATACGGAATATTCCCTGCTTGACGGCGCGTGTAAGATAGACAATCTAATAGATCACTGCAAGAAAAACGGCATAGACACCGTATGTATTACCGACCACGGAAATATGTACGGAACGCTTCATTTTGCCGAAAAAGCCGCCGTTGCGGGCATAAAATACATAATCGGCTGCGAATTTTACCTCACCAAAAATATGTATGCGCACGAGGGGAATACCGCCGAACACCTCATACTTCTCGCAAAGAATAAGGCGGGCTATAAAAACCTCATTCAGCTCGACTCTATGGCGTTCGTCGACGGCTTTTATTATAAAGCCAAGATTGACTATAATGTTCTCCGTGAACATTCGGAAGGCGTTATCTGTCTTTCAGCCTGCCTTGCGGGCGGCATCCCGAGGAGGCTCCTGCAGGGCGACTACGATGGCGCGCGGGAAATGGCGCTCAACCTCAAAGATATATTCGGGGAAGATTTCTACATTGAAATTCAGGATCATGGCATAGAGGACGAACGTCGCGTTCTGCCTCTTCTCGTTAAGCTTGCAAATGAAATCGGCGTCGAACTCGTGGCGACGAACGACGTTCATTATCTGAGAAAAGAGGACGCTGTGATGCAGGATGTCCTTTTGTGTATTCAGACCAAATCGACGCTCGACGACCCCAAGAGAAAGCTTAAATTCGACTCTGAGGAATTCTATTTCAAGACGGGCGACGAAATGGCGGCGCTCTTTCCCAATCTCCCCAAGGCGATAAGCAATACGCGCGTAATCGCGGACAAGGTAACAGAGCCCGCGTTCAACCTCGACAAAAAAGGCTATCCCATAAGGGATATGTCGCTCATTCCCGGCTATGAACCGCCCGACGGCTCTACGCCCGAAGAATATCTTAGAAAGCTTACTGACGAGGGGCTTGTCCGTCGCTACGGCACGGTTACCCAGCGCGAGAGGGAGCGCGCCGACTATGAACTGGGCGTCATCTGCCGAATGGGCTATGCTGAATACTATCTCATCGTCTGGGACTTCATCAACTGGTCGAAGGAACACGGCATACCAGTAGGCCCGGGCAGAGGCTCGGGCGTAAGTTCGATTGTCGCCTATTCGATAGGCATAACCGACGTCGAGCCGCTGCAATACGATCTGCTTTTCGAGCGCTTCCTCAACCCTGACCGAGTTTCCATGCCTGACTTCGATATAGACTTCTGTACTGACCGCCGCGAGGAGACGATAGAGTACGTAAGGCAGAAATATCATCCCGAAAACGTCTGTCAGATAGTCACTTTCGGCACAATGGCTGCGAAGAACGCCATAAAGGATGTCGGCAGAGTTATGCGCGTGCCCTATTCCGAGACTGACCGTCTTACAAAGATAATGGACGGCAAGACCTCGATAGGCGACCTGCTGGGAAGGCGTATTCAGGCGACCGAAAATAAGCTTAATGCCGAGAGCGATCCCGACAAGGCGGAGGAGATAAGGGGCAAGCTCAACGAGCTCAAACTCGCGCGGAATTCAGAGTTCTGCGAAATTTATGAGACCGACCAGACGCTGAGAAGGGTTATCGACATGGCTCTTCAGCTTGAAGGTATGCCCAGACAGACGGGCATGCACGCCGCGGGCGTCGTCATCTGCCGCAAGAAGATAGCCGACAATGTGCCGCTTTCGAGGAATGGCGAAGATATAACCACCCAGTTTGTCGCAAAGGAAATAGAGGCGCTCGGAATGCTCAAAATGGACTTCCTTGCGCTGGTGACGCTGACCGATATTAAAAAGTGCGTCGATTATATTAAGGAAGATACGGGTTTTGTCGTCGATTTCAACAAGATTGGCTATACTGACGCAGGCGCATACGGACTGATTTCCGACGGCGATACCGACGGCGTGTTCCAGCTTGAACAGGGCGGCATGAAGCGCTTTATGAAGACGCTTAAACCGGATACTCTCGAAGACCTCATAGCGGGCATTTCGCTCTATCGTCCCGGTCCTATGAAGTTCATCGACAGCTTCTGTAAGCGCAAGCACGGCGAGGAGCCCATAACCTACGACTGCCCCGAGGAAGAAAAGATACTAAAAGTCACTTACGGCATACCCGTCTATCAGGAACAGGTCATGCAGATATTCCAGTTCCTTGCGGGCTTCTCGCTCGGCGAGGCAGACCTCGTCAGAAGGGCGATGGGTAAGAAGGACAAGAAGACGCTGATGGCGCAGAAAGATAAGTTTATCTACGGCGGCATAAGCGATACCAACGGTTCTGAGATAGTCGGCTGCGTCAACAAGGGCATTTCTGCCGACGTCGCGGCAAAGATTTTCGCCAACATGGAGGGCTTCGCCTCCTATGCGTTCAACAAATCTCACGCCGCCGCCTATGCGACGCTCGCGTACCAGACTGCGTGGCTCAAAAAGTATTACTGCAAGGAGTTCATCTGCGCGCTCTTAAACAACCGCCTCAACAAGATAGACGAAATAACCAAGTACGTCATCTACATCAAGGATAAGGGCATGAAGCTCTTTCCGCCCGACATCAACAAGTCCAAGACGGCTTTCTCGGTCGAAAATGATGGCATAAGGTTCGGACTTTCCGCGCTCAAAGGCAGCGGTCAGGCGGCTATCGACGAGGTCATAAGGGAGCGGACGGAGAAAGGTCCTTTTGCAGATTTCCCCGACTTCATCATGCGCTGTGCGGGCGTAGTCAACAAGCGCATAATAGAAGGGCTCATTCTTGCGGGCGCGTTCGATTCGATGGGCATAGCCCGTTCGAGGCTGTACGCCGTCTATGACGAGCTCTATACCCGCGCTGTCTCCATACACAAGCAGAAAAGCGGCAATCAGATTAGCCTTTTCGGCGATATAATCGAGGAGGAGAAGCTCGACGTCGAATATCCCGACCTGCCCGAATACGACCTCATGGACAAGCTGTCCAAGGAAAAGCAGGTGCTCGGCGTTTACGTCAGCGGTCACCCGTTTGAAAAATATATGTCGGCTTTCAAAGATTGCAACTTCAACTGTTCCGCCCTTGCCGACTATAACGAGGACGAGGACGGAATAAGGACGTATAACCGCATAACCGACGGCATGCCCATAACCATGGGCGGCATAATTTCGGCGTTCAAGCGCACCACTACGAGAAGTTCGGGCGCGACGATGTGTTTCCTCACGCTTGAAGACATCTACGGCTCGGTCGAGTGCGTCGCATTCCCGTCGATTTACGAGCGGGCGAAAGCCGTGCTCGCCGTTGATAAGATCGTCAGCGTCAAGGGCAAGCTCGACCTGTCCAAGCCCGACGAGCCGACGATCATTCTCGATACCGTCAAGGAATTTGACCAGGACGCATTCAACAAGGCGAACGGCGTCGTCGAGGAGGTAAAGAGGAAGCGCGCAACGCTCTGGCTCAACGCGACGGAACTGAGTGACGACGATTTCGAGGAGATGGTGTCCGTCCTCGGCAACTATGACGGCGAAACGCAGTGCGCGATAGTCAGAGGTGCCAAAAAATACAGAATGCCCTCTGGAATTAACTATTGCAGGGGTTTGCTTGCTGAATTACGCGCCTATTTATACGAAAAAGACATAAAATATGTTGAATAAAAGAAAAAAAATATTTTTCACAAATAAGTTGTAATTATTTAATTCTTCTGTTATAATAATAAAAGAGTTAATCAAGAGGTGTTTCGTTCGGATATCAAGGGGGCGTCCGTGCGGAATATGGAGAGGAGATTTTATATGAAAAGGATCGGTTTGCTTACAAGTGGTGGCGATGCTCCCGGCATGAACGCCTGCATAAGGGCGGTTGTAAGAACTGCGCTCTATTACGGTATTGAAGTGTACGGCATCGAACGCGGCTATCAGGGACTTATCGATGACGATATGATCCCTATGGAAATGCGTTCCGTATCCGATATCGTACAGAGGGGCGGCACCAAGCTCAGAACTGCCCGTTGCCTTGAAATGCTGACCAAAGAAGGTCAGAAGAAGGCCGTTAAGACGCTCGAAGCAAGGAATATCGAAGGCCTTGTTGTTATCGGCGGCGACGGCTCTTTCAGGGGCGCCAAGTGCCTTTCTGAGGACTATGGCATTCCCACTATCGGCATTCCCGGCACGATTGACAACGACCTCGAATATACCGACTATACGCTCGGTTTCGATACGGCGGTCAATACCTGCATCGACGTCATCAACAAACTGAGAGATACCATGACCTCGCACGAGAGAATTTCGGTCGTCGAGGTAATGGGCAGGCGTTGCGGCGACATTGCGCTCTACGCGGGCATTGCCAGCGGCGCTGAAATAATCGTCGTTCCCGAAGTCGTGTTCGACCTTGACGACATCGTCATGAAGATCAACCGTTCGAGGGCTAACGGCAAGCATTCTAACATAGTCGTCGTTGCAGAAGGCGTCTGCACCGCGGACGAGTTTGCAAAACAGCTTCAATCGGTTACGACGTATTCCGTCCGTCCGACGACGATCGGTCATATCCAGAGAGGCGGTTCGCCCTCGATGGCAGACAGAATGTTGGCGGCTCAGTTCGGCAATAAGGCGGTAAGACTCCTCAAAGACGGCATCGGCAACCGTGTCGTCGGCATACGCAGGAACGAGATTATCGATATGGACATTATCGAGGCGGTCAGCATGAAAAAGAAGTTCAACTATGAACTCTACGAGACGCTTCAGATGATTTCAATGTAATCTTTGAATAGATAAATAACCGCTTTTACATAAGCGGTTTTTTTATGTGACTTGAACAGGTGGAAAATTAAATGATATTATGCGTAAGTTTAAACCCTTGCCTTGAAGTGAATGTAGAGGTCGACTCTCTGACCGTCGGTATGTCGCACAGGGTGAGGAGCAAGCGCACTTTCCTCACGGGAAAGAGCCTCAACGTAGCGATAGGCATTTCGCGTCTGGGCGGCGATTCGTTTGCGACGGGCTTCATGTATGAAGACAACGGCAGACTTTTCGAGCAGGAACTTCACAAAGAGGGCGTTACATATAAATTCGTCTGGGCGGAAGGCAGAGTTAAGGAAGTCTATAAATTCGTCGACAGGCGCTCGATGCTTACCGAAGTGGTCGACGAGGCGACGGAGATTGCCTCTTACAAGGCAGATCTTCTCATAGACTATGTCAGGGAGCTGTCGGAAGGCTGTAAGGCGGTCGTGCTCTCGGGCGACGTTGCGACGGGGCTGGACGACGATTATTTCGGCCGCATTGCCGAGGCTGTTCCCGAAAATGTAATAAAGGTAGTCGACACCGAGGGCAAAAAGCTGCTTTTGGCATTAAAGTACGGCGCAGATCTCGTCAAGCCCAATCTCGACGAACTTCAACGCACCCTCAATGTAAAGATTACCGATAAGGAGAATATGTTGAGGGCGTGCGACGCGCTCATCGAAGCAGGCGCAAAGCGCGTATTGCTCTCGCTCGGCAAAAAGGGCGCCGTCATTACCGATGGAAATAAGCGATATTATTGCGTGTCGGTGAACGTGGCTATGAACTCTACCGCGGGCGCGGGCGACGCAATGGTCGCTGCGGCGACTAAGGCGCTTACCGAGGGGAAGGAGCTCAGCGAGATTTTGAGGTACGGCGTGGCGGCGGGTACTGCCGCAGTCACTCTGCCCGACAGCATCTCCTTCGACAAGGAAAAGTTCGACGAGGTATTCCCCAATCTCATCGTCAAAGAAATTTGACGGCGGGGCTTGATTTTCTGTCGGTTTAGTGTTAAAATATTTATGATTTCTAAATGGCGGTGATAAATTATGTGGAATGAAAATGCTCCTCTTGAACTATTAAAGAATATGCCCCACGTCCTCACGCAGGAAAATCTCGATAAAATTCAGAAGGTTATCGACGAGGACAAGTATATAAACAGCATGCAGCTCGGCAGAGATCTCTGCGGCGAGTATGCGCCTTTCTGCGCAACCTGCAAGAAGGTCGGCTGGACGCCCTGCGCCATAGCTTACGTCAATATGAAGATTGCCGATGGCGAGGACGTAGAAATATCCGAAGAATGTGTGCCTCACTGTGAGGAAACCGAAGCGCCCGCACCCGAGGAGGCCTGCATAAAGCCGCCCGTTTTGGAAGCGCTTGCGTACGAAAAGCCCTTGCAGATACAGACAGAAGAAAAGCTCAGAATAGAAGAAACTGCAACTTCTTCAAAGGAGCAGAAGACGGGTAAGATAAGGATAGCCGTCGCGCGCCGCAGAACTAAGTCTTAAATTATAAAGCCTTATAAATTTCAATAAAACTTTTCCCCCGACTGATTTTATCGATCGGGGGATTTTCGCTATACAGTAACTATCCACCACTAAAGTGGTGGCTTTAGATTAAGCCCTAAAGGGCAATTATACCGGCATGGTGCTTAAGCACCAATGGGGAACTCGCCTACTGCACACAAGCAAGCCTGTTCCCTTTATTTTTTATCGCCCTTTGTCTTACTATTTGATTTCAGCCATTTGTCAAACGGGTCATAATATTCCACCATACTGATTTGGTCTGAAATCAAATCTTCTTTCTGTTGGTTTTGTATGTATTTCTGCACGGCTTGCTTGTTATGCCCTACCGTGCTTACATAGTAACCCCTACTCCAGAAGTGTCTGTTCCCAAACTTATATTTTAGGTTTCCATACCTCTCAAAGATTATCATTGTACTCTTACCCTTTAGATACCCCATAAAACCTGATACCGTTTCATTCGGGGGTATGGAAACCAACATATGTATATGGTCTGGCATTGCGTGTGCTTCTATTATCTCAACGCTCTTTCTCCCGCATAGTTCTCTTAATATTTTCCCTATGTCAACCTTCAGCGCATTGTATATTACTTTGCGGTGATATTTGGGAGTAAAGACTATGTGATATTGACATTTCCAAGTCGTATGTGCTAAACTGAACGTGTCATTGTTTTGATTCTTCAATGATGACCTCCTATGTACTTGCTTGTGTGCGGTTGCGAGCCTCACTCAGTTTAGCACATAGGAGCTTTTTTGTATATCCAACAACCACAACGGCTAAAGCCATAAGGTTGCCACCAACATAGTTGGTGGTTTTTTCTTTATAAAAAAAGTAACCCTTTCGCATAGTTGCGAAAGGGTTACAATGGAGCTGCTAACCGGATTTGTAAGGAGCGAAGCGACGGAACAGCTATCTTTCGCCAAAAGGCGCGATAGCGTCACGTTATTTCGATGATGCGGTTAGCAGCCAAGACAAAACCCTTTCGCTTAATTGCGAAAGGGTTATAATGGAGCTGCTAACCGGATTTGAACCTCAAATTCAGTATCAAAACGGGCATTTTAGAGGATATTTCCGCTGAAATACCCGTTTTTTTTGTGCTTTTTGAGTGTTTTATTAAATGTTAAACTTTATGTTTTGGGGGTAATTTGGGGGTAATGACTATCAATAGTAAAATTTTAAACCTTCTTTAAGCAGAAATTCGTCTGACAAGTCGGTGTAAGTGTCTTTTAATTTACCTATCGAATTACCCATAAATTCACCTATTGCCGCATCACAAATTCCGCACTCCGTACAACGTGTCTGAAAGGTAGTTCTAAGGTCATACAGCTTATGGTTAGGCAATATGTCTTTAAATCGTCTGCCGAGAGTGTGATAGCCAGGCAATTTGAAAGGCAGCTCATCAACGAACGGAGCGAGCATTGGTGTAATCGGAATGCGCTTCATTTCAACCTTGCCGCCTTTTCTTTTGCTGTTGTTGGCTATAATGAATTTTCCGTCGATTTGAACGGTTGGCAATTCTCCTGGACGTAGTCCGCAATACAGCATGACGGCAAAAACAATGTGGTAGGGAGTTCCTTCGTATGCTGAAAGTAGTTTTTGTTCTTCCGCCTTGGTCAGAGCAACCCCGTGTTCCCGTGCGTGTGTAGTATAGAAAACCTGCGCCAAAGGGTTAATGGTTATAATGCCGTGATTAATGGCAGCTTTAAAAATTTGGTTCAGTAAACTGTAAACATCTTCCTTAGTGCGCGGTATGTCGTCTAACTCGTCCAATAATTTTTGAAGGGTTAAAGGTAGAATTTTTTGTATAGGTATATCTGGGATACGTTTTAAAATACGGGTTTGCAATATATACTTGGAGTTTTTATAAGTATAAAGTTTAACCTTTCTTTTGTGAAAGTTTTCAAGCCAATATTCTGCAAACTTTATAAAAGTTGTCGGGACGGTGGGTATATCCTCGTTCATGGCTTTTAGTTTTTTTATAAAATTTTCTTTTGCCGCCTCAATGGTTGCACCCGAAGCAGAAATATTATATCCGTTTCGGCGGTATCTGATTTCATAGCTGCATTTATATCTACTGTCAACGCGTTTGCGCGCTTGGGTAATGCAGCCGTCTATTATAAATTGTTTCCTGAATTTTTTTGGCATTTTTAAAATCTCCTTTTCGGTAAATTTCAAAAAGCCCATTTTATCTTTTTTGAGAGGTAATGCCGCCCCATCGGCGTTGCCGTTCTCACTGTCTGGTAGACGCAGAACTGCGGCGAGGTCTTCGGAAATATTTTCTATTTCCTGTTCATTGTTTGCTACGCTCGCAAGAATAATTTTGCTTGCAAGTTCTAAAATCTTTTGTTTGTTCATGGCACAAACTCCTTGAAAGTATTCCCCGAGGGGTAAGTCAAGGGTAGTACCTTAATCTATGTAAATTAAAGCATTTTTTCGGCAACTGTGATAATTGCCTGCTGTGCGCTTTTACCATGTTTTTTTCCGACTTGACGAAAAATTTCAAGCATATCATCTTCAATTGGTGTAATGCTTATTTTTCTTTTCGCTTTAAGTCCTGCAGCTTTTTCTTCTTCTGTAAATATAGGATTTCCGTATCTATCTTCAAGTCCTAATACATAGTCGGTGGTAACTTTAAAGATTTTAGCAATATCAATTATGGTTTCAATATCTGGTTCCCATTTTCCGCATTCCCAACCTGAAACGTTAGAAGTTGTCGTGTTTAATAGTTCAGCCATTTTTGATTGAGTGAATTTATATCTTATTCTTAATTCTTTTATTTGTAACATAATTTCCTCCTAAGGCAATTCTATTGTTTATCTTAAATCTTTTCAAGATATTCTGTAATTTATCTCTTGACATCGAGAAAATCTCGTATTATAATAAATTCAAATTCGAGAATATCTCGAATTTATAAAAATCCAAGCGGAGAAATCTATATGACAGACAAGCCAACACGGTGTATAGACCCTGTTATTAAACGGTGCGATGAATGTGAATGGGGTTGTGTTTGTGAGGCTGAATATGTAGAAATTAATGGACGTTTACATTGGTCTACAATAGGATTTGAATGTATTTTAGGTTACAACAAGGGTCGTCCCGAAGATGAACCGACTGAGAAAGAATAGAAGAGTTCCGAAATTCAAAAGATTTTTGTAATTGGATGTTATGAAATAATCGTATAGTGGGCGCGTTAGTCCCACCCCAATAGCCGTTAGTGAGGGCGTTGTACTCACTTCCCCCTTTGATTCAATAAGCGTATAGCTTTTGAAAATATAATTTTAAATGGCGCATAGCCAAAAGGAGTAGTTTTTATGGCACAGGTAGAACTTTTTAAGAAGGCAGGCAAGTACAAGGATAAGAGTGGCGAGGAAAAGAACTATATAAATTTCTACGCTAAATGCGGTGATTCTTATATCCCCATAGAGCCTTGTTATTTCGCTGACAAGGAAACTGGTAAAGATAATAAGTATGCAGGTCGCAGAGAGGTTCTCAAAGCTTTCGCAGATACTCTTCCCGAAAAGTCAACGGCAGAAGCATAACCAAAATCAGCTTATAAAGCTGATAGTTGGGAAAAATGGGAAAAATGGGAAAAACGATATTTGCAAAAATGTTGAAAACCCATATAAACAGTAGATTTTTTCACTATTTTCTCCTCTTTTCTTAATACTTTTCCCACCGCTAGGGCTTGTCCAGAGCGGTGGGAAAAATTGGGAAAAAGTGGGAAAAATTTTATAGTTTCAGGGGGTTACAAATGGAAATTATAAAGGCGGCTTTGGCTTATGGGTACTAAGTCAGGCAAAGAAAAGAGATTGAGTGGTAAAGAATGTGAAGTTATGAACTATGTGCAGTACTTCAAAGAGCCGATTATCGACATAATCAAGCGATATACAACGATTAAGAAGTACGCATTTATTCTTCACGATAAGGACTACAACGAAAAGGGCGTTTTAGAGTCGCCGCATTATCATATATACTTGCAGTTCGGCAGAGCCACAGTTTCGTTTGATATGGTTGCTAAGTGGTTCGGCGTTGAACCGCAGTATGTTCAAAAGGTCAAAAAGACAGGTTCAATACTTGAATATCTCACCCACTCGAATGAAAGTCAGAAGTTTAAACATCAATATTCGCCCGAGGAAGTAACGGCAAATTTCGACTTCGTCAAGGAAGCTGAAATTGAAAAAATGCTCGGCGATTTTACAAAATATAGTTATGCACAACAGCTTATGTATGTAAATAGTTTAAGTCAGGATAAGAGAATACCTGCATTTAACCAACTTCAAAAATTTTGGAAGCTTGAATGCGAAGTTCGCACTTTACAGTCAGATCGTGATATAGAAGTTGTCTTTATTTGCGGTAAGGGTGGTACGGGTAAAACCTATTATGCCAAAAAGCTTTTAGAGCAAATGGGTTATGATTATTGCGTTTCTTCATCCTCAAATGATATGTGGCAAGATTACAAAGGTCAATGGGCTATGATACTCGACGACGTTCGTGACAGCTCAATGCCTTTTGCTGATATGCTTAAAATGATTGATAATAATACGTCATCGTCGGTTGCAAGTCGTTATGCAAATAAGGTGTTTAACGGTAAGCTTATGGTGCTTACCTCATCTATTCCGCCTAAGTTTTGGTATCGTTCTCCGCAACGTGATGGGGCAAGAATGATATGTGTATCTCAAGAGGACTTAAATCAATTTTATCGCCGTATAACCTGTTACATATATATGACCGATAAACAAATTACGATTTATAACGAGGGGTTGGACGACCTCGGTAATCCTAAGGGGTTAGGTCAGGTACTTGTAAACGAAGTGGCGCAGTTAAAGCAAGAAAAAAAAGAACGTACAGATTTTGGCGTTATATTCTCCAAGTTCTGTCCGCAGGATACGGAAAGTCCGTTTTAATAAGTTAATATCCTCGCTCCCAGGGATAAGGGAAAATGGAGGTTTTTATGGCAAAAGGTGAAAACCCTACTAAACGTAGTAGGCGTTATGCAAGCGAGTTGAAATCGAAAAAGAACTCTTTCACGGGTGCGCCTCTTTCGGCTTCTCAGGCGGGTTTCCGTATGGGAGTTTTAAATGAACGCAAGTGGTCAAGTCAAATTTTCAATTTCAAAAAGAAAGGCAATTCTTCGGCAAACAGTAAATCTACAAAGAAAAGCAAATAAGGCAGGTAAAAGAGAATGAGAATTAAGACAAAAGGTATCATTAAAAAGATAGCGCTTGCGTTGGCGGGCGTGGTGGCTCTGAGCGCGGTGGGGTTCGGCGTGGCTAAACTCGTAGAGTTGGCCAGGAACGACCTTAAAACCATAACGCCGACATTCTCGGTCGGCAACCTCGGCGCTGATGGCAAGTATGTAAGCGATGAAAGCACGCTCTACACGAAAGAGGCTTTCCATTGCGACGGCTTGCAGATAAAGCTCGATTTCGATAACGAGATAGAATATCAGATATTCTTCTATGACGATCTCGACAACTTCGTCGAGAGTACGGAAGTTCTCTCGGCGGCATACAGTGAGACTGTCCATGACGGCTATGCACGAATAGTCATTATGCCAACGAATGATGAGGACGAAAAGATTTCGCTCACGGAACGAATTACATACCCCGACCAGATGACCATAAAGGTAGCAAAGGAACAGAATACGGAGTATGTAAATGTTTTTAATAAGCGGCTAAGGATCGTAGATAATCTCAATGATTTGAGGTTCTTCTATGGTCGTGTCGATCAATCGTCGGGTTCGATGAATTTTGTCAATGCTTCAAAAAATGACAGTATAGTAACCTCTAAGGATTTATTCTTTATAGATGATTTTACAAAACTTATATTTAAAGACGATATTACCTCAGGTCAGACGGGTAATTTGGCTATATATACATTTTCATCGTCTGATACGGGTGTGAAATTCTTATCCGGTTATACTGCTAAGATTACAAGCTCCGACAGTGAAGGTGTTACTGTTAACTTTGCATCTGAAGTCGAGTACTTCGTGTTGAGTTATTATATAACTAATTCTGAGAGTACTAATATAGTAATTGAAGAAAACGAACTTGGAGTATTCTATAAAAATATTACTCTTATAAAATAAAAACGGCGGCGGTGGTGGGCGTTGAGGCTCACCACCTTTTTCTTTTTTAAGTTATGAAAAAATTAATAAAAATTTCGAGTTTAATAATTGGGCTTGTTTTTCTCTGTCTTGTATGGGTGCTGTCGTTCGGCAGCGTACCCGTCTATGCCGCCACGGACGAAACAGTACTCAGAGAGCTTCAAAGCGATCCTAACTTTGACGTTGAAAATTATCCCGACAACCCCAAGGACTATTCTTTGCAGGTCATTCAGCTTGCCGAGGACAAAGACAAGGAGATTTACATATACGCTTATCAGCCCGCCCATAACAGCATAGACTTGTTGGGGACGAAAGTGTCTATCTCCTATGGCTATTCGGTCGACGGCGCAGGGCTTTCGCCGCAAGTCTATGACCTGGAATTATGTTCCACGAGCGGTGTATTTGACAAGTACCACGTCAAGGGTTTTACGCCGTCCAAGGACGGCGACAGATATTATAATATCGTGTCCATATACCGCGAGTATAACTCTGTCATTGACAGTTCTGATGAGACGTTCCCGACAACTGACATAGCGTATTCAGTTGGTCAGCAATGGTATGTCTATGATCTGAACGACAGCCGCCATTATGAAATGAACACGTTTAACACTATGCCGGTTGATACGGTGTTTAATGGGAATTTGAAGTTGGAAGACGGTTTCAAGTGGGACGAGATTTTTGGCTTTGATGGGCTATGTGATATGTGGCTTTACTGCTTTAATGCTGAAGATTATAAAATACAGCATATATATGATGCCGATTTAACGTATTCGTCAAAAGACGTTGTTGAAAATGCTCGTCGTAATTATGCTTGGGAAGAGTGGACATATACCTATGACTATTCAAATGAAGTTTATAATAAGAAAATATCTTTGAAAGATACTGATGTTATTACATATTCAGGTGACGGTTTGTTTGGGCGCACCTTTGAATGGCATAAAATATTATCTTCTGAGGAGTTTTTGCAACGTATTGATGAGCTTGGTGTTTCTATTACGCAAGAGCAGAGAGGAAAAATTGAAAGTAGTCAATGGGTTTTTACGTTTTTACAGACTTCTCGTACAGAATTTTATCCGCCTGATTATGCGAACTTACGGCACGAATTTGAGTATACAGACGTTTATGACGTAGGTCTCTTGAGATTGCATTTTCAAGATTTTAGCGGTAATAAATATGATTTAGGTGTAGTTAATTCACTTACTGATCCTGACAACATTGCTGACGGTACAGGTAATGCAGATTTTGGTACAGCTATTAAATTGGCTTTTGAGGAGTTTTGGGAGAACTTCATTATGGTTGTTGGTTTAATGGTTGGTCTAATTGGTATTATTATTTTGTTAAATTTTGTAGCTCCCGTTTCAACTCTCCTTAATTATCTGATAAAAGCAATTGCGTATGTAATATCTCTGCCGTTCAAATTTTTTAAATGGCTATTAAAAAAAGACGGTAGTTGACCGTCTTTTATGTTATTGCATTCCGTCAATTGTTAGCATTAAGGAAATAAACACAACACAGATAATTATTGTGGCTATGACAAGAATTGTTGTAACAGTTTGCTTTTTGCCGTTAGGATATGCCTTATTATATAGGTAGCCTATTAAGCATGCCGCAATTACTGTAACAATAATGCCTAACAAAGCCATGTAAAATGCATATACTGCCTGCATGTCTAGGCCGCCATAGCCGTCAGGTACATTGTCAGGATCGGTTAAAAGCAAATTCAAAAACATAGTTCCATATCTCCTTTCTTCAATTTTAGACCATAAAAAAAGATTTATCAAGTAAAATGAAACAATTTAAAAATGTAATCAGAATAATAGTTGTAATCGTCATAGTTATAGTCGCGGGGTATTTCCTTCATACGTTCGGCGCAGTGGGGGCGGTATGAAAAGGTTTAGCTATCGCCATTTAATCTGGCTCGGCGCGATCGCTGCAAGCCTCGCGCTTATTCCGTTCTTTTTTCAGTACGCCCATCTGCGTATTGGCGAGAGCTGTATAGACCTTTGGAATAGCAGTAAGTTCTACATATCCGAGCTATTTAATCTCGGTTGGACGGGCGATATAACTGTCAATGACTTTACGGATCAACCGTTCAGACTGCCGCTCAATCTTCCCCGAACGTGGGAGGAGTTCTGTGAGAATATGAGCGGTTATTGGTCGCTGTTCTTTTCTATGGATAACTTTTCTGAGTACCTTATTAAGGTCAGCGACGTTTTGTTGGTTATAACAAAATTGATAATGATAGTAACTCCCGCGATAATAATTCTGTATATAGTCTTTGCCTTAAAAAAGCCTGTAATCAATAACGATTACGGCAAGGAAAGTAAGCCGCTCAAAGCGTTCAAAAGGTTTGAAAAGCGCGTTTATCCGACCGTCAGAGATTGGGTGTTGGACTTCATTGAGTTCAGCCGCGAGCATAGCGTTTATATAAAGATATTGGCGTTAGTGTGGTTGTATAATTTCAATGGCATAGCCGTGATTATATCGCTTATAGCGTACTATCTGTATTTTATTTCTTCCCTTAAAACTGTGACATTGTATGTACAGGCGGTAAAGCTCTTAATGGATATGTCGGTTATGATAGACTTTATTCCCGACATATTGTGGGCTGTTATCATTATATCAACGTTGAACCTTCTTGCCCGCCATATAGCGTTTAATAGACTTTATCACCATGAGCGTTGTAATCGCGGCTTTCTGAATGAGCGCGGCTTGGCTTTGACTATTGACGGAACTATGGGCAAAGGCAAAACTCTGATTATTTCGGATATGGCGTTATCTTGTGAAGTTCAGCTCCGTGATCAGGCTCTTGAGGTGATTTTAGAGAGCGACTATAAATTCCCTCATTTCCCTTGGCAGAACCTCGAGCGGCTTCTCAAAAAGATGTTTGCCCGAAAGCGTATTTATGACGTATGGAGCTGTCGGCGTGTTATTAAGTCAAAGCGTTTGAAGTTTGAGAGGAAGCCGCAGAACCGTTATATCTTCGGCTATGACTTCAATTTTTATGGCTTAGAGTATAACGACAATCTTAAACTTATGAACGTATGGCAAGCGATAGAGGACTACGCTTGCGCATATCTAATATATACTAGGCAATGCGCCTTGCTTATATCTAACTATTCTATCCGTTCAGATACGCTCTTCGATGATTTAGGCAACTTCCCCTTGACGGATAGTGACTTCTTCAGACGTGACAGCAGGTATATAGACAGCTTTTCGCGTCACAGCCATATTTTGGATTATGATATGCTCAGGCTCGGAAAGACAATGATAGAGGACAACCCGAATAAGTATGCGTTCGGTTTCGGCGTGTATGTCATATCTGAAATTGATAAGGAACGCAAGAACGCGAATTCAACTAAGCATTTGAAGCCGACAGATCCCGAATGTAATCAGGTCAATGACCTTTTTAATCTTAATCAGATGATGGAACGACATGCCGTTAATATTGCCCGGCGGTGTTTCCTTAAAAATTTGTCTGACCTTCAGCGTTTCGAGGAACTCGGCATTGGCACTCTCGGTTTGGGTGAACGCATATCAATTCAAAAGAAAAGCGAGATGTCCCCGGTGTTGCCGTTCTTTTCCACGTTTTGGTTTACTGATTTAATCTTTGGATTTATCATTGATAAATTCAATAAGCATTATTTAAAATATCGTCACGACAGAGCCGACAGTACATTGACAATGTACCTTTTAAAGAAGCTTGTGGCTAAAATTGTTCATCATCGTGAGCGTGTAAATAATCTGTATGGCTGCTCGGTGTTTACTCTGAACGTCGCGGCAGGCAGCGGCGAGGAGGAGGGCGAGAAAAAGAAGTATTACATACAGTCTAAAAAGATATATGCCGACCGCTATTCAACTGACTGCTTGTCGGGAATATACGAAGCGCGAAGCAAGTTCAATAAAATTGGCATAGACGACATTAAGGAATACGGCGGCATTATGGCAACCAACGCCGAACTCCAAAAGCAACACAGCCACTTCCAGACCGACATAACAAAGATGACGAAAGTAAATGAAAAAGTGCAGTCCTGACGGGCTGCACTTTTTAAGTAGTAATTCGATTTTCTACTTTCTCATGTGTAATGTGTAATATGTCGGTCGTTCCAGCGGTCACGGCGGCATTTCTTGCAATATACTGATTTATCTTTGCCATAGCTCCAACCGAGGGATCGGACGGCTTGAGCTGCGTTGTAATTTTCTACGCTTTCGGGTACGATTGCCATTTTGCCGCAACCGTCGCATTTGCAAACATAGTCAGTACGTTTTAAACTGTAAACGCTCATGATTTTATCTCCTTAAAAATTTTGTATAACCATATAACCTATAATATGTATTACTCCTTTGCTGTCTACATATCGTATAACGAATTTTTCATGATATATGTCATAATCATAACCAACATATTTTATATCGACCTCATATATGGAGCAATATAAATGAGTTTCTTTGTTATCGTAGTTAAATTTTTCAACTGTATATTTTATAAGCTGTAATAGTTCATAAAATTCAATTGGTTGACAGCAATCTGTCTTCTTGAAGTTGTCATATTTTTTGAAAAAATATTTTGTCATGGTAATATCTCCTTTAAAATTTATATTCTGAACTATAGAACCATATTGCGGCATTACTTCTTTGTTCATTTCCTGAGCTACGGTTGCTTTTTGTTAAGTCTGATACAAATAGTTGCAGTATTCTATTTGGTGTGATTTTTTTAGGGTTGTCTTCCCATATTCTTATTCTTTGTGCTTTTTTATTTAAAAGCTCGTATTCTTCATCTGTAACTTTAATTCTGATTTCCTTCATTGTCATTTCTCCCAAAATTTTTTATCTGTGTCTTTAACCGTTTCAATGTTCGGGTAAAGCTTTTTCAGTTCTTCAAAGCGGGCAAAGGCTTTATGCCGTTCAGGACCTGCAAAAGTTTCTGAAATCAGCGTTTCGGGCTTAGCGTTCGGAACGTCATAAATCTTGCATACTTCAATGCGGTAAATTTTCTTGTTCGTCCAGGTCTGAACTTCACGAACGAGTGAAAGCCGCATTTTATAGTCAGATGTCAGGAACTGTTGCGCCCTTTTGTATAGGTCGGTTCGATATTGTTCCAACAGGTCGGTGAGGTTTTTAAGTCTTTGAATGTCTTCAACTGCTTTGTTGTCGTAATACTTAATCTGATTTAGCTCTTTAATGTGGCTTGCCTTGGGGTAGTAAAATGTCATTGTCAAGTCTGAATGGTCACCGAAGCGGCGAAATAAATCTTCAAGTTTTGCCATATTCGTTCCTTTACCGGCGGCTTATACAGCCGCCGGAATTTGCTTTTTAGTGTCTTCTTTCATTACCTCCGAACCATGTAGGCGGCGAATTTCTTCGAGGGAAAGACGGTACTTGTTTTCGCCGGGGTTTTCTGTCCATGCCCACGCCTTTTTGTTGGAGCACCAGAAGAAGCCAAGGTCTTTGAGCTGTTTGCGGTAGGCGTAGGCATTGAATACCCAGAGCCAGGAGCCGCAAAGCTCAATGCGGCAATCAAAGGTGATAATTGCGTTTATGATTTTGCGGAAGTTGTCGGGAACGTTGGCGGCATCCGTCCTTGTGTATGTCTTGCCGTTGGCCGTTTCGTGGACGTTTCCGACTCGCTTTTTGAGTTCGTCGTACTCGGCGTTAATGCGTTGCATTGCCTGAACTGAGCCGCCCTCTCTGTCTGGGTGGTACTTGAAGGCAAGTGCCTTATATTGCCGTTTGAGTTCCTCGAATGTGGTTACGTCTTTGAAGTACTGAAATGTCATCTTTTGCCCCTTTCCTGCGGACTTAAGCCGCCGCAGGTCGGCT
>CALVHL010000002.1 GCA_944327625.1 uncultured Clostridia bacterium
ATGTGGTTACGTCTTTGAAGTACTGAAATGTCATCTTTTGCCCCTTTCCTGCGGACTTAAGCCGCCGCAGGTCGGCTGGTTTTAGTTATAATGCGCCGTCTACACAATAGACATCGCCTTTTTTTTCAGTAAATACCGCATATTTAACTTGCGGCGGCAATTTGTTTATTTTACATTCACCTGTGCAACTCAAAAAGCCGTAGCCGTAATACGCCCATTTGATAATATCGTCAGATTTTTTACCGTCTTGTCTTAATTTTGTTTCCAACTTTATTTTTTTCATAAAAATTTCCTTTCCTGCGGACTTAAGCCGCCGCAGGTCGGCTATTTGATTTTAATTTTCGAATTTGAAGTATTTTTTAATAATGTTTTTAAATCTTTTTAAAGTATCTGTCAGAATTTCGTCATCTTCTGCTATGTCCTTGAAGTCATCGTCCGTTGCTTCGTCTGGTACTATGTCAATCCAGTCATAGTAATATGCGCCTTCGTCATTTAAGCCTTTAACAATGGTATTCATTGCTTTTATGATTTCCGCCATATTTTCTATGCTGTATGCATATATAATTTTGTCTTTGTCGATTACGTGGTTAAATTTTTTCATCTCAAGCTCCTTTGCTCGGTTTAAGCTGTCGGCGCAGCTTCTTAATACTAAGTAGGTGGTGAAGCACCGCCTTCACCACCTTACCTGGTGGTCCGCACGTTTCGGGGCCTTTGTCAAGAGGACTGTGGAATAAATTTTTATGCCGCAAAAGCCTCTTTACTAAGGCCACGGAATGTGCATCTACGCCTTAGTGTTAAATCTCCCTTGCAGGGAGATATTGCCGTAGGCAATTTCAGAGAGTGCCGATATAACTCTTCACCTTTTTGCAGGAAAGCAAGCGGAGGAGGTGTTGGCGAGGAGCAAGCGGTATAGCGCGACCGCCAACCCCTCCGCCGCGGCAAAAAAGAAAACCCCTCATCCAAAGATGAAGGGCAAAGATAAAATGGACTTATTCAAATTGGGGGTACATTGGGGGTAATTATTCAAAAAACACGTCAAAAACAAAGAAAAACGCTGATTTTTTACTCAAAAACCAGCGTTTTTATGGAGCTGCTAACCGGATTTGAACCGGTGACCTCGTCCTTACCAAGGACGTGCTCTACCTGCTGAGCCATAGCAGCAATTCAACTTACTCGAATATTATATTTAAAATGCGGCGCATTGTCAATTCATTTTAATGAGAAAATCAAAAAAATAATATGTGATTTTCAATATTTCAAATGCGCCGCCGAAACTTCTTAAAAATGCGCTCGTTGAGGCATATATCCGTATGATATTAAGCGACAAATATTATTTTTTGTCGTCCTTTTTGCTGCTTTTGGCGGCAATCTTTTTGGGTTTTTCGACGGCGGCTAAAAACGCCTTTGCGCTCTGCGCGTCGCTGTCGTGCTTTCTTAAAATCGGCATCTGTCTGAAAAATCTTGCCCGCTCGTAGACGAGGTTGTCGGGCGTGAGTTCAGAAATTTCGATGAGAGTGGAGAGGTTGACGACGAAAAGTTTCAGGTCGTCGCTCAGCCCGTCATATATTTCGTTGAGCTTTTTGGTGGCGTTATTGAAATACTGCTCGTAGTGGAGGTAGCGGGAGATGTCATAGACCTTGGGACAGACGTCCATGAGCTCCGCCCAAAGCTGTTCGTCGCTCTTTTTGTCGGCATTGAGAAGTTTCTCTATTTCCTCGACTATGTCGCCTATACGCGGCGCGAACTTAGCCTTGCGCAGGGCGTTGGTGACGGCCTTGTCGCATATCTCCTTGGGATAATCGCACAGTATTTCATACCAGCTTGCGATGAGCAGCGTTCGCTCGTTGGCGCTGCTCGTCTGGTAGGAGTTGTCGAAATTGAGCTGAATTTTATAGATATAAGTGAAAATATCGTTCTGCGTTACGGGTGTCATTGTTCGTCCTTATCGGAGGCAGAGTTTAAAAGCGCAAGCGTTTCGCGCCATTCCTCCTCGAGATTTCTCTTGGCGCTGCCCTTGTTCGGGCGGCTTGCGGGGATGGCTTCGGGCGAGAACACGTCGGAATTCTTCCAGCCCGAGAGAATGTTGTTCATATAGGATACGGGGTTGCCTGCCGAAGCGGCGCGGGTTGCGGCGTTCAGAATCATATCGTCGCCGAAGCCCCAACTGCGCCAGGTTGCAAGCAGCTGTCTGTCGTGCGGAATGATCTTCCTCGTCAGACCGCACTGCGAGAATATGTTTTTAATGAATTTATCGTCCTCGGCAAGCTTTTTGAGCGCGTCGTTGACGCTCGCGTCGTCGACAATTCCTCTCTCGTACAGCGTCTCGACAAATTCGTCCGTCTTTTCAAAGGTGTTGTTGCCGTTGAGAAAGCAATAAGTCGCAATCTTTTCGAGGCAATCTGCGCCGAACCCGTAGGAAAACCACTTTGAAACATAGTTTTCGACGTAAGGCGCGGGATCGCTCATATATACGCCGAGCGCCTTGGCAATTGCGTAAGCGGCATTGAACAGCGAGTCCTTATTCTTCCTGAAATCGTCAATTTCCACGGGATCGAACAGCTTATGCTTATAGAGTTCGGTTATCGTCGCGTCGAGCTTTTCAATATTTTTAATTCTGAAAGTCTTTGCGGCGCAGGTTATCGCCTCCTCGCCGAAGCCCATTGACTGCCAGCGGGCGTACATCTCGCCGTCCTCTACGGCGGGCTGGCGTTTTAAATTCATCACGCCGAAAAGCTTTATGAGCGCCGCCGTCGCCGTGGTGTAGGAGGAAAGCTTTTCCTCGACTTTCGTTACCGTAGTCAGCCCTTCGTCCTCGAAATTCATGGCTACTTTCTTTATGTATGCGGGCGATATCTTGTCGCCCTTTAAATTTACGCAGTACGCGATAATCATGATAAGGGCGTTGCGCTCGAACGAATAGTCTTCGAGAAGTATGAGATAATCTCTGAATTCGTTTTGCGATACCATTCTGCCTGTTATTATCGCCTGAATTTCCTCGTACAGCCCTTCATATTTTTCGGGGTGGAGCTTTTTGGGCTTTCCGCCGAAGTTGTCGGGATCGAGCATTTTAATCTCGAACGGAGTATAAGAGGTTATGGACACAAGCTCGAATTCGTCGAGATATTCAAAGTATTTTTTCAGCTGTTCCTCGTCGAGTTTAAGTTTTTTGGCGAAATCGTCGAGGGTATAGCCGCTTTGCCCGTTCTGACAGATATACAGCGCAAAGAGGTAAACTTTGACAGCCACGGCGTCGAGTTCGGGCATATACCGTAATATAAATTTATTTTCAACGCCCGTGACGGACTTTTTTATAAGTTCATCTTCTACCGTAATAAAGGGCATAACGCCTAAAACTCCCGTGTAATGCTTGATTTATCCTGAAAAAAGAGATATAATATTTTTCAGAGTGAATAATATCGCCTCTTAACAGAAAGCGTATATTATTATAAGCCAAGCAAGGCAAAAAATCAATTACTTTGAGCAAATTAGATATTCACAAATTGAGCTTGTCGGCAAAATGAAAATACTGCACACTTCCGATTGGCATATCGGCAAAAAGTTAATGGGACGGGAGAGATACGACGAATTCCGCGCCGTATTCGACGAAATTTACGCCGTCTGTCGCGATAACAGGGTGGAACTCTGCCTCGTCGCGGGCGATATATACGACACCTATACGCCCTCTGCCGAAGCCGAGGAAATATTCTACGAGACAGTCGAAAAGCTTTCCTCCGTCTGCACGGTGCTGATAATCAGCGGCAACCACGACGACTACGTCAGGCTCACCGCGGGGCGCGCGCTTGCCGAAAAGCTTAACGTCTATATAGTAGGCAACAACCTTTCGGAGATAAAGTGCGGACATTCGGGCATCTGCTATCCCGTGCGTTCGGGGCGCGGCTGGGCTGTGTTTGAAAACCGCGCGGGTGAGCAGGTGTACGTCAATATTCTGCCCTATCCCAACGAGGCGCGTTTCCGCGAAGAAAAGACCGACGAGAGCTTTCCTGACAGAATGAAAAGGTGGATTTCGGCGGGTGAAGAAGCTAATACCGACGGCTTGCCCTCGATATTCCTCTCGCATATATTCGTCGCGGGCGGCAAGGCGGGCGATACCGAGAGGGAGATTGACCTCGGCGGCGCTCGGCTCGTACCTGCCGAATTATTGCCCGAAAAGTCCTATTGTGCGCTCGGCCACCTGCACAAGCGGCAGAAAATAGGCAAAAATATCTTTTACAGCGGTGCGATACTGCGCTTTTCGTTCGACGAGAGCAACGCAGAAAAATCTGTAAATCTGTTCGACATCGGCGCGGACGGCGTAGAAAATTTTATGCAGGTACCACTTAAATCAATAAAAAATCTCATAAGGCTCGAAGCCGTGTCCGCCGAGGAGGGAATTGCCCTCATAAAGCGCTACCCTTCCGACTATGTCGAGCTTACGTTAAACCTCACGCAGCCGCTCACCCACGGTCAGACGGTCGAACTGCACAAGTGCGAAAACCTCATTTCGCTGCGGGCCATGGTCGAGCAGGATAATGAGATCGAAATAAGCGAAACCCGCAAAAATAAGAGCGCGTCAGAGCTGTTTGACGGCTATTATAAGCTCCGCTTCAACTGCGAGCCCGACGAAAAACTTAGACAGCTCTTTCTCGAACTGACGGAGGAAGCATGAAACCTCTTAAACTTGTATTCAGCGGGGTAAACAGCTTCTCGTCTAGGACGGAAATTGACTTTGAAAAGCTTACCGCGGGCGGGCTTTTCGGCATATTCGGCGATACGGGCAGCGGCAAGAGCACCATACTCGACAGCATAAATTTTGCGCTGTACGGCGACGTAGACAGAAGCAAAAAGAAAGTCGACATAATAAACTATAACTGTGACCAGGCAGAGGTTGAATTTACCTTCAACATTTTAATCGACGGCAGGCGGCGGAACTATCGCGTCGAGCGTTCGATAAAGAAAAAGAGCGGGTTGGGTAAAGCCATGCTCTATGCGGATGAGGGCGGCGGCGAGGTCTGTATTGCAGACAACACGACGAGCGTAAACGCAAAGATTGAACAGATTTTGGGTTTGAGCGCCGAAGATTTCAGAAAGTGCATCGCGCTTCCGCAGGGCGAATTTGCGCAGTTCGTAAAGAGTGCGCCGTCCGAGAGGTTCAAACTAATCGAAAGGCTGTTTTCGCTCAATAAGTACGGCGACGGACTGCGCGAAAAGCTGTCCGAAGCCGAAAATGACGCCATTATGCAGCTAAATACCGTAAAAGCGAAGTACGACGTCATTGCCGACGTCGACGATAATTCGGTTGAAGCCCTCGAAAAGCGCTGTAAAGAGCTTGAAAAAGAGGTTAAAGAGACGGAAAAGCTGAGCGCAGACTGCGACAAAAAGGTCGAAGGCCTGAAAAAGCTGTTTGATACGGTCAGGGAACTCAACGCCGCCGAAAAGGATATTGCAGAGCTTGAAAAACTTGCCGATAAAATGGAAAAGTTGCGCGCGTCTTTAAAGAGCGCGCCGCTCAGCAAAGCCGTCTGCGAGGCGGAAAAGAAGCGCCGTGCGGCGATAGAAAATTTACAGAAATATACCGAAAATTCTTCGCTCTGCGCCGAACAGTCGGCAAAGTGCACCCAGAATTTGGAGGCGCTCTTAGCCCGCCGCGCCGAAAAGAACTTCGACGAGGAGCTTGAAAAGCTCAATGCCCGACTTGCCGTCTTGCAGTCGGCAATTGACGACGTAAATCAGGCAAACGAGGAAAATAAGCGGCTTCAAGCGCTCAGGGCGGAATATCAGCGGGCGGCAGAAAGGCGGAAAATGCTTGCCGAAAAGAGAGAGGCGGCTGTAAAGCGGCTTGCCGAGGCGGATGCCGCCGTTGCCGCAAGCCGAGTGCCCGACATTTCGGAGGTGCTCGAAAACAATTTCAAGCCCGTCATTCTGCGCGGCGAATACAATAAGCAGCTCATCTATTTCGCCGAACTCCGCGAGAGCATAAAGGGCTATGACGACAAGAGCCTGCTCTATACATTCATGCGCGAGGAAATCAAGCGCAAAATTGACGAATTGAAGCAACTTATGTCGGACTGCGGCAGCGTCAATATCGACCTTAAAAGGCAGCTCGACGACACTGAGAAGCTGACGAAAAAGCACGAGCAGGCCGTCGCGCTGCGCGACAGGGAAAAGGACGCGGTTGCCGCCGCCGAGCGGGAGCTTGCGCTTGCAGTAAGCAATGCGGATAAGATAAAGGCGGACGGTGAGCAGTGCGCCGAGCGTAAAAATAAGCTTGACAACAAATTAACGGCTGTATTCGGCGAAGATTGTAAGAGCTATACGGCGGAGATAAATGCCGCGCGCGTCAAGCTCGCTTCGCTCAAAGCCGAGCGCCAGTCGCTCGATAATGAAATAGAGAAAGAGAGAGACGCTCTAAAAAAGCTTGAAGTCACCTCGGGCGAGTTGCGCGTAAAGACGGCGGCGGCAAAGGAGGAGAGCGAGGCGCTCGCCCAGCAGATTGCCTCCGACCTCAAATCGGGCGGCTTTTCGTCCGTCGTACAGTGCGAGGAGATCATGCGCGGAATTGCCGCGTTCGGCGATGCGGAAAAGGAACTCAGAAGTTACGACGAAAGGCTGTATGCGCTGAGACAGCGCAGGGAACAGCTGCTTGCCGCCAAGGGCGACGAGAGCATTTCCGACGAGCAGCTTGAAGCCGCGCTTGCAGAGCAGAAGAAATACTTAGCCGAAGTCAAGGAAAAACACGCCGGGGCAAAGCTTTCGGCGGCGCGGCTTGACGAAATGCGTTCAAAGCTCCTACTCAAAAAGTCGCTCGAAGGCGAGCTCAAAGCCAGAACCGAGCGCAGAGATCTCGTCTATCAGCTTAAAGAGCTTGTAAAGGGCAATAAATTTCTCGAATACATTGCCGGCGAATACCTTTCGGATATTTCCAAGGCGGCGTCTGCAACGCTGCTCAAATTAACCCTCGGAAGATATTATCTCTCTTACACCGACACTTTCTATGTCGCCGATAACTTCAACGAGGGAAAACTGAGGGGAGTGAACACGCTGTCGGGCGGCGAAACTTTCCTCGTTTCGCTGTCGCTCGCGCTCGCTCTTTCGTCGTCGATATGCAAGAGCTCTATGCGCTCGATAGAATTTTTCTTCCTCGACGAGGGCTTCGGCACTCTTGACGAGAGCCTTGTCGATATGGTCATGGACACGCTCGAAAAATTGAGGAGTTCGGACTTCACTATCGGCATAATAAGCCACGTCGAAGAACTCAAACACAGGATAGACAGCAAAATAACAGTCATAAAAGCTACCGAAACGCACGGTTCGACCGTCACCGTTTCGGTATAAGGAGTATATTTTGTCAAACATATTAACACCTCTCGCCATCTGGAAGAACTTTAATTGCGACCTTCCGCTCGAAGCGACCATTCTCGAAAGGACGGTCTCGGACGGCATTGTCTTTGAAAAGGTCAGCTTTCTCGGAAGGGATACGGAGGGAGGCAGGGTAAAAATTTTCGGCGAACTTGCCGCATCCGTCGCCGCGCCGTACAAGGACGGCGTGCTCATCTTCTGCGACAGCGGCGAGGGCATACGCGAGGACCTTCTCAGAATGTATGTCGAGAAGGGCTATACAGCATTTCAGGTCGACTATGCGGGCGAAAGGCAGGGCGAGGACTATTATACGGTCTACCCCGAATGTATAGAGTACGCAAACGTCGCAAAGTGCCAGCGCCGCAAACAGTTCGTCGACGAGAGCGCCGACAAGACCTCGTGGTACGAGTGGACTGCCGTCGGCATCTATGCAAAAAAATACCTCGCATCGCGCGTTGCAAACCAATCCATCGGACTCGTCGGCATAAGGGACGGCGGTGAAATTGCGTGGAAACTTGCCGTAGCCGAAAAGTTCGGCTGTGCGGTAATCGTCGGCGCGTGCGGCTGGAAAGCGTATGAGGAATTCGGCAAATTCTCGGGCGGCGAACCCGTATTCGACGACGAGAGATACCGCTTTGTCGCGGGTATTGATTCGCAGGCGTATGCTCCCTACGTAAAATGCCCTATACTTATGTTGTGCACGACCAACGATCCGTCCTTCGACTATGACAGGGCTTACGATACCTTTTCGCGCATAAATGCAGACTTTCAGGGGCTGAGCGCCATAACCTATTCGGTAAACTGTAACGCGAGGGTAGATTACAGGTCCACCAAGGATATGTTCATGTTCCTCGACGGCTTCGTCAGGGGCAGGCAGGTATTTATCCCCAAGCCCGTCGAAATAAGCGTAGTCGTCGACGAGGACGACAACCTCGTAATCAAGGCGAACTGCGACGAGCACGGCATACTTGAAGACTGCGCCGTATATGTAGCCGAGGACTGCGTCGTCTCCTCTCTGAGAAGCTGGGCGAAAATCCCCTTCAAGCGCAACGCGGGCGAGAACGAGAGAGAGTTCTTCATGAACCTCTACGAAAAGACCAAGCTTTTGTTCGTGCTTGCCTACGCGGTCTATTCCAACGGCTTTACCGTCTGGTCGAAGCTTACCGTTAAGAAGGTCAGCGGAAAGTTCCGCAACAGCCGCACAAAGAGCAAGATACTCTATTCCGTAAAGGGCAGCGACAGCTTCGGCGTCGCGGACCTTTCGACGCGGGCGATAGGCGGGGTATTCATACCCGACGATTCCGTCATGCCCAAGGTCATAACCCAGAACGGGCTTAAAGGCATCTATTCGCCCTACGGGCTGTACACCGCGCGTTCGTACAGTCCACAGTTCGCGCCCGAGGCGGACAGCATACTCAAATTTGATATCTGCCCCGACGAAGATTGCCGCTGCAACATAATGCTCGAATGTGACGGCAAATCCCGCGCATATTCGTACATCGCGAAGCTCATCGGCGGAGTATGGCAGAAAGTCGTGCTCGAAAGCAAGAATTTCAAAAATCACGAGGGGATGCCCCTCGAAAACTTCGGCAGTTGCAGGACTATTTCCATAACCTGCGACAGAAAATATGCGCTGAACAATCTCATCTGGCTGTAAATATGACGCAATATCCCATCAACGTAAGCAACAGAAACAGAGGCGACACGGGCGGATTTATCGCATACTGTGCAGTTTTACTGACTTTCGTCCTCGTCTATCTCTTTTTCTCGTTGTGTTATATGCGTGTGTATATCGTCGGCTCGTCCATGGAGGACACCCTTGCGGGCGCGGTTAGCGAAGCGAGGGCGGGCGGCGACTTCATCTACGCTTACAAATATATCAGCCTCGAACGCGGTGACATAGTCGTCATCGACGAGGGCGATAAAAATATTATCAAGCGCATCATTGCGCTCGGCGGCGACACGGTCGAACTTCGCGGCGGTCAGCTCTATCTCAACGGCAGGCTTACCGAAGAACCTTACGTCCTCCCCGAGCACAACGATCCCGACTATGAATACAACAATATGTCGGTCGTCACCGTGCCCGAAGGAACGGTATTCTGCATGGGCGACAACCGCAACGTCAGCGTCGACAGCCGCAACAAATACGGCTGTATAGACGAGAGCAAGGTGTTGGGCATAGTCGCCGATTGGTCGATGACGTACAAAAGTCAGGTAACGGCAATAAATACTTTCTTTGAATTCACGCTTCCCTCGTGGTTCGGAAAATAAAATTTTTTACGGAGAAACAATTATGCGAGCAGTAGTTACGGTTGTAGGCAAGGACAAGACGGGCATCATCTCTAAGGTCAGCACTTTTCTTGCCGAGAGAGAGGTAAACATTCTCGATATAAGCCAGACGATAATGCAGGACTATTTCGCCATGATAATGATGGTGGACATTTCCAAGGCGACGAAAAAGCTTTCCGAACTCGCCGAAGAATGTAAAGTCATGGGCGAGAAGATTGGTATGTCCATTCACCTTCAACACGAGGATATTTTCAACGCCATGCACAGCGTTTAAGGGGTGACTATGTTTAACTATTCGGACGTACTTGAAACAATAAACATGGTCGAAAAGGAGCACCTCGACATAAGAACGATAACCATGGGCATATCGCTGCTGCCCTGCATACGCTCCGACGCGAAAAAGACCGCAGACGCGGTCTACGATCTCGTATGCGGCAGGGCGAAGGACATCGTCAAGGTCGCTACCGAGCTTTCGGGCGAATACGGCATACCCATCGTCAACAAGAGGGTTTCGGTAACGCCCGTCAGCCTCATTTCAGCGGCGTTCCCCGAGGACGCGGGGTTAATCGGCAAGGCGCTCGACAGGGCGGCGGATACGCTCGGCATAGACTTTCTCGGCGGCTATTCGGCGCTCGTCCACAAGGGCATGGCGGACTATGAAAAGAAATTCATAATGACAATTCCCGAGGTGCTCTCCTCGACGAATAAGCTCTGTTCTTCTGTAAATATAGGCTCGTCCAAGTCGGGCATCAATATGGACGCCGTTAAACTTATGGGCGAGATAATCAGAAAGACGGCTGAAATTACCGCCGACAGGGACGGCTTCGGCTGTGCCAAACTCGTCGTATTCTGCAACGCGGTCGAGGACAACCCGTTCATGGCGGGCGCATTCCACGGAGTGGGCGAAAAGGACGCCGTCATAAACGTCGGCGTTTCAGGCCCGGGCGTCGTTCAGCACGCGCTCGAAGCCATACCCGACGCCGACCTTGCGGAAGTTGCGGAGATGATAAAGCGCACGGCGTTCAAGATAACGAGGGCGGGGCAGCTAATTGCGACCGAGGCGGCAAAGCGCCTCAACGCAAGCTTCGGCATAGTCGACCTGTCGCTTGCGCCCACGCCTGCCCGCGGCGATTCCGTCGCGCAGATCCTCGAAGAAATGGGGCTGGAAAGCGTAGGCACTCACGGTACGACCGCCTGCCTTGCAATGCTCAACGACGCTGTCAAGAAGGGCGGCGTAATGGCAAGCTCCCGCGTGGGCGGTCTTTCGGGCGCGTTCATACCCGTTTCCGAGGACATAGGCATGATAGAGGCTGCTGAGCGAGGCGACATTAACATAGACAAGTTAGAGGCCATGACGGCTGTATGCTCCGTCGGCCTCGATATGATAGCCATTCCCGGCGATACCTCGGCGGCGACTATCAGCGCGATTATTGCGGACGAAGCGGCAATCGGCATGATAAACAACAAGACGACGGCGGTAAGGGTTATTCCCGCACCCGGGAAGAAAGTGGGAGACTGCGTCAATTTCGGCGGACTTTTAGGCAGAGCGCCCATAATGCCCGTACACGACAAGTCGAGCATAAAATTCATTTCGAGGGGCGGACTTATACCCGCGCCCATACATTCCAATAAAAACTGACGGGAGACATAAATGCAGAGAAGCGAAGTAAACCAAAAATATACCTGGAAACTTGAAGACATCTTTTCCGACGATGCAGAGTGGGAAAAGTATTACGACAAACTGACGGAGGAACTCGATTTCAAGAAATATGCGGGCAAACTGTCGGACAGAAATTCGCTGTACGAATTTCTGAGAAAGAACGACGAATACTGCATTGCACTTGAAAGGCTTGCGGGCTATGCCAATATGAAGCACGACGAGGACACGCGCGTAGCAAAGTATACCGCCTATAACGCAAAGGTGGAAATGCTGTTTTCGCGCTATTGCTCGGAAGTGGCGTTCTACGAGCCCGAGCTCGCCGCTCTCGACGAGAGCTATCTGAAAGGCCTCATTGCGGACAAGGACTTTGCCGACTATGACTATCAGCTCAGAAAGATACTCGACGGCAAGGCGCACATTCCCTCGGAGGCAGAGTCGCGGCTGGTCGCGCTCGCAGGCGAAACGCTCGGCACTTTCCAGGATATTTTCGGCATGATAGACAACGCCGATCTGCCCCTGCCCGAGATTGATTTGGACGGTCAGAAGGTTAAGCTGACGCACGGACTTTACGGCGTTCTGCTTCATTCGCCCGACAGAGACAAGCGCAAGACGGCTTATGAAAAGTACTATGCCGCATATATCGGGCTGATCAATACGATAACTGCAAACTATTTCGGCAACGTCAAGAAAGACGTATTTTTGTCAAGGGTTTACAAGTTCGGAAGCTGTCTCGAACAGGCGCTTTTCTATGAAGACGTCGACAAAAAGGTGTACGACAATCTCTTGAAAAGCGTCGAAAAGAACAGTGCGGCAATGCACAGATATATCGCCGACAGAAAGAAGATACTCGGCTATGACAAGCTGTATTTCTACGACATCTACGCGCCGCTCGTCGCCGACGCACAGCTGAAAATGGACTTTGACGACGCCTATGAATATGTCGTCGAGGGGCTTTCTGCGCTCGGCAAGGACTATCAGGCGCTTTTGAGAAAGGCAAAGGCCGAGCGCTGGATAGACGTGGAGGAGATCGAGGGCAAGCGCAACGGCGCATATTCGGCGCGCTCCTACGGAATTCATCCCTTCGTCCTTTTAAACTATAAACCGACGATAAATGACGTATTCACCATTGCCCACGAGATGGGACATTCCATGCACACCTATTTTTCGCAGAGCAGCCAGCCCTACGCAAAGAGCGATTATAAGATCTTCGTCGCGGAGGTGGCAAGCACGGTAAACGAAGTGCTGCTTCTTAAAGATATGCTCGCAAAGTCCGAGGACGAGAATTTCAAGAAATATCTCCTCAATTATTATCTCGATTCACTGCGTGCGACGCTTCACAGACAGACCATGTTTGCCGAGTTCGAGTATCTCGCGCACAAGAAAGTCGAGGAGGGCGAGCCGCTCACCAAGGACAATCTCTGCGCAATCTACGCGGATATTGGCAAGAGGTACTACGGCGACGCGATCGAGCACGACTATGAGATCTCCTGCGAGTGGGCGCGCATACCTCATTTCTATTCGTCTTTCTATGTATATAAATATGCGACGGGCATAACTGCGGCGATAAATATCGTCAACCGTATTCTCACCGAGGGCGAAAAGGCGGTAAGCGACTATTTCGCGTTCCTTTCGGGCGGCTCGTCGACCGATCCCGTATCGCTTTTAAAGCTTGCGGGCGTCGACCTCACTTCGGAAGCGCCCTTCGACTTCGCTATGAAGGAATTTGAAAATACCCTCAACCAATTTGAAAAACTTATGGGAATTTAATTCTTATGGCAGAAAATACTAATGTGATGCCCAACAACCTCGACGCCGAGCAGGCGCTTTTAGGTTGTATGCTCATCGACAACGAAATACTTGCAGATGTGCTCGAACGGCTGACCGAGGACGATTTCTATCAGGAATCGCACCGCTATATCCTTTCGGCTATGAAGCTCATCTTTGCCGAGCACAGACCGCTCGACATAGTGACGCTTGCCGACAAGCTTGACACCGAGGGCAATCTCAACAATGCGGGAGGGCTGGGTTATCTCACCCAGCTCACGCAGATAACGCCGTCGTCGGCAAATTATCAGCATTATTTCGACATTATCCGTAGGGATTGCACCAACCGTAAGCTCATTCGCGCCGCGCAGGAGATTATCAAGTACGCCCGCACGAGCGACGACAATGTAAAGAGCGTGCAGTATTCCGAAGAACTCATCTACGCAATCTCCAAGAACAACGACACTTCCTCGATGAAGGACATAAGGGAGAGCGACGGCGTTGACGCGGTAATGGAGAAATTCCAGAAGCTCGACACGAATAAAGACGCTTTCAGGGGCGTTCCCACGGGCTTTACCCGTCTCGATAAGCTGACCAACGGTCTGCAAAAGTCCGACCTCATAGTCATAGCCGCCCGTCCCGGTATGGGCAAGACCTCGCTTTCGATGAATATCGTCGAGAATGCCGCGCTCAACAACAATAAAGTCTGCGCCGTATTCTCGCTCGAAATGCCCGAAATACAGATTATTCAGAGGCTTCTGTGCGGCTTTGCTAAGGTTTCAATGTCGGACGCGCTTTCGGGCAAACTGACGCCGAACGACTGGAAAAAGCTCATCAAGGCAAAGGAACAGCTCAAAAAGAGCAGAATTTATATAGACGATTCGTCGAGGGTTACGCCCGCGGAAATACTCTCAAAATGCAGGCGTATTCAGTCCAAGAATAACGGCCAGCTCGACCTCGTGATGATAGACTATATCCAGCTCATGTCGAGCGGCAAAAAGAGCGCCGAACAGAACAGAACGCAGGAAGTCGCAGATATTACGAGAGAGCTCAAAATAATGGCAAAGGAGCTTGACGTGCCTGTCATCGCCCTTTCCCAGCTCAGGCGTATGCAGACCAAAGAGCCTCAGCTTTCCGACCTTCGAGAGTCGGGCGCGATAGAGCAGGACGCGGACATAGTTATGTTCATCAACCGTCCCGACGTAACCGCGACCGAAGAAGAACTCAAAAAGGGCAATATCGTCAAGGGAATGGCCGACCTCATCATCGCCAAGCACCGTAACGGCGGACTTGACAGAATTAAACTGCGCTTCAAGGGCGAACTCACTAAGTTCGTCAATCCCGAACCGCAGGACGACCTCGTCGAGCCCGAATATGACAATGCGCCGCCGCCCGAGGACGTTCCGCCCGAAGAAAACTTTATGCCGGAGGACATTTCCGACGACGAAGCGCCGCCGTTTTAATGATTATGGAAACTCAGATACTTGAAATCGACGAGCGCTCGCTTGCGTTGTCGAAGAAGATCATTCTTTCTGGGGGCGCGGTTGCGTTCCCTACCGAGACGGTCTACGGGCTGGGCGCAAACGCCTTTGACGACAATGCGGTAAAGAATATCTTTGCCATAAAGGGCAGACCGTCCGACAACCCGCTCATAGTGCACGTCCACAGCGGCTACAACCTTTCGTCGCTCGTCTCGTACATACCCGAATATACCAAACTGCTTTCAAAGGCGTTCCTACCGGGGCCGCTCACCATGGTCTATCGGAGCTGTAATAAGGTCAGCCCCGCGGTATCCTGCGGACTTGACACGCTCGCCGTGCGCATACCGTCGCACAAGGGCGCACAGCAGTTTTTGAAATATCTCGACCTGCCCATTGCCGCGCCCAGCGCGAATATCTCCAAGCACGTCAGTCCCGTCACCGCAAGGCACGTCTATGACGATCTGAAAGGCAGAATAGAGGTCATTCTCGACGGCGGCAAGTGCGAGGGCGGCATTGAGAGCACCGTGCTTGACTGTACGGGCGACATTCCCTGCGTTTTAAGGAGCGGGCTTGTGACCGCTGATATGATTGCGCAGGTGGTCGGCGAATGTCACGAATACGTCATGAAGGACGGCGAAAAAGTGCGCTCGCCGGGAATGAAATATAAGCATTATTCGCCCAACTGTCAGACCATTCTTTTTGAATACAGCGACAGGGCAAAGGCATTTGCTGAATATAAAGAACTCAAAAGTCAGGGAAAGCGCGCCGTCATTATGTGCGACAATTCTGTATATGAAGAATTGAAGCCTCAGGACGTGCTCAATCTCGGCAAGGACGAAAGGGAAATGGCGGCAAACCTCTACGACAAGCTCCGCGAGGGCGAGAGAATAGCCGATATAATCGTCGCCGTCGCGCCCTTGAAGCAGGACGGAGTAATGGTCGGCGTAATGAACAGAATGAGGAAGGCGTTCGGCTGATGAAAAGAAAGCGCATACTCTTTGTCTGTACGGGAAATACCTGCCGAAGCCCCATGGCAGAAGCCGTATTGAGAAAGCAGATAAAGGACAGAAAAATTAAATGGTGGGACGTGTCGTCGAGCGGCATTGACGCCGTAACGGGTGCGCCGATGAGCGCAAATTCGGCAATCGTGCTCACAGAGGCGGGCATTGATAGCCAGTCTTTCAGGTCAAAAAAGCTGAGCCAGAAGCTTATCGAGCGCAGTACGCTCGTCATCACCATGACCGAAATGCAGAGAATGTTGCTTGAAGGCTGCGGCAACGTCAGGTGCATAAGCAGTTTCTGCGGTTTCGACATTCCCGATCCGTACGGAATGGACGTCGAACATTACAGGGTTACCTATCAGGCGATAGATTTTGCCTGCAAGAAGATAATTGAAGATTACATTTTGAAATATAAGGAGTAAATATGAAAATTGCACTTGCCTGCGACCACGGCGGTCTCAATCTCAAAAACACCATTATAGACTATCTCAAAAGCCACGGCTATGAATATGAAGATTTCGGCTGTTATACAAAGGACAGCTGCGACTATCCCGACTATGCTCTGCCCGCAGCCGAGGCGGTTGCCGCAGGCAAATGCGACAGGGGAATTGTCGTATGCTCGACGGGTATCGGCGTTTCTATCGTCGCCAACAAAGTGCCCGGCATAAGGTGTGCGCACTGTCACGATAGCTATTGCGCAAAATATACGAGGCTTCACAACAATTCCAATATGCTCGCCATGGGCGAAAAGGTCGTAGGCGCGGGCTATGCGCTTGAAATAGTCGAAACATTCCTGACGACGGAATTTGAGGGCGGCAGGCACGAAAGGCGCGTCGATAAAATTACGGCGATAGAAAAGAAGTACGGTAAATAAGATGGTCGACCTGCACCTGCACACAAGTTTTTCGTTTGACAGCAGGGAAAGTGCGGAAAACTATGTAAAAAAAGCGCAAGAGTGCGGGCTGAATATTCTCGGCTTTTCCGAACATTACGACTATGACGCGGTACTCGACGGAGAGGATATTTTGCCCTGCGACATTGAAAGTTATCTTAAAAACGCCGGAAATTTGTCCGAAAAATATGAAGATATGCGTATTCTGCGCGGTATCGAGTTCGGCTATCGCCGCGAGGTATTGCCGTACTATGAAAAACTTTTAAGCCAATATCGCTTTGACTACGTCATCAACAGCCTGCACACGCTCAAAGGCAAGGGTGACTGTTATCACGACAGATTTTTTGAGGGTAAAGAGCTTAAAGACTGTTACCGCGATTATCTTCAAGGCGTGCTTGAAAGCATTGTGTGTTTCCCAGACTATGACATAGTCGGTCATATCGGGTATGCTTCGCGTTACAGACGCGGCGAAAATGTAAAACTTTGCCTTGAAGATTTTTCGGAACTACTGGACGACATTTTAAGAGAGATCATCTTGCGCGGAAAATTTTTGGAGATAAATACATCCGTTGGCACGAGCGGCAGCAATTTTCTGCCCGATGAGAGCATTATAGAGAGATATATTTCGCTCGGCGGAAGAAATTTAACTTTCGGAAGCGACGCCCACAAGGCGGCGGACTATTTAAGAAACTATCAGAAAGCAAGAAAATTTCTGCTTGAAAAGGGCATAGATCAGCTGTACTATTTCATCGACAGAAAACCTGTCGCATATAAGATTTAATTTTAATGCAGTAAAATACTTTGTGAAAGAAAAATTTTTTAACGCAATAAAATTTCTTATAATTCATACCTCAAAAAATTTATTGCTGCATATATTTTAGCGAAGTTATAGAGAAATTTTTATTATTTAATGTATGTATAAGCGCCGCGGCAAAATAATTTTGCCGCGGCGCTTTGCATTAAAATAATTATACTTAATCTTTAATAAATTTTAGCCGAAAAATCACGCTGAAAATTTAATGCGGAAACTTAGTTGTTGCACCAATCTTTTTTGATTATGTCGGGCAGAGGGGTAAGTTTTGTGTCAGAAATATTGACCTGCGGCAGGCAAATTTCTTCGCCGTAAAATCTGTTTTTTCCGTCGTCATAGTAAGGTTTAACCGAGTAGAGGTAACTGCCTTTTTCGGGAAAATCTTCAATTTTTTCAACCCAATAGCCCTGATAAATCAGTGATTTTTTGCCGTCAAAACTTCTATATACCTCATATTCATAGTACTTTGTCTGACATAATACTATGCAAATTTTATTATTTTCGATTAAAATTGACGGTTTTTGTATGCTTGGACAGGAAAACGCGTTACTTTTGACCTTTGGAAGGTTGCTTTCAAGGCAGCACACGGTTAAGGCGTTAAGCCGTGGGCAATTGTCGTCGGCAAGCAGAATATTGCCGTTCTTTTCGTATTCCGTGCGGTCAATTTGTATATTCTTAATGCCGCTCGTCACGTCGAGAGGCGGCGGCGCATTATCTTTATAGATTTCAGACAGTATTTTCTCTGCTATCTTCGTACAGTCGTTTCCGCCCGTTATTGATAGCTTATTGTTTGCCCTGTCGCCCAGCCATACCGAGATTATCTTGTCGGAGGTATAGGCTACGGTGTAGGCGTCGGTATTTCCTTCGGCAGTGCCGCAGGTGCCCGTCTTTGCCGCAACGTCGAAATTGAGATTTTTAAGTTTCTTGCCCGTGCCTTCGAGCGCGGTATTTTTAAGCGCGTGGTTTATTAGCGAGCAGCAGCCCTTGCTGAATACGGCATTCTTGCTTTGAGGTGCGCAATATATAGTTTCTCCGCTGTCGTTTTTTATCTCGTTTATAAAGTGAGATTTTGTAAAGTCTCCGCCGTTTGCGAATACTGAATAGCAGTCGGTCAGCTCTTTCAGCTTCATTCCGTCCTTCATTCCGCCGAGGGCGAGCGCAAGGTTTTTGTCGTCGTTCGATAGTAAAATGCCCATTTTTTCTGCGTATTCGGCGGCTTTATCCGTGCCGAGCATATTCAGCGCTTTGACCGCGGGAATATTATAGCTGTATTTAATGCTGTCCTCGACGGTCACCTGCCCGTGATATTTTTTGTCGTAATTTTCAGGGCAATAACCGCCGTAATTTACCGCGCTGTCGTCAATTTTACTGAAAAGGTGCAATTTTTTCTCCTCTATGGCGGGCGCATAGACGAAAATCGGCTTTGCCGCGGAGCCTATCTGTCGCCTGGCGCTTCCTATATCAGAGCGGTAGGCGGCGATTGAGCCGTCGGCGTTCCTCACGACTATGGCCGCGTCCGACGGGCACTGCATTTTTTCAGCTTCGCTTTGTATATCTCTGTTCAGCCCCGTATAGATATTGAGCTTTGTGCCGCTGTCGTAGGGATCCAAACCCGTCTCCGAAAGTTCTTCGAGCACCATTGAAACATAGTCAGAGCAGGCGGACGAGCGCTTTTCGCCCGCGGCTTCTATTGGCATGGCAATATTCTGCTCATATTCGTCCTCGGTGATGAAATTACATTCAAGCATGCTTTTGAGCACTAAATTGCGCCTTTTTACGCACTTTTCCATGTTTTTATAGGGCGAATAGTTATTCGGCGAGGACAACAGCCCGACGATTACCGCGCTCTGGTTGAGCGTGAGGTCTTTGGCTTCCGTATCGAAGTAGAACTTCGCCGCGCTGTTCAGCCCGTAGCAGTTGTGGCCGAAATAAATGGTGTTGAGGTACATTCCCAAAATTTCGTCTTTTGTGTACTTCTTTTCAAGCTGACGAGTTAGTTTTATCTCTTTCAGCTTTCTTTTTATCGTCTTTTCGCCCGAAAGGTGGGTGTTTTTAATGAGCTGCTGGCTTATCGTCGACGCGCCCTCTTTGAATTTAAGAGAGGTGATATTCCTCATCATTGCCTTTAATATTCGCTTGTAATTCAGCCCGTTGTGGCTGTAAAATTCTCTGTCTTCGGAGGCGATGAATGCGTTTATCGTATAGTCGTGCAGATCTTCGACGGCGATATTAGCCCGCCCCGAAGTCAAAGAGGCATTTTCAAGGCGATTGCCCTCCGCGTCGTAAATAACCACCGTCCGTGCGGCGAGATTGAGCTTCTCCGCGTCGAGTTTCGCGCCTGCCGTCATTGCCGCGTAGCTAACAAACAGCGAAACCGCCGCGGTAAACAGACATATTGAAATAACTAAAAATATCTTTGCGCCCTTTGTCATCTAAATTAGTATTGATAAAATTAAATATTTCTTGCAAAACATTTGAAAATAAGCGCAAAAAAAGTTATAATAATAAGGATATGAGTAAATTGTTTCACATAGTTACTTACGGCTGTCAGATGAACGTCCACGAATCGGAAAAAATAGCTGGGCTGCTTTCCGAACTCGGCTATGACAGCTGCGACGACATCGAAAAGAGCGATATTGTCGTCTTTAATACCTGCTGCATAAGGGAAAATGCCGAAAATCACGCTTACGGCAATATAGGAATGCTCAAAAAGCTAAAAGCGGCGAACAGAGATATGATTATCGCTGTCGGCGGCTGTCTTACCCAGCAGATGAATAAAGCCGAAAATCTGCACGAAAAATTCCCCTACGTAGACATCATTTTCGGAACGCATAACCTCAGCAAACTCAAAGATTATATCCTCGAAAAGCGCGCCTCGAAAAAGCCGATTATCCGAATTGAGGAGAAAGAGGGGGAGATTGTCGAGGGCGAAAAGCCGCTCAGGACGAGCTATCCCAACGCCTGGGTTAATATCATGTACGGCTGTAATAATTTCTGTTCGTACTGCATCGTGCCCTACGTCAGGGGCAGGGAAAGGAGCAGGCGTTCGGAAAATATCATAGCCGAGGTAAAATCGCTCGTCGCCGAGGGTTATCGCGAGATAACGCTCTTAGGGCAGAACGTAAACTCCTACGGGAACGGCACGGACGACATAACTTTTCCTGAACTCCTCGAAAAGATTGCCTCGATTGACGGCAAGTTCAGGATAAGGTTCATGACCAGTCACCCAAAAGACTTTTCCGAGGAGCTTGCAAGGGTAATGGCGGGCAGCGACAAGATATGTCATTGCCTGCACCTGCCCGTGCAGAGCGGTTCGGACAGTATTCTGCGGGCTATGAACAGGCGTTACACCTCGGCGGACTATCTGAAAAAGGTAGAAATTCTCAAAAAATACATTCCCGACTGTGAGATTACTACCGACCTCATCGTCGGTTTCCCCGGCGAGACGGAGGAAGATTTCAGAGCGACCTGCGACCTCGTAAGGAAAGTAAATTTCTCGTCGGCGTTCACCTTCGTCTATTCGAGGCGCGACGGCACGAAGGCCGCGACTATGCCCGACCAGATACCCGAAGAAGTGTCAAAGAGGCGCATTATGGAGCTTGTCGACCTAGTAAATGCGCAGACGCGCGAACATTCGGCGCGGTTTGTCGGTGAAATTACCGAAATTCTCTGCGAGGACTATGACGCAAAGCGCGGGCTGTATCTCGGAAGAAACGAATACGGCAGAATGGGATATTTTGCAAGCGACACCGACGAGCGCGGCAATTTTGTCAATATTAAGGTAACTCAGGCGAACGGAGTTTCGCTGTACGGAGATAAGGTTTAAGGTAAATTATGGCTCTTTCACCTATGATGCAGCACTATATGACCATAAAGGAGAAGTACAAGGACTGTATTATCTTTTATCGGTTGGGTGACTTTTACGAGATGTTTTTCGACGATGCGAAAAGGGCTTCCGAGCTTTTGGGATTAACCCTGACGGGGCGCGATTGCGGGCTTGAACAGCGCGCGCCCATGTGCGGCGTTCCCTATCATGCCGCCGACTCGTACATATCCAAGCTCGTTTCGATGGGTGAAAAGGTAGCTATCTGCGAACAGCTTGAAGATCCCGCGACGGCAAAGGGCATGGTCGACAGGGACGTAATAAGGGTAGTCACGGCGGGCACGGTGACCGACAGTGAATCGCTCGACGAAAAGGCGAATAACTACATTGCCTCGGTCTGCAAGATAGGCGAAGTGGTTGCGCTCGCGTGGGCGGACATTACGACGGGCGAAATGTGCGCAACGCAGTTTTCGGGCGCAGACGCGGTCAAAGCCTGCATATCCGAGATGATCAAACTCAATGTGCGTGAGGTCATCTGCAACGACGATATGCTCTTTTCGAGCAAAGATCTGCCCGAAGTCAGGCGCGGCGTTCTTCCGAGGTTTTCGTCCTATCTCGCATGGACTTATAACTATACGGCGGCTGAAAAGACGCTCTGCGAACAGCTGGGCGCAAAATCGCTGTCGGCATTCTCGATCGACGGCAAAACCGAGGCTATATGTGCGCTCGGTGCGCTCATTCAGTACCTTAAAGAGACGCAGAAACACGCGCTTCCCAACATTGACGGCGTTAAATTCGTCTCGTCTGACAACTATATGCAGCTCGACGGCGCGGCTGTGCGCAACCTCGAGCTCGTCAGAACGCTCGGCGAGGGCAAAAAATACGGCTCGCTTCTGTGGCTTTTAGACAAGACCTGCACGGCAATGGGCGCAAGACTGCTTGCAAATATCATTCTCTCGCCCCTGTACGATATCGATGCGATAAATTACCGCTTTGACGGCGTTGAAGAACTGTTCAACGCGACGGTCGTGAGGGTGGGAATTATCGAACTTCTGCGCCAGGTCCGCGATATTGAAAGGCTTGCGGGCAAGATCTCCAACGACAACGTCCTGCCCAAGGACTGTCTTGCGCTTGCGCAGTCGCTTCTCGTCGTACCGAGCATAAGTTTCCGCCTTTCGGGCTTTACATCGAAAATTCTTGCCGACATTGCGGGCGGGCTCTACGACCTTACGGATATTGCCGACCTAATCAACAGGGCGATAGAGGACAAGGACACGCCGTCTACGCTCAAAGAGGGCGGATATATCAAGAGCGGGTTCAATGCGGAACTCGACGAACTCCGCACGGTCAAGGAGAATGCCGCCTCTTTAATGCTCGAAATGGAGACGAGGGAGAGGGATCTGACGGGTATCCGCACCCTCAAAATACGCTATAACAGGGTTTTCGGCTATTATATCGAGGTTTCCAAGTCGTTTAAGGACAGCGTTCCTACAAATTATCAGCGCAGACAGACGCTCGCCAACAGCGAACGCTATACGACGGACGAGCTCAAACTGCTCGAAGAAAAGGTGCTTTCGAGCGAGGATAAGGCGCTGAAACTCGAAGCTGAAATCTATTCGGGCATCAAGCAGACGCTCGTTTCGGCAATCAATAAATTAAAGAGCATAGCCGAGCGCATAGCCGAACTCGACATTCTCTGCGCGTTCTCGGAAGTCGCCAAAAAAAATAAATACGTCCGTCCCGCAATAGTCGGAAGCGGCGAGGCGATGATCATAAAAGAGGGCAGACACCCCGTCGTCGAGGCAATTTCCAAGGAAAAATTTGTTGCAAACGACACCTATCTCGACGAGGGCGAGAATAGAACGGCAATAATTACCGGTCCCAACATGGCGGGTAAGAGCACCTATATGCGGCAGAATGCGATAATCGCAATAATGGCGCATATCGGCTGTTTCGTGCCTGCAAAGTCGGCGCAGATACCGCTTATCGACAGGGTATTTACGCGAGTGGGGGCGAGCGACAATCTCATTCTCGACCAGTCGACCTTTATGGTTGAGATGATCGAGGTCGCAAATATTTTGCAGAACGCCACCAAGGACAGCTTGCTCATTCTCGACGAAGTCGGCAGGGGTACGAGCACTTATGACGGGCTTAGCATAGCGTGGGCGGTCATTGAGCACATTACGCAGAATATCGGCGCAAAGACGCTCTTTGCAACGCACTATCACGAGCTCTTAGAACTTGAAAAGCGCGTCGACGGCATAAAGAATTACAAGATAGCCGTCAAGGAATTCAATGGCGAAATAATATTTTTAAGAAAGATAATGCGCGGCGGCGCTAACCGCAGTTTCGGCATAGAAGTCGCCTCGCTTGCAGGTGTTCCCGCAAGCGTCACCAAGCGCGCAAAGTCCATACTTGCCGCAATCGAAAGCGGCGATATGGCGTTCGAGGCGGGGCTTGACGAAAAGACCGAAGAAGTTAAATCGCAGCCGAGCGAAGTAGAAAGAATACTTAAAGATATAAATATTGACAATTTGTCGCCCATGCAGGCGCTCATGGTGCTCGGCGACCTTGTCGAAAAGGTGAAATAAATGGGAAAAATCAACCTGTTATCTGCCGAAATCTGCAACCGCATAGCCGCAGGCGAAGTAATTGACAGACCGTATTCGGTCGTCAAGGAACTTGTTGAAAATTCGATTGACGCAGGCGCGGACGAGATTGAAATCTATATCGAGAAGGGCGGCAAGCAGCTTATTAAGGTCGTCGACAACGGTTGCGGCATAGAAAAGGACGATATGCGCGCGGCGTTCTTCGCGCACGCGACGAGCAAAATTTCCGTGCTCGACGACATCGACCATATACATACGCTTGGTTTCAGGGGCGAGGCGCTCGCGACGATTTTTTCGGTCTCGCAGGTAGAGCTTGTCAGCGCAGTCGAGGGACAGGAAGCCAATAAGGTCGAAAGAGAGGACGAATATATCGGCAGAGTTCAGCCCGCCGTCGCGCCCAAGGGTACGCAGGTGACGGTCAGAAATCTCTTTTTCAATACGCCCGTAAGATATAAGTTTATGAAGTCGGACAAGAAAGAGGAGAGCGACATAACGAGCTTTGTCGTGCGCTACATTCTCGGCAACCCCGACATCTCTTTTAGATATTATATAGACGGCAAGCTGTCGTTACAGTCCTACGGCGGCGGGTTGGAGGAGGCCATTGCGCAGGTCTACGGAGCGAATTATCTGCCTAACTGTTTCAAGATAAGCGCCGACAGAAACGACATAAAAATCAGCGGTTTTATAGGCAATCAAAACTTTTTTAAGCCGAATAAGACCTATCAGAGCATATTTTTAAACGGAAGATATATCGTCAATAACGTAATCGCCACGGCGATAGCCAACGCTTATTCGGCGTACACGATGAAGCGGCAATTTCCCTTTTACGTGCTCAACATCGAAATGCCCGAAGATATGGTTGACGTCAACGTGCACCCTAACAAGGCAGACGTGCGCTTCGTCGACAGCGGAGTGATCTACGGCACTATCTATAAGGTAATTTCCTCCATACTCGACGGCAGCGCGAAAGCGGCGGAATTTGTCGTTGACAGTGCGGTAGTGCCCAAGATCAAGTCGTCTTTTACCGAAGACCGCCCGAACGCCGTGTATTCGTCGCAGCCTGAAAAGTCACAGCCCGAAATGACGGCAAAAAAGCCCGAAAGCTCGCTCTTTGCGGCAGAATTTATACAGAGCGGTAAGATCTACGACAAGAATTTTGACGACGTGGAGGGCATTGACAAATTTACCGCCGCTAAAAAGCCGACCGAAAAGAGCCAAAAGCCCGAAAAAAAGGCTTCTGAAGAAGGCAAAATCGATCTGAGCGTCTATGAAAATTACGAGCCGCCGAAGATCGAGAGCGACGGAGGGCAACCCTTTGCGCAGTTCTATCTCCGCGCAGACGAACCCAAGGAACTCAACCGCGAAATGGTGCTTTGCAGCGGGCGAAAGACCTTTTTGCAGACCGAAGCCATAGAGCGGATAGAGCAGAATAAGCGCGCGCAACAACAGCTCATTGACTATAAGAGCTGTAAATTCAGGGGCGTTCTTTTCAATACCTATCTTCTGTATGAGATCAAGGACGAGGTCTACATAATCGACCAGCACGCGGCGCACGAGCGACTTATTTACGACGAGCTACGCGCAAAAATCGAGAGCAGAACAGTGACCAGACAGGGTATGCTCATTCCCTATATATTTATTGTAAACGCCGAAGAAAAGCAGTTTTTTGAGGATAATCTGAGAAATCTCTGGGAAATGGGCTTTACGATAGAGCCGTTCGGCGCAAATTCTTATCGCGTAAACGAAATACCCGCCGACCTGCAGGAGCTCAACCTTGAAAAGTTCTTTGACGAACTGCTCTCCGAGGTCGGCGAACTGAAAGGCATAAAACTCGTCGATATTCTCAAAGACAAAATAGCGCAGACGGCCTGCAAACACGCAGTCAAGGGCGGCGACGCGCTCACCGAGGGCGAGCGACAGAAGCTTTTTGATATGTTGGAGGGCGATATGGGGCTCAAATGCCCGCACGGCAGACCTATCTGCGTCAAACTCACCAAAACGGCGATAGAAAAGATGTTCAAGAGGATAGTCTGACGTGGATAAACTGCTTGTAATCTGCGGTCCGACCGCCAGCGGAAAGACTTCGCTTGCCATAGACTGCGCAAAAAAGCTTGAAAGTGAGGTTATTTCCGCCGACTCACAGCTGATTTACTGCGGTCTGAATATCGGCACGGCAAAGCCCACGGTTGCCGAAATGCAGGGGGTGAGCCATCATCTCATTGACATAGTTCCGCCCGAGCGCTCGTTTTCGGTTTCGGAATATGAGGACGCCGCGCTCAAAGTCATTGAAAGGCTGACCTCGGAAGGTAAAATTCCCGTCGTGTGCGGCGGTACGGGCTTCTATATTAACGCCATACTCTATAAAATGGGCTACGGCAACGCCGCGTCCGACAAGGCGATAAGGCAAAAATATGAAGATATTTTGAAAGCCGAGGGCAAGGAAAGGCTCTTTTCATATTTGGAAAAGGTCGATCCCGAGACGGCGGCGGTGCTTCACCCCAACGATACCAAGCGGGTTATCCGCGCCCTTGAAATATTCGAGCTTACTGGACATAAGAAGTCCGAACAGAAAGACGAGATTACGCCGAGGTTTGACTATACGGCGATAGCGGTAGATTACCCGCGCTCGCAGCTGTACGAGAGGATAGATTGCAGGGTTGACATAATGTTCAACTCTGGGCTCATTGAAGAAGTAAAGTCTCTGATTGCGCGCGGAATTGACTTGAATTGTATGTGTTTTCAGGCGATCGGGTATAAAGAAGTTTATGAAGGTCTGAAAAATGGACTTAATGAGAGTACTATGCGTGACATAATAAAGAAAAATACCCGACATTATGCCAAGAGACAGATAACTTTTTTCAAAAAATTACAGGGAATACATTGGCTTAAACCCGAAAATGCCACGGCTGACAGGGTTTTGGAGTTATTGAATGAACGACATTGAATTTATAAGAGAATGTGAGGACGCACTCAAAGACAAATTTGCGATTGTCGACGATATTGCGTATTTCAATCAGGTAAAGGTCCTTAATGCTTTCAGGCAAAACAGAATTGCCGTCAGGCACTTTGCGGGAACGACGGGCTACGGCTACGGCGACGAGGGCAGGGATACCCTCGGCAAGCTCTACGCCGACGTGTTCTCCGCCGAGGCGGGCATTGTTTCGCCCCATCTTCTTTCGGGAACTCACGCGCTGTCCGTCGCGCTTTTCGGCGTGTTGAAGGGCGGCGATACGCTCTTATGCGTCAGCGGTATGCCATACGACACTATCCGCCCCGTAATCTTCGGTGAAAATATTGGCTCTCTTAAAGATCTCGGCGTTAAGTTTGAATGTTGCGACCTGACGGCGGACGGAAATTTTGACCTTGAGGCTATCTCGGAAAAACTGAATAGGGCGACCGTCGTGTACATTCAGCGTTCGCGCGGGTACGAGCTCCGCGACGCTTTCTCCTGCGGACAAATAGGCGAAATTTGTAAATTTATACGCAAAAAGGGCTTTAAAGGCTGCATTTTTGTCGATAATTGCTACGGCGAGTTTGTGGAAAAGACAGAGCCTACCGAGGTCGGCGCAGATCTCTGCGTCGGTTCGCTCATAAAAAATGCGGGCGGCGGGCTTGCGCCCACGGGCGGCTATATCGTCGGCAAAGAGCGCTATATCGAAGCGATCGGCAGAAGACTGACCGCGCCGTCGATAGGGCTTGAAGTCGGCTCTTATGCCTTCGGCTATCAGTATTTTTATCAGGGGCTTTTCATGGCTCCGCATACTGTCGCGCAGGCGGTAAAGGGCTCGCTTCTCATCGGCTATGCAATGAGCAGGCTCGGCTTTATCAATTATCCTTCGATTGATAAGATGCCCTATGACATTACTCGCTGCATAGAATTTGACGACGCCGACAAAATGCAGAATTTCGTCAGGGAAGTGCAGTACGCTTCTCCCGTCGACAGCTTTGTCTGCTGCGAGGCGTGGGATATGCCGGGGTATGACGACAAAATAATCATGGCGGCGGGCACTTTCGTTTCGGGCGCGTCGATAGAGCTTTCGGCAGACGGCCCCGTAAAGCCGCCTTACGTCGCCTATTTCCAGGGCGGGCTTACTTACGAGCATTGCCGCTACGCGCTTGAAAGAATACTTGCAAAACTCAGGGCTTAAAATAGTTTAAATACAAAAATGACAGAAAAAATATCGGATTACAAAATTAGAAGGGCAGAAAACGCGGATATTGCGGCGATTGGCGAACTTCTATATCAGGTTCACGGCGTTCACGCGGCAATCCGTCCAGACCTTTTCGTCGAGGGCGGCAGGAAATACGACGATGTCGAACTTGCTGAAATTCTCAAAGACGACGATGCGCCCGTATTCGTGCTGACGGCGGACGGCGTCGTCGCGGGCTACATATTTTTGCGCATACAGCGCGACTTACAGCCGTCGCACCGCGCGATTACTACGCTCTATATCGACGACCTCTGCGTCAGCGAAAAGGTAAGGGGACAGGGAATAGGGCATAAACTTTTTGCCTTTGCCGAGAAGTTTGCAAAAGATATCGGCGCTTACAACATAACCCTGCACGTTTACGAGGGCAATGACCGCGCAAAAATATTCTATGAAAATTTCGGGATGAAAACACAGTACACGGCTATGGAAAAGATTGTTTCCGACAGCCGCCAGACGGATAAAAACTTATAATTAAATCGGATAAAACCAATTATTAAAATCGGCAAAAAAATATGCGCCTCAGTTATCTGCTGAGACGCTTATTTTTTACTTTATTCGGTTAAATTTTGCTTTTATCAGTACATTCCGCCCATATCGGGGCCGCCTGCCATGGGGTTGCCAGCGGGTGCGGGTTCGGGAATGTCGCAGACTATGCTCTCGGTGGTGAGGAGGGTTGCCGCAACGGAAGCCGCATTCTGGAGTACCGAACGAGCGACCTTGGTGGGATCGATGATACCGCTCTGAACCATATCGGTGTATTCGTTCTTGTAAGCGTCGAAGCCATAGTTGACTTTCTTAGCCTTCTTGATATTGTTGACGATTACAGAGCCGTCAAGACCAGCGTTTGCCGCTATCTGTCGGATAGGTTCTTCAATGGCTTTAAGCACAATACTTGCGCCCGTCTTTTCGTCGCCGTTGAGCGATTTTACAAGCTTGGTGAGTTCGGGAGCAGCCGAGAGGAGTGCCACTCCGCCGCCGGGAACGATGCCTTCTTCGACAGCCGCTCTCGTCGCTGCGAGCGCGTCCTCGATACGAAGTTTCTTTTCCTTCATTTCTACTTCGGTTGCTGCGCCGACGTTAATTACGGCTACGCCGCCTGCAAGCTTTGCAAGACGTTCCTGAAGCTTTTCTCTGTCGTATTCGGAGGTGGTTTCTGCAATCTGAGATTTGATGGAGGCAACCCTTGCCTTGATGTTTTCAGCCGAGCCTGCGCCGTCGATAATGGTGGTGTTGTCCTTGTCGACCTTGACCTGAGCAGCTCTGCCGAGCATATCGAGAGTTACGTCCTTGAATTCGTAACCGAGGTCGGAGGAAATTACCGTGCCGCCCGTGAGAATTGCTATATCTTCGAGCATAGCCTTTCTTCTGTCGCCGAAGCCGGGAGCCTTGACTGCAACACAGTTGAGCACGCCTTTGAGCTTATTGACGATGAGTGCCGCAAGCGCGTCGCCTTCGACGTCCTCGGCAATAATGAGAAGCCTTGCGCCCTGCTGAGCAATGGGCTCGATTACGGGCAGTATTTCCTGCAAAGCCGAGATTTTCTTGTCGGTAATGAGAATGTAGGGGTTATCGAGCACGGCTTCCATCTTTTCGGTATTGGTGACCATATAAGCCGAAGCATAACCTCTGTCGAACTGCATTCCTTCTACGGTGGTCAGTTCGGTAGTCATCGACTTGCCTTCTTCGACGGTTATTACGCCGTCCTTGCCGACGATTTCCATTGCGTTGGCAATGAGTTGACCTATCGTGTCGTCGCCTGCGGAAATGGAGGCAACCTGAGAAATTGCAAGCTTGCTCTCTACGGGCTTGGAAATAGACTTTATCTTCTCGACAGCCGTATCGACAGCCGCGGCAATGCCCTTTTTGAGTATCATGGGATTAGCGCCTGCGGCGAGATTTTTAAGACCTTCGCGAATTATCGCCTGAGCGAGTACGGTAGCGGTAGTAGTGCCGTCGCCTGCAACGTCGTTGGTCTTGGTGGAAACTTCTTTTACGAGCTGTGCGCCCATATTTTCAAACGGATCGGCAAGTTCTATTTCCTTTGCGATCGTAACGCCGTCGTTGGTGATGAGGGGAGCGCCGTATTTCTTGTCGAGAACGACGTTTCTGCCCTTGGGGCCGAGTGTGATTTTGACGGTATCGGCGATGACGTTTACGCCGTTTTCAAGTGCTTTTCTTGCTTCGTCTCCGTATTTGATCTGTTTAGCCATAAATTATAAATCTCCTTATAATCCGTATTTTTAAATTATTCTACGATAGCAAGAATATCGCTCTGGCGAATGATGGTGTATTCCTTGCCGTCAACCTTGACTTCCGTGCCGCTGTACTTGGAGAGCAGAACTTTGTCGCCTACCTTGACCTGCATTTCGATTTCCTTTCCGTCGATTATTCCGCCTGGACCGACAGCTATAACCGTACAGGTTGCGGGTTTTTCCTGAGATGCGGCGGTGAGAATAATGCCGCCCTTGGTCTTTTCTTCGGCCTTTACTGCTTCAACGACAACTCTGTCGAACAAAGGCTTTATATTCATAGTCAAATTCCTCCGAGAGAAAAATTTTTTTACAAATAATTTATAAACGGGTTAAAATAAAATCAAACACGTGAAAATAAAAAATTGCAATTTGAGGAATATTGTGGTAGAATAACATTGATTTTATATCGCGGGGGCATTTTCCGATGGATAAGTGGGATAAACGATTTATGGAAATGGCAGAACAGATCGGCGGTTGGTCAAGCTGTTTTCAGAAAAACCGCCACGTCGGCGCAATAATCGTCAAGAATAAGCGCATAATCGCCACGGGCTACAACGGCGCGCCTCAGGGCATAAAAAGCTGTGCCGACAAGGGCGAATGTCTGAGGAAAAAGCTCAACATTGCAAGCGGCACGATGCAGGAAATCTGTTATGCCGTACACGCCGAGCAGAACGCCATAATTCAGGCTGCGAGGGTTGGTTGCAGCGTCGAAGGGTGCACGCTGTATTGTACGCATCAGCCCTGCGTTATATGCGCCAAGATAATCATAAACTCCGGCATAACGCGCGTGGTCTACAAGGAGGGCTATCCCGACGATTTCTCGGTACAGCTATTCAATGAAGCCAACGTAAAACTTGAAAAATACTGTGAATGAGCAAACTTTCAGGAGGTAATGTCATGCAGAATCCCGTTGCTACGATAACCATGGAAAACGGCGGCGTAATTAAGGTCGAACTCTATCCCGAAAAAGCGCCCAATACCGTAAATAATTTCATTTCGCTTGCCAATTCCGGCTTCTATGACGGCATAATCTTTCACCGCGTCATCAAGGGCTTTATGATTCAGGGCGGCGATCCCGCAGGCGTCGGCACGGGCGGCCCCGGCTATTGCATAGAGGGCGAATTTGCCATAAACGGCTTTAAGAAGAACGACATAAAGCACCTTCGCGGCGTCATTTCGATGGCGCGCGCAATGAACCCAAACAGCGCGGGTTCGCAATTTTTCATAATGCACGACGACGCGGCATATCTCGACGGACAGTACGCGGCGTTCGGCAAGGTGACCGAGGGCATGGAGATCGTCGACGAGATTGCGTCGGTTGCGACCGATTATGCTGACAAACCCAAAAAACCGCAGACAATGAAGTCCGTAAGGGTAGAGACCTTCGGCGTCGATTATCCCGCCCCCAGAAAGTACGCGAGATAATATGGACAGAAAGACTATTTTTCTCATCGCCCTCGGCATTTTCTGCGCGGCGATAGTCTGTCTTATTGTCGGGCTCGCCCTGTTTCTGACGACTTCCGACGGGGTTATTGCCGTTGTCGGCATTGCAATGACGGCAATCGGCGCGATGATGGGCTTTCTGCCGCTCGTCGTAATGATTGCTCTGCTCGTTCTCAGGCTCGTCAATAAGAATGAAGATAAAAATTAAACCTGCAAATCATAATTGGAGATAAATATGGATAATTCAGTTTACGCAAACCCTCTCATTACGCGCTACGCAAGCAAGGAAATGGCTGCGGCTTTTTCCGACGAAAAGCGTTTTAAGCTTTGGAGAAAACTGTGGATAGCCCTCGCGGAGTCGGAAATGGAACTCGGGCTCAATATCACGAAAGAGCAGATAGACGACCTCAAAAAGTATGCCGACGACATAAATTTCGAGCTTGCGGAAAAGTTTGAAAGGGAGGTTAGGCACGACGTAATGGCGCACGTCAGGGCTTACGGCAGCCAGGCGACCAAGGCCAAGGCGATTATTCACCTCGGCGCAACGAGCTGTTTCGTCGACTGCAACTCCGAACTCATTATGATGAACGACGCGCTTAAAATAATAAAGAAAAAGCTCGTCAACGTAATGGACAAGCTCAAAAACTTTGCGCTTATATATAAAGATCTGCCCACGCTCGGCTTCACTCACCTTCAACCCGCGCAACTGACTACCGTCGGCAAAAGGGCAACGCTGTGGCTTCAGGACCTCGAGATGGACTATTTCAACCTCGTCAACCTCGAAAATAACTTCAAGCTGAGGGGCGTAAAAGGTACGACGGGTACGCAGGCAAGCTTTATGGAGCTGTTTAACGGCGATACAGAAAAGGTCAAGCTGCTCGAAAAGAAGGTCGTCGAAAAGCTCGGCTATGACAAAGTTTACGGCGTAACGGGGCAGACTTATCCCAGAAAATTTGACTATAACGTGCTCTGCGTGCTGTCGCAGATAGCGCAGAGCGCATATAAGTTCTCCAACGACATCCGCATCCTTCAAAATATGAAGGAGATAGAGGAGCCGTTCGAGAAATCGCAGATCGGTTCTTCGGCAATGGCATACAAGCGCAACCCCATGCGCAGCGAAAGAATGGGCTCGCTTGCAAGATACGTCATTTCCCTGCCCATGAATACGGCGATAACTGCGGGAACGCAGTGGTTCGAGAGGACGCTCGACGACTCGGCTAACCGCAGAATAGTTCTGGCGCAGGCATTCCTCGCGCTCGACGGCATACTCAATATATATATGAACGTCAGTGAAAATCTCGTCGTCTACGATAAGGTCATCGCAAAACATATTTCCGCCGAGCTTCCCTTCATGGCAACCGAAAATATAATGATGGAATGCGTCAAGGCTGGCGGCGACAGGCAGGAACTTCACGAGAGAATAAGGGTGCTCTCGATGGAGGCGGGCAAAAACGTCAAGGAAAGGGGGCTTGAAAATAACCTCATAGAGCTCATCAAGGGCGACAAGATGTTTGCCGCGGCTCACGATAAGCTCACCGAAATACTCGACGCTAAAAACTTCGTCGGTCGCGCGCCCCAGCAGACTGTTGAATTTATCGAAAACGAAATTCAGCCCATTCTCGACGAAAACGGCGGCGATCTCGGTCTCAGCGGAGAGGTCAGGGTATAACTTGAAAGAGAGATTTAAAATGCCTTCTGCCGTCATAGTCATGCTTACGCGCACGGTCGGCGGCAGAAAGCAGATTTTATTGCAACGCAGGCAGAATACGGGGTTTGCAGACGACCTGTGGGATTTTTCCTTTTCGGGACACGTCGAACACGGCGAGAGCATGACCGAGGCGGCGATCAGAGAAGCGGAGGAGGAAATCGGCGTAAAAATCGAGTCCTCCGATCTAATATTTGTCGCACTCGTACATAAGCGGGAAAAGCAGATTGATCTGACCTACTTGAACGCATATTTCGTATGCGACAAGTTCTGCGGTCAACCGCATATCTGCGAGGCTGATAAATGTTCGCAGCTAGCGTGGTTCGATATTGAAAATCTGCCCGACGATCTCATTTATGACCGCAGGAAAGTAATTGAAGAATGCGCAAAGGGCAATAATTTTCTGCAAATCGGTTGGTAGATAATTTGTTTCCGTCATATTTTGTTTTGGTGGGAAACGCTACTCTGCCGTTGGGTTGGGCGGATAAAAGAAAAACGCCCTAACTTGCGTTAAGGCGTTTGGCAGGGGAAACACGATTCGAACATGCAACCGACGGTTTTGGAGACCGCGACTCTACCGTTGAGCTATTCCCCTAAAAAGTTTTAGCTTAGACATTATATATTATCAAATAAGATTAGTCAACTGTTTTTGGAGTTCAATATATGAAAAAACCTTATAAACTTGGAGTAATCGGCTGCGGATTTATGGCAAGCGCAATATTGCGCGGCGCGGTCCTTTCCGATTTTCTCAAAGGCAAAAAGATAATAGTCAGCGATACCGATCTCTCCAAAGTAGAGAAGATGGGCGAGGAGCTGGGCATTACCGCCTGCGACAGCAACCGCTATGTCGCGGAAAACAGCGAATATCTGCTCTTTGCGATCAAGCCGCAGAATTTCCCCGAAGTTGCGGCGGAAATAAGCGACGTCAGCCCAGACAAGGTCATAAGCATAATGGCGGGCGTAAGAAAGGACAAGATAAAGAACTCGCTCGGCGTGGGGCTGATTAAAGTTGCCCGTTGTATGCCCAATCTGCCCTGCACGGTGGGAAGCGGAATGATGGCGGTAGATATGAGCGATTTCAACACCGACACCGAGGATACCGAATTCATAAGCAATCTCTTTAACTGCATGGGCGAAGTGCTCAGCACCGAAGAAGCCAAGCTTGACGCGGTTACGGGCATTAGCGGAAGCGGCCCTGCGTATGTCTTTCTTTTCATCGACAGCTTAGTCGAGGCGGGTATTGAAAACGGGCTCACGGCGGACGAAGCCAAATTTTTAGCCGTTCAGACCGTGCTCGGCGGCGCTGAAATGGTCATTAACAGCGATAAGCCGCTTCCCGAACTCATCAAAAACGTGTGCAGCAAGGGCGGCACGACCATAGAGGCGATAAAGGTGTTCGAGGCTAATAATTTCAGAAAGATCATCTTCGACGCCGTCGCCGCCTGCGTAAGGCGCTCAAAAGAGCTTTCCGAATGAAAAAAGTCACTCTCTATACCGACGGAGCCTGCTCGGGCAATCCCGGCGTGGGCGGCTGGGGAGCTGTTCTCATGTTCAGGGACGTGAAGAAAGAGATTTCGGGCGCGGAGGCGGAGACCACCAACAACCGAATGGAGATAAGCGCGGTCATCTACGGGCTGGAATGTCTCAAAGAGCCCTGCGAAGTCGACGTATTCAGCGATTCCGCTTACACCGTCAACGCCTTTTTAAGCGGGTGGATATACGGCTGGGCGGCTAACGGCTGGAAGAAGGCGGACAATAAGCCCGTGCTCAATTCCGACCTCTGGCAAAGGCTGCTCGCCCTGACTGAAATACACAGGGTGACCTTTCACAAGGTGAAGGGACACGCCGACAACGAATACAACAACCGATGCGATAAACTTGCGACTGACGCAATAAAAAATTATAAAGCGGAATAATTCCTGTGATTTTTTCCTATTATAATTACTGAATACTCAACGCGGGTAATAAACTTGGATAATAATAAGAGACAAAGAGCAATGGCAATTCTGAGGCAAGTCGCCGACCTTATGTTGGCGACGGTTTTGGGTGTCGTTGCTTTTCTCTTTATGGCTTACGGACTTAGCTATAAGGGGCTGAATATCATTGCCGAGAACTATACGCTGCTGCTCTGCCTGACTTCCGCGGTCGTCGCCGTGCTGATAGTGCTCTATTATGTGTTCTATTTCCTTAAAAAGCAGTCGATGCACAGGCTTATTTTATGTGCTCTTGTATGCCTTGACATCTTTTCGGCAATATTTTATGCGATAAGCGCGGCGGGAATTATAGATAAATTCACGAGCATAGACGCCCTGCAACAGTACATTGCAAGCTTCAAGGGCACGGCGGTATTTATCTTCATTCTCATACAGTTTTTGCAGGTTGTCATTCTGCCCGTTCCCGGCTCTGTAACCGTCGGGGTGGGCGTGGTGCTGTTCGGTCCGCTTAAAAGTTCTCTTTATAGCTTAGTCGGCATACTTTTAGGCTCTGTCGTCGCGTTCTTCATAGGCAGGGTGATAGGCTATAAGGCGGTATGCTGGATTGTCGGCAAGGAAGACCTCGACAAGTGGCTTGAAAAGGTAAAGGGAAAGGACTATCTTCTGCTTTCCATAATGTTTCTTCTGCCGCTCTTTCCCGACGACGTGCTGTGTTTCGTCGCGGGGCTGTCGTCGATGACGACGGGCTATTTCCTCGTAATGATCGTGATAACGAGGGTTATTTCGGTATTCACCACTTCGTATTCGCTCAACACCATTCCGTTTACGACGTGGTGGGGCATACTTATATGGATTGCGCTGTTCGCGCTCATCGTCACGGCGTTCTGGCTGGTATGCAAATATTCTGACAAGATAGATGCGTTTTTAAAGCGCCGCTTCAAAATAAAGGGCAGACACGACGAGGACGAGGGCAACAAAGGCGACGGAAAATCTTAAATTTATCTGATCTGCGGCTGCCGTTCGGGAGTGTGTTCCGGACGGTGGTTTTTTGTGACGCGGCAATGAAAATCCGGTAAAAAGAATGGCGCGAAATTAAAGATTTTTCCCTCAATAAGGTTGCTTTTGTTGAGGATTTTTGGTACAATGTTATTCGAGAAAATTTGGCATCAGGAGTATTTCAGATGGATAAGATAAAACTTTTGCAGGCGCGCAGACAGCAGCTTCTGGACGCCGGAAAGGTTATTCGTGAAGAAATCAGTAATTTAGTCGATAAGGATAGTTTTGTCGAACTGTCTGCCTTTTCGTTTTCGGAAAGCGAGTTTTATCCCGATAAGGCAGAGGGCGAAGGCGTTGTGTGCGGCTTCGCAACGATAAATGACTATCCTTATTATATTGTTGCACAGAATAACCAGGTTTTAAGCGGCGGCATAAGCAAGGCAAACTGCGACAAAATTTCCAAGTGCCTTGAACAGGCAGAGAAGAACGGAGCGCCCGTTATTTATATGCTCTCTACGCTAGGCGTGAGGGTGGGCGAGGGCGTGAACGTGCTTGAAGGAATTGCCGCATTGCTCGCCAAGGCTTCGGCGCTCAAAGGCGTAGTTCCCCAGTACCTCGTCGTAAACGGCGAAGTCTACGGACAGGTTGCTCTGCTTTCAGGCATCTGCGATTTCACATTCTTTATAGATAAGAAGTCAGTGCTTGCCACGACCAGTCCGCTCGTCATAACCGCTTCGGCGGGCGAAAATGCGCCCAAGGAAAAGATAGGCGGCGCGGAGGCGTTCGCACACGCACAGCTTGCGACGATAGTCGTAAATAATCTCGGCGAAGTAAAGGGCAAGATTGCAGAGCTTTCGGAAATTCTCTCCGTAGGCGTCGTGGACTGCGACGACCTCAACAGGTCTGTAAACTCGCTCAACACTAAGGTAAATACCAAAAATCTGCTCTCTGTATTCGACAAGAACAGCGTTATAGAACTCGGCGCGGGCTATGCGGAGCAGGTAAAGTGCGTACTTGCAAGGCTGGGCGGCATTTCGGTTGCGGCGGTAATTTTTGACGGCGACGAGGGCGTAGAGCTCTGCGCCTGCAAGGCGAGAAAGCTCAAAGATTTCGCGCGTCTTGCAAGCAACTATGCGCTTCCCTATATAACCTTTGTAAATACGCTCGGCATAAAGGCGACGAAAGAGGCGGCGGACAGCCCCGTTATAAAGGAACTCGCCGACTATATCGCCGTTCTCGGAACGCTCGACACGGCAAAAATTTCCGTAGTCACGGGCAAGGCGATAGGGCTGGGCTATACCGTATTTGCCGCAAAAAATATGGGGTATGACTTCACTTACGCCTTTGCGAATGCAAAGATTGCGCTTTTCGACAGCGTTCAGGGCGCGGAAATAGAGCTTGCGGGAAGCGGCGCGGCAAACGGCAAGAAGCTTGCCGAAAAGTATGCCGATGAAAATTCCGATCCCGTAAACGCCGCAAAGGGTGGTTATATCGACAACATTATAGAGCCTGCATTCGTCAGACAGTATCTCATTGCCTCGTTGCAGATGCTCGTTAAATGAGGGTGAATATGCTCAGTAATTTATTAGCCATAATGCCCGGCAACGGCGGATCGTGGGCGGGGCAGGTTCAGTCGCCCGACAATTATTATTTCGATAATTTCGGCGAAGCCGCCATCTACGCCCTGATAGGTTTTTTCGTCGTTTTTGCGGGCATCGTAATCATCATTGCAATAATCTGGCTCATCGGTCTGTTGATGAAAAAGACAAATAATCTTGAATTCCTTACCAAAAAACGCGGTAAGAAAGTCAAAGAGGTCAAAGAGACAACCGTTCAGCCCGTCGAACAGACTTCCTCGGATGAAATACCCGACGAAGTAAAAGCCGCGATAGTCGCCGCAATTATGGCTTACTATCAGGAAAAAGAAGAAAAATGCCACTTTACGGTAAAGAGAATAAAGAGAATTTAAGGAGTAAATCATGCGTAATTTCGTAGTAGTCATAGACGGTAAAAGTTATTCTGTAAGCGTTGAAGAAGTAGAAGAAGGACAGACTGTCGCACCCGTAGTCACCGCGGCTGCGCCCGTAGCGGCTCCCGCACCTGCGGCTAAGCCCGTCACGGGCGGCGAAAAGGTCGTTTCGCCCTTCCCCGGTCTCATTAAAAATCTGCTCTTTGCCGACGGCGCGACCGTCAAGAAGGATCAGCCCATTCTCGTGCTCGAAGCAATGAAGATGGACAACGACATAACCGCACCCTGCGACGGCAAGATTACCTATCAGGTAGCTAAGGGCGCAAACGTAGAAACTAACGCGGTGCTTGCTGTAATAAGCTGACGGGGGGAGGTCTGTATGGTATCGAGTTTACTTGAAGTAAACATCGGTGAGATCTTCGTCAATCTGTATAACGACATGGGATTTGTCAACGGAACCTGGCAGAACTATGTGATGCTCATCATCTCGTTCATTCTCATGTATTTAGCGATAGTAAAGAAGTTTGAACCGCTGTTACTGCTTCCTATCGCGTTCGGTATGTTCCTCATTAACATTCCCGGCGCGCAGGATGTTCTTTGGGGCACTTACCCCGAAGGCAGTCACGCCTATGAAGACGTTGAAAACAGAGGGCTGTTATGGTATCTCTATTTCGGCGTCGACAAGGTCATCTATCCTCCGCTCATATTCCTCGGAATTGGCTGTATGACCGATTTCGGTCCGCTCATCGCCAACCCCAAGAGCATGCTCATCGGTGCGGGCGCACAGCTTGGCATATTCATTGCGTTTATGCTCGCGGTGTTCCTCGGCTTCTCGGTTGCCGAAGCGGCGGCTATCGCCATAATCGGCGGTGCGGACGGCCCTACGGCGATTTATGTTACCAACCAGCTCGCCTCCGACCTTCTGCCGATGATAGCCATAGCGGCATATTCGTATATGGCGCTCATTCCAATAATTCAGAAGCCGCTCATGAGATGGCTTACGACCGAAAAAGAGCGCAAAATAAAGATGAAGCAGCTCCGTCAGGTCAGCAAGATCGAAAAGATAATCTTCCCGCTCGTCGTAACGCTCGTCGTCGGTATAATTCTGCCGTCGTCGCTTGCGCTTTTGGGTATGCTCATGCTCGGCAATCTTTTCAGAGAATCGGGCGTGGTCGAAAGGCTTTCTTCGCAGGCGCAGAACGGGCTTATGAATACCATTACGATATTCCTCGGCGTTTCGGTCGGCTGCAAGGCGCAGGGTGAAATATTCCTCAGCGTGCAGACGCTGTATATAATTGGCCTCGGTCTGCTCGCGTTTATATGCGGCACGGTCGGCGGACTTCTCACCGCAAAGATTATGTGCAAACTCTCGGGCGGCAAGATAAATCCTCTTATAGGCTCGGCGGGCGTTTCGGCTGTGCCTATGGCTGCGAGAATTTCTGAAGACGTGGGCAGGGAGAGCGATCCCCAGAACCATCTTCTCATGCACGCAATGGGCCCCAACGTCGCGGGCGTTATCGGCTCTGCGATTGCCGCAGGCATACTGCTTGCCTGCTTCGGCGGATATGTGGACGGCACCGCGGCGGCTGCGGCGGCCAGCTCCGTCATAGCTTAACAGGGAGGTTATCAGATTATGGAACCTAAAAAAGTTTTAATTACAGATACAATTCTGAGGGACGCGCACCAGTCGCAAGCGGCTACGAGAATGAGGTTTGAAGATATGGAACCCGTGCTCTCGCAGCTTGACGACATCGGATATTATTCGCTTGAAGCTTGGGGCGGCGCAACCTTCGACACCTGCCTCAGATTTCTCAACGAAGATCCCTGGGACAGACTTAAAAATCTTAAAAAATATCTCAAAAAGACGCCCATTCAGATGCTTCTGAGAGGGCAGAACCTGCTCGGTTACAGGCACTATGCCGACGACGTAGTCGAGAAGTTCATCGCTAAATCTATCGAAAACGGCGTGGGAGTAATAAGGGTATTCGACGCGCTCAACGATCCGAGAAACCTCGAAGCTTCCGTAAACGCCATAAAGAAGTACGGCAAGGGCGGCAAATGCGTTTGCGAAGCGACTATGTCCTACACGACCAGCCCCGTACACACTACCGAATACTTCGTAAAGCTTGCAAAACAGCTTGAAGATATGGGCGCGGACAATATCTGCATTAAGGATATGGCAAACCTCTTGTTGCCCTTCACCGCCTATGAACTCGTCAGCGAGATCAAGGCAGAGCTCCGTCCCGAAACCAAGCTTCACCTGCACACGCACAACACTACGGGTACGGGCGACATGATTAACCTCATGGCCATTCAGGCGGGCGTGGACATTGTCGACTGCGCACTTTCGCCGCTCGGCAACGGCACTTCCAACCCCGCGACCGAACCGCTCGTTGCGACGCTCAAAGGCACTCCTTACGATACGGGCATAGAAATCGAAAAGCTGCTGCCCATAGTCAGACACTTCAACGGCGTTGCGGCAAGGCTCGAAAAAGATGGCGTGCTCAACCCCAAGGTCAGAAAGGTGGACATAAACACGCTCATCTATCAGGTGCCCGGCGGAATGCTCTCCAACCTCATGAACCAGCTCAAACAGGCGGGAAAGGAGGACAAACTTCCCGAATGTCTTGCCGAAGTACCCGTCGTCAGAAAGGACTGCGGCTATCCTCCGCTCGTCACGCCTTCCAGCCAGATAGTCGGCACACAGGCGGTCTGGAACGTGCTTCTCGGCAGGTATAAGACGCTCACCGCGCAGTACAAGGACCTCATGCTCGGCAAATACGGCAAAGTTCCCGGCGAAGTCAACCCCGAAATTCTCAAAATGTGCACCGCGCACGGCGAGGAAGTCGTAACCTGCCGCCCCGCAGATCTCCTTGAAGCCGAGATTGACGAACTGACGGCAAAGGTAAAGGCGGACGGCTTCTACGAAAAGGAAGAAGACGTGCTCTCCTACGCGCTGTTCCCCGAAGTTGCAACCAACTTCTTCAAGTGGAGAAAGGCAAAGAATACGGGCGTAGACAGCGACATGGCGAAGAACCCCTCGGGCGTATATCCCGTATAAATAGTAATCACGCGGCGGAAACTTTCTGGTTTCCGCTGCATTTTTGAAATGTATGAAAGTTGCAGTAATAGGCGCGGGTGCGTCAGGGCTGATGGCGGCGTATTCGGCGGCGGCAAGGGGCAATGAAGTCACGCTCTTTGAAAAAAATGAAAAGTGCGGCAAGAAGATCTACATAACGGGCAAGGGCAGGTGTAACGTCACGAACCGCGTAGGCGCGGAGGAATTTCTGGCAAACGTCGTAAACAACCCGAAATTTCTGATGAGTTCTGTATATTCTTTCCCGCCCGAGCGCCTCTGTACGCTTCTCGAAGAAGGTGGTTGCCGCCTTAAAACCGAGCGGGGTAACAGGGTTTTCCCCGTGAGCGACAAGGCGAGCGATATAACCAAATGTCTGCAAAATCTCTGTGAGAATTACGGAGTAGACATCAGATTTGGCAGTGAGGTTACAAAAATCGTCGTTAATGATAGTACTGTGTCTGGCACAATAGTCAACGGTAACAGCTGTCCGTGCGATAAAGTCATAATCTGTACGGGCGGCGTAAGCTATCCCTCGACTGGCTCGACGGGCGACGGATATAAATTTGCCGAACAGACGGGGCATAAACTCGTCCCCGCAAGACCTGCGCTCTGCGGAATGAACGTAAAGGGCGACTATTGCCGCAAGATGCAGGGACTGTCGCTCAAAAACGTCAGACTTTCGGTGTATAACGGCGAAAAAAAGCTCTATGACGAACTCGGCGAAATGCTCTTTACGCATTTCGGCGTATCCGGTCCGCTCATTCTTACGGCTTCGAGCCTTATAAATCGTCTCGATCTCAATAAAATTAGATTAGTCGTCGACCTCAAACCTGCGTTGGACGAGGCGACGCTCGACAAGCGAATTTTGCGTGACTTTGCGGAAAACGCGAATAAGAGCATCTCCAACTGTCTTAAATCTCTCTTGCCGTCGGCGATGATAGAAGTCGTGCTCTCGCGGTGCGGTCTGCCGCCCGAAAAGAAAGTAAACGCCGTTTCCCGCAAGGAGAGGGCTCTGCTGTTGACAACGCTGAAAAATTTTGTTATTCTTATTTCGTCGCTTCGCGGCTTCGAGGAGGCAATAATCACTTCGGGCGGCGTCGACGTGTCCAACATTAACCCTAAGACCATGGAGAGCAAGCTCGTCAATGGGCTGTATTTCTGCGGAGAAGTGCTCGACGTGGACGCATTCACTGGCGGATTTAACCTGCAGATTGCCTTTTCGACGGGGTTTGCGGCGGGAAATTCCATTTTACCCTAATCTTTCGGCGAAAATTTCTGCATATCATTTCCTATCGCAATGTGCGGCAGAGACAAATAATGCTCAGGACAAAATAAGTCAATACGCTTTAATTATCGGATAAAAATACATTACAAAATATATATAAGAGGTGAATTATGAGAGCTATAAGAGGCGCGACGACCGTAGCCAGCGACTGTGCCGACGAAATAAAGTCGGCAGTAAAGGAATTGCTTGACGAAATTTTTACCGTCAACAACCTCAGACTCGACGAGGTGGTCTGCATCATGCTTTCAAATACCTCGGACATAAATTCGTATTATCCCGCAAAGGCAGCGAGAGAGGCGGGCTATGCGCGTTTCCCGCTCTATTCCTCGCTCGAACCTGAAATAGAGGGCTCGCTTGCAAGGTGCATAAGGGTGATGATACTCTGCGAACGGTCGAAAGCCGTAAAGCACGTCTATCTCCGCGAGGCAAAATCGCTGAGAAAGGACCTTACCAAGGTGCTCAATATAGCAATAGACGGCCCTGCGGGCAGCGGCAAGAGTACGATTTCGCGCATAATCGCCGAAAAACTTGGCATTTTGTACCTCGATACGGGCGCAATGTACAGGGCTATCGCCCTTAAATGCGTCAGAAATAACGCCGATTATGCCGACAAGGACGCCGTAAGACACCTCGTAAACGACATCGACATCAAGGTCGACTATCGCGACGGCAGGCAAATAACTCTGCTCGACGGCGAGGACGTTTCCGAACAGATCAGAACGCCGCAGGTCTCGCTTCTTGCGTCTTACGTCTCGGCTTACAGCTTTGTGCGCACTAAAATGGTCGAGCTTCAACGCGAAATAGCTTCGAAATTCTCCTGCGTGCTCGACGGCAGGGATATCGGCACGAATGTTCTGCCCGACTGCGAATTCAAATTCTACCTGACCGCCGCGCCCGACGTAAGGGCAAAGCGGAGGCATCTCGAAAACCTCTCAAAGGGCGTCGAGCAGTCCTACGAGGAAGTGCTCAAAGAGATTGAGGAGCGCGATTTCCATGACAAAAACCGCGCGGTAGCGCCGCTTAAAAAGGCGGTCGACGCAACCGAGGTAGACACTTCAGACATGAGCATTGACGAAGTTGCTTCGCTGTTGCTCTCCAAAATAGAAGAAAAAATCTGAAAAGAGTAGTGAATAATGAAAAAAGTTAAGAGCAAAAAGACCACGCGCGACAGGCTGTTCGCATTCATTCATTGGTTTGAAAAATGGATATTCAGGGTAATCTATCCCTATAAGAGGTACGGAAACCTCAAAAAATACGACGAGGGCGCGCTGCTTCTCGTCAGCAATCACTATTCGCTTCTCGACATGGCCTATGCCGTGAGGGTGACCGACAGACACATTCACTTCATCGCCAAGGACAGCCTCTGGAGGGGCGGCATATTAGAGTGGTTTGTCACAAGCGTCGGCTGCATACCCGTCAAGCGTGACGGCAGCGACGTTCAGGCGCTCAAAAGTTCGATAAAAATTCTGAGGGAAGGCGGGGTTATAACCATCTATCCCGAGGGAACGAGGAACAAGACGGGCGAAGATATGCTTCCGTTCAAGAGCGGCGCGGCGGCGCTCTCCATAAAGACGCAGACGCCCATAATTCCCATAGTGCAGCTCGGCAAGATGAAGCTGTTCAGAAGAAACTACGTCATCTACGGCGATCCCGTCGAATTCCGCGAATACTACGGCAAAAAGCTTTCAAAGACCGATATAGAGGAATGTGACAACCGCCTGCGCGAAGCCATGATAAATATGCGCAAGGCGTTTATGGAAAAGTATAAAATAGGAACTGCCAAGAAGTAAAATGCAGGTATTCACGGGTAAGAACAGCGGCTTCTGCCGCGGCGTAAAAAATGCCGTCGATACGGCAATGACCGTCGATGTTGACAACACTTATATCTTAGGCGAGATAATTCATAATGCCGACGTGGTGGAGGCGATTGCCAAGCGGGGAATAAAGCAGGTTGAAAGCCTTGAAGAAATACCCGACGGCGCAACCGTAATATTCCGCTCGCACGGCGTTCCCCTTAATTATTACGAAAAGTGCGCCGAGCGCGGGATAAAGATAATAGACTGTACCTGCAAGTTCGTCAACAACACGCAAAAGATAGTAAAAAGTCAGTCGGAGCAAGGAAAATTTATAGTAATCTGCGGCGAACCGACGCATCCCGAGGTAATAGGTCTTAAAGGCTGGTGCGCCGACGGCGCGCTCATCGTCAACGACGTCGGGCAGGATTTGACCGAGCTCAGGGACAAAGATCTGTGCGTAGTCGCCCAGACGACCTTTTCGGTCGAAAAATTTGAGAATATAATAAAAAATATTAAAAAACTGTGTGAAAAATCAGTTGCTGTTTTCAAAACAATTTGTTATACTACTGTTGGTCGGCAAAAAGAAGCCGAGGAGCTGTCCGAAAAATGCGATGCAATGATAGTAATCGGCGGCAGAAACAGCAGTAATACGAATAAGCTTTACGACATCTGCGCAAAGCACTGCGACAACGTAATTCGTCTGACATCGGCGGACGAATTTGAATATGAAAAAATTAAAAATTTTAATAAAGTAGGTATTGTTTCAGGGGCGTCAACCCCGAATGCGCAAACCCGGGAGGTTCTTTTAAAGATGGATAACAACACAGAAGTAAACGCAACGAATTCTATGGCAGACGTCGTTGCAAAGATCGACAGCGAATCGAAGTACAAGAGAGGACAGATTGTCACCGCAACCATTTCCAATGCGACTGACGACGGTCTCGAAATCCTTTTGCCTTTCGCCAAGAAGGAAATCGTACTCAGCAAAGACGAGCTTGATTGCGAAAACTATAATCCTCAGGATTATGCAGGCAAAGTCGGCGAAAGCATTGATTTGATGGTTGTCGAATTAAAGCCCTCTTTAAAGCTCTCGCAGAAGATGATCAAAGCGCGCGCTGAGGAAGAAGCACAGATTGCAGAAATCGAAGCAGGCAAGGACTTTAAGGTTACCTGCACCGGTTCCAACAAGGGCGGCCTCGTTGCTCAGCTCGGTTCCTATTCGGTATTCGTACCCGCAAAGGAAATCCGTCCCGGATTCGTTCAGGATCTTACCAAGTATGTAGGCAAAGTTCTTCGTCTCAGAATGATTGAGATCAAGAAGGACAGAAAGAAGGAAATAATCGCAAGCCAGCGTGTAATCCTGCAGGAAGAACGCGACGCAAGGGCAGCCGCTAAGGAAGCAAGAGAGCAGGAGTTCTTCGACGCTATCTCCGAAGGCGACATCGTTGAAGGCAAGGTTGAAAGGGCAACTTCGTTCGGCGCATTCGTATCCGTCGGCGGTTTCGATTGCCTCGCACACATCTCCGACCTCAGCTGGACGGGTACCAAGGAAGTTACCGACGTGCTCGAAATCGGCGGCGTATATCACTTCAAGGTATTGAAGATCGACAGAGAAAACAAGAAGGTTTCCATCGGCTATAAGCAGCTTCAGCCTCAGCCTTGGGAACTTGCGGCAGATAAGTACCACGTAGGCGACGTCATCAAGGGCAAGGTCGTAAGAATTGTTCCCTTCGGTGCATTCGTAGAGGTTGAAAAGGGCATCGACGGTCTCGTACACGTATCCCAGATCAGCTACGAGAGGATCGAAACCCCCGCAAGCGTACTCAGCGTAGGCGAAGAAGTCGAGGCTAAGATCGTTGCATTCGACAGCGAAGCTAAGAAGATGAACCTTTCCATTAAGGCGCTTCTTCCCGAGCAGGAGAGAAAGCCCCGCGCTGAAAAGGTTGAAGGCGAGGAAGGCCGCAAGCACAGCCGCGCTCCCAGAAAGGACGATGAAGAACTTTCCAACTGGAGCGAGGGCAGCATCTCCGTAGGCACTTCGCTCGGCGAAATCCTTGCAAAAGCTGAAAAGAAGAACTAATCGGAAAATTAAATTTAAAATGCGTAATTATATGCATCTTCAAAAGCGTTTTCTTTTGTGGATGCATATTTTTTTGCTCAATCTCATATAAAAAATTTGACATTTTTACAATTATTTGTTAAACTATACACAGTCGATTTGTATTAAAATGAGAGGTGCGTAATGGAATTTAATAATAAGTTGAAAGTTAAGGAATTTTCTTTTCAGACAAAATTGAGCGGGATAACAAAAGTTATTTCAGGCTTAGTGTTAGCCGCATTTATTGCCATATCTATGCCTGCCTGCGCCGTTTCCGACGGAAATAATGGCGGCTCCGGCGATAATACGACTGACGGAACGACACCCGGCGATAATACAAGCGGAAGCAAATACAGTCAGATTTTTGAAAATGTCCTTAACAGTGATTATTACGACAAAGTAATAGATGATTATGTTGCTTCGGGCAATAAAGATGCCGACAACAGCAAATCGCCCATACCTTATGCGTTCTTGGAAAGGGAGGGTTTAGACGTTGACGCAATTAAAGATAACCAATTAGAGTGCAGAAGTTACGCTTATACGATTAACAACGATACAAGCAGGCTCTATCTGTCAACGGCTGCGGAGACAAGTGAGGGGTATTATGCAAATTATATCTTGTCTTATTCCTTAACCCAACAGGAGTATGACGACCTCTATATGTTGCACGAAGGCAACTATATACAGGCAGGGCTTTTCGTTCAGGAGTTAGACGCACAAAAAAGCGCAAAAGTAGAATCGCACGTCAATGTAGAGAAAGAAACTTTCAGCGGTTTAGAGAGCCGTATAAACTATTTGTGTACTAAAGATTATTTTTTTAATAATAAAAGTACTGTTTATCATATTGATGTAACAAGCGCCAATGCTGATTGTGAATTTACATTGAATGTGCGTACTTTCCCGGCTATAAGAAAAACCATGATAATTGAAAATCAAAAATTACGAAAAGCAGACTGTTACTCTGCCCTTAATAGTTTTATTTATGAAAACAATGTCGTATACATGAACGATTCAGCTAGATTCATTATAGATAACCTTGATGAATTTAAAGCAAATTCTGAACCTATCACATATTTTAATAGCGCTAAACTTCATAATCCATCTCTGGCGCTTGAAAATGATTTAAATAAATAAACACAAGAACACCATTCAATATGGTGTTCTTTTTAATCATTTCGTCAAGACGGAGGGGCAGCCGCTATCGTTTACTGCAAATGTCTGGCGAACCGTCGGCGTTGCAATACTCATTTTTAAAAATTAAGCGTGATTTTTTTGTTCAACCCGCCCTTTTTCGGTTTGAAAGGCGGTTTGTCTGTTTATAAATTTATATGTCAGTAAACGGAGGTACTTTTAAAGTGAAACAGGGTAATATACAGATTTCAAGCGAAAATATGATGCCGATTATCAAAAAATGGCTGTATTCCGACAAGGATATATTCCTCAGGGAAATAGTCGCCAACGGCATCGATGCGATAACCAAGTTTAAAAAACTTGTATCTATGGGTGAAACCGAAGAAAAAGAGGGTGAAGAATACTGCGTAAAGATAAGCGTGGACAAGGACGCAGGCACCCTCACCGTAGCAGATAACGGCATAGGTATGACCGAAGAAGAAGTTGAAAAATACATAACCCAGATAGCATTTTCGGGCGCTTCCGACTTCCTTTCAAAATATGAAAAGGCGGGCGGCGACGGAATAATAGGTCACTTCGGTCTCGGTTTCTATTCGGCATATATGGTTTCCGACCTCGTAGAGATTATAACCAAGTCGTACAAGCCCGACGCTCCCGCAGTAAAGTGGCAGTCGGACGGCAACTCGACTTACGAGATCGATACCTGTGAGGAGAGCGAGCGCGGCACCAAGATAATTATGCACATCGCAAAGGAGGAAGCCGAATTCCTCAGCGAGAGCAGAATAAAAGAGCTCGTCAGAAAATACTGCTCGTTCATGCCCTATAATATCTATGTAGATTTCAAGGGCGACGGAAATGATAAGCCGCTCAATACCGTTCTTCCGCTGTATGCAAAGTCCCCCAAGGACTGTACGGAGGAAGAATACAAAGATTTCTATACATCGACTTTCATGGACTACGAGCCGCCCATTTTCTGGGTTCACCTCGACATGGACTATCCTTTCAAACTTAAAGGCATACTCTATTTCCCCAAGGTGAAGAACAAGGTAGAGCTTGAAAGGGGTAAGGTAAAGCTCTATTGCAATCAGGTGTTTATCGCAGACAACATAAAGGAAGTTATACCAGAATTCCTTATGCTCCTGAACGGCGTCATTGACTGCCCCGAAATACCGCTCAACGTGTCGAGAAGCTTCCTGCAAAACGACAGGCAGGTACAGCGCATTTCAAAATATATCACCAAAAAGGTTGCAGATAAGCTCATTTCGCTCTGCAAGAACGACAGACCTAAATATGAAGAATGTTGGAGCGACCTTGCCAACTTCGTCAAGTTCGGCTGCATAAAGGAAGCCGACTTCTATGATAAGGTAAAGGATATAATTATCTGGAAAGACCTCGACGATAAGTATGTGACGCTCAATGAATTTCTCGGCAGGGACGAGGCGGGCGAGAATACGGAAAAGACAGACGGCGAGGCGGCTGACAAGCCCGACGGCGAAAAGACGGAGGAAAAGGCAGAGGAAAAGCCCAAAGAGCCCGATACCGTTTACTATGTCTCCGACGCAAAACAGCAGGCGCACTATATAAAGATGTTCAAGGACGCAGGGCTTAACGCCATAACCTGCGACACCTTCATAGATACGCACTTCATTAGCTTCATAGAGTATAAAGCGCCCGACAAGTATAAATTCGTGAGAATAGACGCCGATATTGCAGGCGCGCTCAAAGGCGAGGACGCGGCGGAGGACAGCGTTATAATCGACATTTTCAAGAATGCGATTACCGACGACAAGCTGACCATTAAGACGCAGCAACTCAAAAATGCTCAGCTTCCCGCCGTCATCAACGTCGACGAGTATTCGAGAAGGTTCGCCGAAATGGGCAACCTCTACGGAATGAGCAATGAAGAAGCAGGCAAAATTCTCATTGTGAATACGGCTAACCCTGTCATCGGCAAGCTCAAAGAGATGGACGAAGAAAGACAGAAGTTTGTGGCTGAATACGTATATCTTTTAGCCCTGTCCTCGTTCAGGAAGCTTACTTCCGAGGAAGCGGACGAATTCCTCAACGCCAACCTCAAAATGCTCTCGGCATATTCCGAGTAAATTGAATATTTTAAAAATAACCGCTTCGGCGGTTATTTTTTTATGCCTTTTTGTTCTAATGCGCGGTCGGCGGCTGTACATTAGAGTATGGAATTTGACTTTCTGCCTGACGAAATACGCGCCGCGTTAAACCTTGTCGACGGCGACAAGCTTACCGAAATACGCCTGCGGTCGGGACAGGCAGTCATTGTGGGAACGACAGAAAAGTATTGCTATCTCGGGCGGAAGGGCTGTACGGACGACCGAGAGCTGGCGATAGTGCTTGATGACGCCGAGATAGTGCTTTCGGCGGCAATGGAGGGCAGCGTATTTGCCTATACCGAGCAACTTAGACATTCTTTCATAACGCTCGACGGCGGGGCGAGAATAGGTGTTGCGGGCGAGTATGTCACCGAGCGCGGCGAAATAACCGCGATAAAGAACGTCACGAGCCTCAATATCCGCATACCGCACGACATTTACGGGTGTTCGCAAGGCATTTTGGAGAACATACGGCTCCCGTCGGACGTAATAATATTTTCCCGCCCCGGGCTGGGCAAGACGACGCTTTTAAGGGATATTGCCCGCAGCATTTCGTCGGCGGGGTACAACGTGCTCGTATGCGACGAGCGGAGCGAAATTTCGGGCGGCGGCAGGGCGTTCGACCTCGGCTGTCGGACGGACGCGGTGCGCGGCGCGGATAAGCTCAGCTGTTTCGGCAATGCGATAAGGGCTATGCGCCCCGACTTCATTCTGACGGACGAGCTGTACGGCGAGCGCGACAGACTTGCAATCGAGTGTGCGGCGCGGTGCGGAATAAACTTTATCGCCTCAACCCACGTCTGCAAACAATCTGATCTGGCGGCGTTCAGAGCCGACTATTACGCCGAGCTCTGCGCGATAGGCGGAGAGGCAATCGTATATGATAAAGATTTTAATATTATTTGCCATTGTAGTACTGTCGGGACTTCTGGGAATATTGCTGTCCGCCCGAAAAAAGGAAAGGGCGAAGATCTTTTCGGAATTTTACGAGTTCAATGAAAATCTGCTTCTCAACCTCAAATACGAAAAAATAAAGCTTAAAGAGCTTGCAAAGCGTTTCCCGTCGGTGCTCCGCGCACTCGACGGGCAGGAAGTGCTGTCGGGCGATGACGGCGCGTTTTTGCGCGATTATACCCAAAATATCGGCAAAACAGATCCCAAATCGCAGATAGATTACCTGAACGGGCGCAGAGAGCAGCTTGAAAGACTACGCAACGAAAGCGCGGAGGAGTATAAAAGATATTCCTCGCTGTATGTAAAAATCTGCCTGCTTGCAGGTATTTTGGTGGGTGTGTTGTTGGCATAATGGACATAAGCATAATTTTAAAAATTGCCGTCGTCGGACTGATAATTACCATTATCTGTCAGATCCTCAAAAAATCTGACCGCGACGACATTGCGACTATCGTAAGCATTGTCGGACTGATAATCGTCTTCACGGTGTTGATTTCGATGATTGCCGACCTGTTCGCTCAGATTAAAGAGCTTTTCGAGATGTTCTGATGTACGTATTCAAGATCTGTGCCGTCGCGCTCATCACGGCAATATCGTCGTTCATTCTCAGAAGTCAAAAGTCCGACCTCTGGCCGCTGTGTGCGGCGGCGGGGGGAATAATACTCGTACTGTGCGTATTCGACTATCTCGCCGTCGGGCTGGACTTCTTGCAGCAGTTCACCGAAAAGACGAACATAGACAAGTCGGTACTGAGAATTATAATCAAGGCGATAGGCGTGGGCTATGCCGTCGAACTGACGGCGAGCGCTGTAAAGGATTTAGGGTTCGACTCGGTTTCGGACAAACTGTTGTTATGCGGAAAATTGATAATATTCGTCATGTCGGTGCCTATATTCCGTTCGCTGTTCGACATAATCGTGCGGCTGATAGAACTCGTCTGAAAGTCGGTATTGCGCTTATTTGCACCCTTGTCGCGCTGATAATAGTTCTCTGCGTAGCCCCGTGCTTTGCAGCAGAGAGCGACGGCGAACAGCTGAGCGAGAACATACAGTCGATTATCGACGGGCTTGACATGAGCGAGTTGCAGCAATACCTCGACGACTATTCGGGCGACATACTCTCGCAATACGGCAACAACGCAAAAGAAATTGTCGCCTATCTCGTCGGGGGCGATCTCGGCTGTGACTACGGCGAATACATTTCGGGGCTGTTTTCGCGCATTTTCAGCGGAGTTACCGCTCAGATACCCGTATTTGCGCAGATCGTGGCGATTTCCGTATTGTGCTCGCTCTGTTCGGGCGCGGAGGACGGGCTACTCAAAAAGACGGCGGCTTCGACCGTGCGGCTCGCCTGTCTTTCTGTGATAATGCTAATGCTGTCGGCAATGATAGTCGGCATTATGGCGCAGGCAGTCGAGAGCGTAAACCGCATAAAAAAGCAGGTGGAGATAATTACGCCCATACTCATAACTCTGACCGTGCTGACGGGCGGTTCGTCCTCAGGCGCGGTGTTCAGACCGTCCGCCGTATTTTTAAGCGGCGGGGCGATTGAAATTCTCAACGGCGTTATATTTCCCTCCGTCGTGGCGATCGTCGTGCTCAACTTTATGTCGCGGCTCAACCCGTCGATCTCCTTTACGGGGCTGGTTGCGTTCATCAAGTCGGTGATGAAATGGGTGATAGGCATAACCGTCGCCGTGTTCGGCATATTTCTGACCGTGCAGAGCGGCGCGACTTCGCTTTTTAACGGCATATTCTTCAAGATAACCAAATACCTCGTCGGCAATTCCGTGCCGATAGTCGGCAATTTCCTCTCCGCCGGCATCGACATGATAGTAATGGCGGGTTCACTCGTCAGAAGTTCGGTCGGGGTGGTGGGGATATGCCTGCTGATTGCCGAAATAATCTCGCCGCTCGTGCTGGCGGGCGCGTTTTCGCTGCTTTTAAAGCTGACCGCGGCGATAGTTCAGCCGCTAAACGGCTCTGACATACACGGACTGTACGGCGACGTGGCGTCGGATATGGACTTTGCGGTTGCGGGGCTTCTCATGATTGCTTTTATGTACATACTCGTCGTGATGGCAATGGTAAACAGCGTTATAAGTTTTATATGAAGGCATATCTGTTGTCGGCGTTCGGCGTCATATTTCTCGCCGTAATCACAAGCTATATCGTGCCGGAGGGCAAACTAAAAAAGACGATAAATTTCGTATTGCGCGTCGTCTGCATAACCGTGCTGCTCTCGCCCGTCGGCAACCTCATCTCGCTTGACGGCGCGACGGACGGCGAGGCGTTCGATTACGACTATATCTGCTCGGTATATTCCGCCAATCAGAGCCTGCTGCTTCAAAATAAGCTTTCGGACGAGCTGGGCATCGACTGTGACTGCGTGGTTGCGGTAATATTCGAGGACGACAGCATAAAGGAGAACGGCGTTACGGTCTACGGAATAAAAGATGCGGACGAGCGCAAGATTATTGTGGAATATTTGAAGGAGCTGGGCTATATAAATATAAATGTAAATGAAGAAAGTCGCTGAATACCTCAAAGGCAATAAAAACATTATAATAATCGCGGCGCTCATACTTATTTTGATACTTGCCGTCGCGCTCCTCAACGCTGGAGGCGGCGACGAGAGCGCTTCGGGCGACGGGCTGAGAAGTCAGGAGGAGCTAAAACTCATGAAGATTCTCAGCGAGATAGACGGAGTGGGCGAGGCGGAGGTCATGATTACCTCGGACGACGGGAGTGTCGTTGGGGTAGTCATAGTCTGCGAGGGCGCGAATAATATAATGGTTAAAAGCAATGTCCTGAACGTCGTTTCAACGGCATTGAATGTAGATAAGAATAATATAGCTGTATATGCTATGAATTAAAGGAGATTTTAAACTATGACCAAGACCAAGAAGATCATTATCATGTCGTCGCTGGTGCTGTTGCTCGCGCTCACCGCCGTGCTCAACGTGCTGCTCGTCAACAACAACGCCGAAGCGCAGGCGGACGCCATTACGACGGCAAACTACTTCACTACGTACCGCTCCGAGCGCACCTCCAAAAGAAGCGAGGAACTTCTGCAACTCGACAGCATCATAGAACTCTATGACGAGACGAGCGAGAAGTACGCCGAGGCGGTCGACCTCAAAATGAAGATAGTCAGCATTATGGAAAACGAGCTCGTCATCGAGACGATGATAAAATCGCTCGGCTTCTCGGATGCGGTTGTTTCTATCGGCATGGACTCTGACAACGTCAACGTATTCATTGACAACGACGAACTTGACGCGACGACGGCGCTTTCGGTCTATAACCTGCTCCGCAACGAGCTCAGCGTACCCGATCCCAACATAATTATAATGCCTGTTTATACTCAAATTTAAAAAAAACTTGCAAATTCACAATATATGTGTTATACTAAATACAGACAACGAGTTTGTAAAGGAGTAAATATATGGCACATATAAGGCGTGATCCTGATTCTACTCAGAAAGGTAAAGTTTCGTATAATTCGGGCATCGTAAGCGGCATTGTCGCCTTAGCTATATCCGAGGTGGAGGGCGTAAGCCTTCTGCCTGCAAAAAACAAGAGCATCAGGCTTAGCTTCGACAAGGACGGAATTGTCGCCGACATCAGCGTAAAAGTTGACTATGGCTACAACGTACCTTCGCTGGCGTTCAGGATTCAGCAGTCGATCAAACACAACGTCGAATCCATGACCAACTATAAAGTAGCTAAGATCGATGTTCACATTCAGGACGTCGATTTCCCTGAAAATGCGGTTATCTGATTTAATAAAAATTCTTATTCCCTTAATCGTTATTTAAGGGAATATTTCTATTTAAGGCAATTGATATGAGAACTACGGCAAGAGAGACAATTTTCAAGGTTTTATTTTCAAGGCAATTTTCCGACAGCGACGGCAGCGAACTTAAAAACGCGCTCTGCAAGGCGGAAAAACACACCGAGGAAGACATAGCTTACTGCGACAGAATACTTGCGCTAATCGACGAACACAGGGAAGAATTTTCCAAGGCGATAGACACCCATTCCTACGCATTCCCCGAAAAGAGGATTTATCCCGCAGACAGAAGCATACTCTTAATAGCGCTCGCCGAGATACTGTATTGCGACGACATTCCCGACAAGGTTTCGATAAACGAGGCGGCGAATATCGCCTCCAAATATTCCTCCGAGAGGAGCGCGTCCTACATATCAGGCATATTGTCGTCCGTCGTAGGAGGTAAATAATCATGTATAAACTCATAGACGGAAAGGCACATTCCGCAAGGATAAGGGGCGAGATAAAGGCCCGCGTCGAGCAGTACAAAAAAGCCCGCGGCAGCGATATAGGGCTTGCCGTCGTGCTCGTGGGGAGCGATCCCGCTTCGCAGGTCTATGTAAGAAACAAGATAAGGGCATGCGAGGAGTGCGGAATTAAGTCGTTTGCCAATTACCTGCCCGAAACGGCGCGGCAGAAGGACGTGGAGGAGCTTGTAAAGAGCCTTGCCGAGGACGAGAACATTCACGGCATACTCGTTCAGCTTCCGCTGCCCGCCCACCTCGACGAAAAGGCGATACTTGACCTCATACCCGTCGAAAAGGACGTCGACGGCTTCTGTGAGGAGAATATAGGCAGGCTTTGCATGAACCGCGATTGCCTCGTCGCCTGCACGCCCAACGGCGTTATGCAGATGCTTAAAGCCGAGGGAACAGAAATCAAGGGCAAAAACGCCGTAGTAATAGGCCGCTCCAACATAGTCGGCAAACCCATGGCTATGCTGCTTCTCAATGCCGACGCGACGGTGACCGTCTGCCACAGCAAGACGGCAAACCTCAAAGAAATATGCCGCAACGCCGACATTCTGGTCGCGGCTATCGGCAGGGCAAAGTTCGTCACGGCGGACATGGTCAAGGACGGCGCGGTAGTCGTGGACGTCGGCATAAACCGCAACAGCGACGGTAAGCTCTGCGGCGACGTCGACTTCGACGCGGTCAGGGACAAGTGTTCTTACATTACGCCCGTTCCCGGCGGCGTAGGACCTATGACCATAACGATGTTACTTTATAATACCGTCTGCGCTGCGGAAAGGAGCTGAAATTCTTGACAGCCGATTTTGATGAGAAATACGCTGAATATCAGCAGTATTTCAACGACAGATTAAAGGAATATTGCGACGAAATTTCCACCGTGCCCGAAGTTCTGGGCGAGAGCATGAAGTACAGCCTCATGCTCGGCGGAAAGCGCATCCGCCCCGTGATTATGTACGCGGTGGGCGAGGCGCTGGGCGTGGAGAGGGAAAAGATTACCCCTTACGCCGTCGCAATGGAGTTCATTCATACCTATTCGCTCATTCACGACGACCTGCCCGAAATGGATAACGACGATTTCAGGCGCGGAAAGCCCTCCAATCACAAGGTCTACGGCGCGGGCAACGCCGTGCTTGCGGGCGACGGGCTGCTAAATACCGCCTATTCGATACTTTTCGGCGAGTGTTTCAAGGGCAGCGAGAACATCTCCGCCGCAAAGATTGTCTGCGATTCTGCGGGCATTTACGGAATGATAGCTGGGCAGTCGGCAGATCTGCTGCACGAGGGCGACGAAGTGCCCGACGAGGACGTGCTCGGCTATATATACGAAAACAAGACGGGCAAACTTATTATAGCCTCCGCAACCGTGCCCTCGGTGCTCGCGGGCGGCAGAAATTATACCGAACTTAAAGAATACGGCAGAAGATTGGGGCTATTGTTCCAGCTTACCGACGACATTCTCGACGTTTGCGGCAGTTTTGAAGACCTGGGCAAGAGCATCGGCAAGGATAAGACCGAAGGCAAACTTACCGCAGTCAGCCTGTACGGACTGGACGCGAGCAAGGTGAGGGTAGATCTCATCGGCGACGATTGCTATAAAATACTCGACGGGCTGGATTGCCAGGCGTCATTCCTGTACGGACTTGTCGATTTCGTCAAGTCAAGATTGAGGTAATTTTTACAGATGCTCGAACACGAAATTCCCGAAAACATAAAATCTCTTTCGATGGACGAGCTTACCGCGCTCTGCGATACGCTCAGAGACAGAATAATTCAGACGGTGACAGACAACGGCGGACACCTTTCCTCCAATCTGGGGGTAGTAGAACTGACCGTCGCGCTTCACTATGTATTCGATTTCCCCGCCGACAAACTCATCTTCGACGTCGGACACCAGTGCTATGCCCATAAACTTCTTTCGGGGCGAGCCGACAGGTTTGACACAATAAGGAAGAAGGGCGGACTTTCGGGATTTCCCAAGCGGGAGGAGAGCGACTTCGACTGTTACAATACGGGACACGCGGGCACGTCGGTCTCTGCGGCGCTCGGCATAGCCAAGGCGCGCGACATTATGGGCGAAAATTTCAACGTAATTGCGCTCATCGGCGACGGTTCGTTCAATAACGGGCTGGTTTACGAGGCGTTCAACAGCCTCCGCCCGCTGAATACCAATATTCTCGTCATACTCAACGACAACGGAATGTCCATTTCGCCGACGGTGGGAAGTATGCACGAATACCTCGAATTGTTGAGCCAAGACAGCCATCACAGAGAAAAGGTGCAGAAACACGCGACTATATTCGAGCGCTTCGGCTTTTCCTACGACGGCGTGTATGACGGCAACGACCTCGGCTGCATGATAGAAAAGCTGCGCGAGGTCAAGGAAAAGCTCAGAACACAGTCTATTATACTGCATATCTGCACCAAGAAGGGCAAGGGGTATTCCTTCTGCGAGGAAAACCCGCAGAAGACGCACGGCGTGGCTTCGGCAACGAGCAAGCCGACGACGGAATATTCCCAGATACTCGGCAAGACGCTTACAAAACTTGCAGAAAAGGACAAGCGTATTTTTGCCGTGACCGCGGCAATGACGCCCAGCCTCGGGCTTGAAGAATTTTTCAGCCGCTTCCCCGACAGGTCGATCGACGTGGGTATATGCGAGGAACACGCGACCATTCTCTGTGCCGCGCTCGCAACGCAGGGCATTAAGCCCTATTACGCCGTCTATTCGACCTTCTTGCAGCGCTCCTACGACGAAATAATCGTCGATATTTGCAGCCAGAACCTGCCCGTGACCTTGTGCATAGACAGGGCGGGCATTTCGGGCGCGGACGGCGAAACGCATCAGGGAGTATTCGATCTGTCCTTTTTAAGCTGCATACCCAACCTGACGATAGGCGTTCCAAAGGACTGCGGCGAATTCAGAAGAATGTTGGAGATGAGCGCAGATTTCAGCGGACCGCTCGTCATACGCTACCCGAAGGACTGCAAAAACAGCTTCCCCACGACTGACGAGCCGATTGAGGCGGGTTGCTGGGAGATACTGCACCACGGCAGCGGCAACGTCGCAATACTTGCCTGCGGCGAAAGGGCGCTGACCATAGCTAATAAGGCGATAGAGCTCTCGGGCGAGGACGTTACGCTCGTCAACGCGCGGTTTGTCAAACCGCTCGACGGGCTTCTTTTAGATACCATGAGCGAATATAAGGTCGTCACGATCGAGGACAATATGCTGATAGGCGGCTTCGGCGCGCTCATTGCGCAATATTTCACGGACAGCGAAGTAAGCGTCAAGTGCTTCGGCTACCGCGACAGTTTTATCGCGCACGGTCCCGTCGACGAGCTGATGGAGGAATACGGTCTGTCCGCAGAGGAAATAGCCGAATATCTCAGATATGAGAATTGACAAATACCTGTCCGAAAAGTACGCCTCGCGTACGAGGGCGGCGGTCGCAATATCTAAGGGGCTGGTACTCGTCAACGGCAGGGCGGTAAGTCCGTCCTACGAGGTCAAAGACGGCGACGACATAACCTTTGCCGAGAGCGATTTCTTCGTGTCGCGCGGCGGCAATAAGCTTGAAAAAGCCATTGAAGATTTTGCCTTCGACGCGCAGGGCAAGATATTTGCCGACATAGGCGCGAGCAACGGCGGCTTCACAGACTGCCTTTTCAGGCACGGCGCGAAAAAGGTCTATTGCATTGACGTGGGCGAAAGCCAGCTCGACAAGAGCCTGCTTGAAAAAAACGTCGTGGTCATCGACAACTTCAACGCCCGCAACCTCAAAAGAGAACTGTTTGGCGACAGGCTCGACGGCGTTGTAATAGACGTAAGCTTCATCTCGCTTACATACATTCTCGGCGCGGTTGCGTCCGTTTTGGACGACGGCGCGACGGTCATCGCGCTCATCAAGCCGCAATTTGAATGTGACGGCAGGAGCGTAGGCAAGAACGGAATTGTCAAGGGCGCGGACAAGCACAGGGCTATAATAGACAAGATTTATAACTTCTGCCTGTCGGTCGGGCTGAGCGTAAGAGCGCTTACGACCGCACCCGTCATAAAAGGCAAAAATATAGAATATCTCATACTGCTCGAAAAGGGCGGCATGAATACAGTACCCATAAATCAACTAATAAAGTACGCAAAATTATAAAAATTTTGCGTACTTTATTGCATATTTGCATATAAGGTGTTATAATTATACATATATGATAGTAGGTGTGTATTTTAACGTCCGCTTCAAAGCCGACTATGTCAGGTATCTCGAAAAGATAGAGGACGTACTCAAAAGCAACAAAATCGAATGTCTTCTCGTCAACGGTCCGTCGGACATTGGCGGGATAGACATACTCATGGTGCTCGGCGGCGACGGAACTATTCTGTCCATTGCCGACGCCTGCGCCGAAAAGCACGTCAAGATAATCGGCATAAATTACGGACACATGGGCTTCCTCGCCGATTTCGAGCCGGCGCAGTTCGATTACGCGCTCAAACTCATCTGTCAGGGCAATTACGTGACGGAAAAGAGGAGCATGATTGAAATACTGCTCTGCGGCAAGACCTATTACGCGCTCAACGACCTCGTCATTCAGCGCTGTACATCGGGAAGCGGGTTCAGCAATACCGTCAATCTGCGCGCCGAAATAGACGGCTCGACGGTCGACAACTATTCGTCCGACGGGCTGATAATAAGCACCCCGACGGGTTCGACGGCGTATTCGCTCGCGGCGGGCGGTTCCGTTCTGACGCCCGACCTCAACGCGCTCATAATGACGCCGATATGCGCCCATTCGCTTCATTCGCGCCCTATCGTATTCAGCGACAAATCCATTCTCCGCATATACCGCATAGACGGCAAGAATGTTCTCAATATCGTCGTGGACGGCAAGGCGGTGGAGACAGTCACGCAATTCACCTCTATAACCGTCAGAAAATCTGAAAGATATGTCGAGTTCATAACTTCGACTAAAAATAATTTCTTTGACAAACTTTTAATCAAATTAAACATCTGGAGTAAATAAATGCACAGGAACGCAAGACAGGCTGCCATTTTGGAACTTATTTCGCAAAAGGACATAGAGACACAGGAGGAGCTCTGCAACGAGCTCAACAGGCTCAACTTCAACGTCACGCAGGCAACTATTTCGAGGGATATTAAGGATCTCAAACTTTACAAGGTTGCAGGCACGACCAAGAAGTATAAATATGCCTACATAGAGGGCGAGGGCGACGCGGTAAACAACAAGATGCACAACCTTTTCAGGGAGTGCGTGCAGAGCATAAACTATGCCAATAACCTCATAATCATCAAGACGATGAGGGGCAACGGCTCTACCGCGGGCGCGTTCATAGATTCGCTGCAACTCAAACCCGTGATAGGCACGGTTGCGGGCGACGATACGGTACTCATTGTTGTAGACAGCAACGACAATACGCCTGAAATAGTCGCTAAACTCAATGAATATATAAAATAATCTCATGCTTAACAGATTATATGTCAGAAATATCGCGCTCATAGACGAGGCGAATATAGAATTTGACAAAAAATTCAACGTGCTTTCAGGCGAAACGGGCTCGGGCAAGTCTATAATACTCGACTCGATAAATTTCGTGCTCGGCTCTAAGGCGGATAAAAATCTCATTCGCTACGGCGCGGAAGAAGCGCTCGTCAAGGCGGAATTTACGCTCGACGACGACAGCCCCGTATTTGCCGTCCTCGAAGACATGGATATCGACTGCGACGGAACGCTCGTAATATCGAGGAAATATACGACTTCGGGCAAGGGCAGCATAAAGCTCAACGGCAACAGCGTCACTGTATCCATGCTCAAAGCCGTGATTTCGCACCTCGTCGACGTTCACGGACAGAGCGAACATTTCTTCCTTCTCAACGAAAAAAATCAGCTCAGCCTCATAGACAGTCTGTGCCAGGATAAAATTTCAGAATTAAAACAGCGACTTTCAGAGCTCATCTCAAAGAAAAAGCAGATACACCGCGAGATTGACGAACTCGGCGGCGATGAGCAGGAGAGGGCGCGCAAGCTCGACCTTCTCGACTATCAGATCAAAGAAATAACCGAAGCCGAAGTGCGCGTCGGCGAATACGACGAACTTGTCGGCCGCAAAAAGGTCATAGACAACATAGAGAAGATTGCCGTGGCTTTAAACGAAGTCAAGTCGCTTCTCAGCGACGACAACGGCTGTACGGACATTCTATCGGCGGCAGAGCGCAGTATTTCCTCGATATCCTCTTACGGCGACGAATATTCCTCGCTGTGCGAGAGGATTGAAAACCTCTCCGTCGAGGCGGAAGATCTGAGCGAGACCATTTCGGACATCTCCGACGGGCTTTCCTTCGACGAAGGCGAGGCTTCATATATCGATGCGAGAATAACGCTTCTCAAAAACCTCATGCGCAAATACGGCAACGGCGAGGAGGCAATGCTTGCATATCTCGAAGACGCTACGCGCCAATACAACGCGCTGAATGAAGCCACGGAGACCATCGAGCGGCTGAACAGAGAACTTTCGGATATCGAGGACGAGATATACGAAGTGTGCGTCAGGCTGTCGGACGAGCGTCAGCTCTGTTGCAACACCCTTGAAAAGAACGTCGTGGACGAGCTTGTCTCGCTGAATATTCCCAACGCGAGATTTGAAGCACGGTTTGAGAAATTTGACCGTTCTAACGCGCGTCTAAACGACGCTGACGGCGCGGACGACGTGTGCTTCATGTTTTCGGCAAACAAGGGCGAGCCGTTGAAGCCGCTCAGCAGCATTATAAGCGGCGGCGAAATGAGCAGGTTCATGCTTGCCATAAAGACGCAGATGAAGAACATAAACGGCATTTCGACGTACATATTCGACGAAATTGACGCGGGAATAAGCGGAATTACCGCCCGCGCCGTTGCCGAAAAGTTCATAGCGATCAGCGCGAATACGCAGATAATCGCCGTTTCGCACCTCCCGCAGGTCTGCGCGGCGGCAACCTGCCAGTTCCTCATAAGTAAGATTGAGGAGAACGGGCAGACGCTGACGAGAATAAAGAAGCTGACAAGCGACGAGCGCGTAGACGAAATTGTGCGCCTTACGGGCAGCCAGACCTCGGAAGCGGCAATCATGCACGCCAAAGAACTTCTCGCATACTTCGGAAACTGATAAATCAAATAAACGATATTGCGGCGACTGCAAATTGAGCGGTTGCCGCATATTTTATTTGAAGCGGCGCACAATAGTTGTATGCTCCGCATCAAAAAGTATTTAAAGTGTATTTCCGCGGCGTTATTCGTTGCCGCTTTCTGCCTCATACTGACTTCGTCGACGGCATTCGCCGCGACTTCGCACGAACTCTACCTCGGCGGCTTTCCCGCAGGTTTCATTCTCGAAACGCAATCGGTAGAGGTGGTGGGCATATCTGAGGTTATGTCCGACGAGGGCGCGCGCTGTCCCGCAAGGGAATACGGCATTGCGGCAGGCGACGTCATCGAGAAGGTAAACGGAATTGAGGTTACCTCCGCAGAACAGCTCAACAACTTAATTAACGAAGATTTCAAGAGCTTTGAACTGACGGTTTTAAGACAGGGACAGAGCAGAAACATAACCGTAAATCCCGTAAGGGAGAGCGCGACGGGCAAAAATAAGCTCGGGCTTCTCGTTCGCGACAGTCTGAACGGCATAGGAACAGTGACTTATATCGACAGAACGCAGGGCAAATACGGCTCGCTCGGTCACCCCGTCGCAGACCAGACGGGCGCGCTTACGAAAATACGCGGCGGAAGATTATTCGGCTGTTCTATATACAACGTAAAAAAGGGGCAGAGGGGCAACCCGGGCGAACTTAAAGGCATATTCAGCAACGCGCAGAACATAGGCACTGTCTGCCTCAACGCAACTTCGGGCATTTACGGCGAAGTCAATGACGAGATAGATTATTCGACGCTCACAAAGATTAAAGCGGGCAGCGTAAGTCAGGCAAAAATAGGCAAGGCGAGCATATTCACGACGATCGACGGAAATTCGCCCGAGGAATACGATATAAGCATAATAAAGGTAGACGCTGCGAACAAGGATAACAGAAATTTCGTCATAAGAATTGACGACGGCGAGCTTCTCGAAAAGACGGGCGGCATAGTTCAGGGAATGAGCGGCAGCCCCATTGTGCAGGACGGCAAACTCATCGGTGCGGTGACGCACGTCTTCATAAACGATCCGACGAGGGGGTACGGCATAGCGATTGAAAACATGCTCGAAGCATTTTAAATTTATGTCCTCATATAATTATATATGAGGATTTATCATTTTAAGGGCAAAGATATAGAAAGTACGTTCATTTTTGCGGCGATTTGTGTCGCAATAGCGGCAATTATATCTGGCATAGTACTATTTATAACTGTCGGTATAAATGATTACTTCTATAATTTTGCCGATATTTACATATTTTATGCCTTTAATTTTAAAAACGGCAGTATTTTCATTTCGCGCTTTTTCAGCGAAGCCGTATATCTTTATGCGGTATTTTTCATCGTCAGGGCAACGCGAACGCGCTATGCCGTTCTGCCGTTCATTGCGATAAGGCTGTTCATTGCGGCGTTTTACGGCGCGGTGCTGTTCGGCGTATTTTTTACGGAGGGGGCGATTGTCGCGCTTTTCGTATTCTTGCCGTCCTGCGCCGTTTCGCTCGCGCTCATTCTCATTTCGGCATTTATCTGCGACGGAAAACTGAGGGGTTGTGCATACGCTCTGCCGCTTATCTTTGCGCTGATAAGCGCGCTTGCGTCGCTCGTTCTCCTGAACGTCGTATTCCGAACGGTCATAATTATTGTATAATAATCGGTTGTTGCGGCAAACTATTTGCATGAAAAGGTTAATTTCACGCATTGCGGCGGCCGTCTCCGCCTGCATACTTTTGATTTCGGGCGCTCTTTCTGTCGGCGGCGCACTCTGCGCCGAACAGAGACAACTCGTCACGGGCTGCAAGAGCGCATATCTCTGCGACTATAATTCGGGTGAGTGCGTCTATAAATACAACGAAAAGGCGAGGCTGCCCATTGCGAGCGTCTGCAAGGTAATGACGCTTACGCTCTGCCTCGACGCAGTAAATGACGGCAGGCTCTCGACCGATGACACCGTCACCGTCAGCGAACGCGCGGCGGGAATGGGCGGCTCTCAGGTGTTCCTGCAAAGCGGTCTGACCTATTCGGTCGACCAGCTCTTAAAGAGCATAGTCGTCTGTTCGGCAAACGACAGCTGCGTCGCCATGGCAGAAAAGCTGTGCGGAAGCGAAGAAATTTTTGTCTCGCGCATGAACGAGAAGGCGAGGGAGCTGGGCTGCGGCAATACTCTGTTTGCCAACTGTACGGGGCTTCCCAAAGAGACGCAGTATTCCTGCGCGGAGGACGTGGCGCTGATGTTCCGCAACCTCATTCGCCACGACGAATATTTCAGATACAGCAAGATCTGGCTTGAAGACTTCAATCATCCCGACGATCGGGTGACTTCCATGACCAACACGAATAAACTGTTGAGGCGTTATTCCGCCTGCGACGGCGGCAAGACGGGTTACACGGGCGAAGCGGGGTTCTGCCTTGCCTCGACCGCAACGAGGAATAATCTGCGACTAATTTCGGTAGTTCTCGGCGCGGACACCTCGGATAACCGCTTCGACGGCGCGGTAAATCTGTTCGATTACGGCTTTGCCAACTATTCCAACAAGCTCATTCTCGACGAGAGCGTCAACCTCAGAGAGCGGGCGGCGGTGGACTGCGGCAAAAGGGAAAGTCTTACCGTCCGACCTTCGAGAAACGCCTACGTCTTTTCAAAGAACGACCTGACGCCCGAAGTTACGAGCAACGTCGTCCTCGAAAAGCTCTCCGCGCCGATTGCCGAGGGCGACAGGGTTGGCTATGCGGAAATCTATAAGGACGGTATAATCTGCGACACCGTCGAACTCGTCGCCGCCGAAAGCATTGAGAGGGCGGGCTATGGCGACAATTTCAGAAAGCTTTCCGAAAATTGGGCTTTTTAACTGTATATTGTATTAGAGCCCGACTTAAACGCCAAAATATTTGACTAATTGAATGACCTTTGATAAAATATATAGGAGATATTTTATCCGAGGTCATTTATTTTATGAACGAAAGAAAGACGCTTAAAGCCGACGAAAACGGCAGGCTTATGATAGGCGGAGCTTACGCCTCCGACCTTGCGGCAGAGTTCGGTACGCCGCTCTATGTTTTTGACGAAGATTACATCCGCTTGATGATGCGCGTTTACAAGAATACCATCGACACACTTTACGGCGGGAACGGCAACGTGCTCTATGCTTCCAAGGCATTTTCCTGCGAGGCGGTCTACCGCATTGCCGAACAGGAGGGCATCGGTTGCGACGCTGTTTCGGGCGGCGAACTCTATACCGCGCTCAAAGCGGGCTTCAATGCAAAGAATATCTATGTGCACGGCAACAATAAGCTCGGCTATGAGCTCGAAGAAGCCGTCGCGGCAGGGGTGGGCGGCATAGTTGTCGACTCGATAACCGAAGCTGAAGAACTCGACGGAATATGCGCGGCGGCGGGCAAGGTTCAGGACGTACTCATAAGAATTAACCCCGGCGTCGAGGCGCACACCCACGCATTCGTGCAGACGGCGAGGACAGATTCTAAATTCGGCTTTTCAATATCTGACGGAAGCGCGCTTAAAATGATTAAGAGCGTGCTCGGCTTCAAAAATATCGCGCTCCGCGGCTTCCATTGCCATATCGGTTCGCAGATCTTTGAAAAGCAGTCGTTCGTGCTCGCGGCGGAGAAGATGATGAACTTTATAGACGACGTCAGAAAGGCGACGGGCTTTACGGCAAGCGTGCTCAATATGGGCGGCGGGTTCGGAATTTACTATACCGACGAAGATCCCAAGCACAGCGAAGCAGATTATGCGGGCTATCTGAAAGCGCTCATCGACGCGATCAAGGCAAAGGCAAAGGAGCTTTCGCTTGCCGAGCCCTATCTCCTGATCGAGCCCGGGCGTTCGATAGTCGGCGAAAGCGGCATTACGCTCTACACCGTCGGAACTATCAAGGACATTCCCGGAATTAAGAAATACGTAGCCGTCGACGGCGGTATGTTTGAAGCGCCCAGATACGCGCTCTACCAGTCGAAATACTGCGCCGCCAAGGTCGACGACGTCAACGCGCCCGCAACGCAGGTTGTCAGCATTGCGGGAAAGTGCTGCGAGAGCGGCGACCTCGTCGCGGCGGACGTCAAACTGCCAGAAGTTAAAAAGGGAGACGTAATTGCCGTATTCTCGACGGGCGCATACCATTATTCCATGGCGAGCAACTATAACCGCAACTTCGTTCCCGCAGCCGTGCTCGTAAAGGACGGCAAAGCGGATATAATCGTAAAGAGACAGAACTATGAGGACATCGTCCGCAACGACGTTATCCCCGAGAGACTTAAATAATGGAAATACTCATCTACTATCTGGTGCGGATAATTGCCGTAATACTCGTATTTGCTCCGCACGAATTCGCACACGCCTACGTGGCCTATAAAAACGGCGACGGCACAGCCAAAATGTACGGCAGAATGTCGCTCAACCCGCTCAGGCATATCGATCCCTCAGGATTTATTCTCTGCGCGCTTGCGGGCTTCGGCTGGGCCAAGCCCGTGCCCATCAACCCGTCGAACTTCCGCAACTATAAGAAGGGAATGTTTCTGACGGCGATAGCGGGCGTAGTAACCAACTATATCATAGCGTTTTTTGCCTATGCGCTGTACACGCTCTGTTATTTCCTTTTCTCGAAAGTAACCTACATTACGACGGGTTTACTGTATTTTGAATACTTTGTAACGACGCTGTTTGAAGTAACTTTCAGTTTCAGCCTGTATTCCGTCGTGTTCAATCTTCTGCCGCTCAATCCGCTTGACGGGTTCAGGGTGGTCGAGGCGTTCACGCGCGAAGTTAATCCCGTACACAGATTTTTGAAGCAGTACGGGCAGATGATACTTATAATACTGATAGTTGAAAGCTTTGCCTGCAACATCGTCGCCAACTATTACGCGCCCGCGCAGTATTTCAACCTGCTCGGCTATGTCGGATATTTTGCAACTGAAATCATAGGCTTCCCCATAAAGGCGGCCTGGGGCTGGTTATTGAAATTATGATTGACGAAAAGTATGACGATTTTGAATCTATCGTAGACTATAATACGGTCCTCGACGATTTCGAGGGGCCGCTCGACCTGCTGTTGCACCTCATAAATATCTCCAAGATCAGGATTGAAGACGTATTCGTCTCCAAAGTCACCGAGCAGTTTCTCGACTATATCGAGTTCATGAAAACCCAGCCGAGCAGAGACGTAGACAAGGAGAGCGAATATCTCGCCATGGCGGCGCAGATAATCTATATCAAGTCCAAGGCGATGGTGCCCGTCGTCGAGATAGACGGAGAGGAGATAGGCGGGGCCGAGGAGGAACAGCAGGAGTTTATCGCCCAGCTCAAAGAGAGGGAATTCGAGCTCATAAGAGAGCAGACGCCCAAGCTCAAAGATCTTGAAACTATCGGCTATTACTTCAAGGAGCCCGACAAAGAGATAAGCAAGGTCAAAGTTGTCTATAAAGATTTTACGGTCGACGGACTGCTGCACGCGTTTGCAAACCTTCTGCTCCGCAACGAGAGCCTGCAACGCGGGAAAAACAACATAAAGGAAATTCCCAAAGACGAGTACACCGTTCAGGACAGGGTGACTTACATAAAGGAAAAACTGAAAACCCGCACGGAATTCGACTTTGAGGAGCTGTTTACAAGCTTTTCGCGCAATGAGGTCATAACGACCTTTCAGGCGCTCCTCGAAATGCTGAAATTTCAGTACGTCATGGTCGAACAGACGGACGCATTCGGAAATATAAGAATTAAACTTAACCCCGAAACCGATTTGGAGAGGCTGTCAGATGAACAATTTGATGAATATAATTGAGGGTATTGTCTTTGCCTCGGGCGACGCCGTACCCGTCAAATACATAGTCGAAAAACTCGGCTGCACGATAAAAGAGGTAAATGCCTGCATAGACAAGCTCAAAGAGAAGTACGACGAGGAGAGCGGAATTCAGCTTCTTACCTTCAACGGCAAGGCGCAGTTCGCCTCCAACCCCAAGTACAGGCAGGAGATTTCGGACGTGCTCACGCCCATCAAGGAAAAGGAGTTTACCAAGACCATTCTGGAATGTGCCGCGCTTATAGCCTACAAACAGCCCGTCACCAAGGGCGAGTTGGAGGACATAAGAAAAGTAAGCTGCGACTATGCGATACATACGCTTTTAGAGCTCGGAATGATAGAGCCCTGCGGCAGAAAGGACGCCGTCGGCAAGCCCATTTTATATGTGACGACCGACAATTTCCTCAAACGCTTCCGCCTCAATTCGATAGACGAACTTCCCGACTATGACGAGCTGATGGAACAGATCGCACAGCTCAACGACACAATTCTGCGCGAGGAAGAAGATTCGGCTTATCTCTACAAGAAGGACGAATACGTCGCCGAGGACGAGGAAGAAGCTCCGCCCGCCCCCGAAAATACCCAAAAGAGCGAGAAAAATGCGCCTTCCGTCACCGAGGACGGCTTTGAAGTACCCGAATTTCTCGACGGCGCGGAGGACGTCATCAAAATCAAATAATAAAAATATAAGATACGAGGTCATCGCAAACGCGCGGCGACCTCTTTTTTTATTGCAAAATTTTCCGCACAGAGAAGTAAAAACCGCATAAAAGCGGAGGCAATAAAGAATAATAATGATGTGGAAAACGCATTCGTGTGGTCGGCGGCGACGGTCTTCACCGTCCTTATATTTCCGCTCCATATATTTAACTATATCCATATTTCGACCGACGTAAAGTATTTCGGATACACAATGTCGCTCTATAAATTCATGCACGTCCTGAATGTAAATACACAGGAGGGACAGCCGATGAAAATGATGATAAACGGCAAAGAGAGCGGGCTGGACCTAAGAAAACTGTCCACAAACTATCTAAAACTTGTCAAAAAGCTGAGTTTCATCAAGATTATTCAACTTAGCGAGTTTGGAGCAGACAGCGCCTTGACCTGCACTGCGGCGGTAATGCAGCACACGGCGACGGAATGGCTTTACACGCTCATTAACTACGCCGATCAGGGCGTAAAGCTAAGAAATTATACGATAATCAATCAGGACGGAAAACATATAAATTACTTTATCAAGATAGTCAACGCGATAAACATTCTGTCGCTAGCATCTGCTATATTTATCATATTGAGAGGTAAGAAAAAGTGAATGTAAAAATAAAGAAGGGAACAAAGGACAACCAATTTGAAAAGCCCAACTTACAGCTTGAAAAGATAGCCGACGCGAATACCGTCGTCGGAACGTCTATCGTCACCGTGAGCGGGGCGCAGGTAATACCGCTTTCGTCCGTCACGGTCGTAAACCTCGGCGGCGGAGGAGAATACGGCGATATAAAGACTTTTAGAGAAGCCGACGGCTTCAAGCTTGCGGGAGGCAACGGCACAGTCGTAACGGTAAAGCCTGCGGGTTTTCTCGTCGACGACGGCAAGGGCTGTCGTCTGTTAAAGATGGTTGACGGCCCGATAGACGCCCTGATGAATAAGACGGGGGAATTGGTTTCAAAATTGACGGACGATGATTAAAAAGACGATTAAGGCATCATTTTTACTTGCTTTTGTGCTCATATTTGCAATTTTGCATATTACTATGTCAGACATAATAACTGCAAAAGCCGACGGAGTTGCCGAAATAACTATGGAGCTTTCAACGGGCAGGATTCTGAGCGCAAAAAATGAACGAATTAAACTGCCCATGGCAAGCACTACTAAGATAATGACGGCGCTCATCGTTGCAGAGGACTGCAATCTTGACGAGGTCGTGGCCGTGCCCGACGAAGCGGTAGGCACGGAAGGTTCGAGCATTTACCTCAAAAATGATGAAAAACTGACGATAAGGGATCTTCTGTACGGGCTTATGTTGCGCTCCGGCAACGACGCCGCCGTCGCTCTCGCCATAATTCACAGCGGCTCAACCGAAAGTTTCGTCGAAAAAATGAACGAGAAGGCGAGAGCTATAGGCGCTAACGATACGCATTTCTGTAACCCCAACGGACTGCCCGCCGAAGGGCATTATACCACGGCTTACGATCTCTGCCTTATCGCGCGCTACGCAATGAATAATCAGATTTTCAAAGAGGTAGTTTCGACGACCAATTATACGGGCGATTTCCGAAGTTTTACCAATAAGAATAAACTTTTATACTCTTTCAGCGGCGCAAACGGCATTAAGACGGGCTATACCGACAGGGCGGGCAGATGTCTTGTTTCGTCCGCCGTGCGCGATAATATGGACGTTATTTGCGTGGTGCTCAACTGCTACGATATGTACGAGAGGAGCGCAAAGCTCCTGACCGACGCATTTGAGAGTTTCAGCCTTGAAAGCATTTCGACCGATAAAATTTTCAGTTTCAACGGTACGCCCTGCATACTTTCCGAAGTTGCGACGGTCTGCGTAAGAAGCGGCGAACAGCTCGATTACAAAATCTTGCCAGCAGAGCCGAACGATGAGGGAATTGTAGCAAAATTGCAAATTTTAGACGCAAATGACTTGATTTTCACCGCAAATTTGTATAGTATTAAGTAAATACATTTTTTGCGGTAGAATATGAGAATAAACAAATATCTTGCACTTTGCGGAGTGGCTTCGCGAAGGGAATGCGATAAACTGATTGCCGAAGGGCGCGTTACGATCAACGGAAAAGTTGCCGAACTCGGCAGCGAGGTGGGCGGAGACGACGTCGTCTTATACGACGGACGCGAAGTCAAGGCGCGCAAGCACGAATATTATATCCTCAATAAGCCAAAGGGATATATCTGTTCGGTGAGAGACGACAAGGGCAGAAAGACCGTGCTCGACCTCATGCCGGAGAACGTCGGCAGAATTTATCCCGTCGGCAGGCTTGACTATGACAGCGAGGGGCTGCTCATTCTCACGACCGACGGCGAGCTCGCGCAGCACCTCACGCATCCTTCCAACCAGGTTCCCAAGACCTATCTCGTCAGGATTGAGGGGACGATTACCGAGGCGGGGCTCAACCCCATAAGGAGCGGCATAGATATTGGCGGCTACGTCACCAAAAAGTGCAAGGCGCACATCGTCGAGACCAATAAGGAATACACCAAAATTCACGTCACGATAACCGAGGGCAAGAACAGGGAAGTGCGCAGAATGTTCGAGGCGATCGGCAAGAACGTCACGCTCTTAAAGCGCATTAAGATAGGCGAACTGACGCTCCGCGGGCTCGACCGCGGCAGTTACAGAAAACTTACGCAGCAGGAAATAGCATATCTGATGACGCTCTGACGCGAAAAAACCTCCCGAAAACGGGAGGTTTTGTGTTTATTTGAGATTAATTCAGATATTTCTGATGAGCCCGACCACTTTTCCGAGAATGATGACGTCGTCGAACACGAAGTCCTCCATGTCGTCGTTTTCGGGGTGGAGGATGATCTTACCGTCGCGCTTGAAGAAGCGCTTTACGGTTGCGCTGTCGTCGACGAGTGCGACGACTATTTCGCCGTTGTCTGCGGACGACTGCTTTCTGACGACGATCTTATCGCCGTTGAACATTCCGATTTTAATCATGGAATCACCCTTTACATTGAGCATAAAGAGGTCTTCGCTGCCGAACATATTTGTGGGCACGGAATAGAAATCTTCATAATTTTCCTGCGCAAAAATGGGCTGACCTGCGGCAACCGTACCGATAAGGGGAATCTTTACCGAATTCTGCTTGATTGAAATAGCCCTGCGCTTATTTTCGCCGACCTTATTCTTGACGATAAAGCCCTTATCCGCAAGGCGGTTGACAATGACGAACGCCGTGGCGGTCGAAGCTATGTTGCAAGCGTCGCAAATCTCCCTGACTGTCGGCGAATAACCGTTATCGGTTATGTATTTTTCGATAAATTCGAGTACCTGCTGGTCACGTTCGGCTAAATTTTTCATGGTGTAAATCTCCTTAACGGTATTATAACATAGTCAGATATAAAAATCAAACGAATGTTCCAAATTTTTCACTTGTTTTTTTAATTTTTTTTAAATATAATATTCATCAGGAGAAAACCGCTATGAGTATCGGAAAAGAATGTGTACTCTATGACAGACAATGTATAGGTTGCGGCGAATGTGACCGCTGCGACCTCGATCCAGACAAAATCTGCGACAACTGCGGCAAGTGCCTCGACATACGCGACGATGCGGTAATCAAAATCGACGGCATCATCATGGACGAGGAGGAAGCTCGTCGCAAGCAGTGAGAAATCTGCTCAATTTATCCGCATAGATCTTTTCGACCTTGACGCGACAGACGAGCCCGCTTTCGGTATACGAGGAGGAGAGCACGCTGACGTTCTGCTTTATCGCCTCGAACTCGCCGAGGGAGGAAAAGGGCACGGACAGATCGAGCGTTAAATACCTATCGGCAAAGGCAGCTTTTATCTGCTCTTTAAGCGCGGCAATGCCCTGACCGCTCTTTGCGGAGATGAGCACGCAGTCCGAGGGGAGCGACGAAGCTTCCTCGACGAGGTCGCATTTATTGAGCACTTTTAGAACTTTTTTGTCGAAGCCGAGTTCGTCCAGCGTTTTGGAAGTCGTCTCAAATTGAAGTTCGTAATCGGCGGAAGCGTCCGCCACAAACAGCGCGAGATCGCAGGAGAGGGCGACTTCGAGCGTCGATTTGAACGCCTCGACTATGTCGTGCGGAAGTTCCTGGATAAAACCGACGGTATCGATGAGGAGATATTCTTCGTCGTCGATGACGAGTTTGCGGGCGGTGGGATCGAGCGTGACGAACAGCGCGTTGCGCGACACTACGTCCGCGCCCGTCAGAAGATTTAAAAGCGTCGATTTGCCCGTATTGGTGTACCCGACGAGCGCTAAGGTCTTTACGTTTGACTTTGCGCGCCTGTCGGTCTGCAAGACACGACGGCTCTTGGTCTCATCAAGCCGTTTTTCAAGATATTTAAGCCTGTAAGCAATATGCCGCCTGTCGGTTTCGAGCTGGGTTTCACCCGGGCCGCGCGAACCGATGCCGCCGCCGAGCCGCGAAAGCGCCGCTCCTTTGCCCTTTAATCTCGGATAAATATATTTGAGCTGGGCGATTTCGACCTGTATTTTACCCTCGCTCGTGACGGCGTTTCTTGCAAAAATATCGAGAATGAGCGTCGTTCTGTCGATTACCTTTCTGTCGCCGAGCGCGGCGGAAATATTGAGCGTCTGGGAGGGGGAGAGTTCGCCGTTGAAAAGCACGGTGACATCCTCGATCCCGTCGAGCGTTGCGGCAATTTCGGCGAGCTTTCCGCTGCCGATATACGTCGCGGCATTGACTTCGCGCACGTTCTGATACGCCGAACCGATATAGACCGCGCCCGCGCTCTCGATAAGCGCGACGGCTTCGGAGTGAACAACCCTGTAATTATCGCTTAAAACGGGCTGAATTACAAATACTTTTTCTACTTTTTCAATCATCGTCACCCTCGTCGTTCCGCCGAAGTCTGACCTTGTCGGCGACCGCCCTGCGATTATCTTCGCTTATTGCCGCATAGTGCTTTCTGGTCGTATTTATGTCCTTATGCCCGAGCACGTCGGCGACAATATATATGTCGCCCGTAGCCCTGTACAGCTGCGTACCGTAAGTACTGCGCAGTTTGTGCGGGGATATTTTTTTGAGCGGAGAGACTACGCGGGCATATTTTTCCACGAGATTTTCGACCGCCCTGACGGTTATTCGCTTCTTCTGAGAGGAGAGGAACAGCGCGCCGCCGTCTGCCATAATGAGATCGGTCTGCTTTTTGTATTCGATATAGCGGGAGAGCGCCTCGGCGACGTCTTCGCCGAAATAAAGTATAGATTTGCCGCCGCCCTTGCGCGTGACGATAAAGGAATTATCCTTGAAGTTTATATCGTCGTTGTTCAGCCCGACAAGCTCGCTTATACGTATTCCCGTACCCAGAAACAGTATTAAAATGGCGCTGTCGCGCACTTTATTGCGTTCGTGAAAGCTTTTTTGGCGAGGCGAAAGTCCGACGCCGCTTTCCGCAGTGTCAATAATATTGACTACTTCATTGCCGTCAAGCCTGATTATGGGGCGCTCGTGTAGCTTAGGAGTGGCTACTTTTGCCGAATTATTGACGGAAATCAGCCCTTTATTGAAGAAATACTTGAACATCGCCCTGACCGACGAGAGTTTTCTCGCCTTGGCGCGCTCGTTGCAGTTATGTTGTTTGCCGCCATAAGTGTAATTTGACAGAAAAACGAGGAAATACTCTATATCGCTGTTGGTCACGGCTTCGATATCGAGCAAAGTCAGCTCCTTGACGTCCTTATTTTTGAGCTTTTTAGTGCACAGATAATAGAAAAATATTTTGAGGTCGTGCGCGTAATTGAGGCGGGTGAGAGGGGACGTCTGCGAGTCGATTGCCATAAAATAGTCGAGGCAGAAAGGGGGCAGTTCTTCGTCCAAAAGCCGCTCGATAGTCTTTAAATTATCGTTATTTCGCTGGGTGTAATAATCTGAATTTTCCTTCATAAGATGATTTTACAGCAAAAAAAAGATAATGTCAATTGTCTGTTTTACGAATAAATTAAGTTGATGAAATTTTTTAATTTCTGACCTTTTCGGATGGGGTAGAATACAGTAAACTATCAAAAATGTTTCACGATAAACTATCAGAAATTGTCGAAAATGAGGTATAAAAATAAGGGGCGCAGACAAAATTTAAGTAAGCAGAGCCGTGAAACTGCGCGAAAAATGTAAATGAGCAAATGGGAAATATTGGAAATAAATATTGAATGGGAGCAATTTAAAGTAAAATTTTTTGAGACGATTAAGCGGGATAAATAAACGGCAAAACAAATAATCACAGTAAAATTTTAAGAAAGGTATAAAAGGAATATAGAGAAGACTTAAAACACCGCTTAATAAATGACAGAAGAATTAGAATAATATAATAAGTATGAAGCTTGATTAAACGGAATACGATAAGAGAGAAGCTGCGAAAAAGCGAAATTTCAGGTTTTAATAGGGTGAGATTTTTTATTAAGCTGACGAGATTTAAGGATTTCTGAGAGCGATTTTGGCAAAACGGGAGTATATGTATTTATTCGTAAAACACAGCTTTTACGAATAAAGAGGGCATAATATAGTGCAGGAGAGGGCTTGCGGCTACAAAATATTGAAAAAACGCAAATAAACGATCTGTAATTAAGATTAAATTTGAGTTTAATTAATCTGTAAGATAATTTTATTTTAAAATTAAATTGCAGTACAACGCATTAAAATTGTCGGCTTAAATTCTATAACAATCTACAAGTGCGTTATGAGGCAACTATTCTGAATTATGCGATAATTTATTTCAACTTTAATTTACAATCGTCCGTAGCGTAGCGCTACAACCGCGTCACGCTACAACTAGCGATAAACGCGCCTTAATTTATGCTCTGGCAACCCGACCAACCACTCACACAGCGCACTTTATAAGCCACAATCCGCGGAATTTAATAAAAATATCGCTAAAATCGCGGTAAATTGCGTAAAAATCGTCCTGTACGGCGCGAAATTTATCTGCAATGCGTCACACGACGAATTAAAATCTCATAACTTTAAAATGTTTCGGAACGAATTTACTTTATAAAATCGGCGCAAAACCAAAAATATAAATTACCGCCATTTCAAATAGCAATTTATTTGCAAGTAAATCATCAGCTTATTCTTGCCTCAACATTTTTCGGAAAAAAAGGCACAAAAGCGCTTGAAATTTGCCTAAAAATACATAATATTCGCTATTATGTCTGACATAGTACTAAAAATAGCAGGTAAAAATTGAAATTACCTGCTATTTTTATACTTAATCAATGGATCTGAGATACATTACTTGGTAATCTGTTTGAGGTTCCAGATTTTTTCAGCGTATTCCTTTATGCTGCGGTCAGCCGAGAAATATCCCGAAGCGGCAATGTTGCGAAGCGACATCTGGTTCCACTTGAACTTATCCTTGACATAGAGTTCGGAAATCTGACGCTGCGTTCTGCTGTACGACACGAAATCTGCCATACACATATAGGGATCGGCTATGGGCGAGCCCGTAAGCAGATAATTTGCCATATCGGCAAAAGATTCGCCGTTGAAGCCGATTATGAGAGCTTCTATTATACGCCTTAACTTGGGGGAATCGTTGTAATACTTGCTCGAACTGTAACCAGAACGCCATATATCGTCAACTTCGTTAGATTTAAGACCGAAGATGAAGATATTTTCGTTTCCTACTGCCTCTGCCATCTCGACGTTTGCGCCGTCAAGCGTTCCTATCGTCAGCGCGCCGTTGATCATGAACTTCATGTTGCCCGTGCCGCTCGCTTCCTTGCCGGCAAGCGAAATCTGTTCGGAAACTTCCGAAGCGGGCATGAGCTTTTCGGACATCGTCACGTTATAGTCTTCCATGTAGACTACGTTGAGCTTTTCGTTTATCTTGGGGTGCTTTTTGATGTCTGCGGCAAGATAATTGATGAGCTTGATGATCTGTTTTGCCATCGAATATCCGGGGGCAGCTTTCGCACCGAAGATATACGTCTTGGGCTGAATGTCGAGATCGGGGTTTTCCTGCAAGTCGAGATAGGTATCAATGATGTTGAGCGTATTGAGAAGCTGGCGCTTATACTCGTGAAGTCTCTTTGCCTGGGTGTCGAACAGAGATTCGGGATTTATTACGAAGCCCTGCTTCTTGTGAGCGTACTCGGCAAACTGTCTCTTTTTAATTGCCTTGATTTCTTCGAGGCGCTTCAATACGGTCTTATCGTTGTCGAACTTCTTGAACTCGGCAAGCTGTGCGCTATCGTGCACGAAACCGTCGCCAATGCAGTCGGTGATGAGCGCGGTAAGTTCGGGGTTAGCCTGACAGAGCCATCTTCTGTACGCTATGCCGTTGGTGACGTTGCCGAACTTATCGGGCGTAAATTCATAGAAATCCTTGAAAATCGACTTCTTGATTATGTCGCTGTGCAGAGCCGCAACGCCGTTGACGCTGTGGCTGCCGTAAACCGACAGATTTGCCATCTTTACGCGGTTGTGCTCGATTATGGACATACGCGCGATCTTGTTCCACTCGCCGGGATATGCGTTCCACAATTCCTCGCACATTCTTCTGTTAATCTCCTGGATAATCGAGTGAATTCTGGGAACGGTGCGCTGAACGAGGTCTTCAGACCAGGTTTCAAGCGCTTCGGCAAGCACGGTATGGTTGGTGTACGCGCAGGTTGCGGTCGTAATCGCCCACGCTTCTTCCCACTTGAAATAATACTCGTCAATGAGTATTCTCATGAGTTCGGGAATTGCCATTGCGGGGTGCGTATCGTTGAGGTGAATTGCCGCAAGTTTGGGAAGATCCTTGAGATCTCCGTATCTGCGCCTGTGGTCGCTTACGATATTCTGTATGGAAGCCGAGCACAGGAAATACTGCTGTTTAAGTCTTAAAGACTTGCCGTTGAGATGGTTATCCGCGGGATAGAGCACCTTGGTGAGCACGTCTGCGTCGTTGTCGTCCGTCATCGCCTGATAATAGTCGCCCTGCGAAAAGAGCTTCATGTTGAAGTCCTGCACGGGCTTAGCCTTCCAGAGACGGAGCACGGAAACAGCCTCGCTGTCTTTTCCCGAAATCATCATGTCGTAAGCAACCGCTTCGATATCCTTGGAATCGACGTAGTTAATCTGCATTCCGTTATCCGTCCAGACTTCTTCAACCCTGCCGTTGAAGCGGACGATAAAAGACTTGTCGGTACGCTGAGTCAGCCAAACCTCACCGCCGGGAAGCCATACATCGGGCAATTCGGTCTGCCAGCCGTCGACGATCTTCTGCTTGAAAAGACCGTATTCATAGCGCAGCGAATATCCCATTGCGGGATAGTTGCCCGATGCAAGCGCATCCATAAAGCAAGCGGCGAGTCTGCCCAAACCGCCATTACCCAGACCAGCGTCGGGTTCTAATTCGTACAGATCTTCAAGCGATACGCCGTAAGACGAAATCGCCTTTTCAAACACTTCGGTCGCGCTGAGATTGAATAAACTGTTCTTCAAAGAGCGTCCGAGTAAGAATTCCATACATAAATAATAGACCCTTTTTGCTCTTTTTTGTTTACACTTTTTATAGAACTGCTGTCTTTTCTGCAATAAGATGTCCCTTACGCTCATGACAACAGCCCTGTAAAGCTGATCTTTAGAAGCCTCGGCAGGGCTTACACCGTAATATCTCGCCAATTTGCCGTTGACGAGCTCCTTGACTTCCTTTTCGGTAATAGCCGTATTGCTCATTATACTCTCCTATATTTATATGTAAAATTATTTAAGCATTTCAAGGTACAGCGCTTCATATTCTGCCGCCGACTTCTTCCAGCTGAAATCGGACGTAGCCGCGTTGTACATAAGTTTTGACCATACTTCCTTATTTCTGTAATCCCTTATAGCCTCGCGGATGACGTACATCATGTCGTGAGCGTTATAGTTGGTGAAAGTATAGCCATTATAGAGAGGCTTTATGCTGTCGTAAAGACCGCCCGTCTCTCTTACTACGGGAATAGTCGCATACCTGCACGCGATCATCTGCGAAAGACCGCAGGGCTCTGACTTGGAAGGCATGAGGAATATATCAGAACCGGAATAGATCTTGCGCGAAAGGTCGCCGTTGAATACGATATTTGCGCTGACCTTGTCGGGATACCTTCTTGCGAGATCCCTGAAATAGGTCTCGTACTGATAGTCGCCCGTACCGAGAATGACGAGCTGAACGTCGTCCTGCAAAATCTCCTCGATGACGTTGGTGACGAGGTCAAGTCCCTTGTGCGAAACGAGACGCGAAATCATTGAAATGATAGGCGTATCGGGCTTTTCGGGGAGATTGAGCATCTTCTGCAACTCCCTCTTGCAGATCGCCTTGCCAGACAGATCGTCTATGCTGTAATTTGCGAACAGGTGCGTGTCGAGTTCGGAATTATAGCTCTTGTCGTCTATGCCGTTGAGAATACCCCTGAGCTTGAATGCGTTGTTTCTTACGATGGGATCGAGCCCGTGCGCGAAATAAGCTTCCTTGATCTCGTCGGCGTATCTGGGGCTGACGGTCGAGAACCTCTCCGAAACCTCTATTGCGCCCTTCATGAGATTTATGCAGTTATTGTACTCTACGAGGTACTGATATCTGCCATAAATGTCGAAAAGCGTCGAGAGAATGTCGAGGGAATACTGTCCCTGATATTCTATGTTGTGTATGGTAAAGAGCGACCTTATGAACTGATACTCAGGTCTGAAACAGTAGTTGGTTTTGAGATAAATAGCCGCAAGAGCCGCCTGCCAGTCGTGGCAATGCATAACTTCGGGATAGAAGTTGAGGAAAGGCATTATTTCAAGCACAGCCCTCGAGAAGAATGCAAATCTCTCGCCGTCGTCGAAATAGCCGTAGCAGCCGGGACGCTTGAAATAGAATTCGTTATCGAGGAAATAATAGATAACGCCGTCCTTCTCGTAGGAGAAGATGCCGCAATACTGGTTACGCCATGCAAGATGAACGTAGAGATTGCCGAGATAGGTGAACTTGTCGCAATATTCCTTCTTTATGTCGGAATAGAGAGGAATTACCACCCTCACGTCGAATTTTCCGCTTGCCGCAACCGCCGTAGAGAGCGAACCGATTACTTCGGCAAGGCCGCCCGTCTGAATGAAGGGCGTTGCCTCGGAAGCGACGAACAAAATCTTCTTCTTTTCGGTGAATACTTCCGCAGCGGCAGCTGCTTCTTCCACCTTCGCAACCTCCTCTTTTACCGTCTCGGCTACGCTCTTTTTTGTCGCAGTCTTTCTGGTAGTCGTCTTCTTTGCAGCAACGGGCTTATCCGTCGCAGTCTTGGTCTTTCTGGTGGTCGTCTTTTTCGTTTCGGTATCAGCCATTTAAAATTACCCCTTAATTCTATATTATCAGATGCGCGTGCCCTTGTTGATGAAATAGGGCTTCTTTTCGTAGCCTGCAAGCAGCCTGCCGTTGCCGATTATGCAATCCTTATCGCTGACGACATAGGAGAGCTTGCAGTCCTCGCCGATGAGATTTTCGCTCATTATTATGCAGTTTTTAAGCACTGCGCCCTTGCTTACCTTTACGTTGCGGAAAAGTATGCAGTTCTCGACCGTGCCCTCGATGAGGCAGCCGTCGTGAATGAGCGAATTGGTGACCTTCGCGGTCTCCGTAAACTTGGCGGGAGGAGCATCGTTTATCTTGGTGTATATGTCTCTGTCGCCGAATATTTCCTTTCTGACAGTCTTGTCGAGAAGATCCATATTGGACTTGAAATAGCTTTCGAGCGAGCTTACGCTGCTGTAATAGCCGTCGAATTTGTAGCCGTAGATCTTATAGGTGGAAAGACCTGCGAGCAGTATATCCTTGGAGAAGCTGGTATAACCCCTCGAAATAGCCGTCTGAATGACGTTGAGAAGGAACGAAGTGCGCGCAACGAAGGCGTTGATATAGTGCTTCTTGACGCCCTTTGCGTGGGTATTGATCTCGATAGACTTAACCTTTTCATCCTTGCCCGTATCGAGAATTATGTAGGAGCTGTTCTCGCTCTCGTGCTCGTGATAGATGAGCGTAATGTCTGCATTGGTGGCGATATGCTGTTCGATGACCTTGCTGTAATCGAGCTTGTAGACCGCATCGCTGTCAGCTATGACGACGAAGTCTTCCTTGCACTTCTTGAGGAACGCGGAAGAACCTTTGAGCGCTTCGAGCCTGTTCTTATAGAGCATTTCGCTCTCGTCGCTGTAAGGAGGAAGCAGAATGAGGCCGCCCTCCTTTCTCGCCAGATCCCACTCCTTGCCGGAGCCGAGGTGATCCATCAGCGACTGATAGTTGTTTTTGGTTATTATGCCGACGGTGGTTATGCCGGAATTGACCATGTTGGAAAGGGTAAAGTCAACCAGACGGTATCTGCCGCCGTAGGGAATGGAGCCCTTGGACCTTACTTTGGTTAATTCGGGAACCTGCTCGTCATTGATGCTTGAAAAAATTACGCCGACCGTAGTGTTCATTATTCTATTCCCCCCTTAAACGCTTTTATCGACTATTTCGCCTGCGGCAACCTTAGCGCCGTCGCTAACTTCGACGCCCCTGCCGAGAACGGTTATGCCGCTCGTCTTGCCTTCGACCTTGCATGCAACGCTCTTTTCGTCGCCTACGACCGAGCCTACGCCGACGGTCACTTCTTCGTCGATTATCGAATAGTTGACCTTAGCGCCCGACTTGACGACGATATTGCCCATGAGCACGCTGTCGACGACTTCCGCGCCTTCTTCGATTATGCAGTTGGTGCCGATGACGGAGTTGATTACCTTGCCCTCGACTTCGCAGCCGTTGGCGATAAGCGAATTAACTACTTCGCCTGCAACGTAAGCGGGAGGCGCGAGCGGGCTTCTCGAATGAATAACGTTGTCGCTGTCGCGCAGTTCAAAGTTGGGAACGGTGCCGAGAAGGTCCATGTTGGCTTCGAGCAGCGAGGTTATCGTGCCGACGTCCTTCCAATAACCTTCAAAGCGATAGGAATACATCTTTTCGCCCGCGTTGAGCATTGCGGGAAGAATGTTCTTGCCGAAGTCCTTTTCCGACTTGGGATCCTGCTCGTCAAGTTCAAGATACTTGAACAACTTGGAAGCCGTGAAAATGTAAATACCCATCGAAGCGAGGTTGCTCTTGGGCTGCTTGGGCTTCTCCTCGAACTCATAGATGGTGCCGTCGGGGTTGGTGTTGAGAATACCGAACCTCGAAGCCTCTTTGAGGGGAACTTCCATGCAGGCTATCGTACAGTCTGCCCCTGCCTCTTTGTGCGCGGTGAGCATCTTGTCATAGTCCATCTTGTAGATGTGGTCGCCCGAAAGAATGAGAACGTACTCGGGATCGTACATCTTCATGAAGCGGATATTCTGATAGATTGCGTTTGCAGTGCCCTTATACCACGACGTATCTTTCTTTGCCTCGTAGGGCGAAAGGATATGCACGCCGCCGAAGGTTCTGTCAAGGTCCCAGGGCTGGCCGTTACCGACATATTCGTTGAGCACCAGTGGCTGGTACTGCGTGAGTACGCCGACGGTATCGATACCGGAGTTTATACAGTTCGACAGAGGAAAGTCGATTATCCTGTACTTCGCGCCGAACGATACGGCAGGTTTTGCTATGTTGCTGGTCAGCGCATAAAGTCTGCTACCCTGACCGCCGGCAAGCAACATTGCAACACATTCTTTTTTTCTTAGCATTGCTGAAATCCCCCAATAAATTATTTTTATTTATTTTATATAAACAAGTCAATCCAAAAAAGCGGTTCATGCCGCAACTTTTTACGTTGACTGATTTGTTTTCATGTCGGATAATGTCTGACCGGTCCCGTCCGACGCCTGCGGCAATACAGTCGCCGCGCCGCCCGAACGCCTATTTTTACAGAAAAAAGGCTGCCGTGCATACTGCCTTACAATACATTATTTATTTTAGCATATAGCTAAAAATTTTTCAAGACGGAAAGGCGAAAAAATACAAAAAAATTGCGTATTTTTCTGAGGTTTTTCAAATATAAAATAAAACAAAAAGCCGCGGAAAGGTTTTCCGCAGCTTTTCGGGTTAGTTTTGTCAATTACTGATAATCTACGACGTCAATCCACCTGCGGAGGAAATTCTCCTCCTCCTTCTTAGCCTTGGTAAGGCGCGAAGCGGCGACGATGGGTATCCACTTCTGCACGTACTGCTTGGCGGTGTCGGTTTTGAGGCAATAGAGATTGAGGTACTTCTCTGCAAGCTCGTCCTTGCCTTCGAGGTAGAATTCGAGATACGTCCTCGCAACGTCCGCCGAGGAGTTGCCCTGGGTTGCGTGCGACCAGTCGATTATGTAGGGCGTACCGTCTGCCGTGATGATTATGTTGCTGGGGTGGAAGTCGCCGTGGCACAGACGAAGGTGCTTGGGCAGCGAGTCGAGGCGCATGTGCAGGTCGTACCTCGTCGTGGCGTTGAGGTCTGCCGCGCTAATTCTCGCGTTCATCTTGTCTTTGAGCTTGTTGAGCATGGGAACTTTCTTGGAAAGCACGGTGATCTGGAGGTCTACGAAGAATTCGAGATACTCGTCGAGCTTGTCGGGGTTTTCCTTCATGAGCGTGCTCAGCGTCTTACCCTCGATATAGTCCATGACCATCGCCCACTTGCCGTTTACGACTTCGATTGCCTTGATCTTGGGAATGTTGAGGTCGGTCTCCTCAACCCTTGCCTGGTTGAGAGCTTCGTTCAGAATGTCAGCCTTGGAATAGTCCGCATTGAATACCTTTACGAAACCTTCTTCGGTTCTGTACATTTCCTTATCGGGACGGGAAGTAACTAAATTATCCAATTTCATGATCGATTTCCTCCTGTATCATTCAGTTTTTGCCGTAGTAAGCGTTGAGGTACATTTCCTTTATCTCGCTCATGAGCGGATAGCGGGGATTTGCGCCCGTGCACTGGTCGTCGAATGCCTGCTCTACCATGTCGTCGAGACGCGCAAGGAAGTCGGCTTCGTCGATATTGTATTCCTTGATGGTCTTCTTGATGCCGACCTTTGCTTTGAGCTTGTCGATCGCCTCGATGAGGTTTTCAAGCTTTTCGTTGTCGTTTTTGCCGCCAATTCCGAGGCTTTCGGCAACTTCCGCATAGCGGCGGAGCGTCTTGGGATGATCGTACTGGCTGAACGTGCCCATCTTTGCGGGAGCTTCGGCAGCATTGAAGCGCAGCACTTCGTCAATCATGAGCGCGTTTGCAACGCCGTGAGGCAGGTGATGGAACGCGCCGAGCTTGTGCGCCATGGAGTGGCATACGCCGAGGAAGGCATTTGCGAACGCCATGCCCGCCATGGTTGCGGCATTAGCCATCTTCTCCCTCGCTTCATAGTCGGTCTGACCGTTGTCGTAAGCCCTGGGAAGATACTCGAATATAACTTTGAGCGCCTGCTTTGCAAGTCCGTCGGTGTAGTCGGTTGCCATCACGGAAGCGATAGCTTCGAGCGCGTGGGTAACGGCGTCTATACCCGATGCCGCAGTAAGTCCCTTGGGCGCGGACATGTGCAGGTCGGTGTCTATGATTGCCATGTTGGGCATGAGTTCATAGTCGGCAAGAGGATACTTGATGCCCGTCTTTTCGTCGGTAATGACGGCGAAAGGCGTAACTTCGGAACCCGTGCCCGCCGAGGTGGGAATTGCTATGAAATATGCCTTTTCTCCCATCTTGGGGAAGGTGTAAATACGCTTTCTGATGTCGACGAAGCGCATTGCCATGTCGAGGAAATCTGCTTCGGGATGCTCGTAGAGTACCCACATGATCTTGGCTGCGTCCATTGCAGAGCCGCCGCCGAGCGCGATTATCGTATCGGGCTGGAATGCTCTCATCTGCTCTACGCCTTCGAGAGCGCAGGCAAGCGTGGGATCGGGAGCGACGTTGAAGAACGTCGAATGTTTGATGCCCATTTCATCGAGCTTGTCGGTTATGCAGGTAGTAAATCCGCTCTTGTAGAGGAACGTATCGGTGACGATGAACGCCCTCTTTTTGCCCATGACCGTTTTGAGCTCGTCGAGCGCGACGGGCAGGCAGCCTCTCTTTAAGTAAACTTTCTGGGGTGCTCTGAACCACAACATATTCTCTCTCCTTTCAGCGACAGTCTTGATATTTAAGAGGTGCTTTACGCCGACGTTTTCGGAGACGGAGTTGCCGCCCCACGAACCGCAGCCGAGCGTGAGCGAAGGATTGAGTTTGAAGTTGTAAAGATCGCCGATGCCGCCGTGCGACGAGGGCGTGTTTACGAGAATACGGCAGGTCTTCATGGCTTCGCGGAAGACTTCGAGCTTCTTCTCCCCGTTTGCCACGTTGAGATAGATCGACGAAGTGTGACCGTAGCCGCCGTCCGCAACCAGCCTTTCAGCCTTTGCGACGGCATCTTCAAAGCTTGCCGCCCTGTACATTGCAAGCACGGGAGAAAGCTTTTCGTGAGCGAATTCTTCGGAGAGGTCGACCGATTCGACTTCGCCGATAAGTATTTTTGCCGTTTCGGGCACTTTTACGCCTGCGAGAGAGGCGATTTTATATGCGCTCTGTCCGACAATTTTTGCATTGAGCGCACCATTGATTATAATCGTCTTTCTGACTTTGTCAAGTTCCTCGCCTTTGAGGAAATAGCAGCCTCTGTACGCAAACTCCTTCTTGACCTTGTCATAGATCTTGTCTGCGACGATTACCGACTGTTCGGAAGCGCAGATCATACCGTTATCGAAAGTCTTGCTGTGAATAATGGAGCTTACGGCAAGCAGAATGTCGGCGCTCTCGTCGATGATTGCGGGGGTATTGCCCGCACCGACGCCGAGGGCGGGTTTGCCGCTCGAATAAGCCGCCTTAACCATTCCGGGGCCGCCGGTTGCGAGTATGGTGTCTACGCTCGCCATGAGCATATTGGTCATTTCGAGCGAGGGAATGTCTATCCAGCTGATTATGCCTTCGGGAGCGCCCGCCTCAACCGCCGCTTCGTAGACGACCTTTGCCGCCGCGATGGTTGCGCCCTTTGCTCTGGGGTGAGGGCTTATGATACAGCCGTTTCTGGTCTTTAAACAGAGCAAGGTCTTGAAAATTGCCGTGGACGTGGGGTTAGTCGTGGGAATGACCGCGCCGATTACGCCGATAGGTTCTGCAATCTTGGTGATGCCGTAGGACTTGTCTTCTTCGATTACGCCGCAAGTTTTGGTAAACTTATATTTGTTGTAGATGTACTCGGCGGCGTAGTGATTTTTGATGACTTTGTCTTCAACCACACCCATTCCGGTTTCCTCTACCGCAAGCTTGGCGAGGGGAATACGCATTTTGTTTGCCGCTGTCGCGCAGGCAAGGAAAATCTTGTCGACCTGTTCCTGGGTGTAGGTCGCGTAGATCTTCTGCGCTTCTCTTACTCTTTTCAGTTCTGCTTCAAGCTTTTCTACGCTGTCGCAAATGCCGTAATCAAGTTTAAAAACCATAAAATATCTCCTGTTATTTTTTTGCCATAATTTTGTAAAATTATGTCCTTCAAGATGATTATACCAAAAACGGGCGCATTATTTTAAATTTAAACCTAAATTTATTTTTTGTTAGAAATTTGTGAGCAAAAAAAATACTTTGAAAAATTCAAACACGACATTTTTACAATTTTCGTCACGACAAAATTATTTGTTCGATTTTGCTTGACACGCGACACAAATTACTATATAATTTTTATGTTTTTCGCGGATATGGCGGAATTGGCAGACGCGCTGGTTTCAGGTTCCAGTGGGCGACCATGCAGGTTCAACTCCTGTTATCCGCACCAAAAAGCAACCCTTTTCGACACTTCGGAGAGGGTTGTTTTTTTCTTGTCTGCACAGAGTTTGCGGATTAAATAATAATTCTCCACCTTTTCTGTGAAATTCTACGCTTCGTGGGTGTACTTTGCCGCGCGACCGAGGTAAAATAATATTGCAAAGGAGGCAAAAATGGACCAGATAAAGACAGGAAAATTCATTCAGGAGATGCGAAAGGCACAGGGGCTGACGCAGAGACAGCTTGCAGAAAAGCTGTCAATCTCAGACAAAACGGTTTCCAAATGGGAAACGGGTTGCGGACTTCCCGAAGTTTCAATAATGCCGGAGCTATGCAATCTGCTCGGCATATCGGTAAACGAACTGCTTGCGGGGCAGAAACTCGACGACGGACAATATTATAAAAAGGCAGAAGAAAATATACTCGCCCTTATAAGAGAAAAAGCCGAGGCAAAAAAGAAACTCATTCTCTCGATAATCGTCGAAACCATGACGGTTATTTCGGGCACTACCCTGCTTCTCCTTGCGGGACTGCTTGAAATGCCGATATGGCTCAGAATAGTGCTTATCGCCCTCGCCGTAATCGTCTATTCGCTCGGCATCGGCGTTGCCTGTGTGCTCGACAAAGACGCGGGCGTCTACGAATGTCCCGCCTGCGGTCAGCGCTTCGTGCCCACGATGAAGGAATACGTCGCAGGCGCGCACACGATTTTGAGGAGAAAGCTCCGCTGTCCCAACTGCGGCAAAAAGAGCTATTGCAGAAAGCGCCTGACGCGCTCGTAATAATGAAGAAGATTTGACGGCGTCGCTTATCGAAGCGACGCCGTCAAATCTTTTAAATCAGCAAAAAAATCAGCTGTTTTGCATTAAAATATCCTCTATTTTGTGCATATCGTAACATTTGAGTTCTGCCGCCTCGAGGTTGCAAAGCTGCATATCCACCGCGCTCAGCCTGTGGTTTTCGTAGGTCGAATAATAATAAATTCCGTCGTCGGCGTCCATGCAGCAGGTGTATCTCGTAATCTCCCACCTGCCGTCCGCGGTATGACAACAGCCGCGCTGGTTGTCGACGCTCCCAAGGATATGGAAGAACTGATTGACGCAGGCGATCTGATCTCTGTCGCAGACGCTGTTGAGTTTGACGAACGCCGCCCTGACGAATCTCGACGCGGGCGAAAGGTCGCCGGGAAGCCCCATTGCGCCCATTCCCCTGCCGTATTCGTAAAGCTTCAACCCCTTCGCAAAGCTATTCTTCGCGCTGTCCGTCGAGAGCGACATATAATTATTGAGGTTAAAAAGCTGCATATCGAAGGGCGGATTATTCGTAAGAACGCCTATCGGGTTGTCGTACACCTTTACTCCGCTCTCGACAAATTCGACGGTTATGCAGTCCTTCGCGTCGGCAATCAGCCAATGCAGTTCGGCAGGCGGCATTTGCGCGCTGAACGCCTCGGAGACGAGCGTCATCTCCCTAATGTGCCGCCTTACCTCGTCGACGCTCGAAAAGAGCCCTAAAATCCAGGGAATAAACTCGAACTGGGCGATATTGAACCTGCCGCGCGGAACGTCGGAATATACGGCGTTGCCGACAAAATTAAGCCCCGCGACGCACAGCCCTTTCTCGTTCATGCCGTCAAAAAAGAGCGGAAAACCCTCCTCGACTATCGCCGTGCCGATTATGGCATAATGGCTTGAAATTCTGCCCTCGTGCCTGAAATCGAAGATAAAATTGCGCGGCGCGACGACGACTTTTTCGTCAAACGCCAAGTCATAGTCGAGAGTGCGGCCGAAATATAGGTGATTTTTTTTAAAAGTAATAGCAGTACACATTATGTAAAAATACGGCGGAATTTTGCCAAAATTATTGCATCTTTTGCTGTTTTACCTTGTGATCGATTATGTGCCTCGACGCGAGTTCGGAAACGAGCCGCTCTAACGGAATACCCATGTAGACCATGAGAACGAGCACGTGATAGGCGAGATCGGCAATTTCAAATACCGTCTCCTCCTTATCACCGCCCTTGCCTGCAACGACTACTTCGGTGCACTCCTCGCCGACCTTTTTAAGTATTTTATCGATGCCCTGCTCAAAGAGATATGTCGTGTATGAACTCTGCGGCTTTTCGGCAAGGCGCTGACATAAGAGTTCGTAGAGCCCGTCAAGCGAAAATTCGGTAAGTTTATCGCTCTTAAAGACGTAATCGTTGAAACAGCTGTCAGTTCCGAGATGACAGGCGGGGCCGTCCTTTACGACCTCCACGCAGAGCGCATCCCTGTCACAGTCTGCCTTTATTGACACTATATGCTGAAAATTGCCGCTCGTTTCACCCTTGCGCCAGAGACACTTGCGGCTTCTCGAATAGAAGCAGGTCTTGCCCTCGGCAATGCTTATTTCAAGGCTTTCCCTGTTCATATAGGCAACCGTAAGCACTTTTTTGGTAAAAAAGTCGGTTACTATGGCGGGAATTAACCCCTTTTCGTCAAATTTTAATGTATCAAGATCTATCATATTCTGACCTCCACGCCGCTTGATTTCAATTCCCGCTTCAACTGACCTATCGTAAAATCTTTATAATGAAAGACCGAAGCGCCCAGCCCCGCGTCGACGTTTACCCGTTTGAAAAGCTCCTTGAAATGCTCGACAGAGCCCGCGCCGCCGCTTGCAATGACGGGAATATTTACGGCGTTTACAATCTTTTCGAGAAGCGGCAGATCAAACCCGTTTTTAACACCGTCGGTATCTATGCTGTTTATTACGAGCTCGCCCGCACCACTCTCCTCGCCGAATTTAGCCCATTCGATTGCGTCGATGTCAGTTTTAACCCGACCGCCGAGCGAATAAACGCGGTAGCCCTCGTCGCACAGCTTCACGTCCATGGAGAGCACAACGCACTGATTGCCGTAGCGCTTGGCGGCATTACCGATGAGGTCGGGATTTTTTATTGCGCCGCTGTTGACGCTTACCTTATCCGCGCCGCATTTTAGTACGGTATCGAAGTCGTCGAGGGTATTTATCCCTCCGCCGACCGTCAGCGGAATGAATACGTTTCGCGCAACTTCGCGGAGGACGTCGCAAAAGAGCGACCTGTTTTCCGCACTTGCGACTATATCGTAGAACACGAGCTCGTCTGCGCCGCTGTCAGAATAAAAAGCCGCAAGCTCAACGGGATCGCTTACGTCTTTCAAAGACGAAAAGTTAGTTCCCTTGACAACCCTGCCGTGCTTTACGTCCAGACAAGGTATAATTCTCTTTGCCAACATAAATTTTTACCCTTTAAAGCAATTTTAAAACAATAAGCGAAAAATCAAAGTTCAATTTATAAATTAAGAATTCTTAAACCAAAGAAAATATTCAATAGGTTTAAGCAAAAAAATAATAAATTTGTTGAAATAATTGCAAAATTTCAATCTTTTGCGACCTGTACGGCCTCTGCGAGGGGTATTTTACCCTCATACAGCGCCTTGCCCAAAATAGCGCCGTAAACGCCCATTTCTTTAAGTTTTTTAACCTCATCGACGAAAGTAATGCCGCCGGAAGCCGTTATTTTGGGGTATTCTGTCTGACATAGTACTCTGTAAACTTCTAAATTTGTGCCTTTCATCATGCCGTCTTTGGAAATATCCGTATAAATAACGTGCTGTACGCCGATTTCTTTAAGCCTTTTGCAGAATTCGAGCGAGTTTATGTCCGTAACTTCCTTCCAGCCGCTTATAGCAACCTTGCCGTCTTTCGCGTCTACGCCGACTGATATTGCACTTCCGAATTTCTGCACTGCTCTTTCCACGAAGGAAAAATCTCTTACGGCGACCGTACCTAAAATAACTCTCCTTACGCCGCAGTCGAGATATCGCTCTATCTGGTCGAAAGTTCTTATGCCTCCGCCGACCTCGACGAACATATCGCGCGATTTTACGATGCTTTCAATCGTCTCGGCGTTCTCCGCTCTGCCGCTCTTTGCGCCGTCGAGGTCGACGACGTGCAGACAGCGCGCTCCCGCCTCAAAGAAGCTCTGCGCCGCCTGCAATGCGGATACCGCATATTTCTTTTCTCTCGAATAGTCGCCCTCGCTCAGGCGCACGACTTTGCCGCCGATCAGGTCTATTGCGGGAAATATCTCCATGTCAAACCCTCATACTTGCAAAATTTTTGAGTATTTTCAGCCCCGTATCGCCGCTCTTTTCGGGGTGGAACTGAACGCCGCAGACATTTTTATTCTGCACCGCAGCAGTTACGTCAAAGCCGTAATCGGTCGTCGCGACGAGGTTTTCGCCGCCGCACTCTGCGTAATACGAATGGACGAAATAGACATAGTCACCGTCCTTCAATCCCTCGAAAAGTGCGCTTTTTTGCGTAAATTTAAGCGTATTCCACCCAATATGCGGTATCTTTAAGCCGTCAATGCGCTCGGCAAGCGGTCTTACCTGCCCCGCAATCAGCCCCAGCCCGCCGTGTTCGCCGTATTCATAGCTCTTGTCGAACAGAAGCTGCATGCCGAGGCAAATTCCGAGAAGCGGCTTGCCCTGCGCCGCGAGTTTTACTATCGTCTCGTCCAGCCCCTTTTCCCTTAGCTTTTTCGCCGCGTCACCGAACGCACCTACGCCAGGAAGAATTATTCTGTCAGCTTCGGAAATGACTTTCGGATCGCCGCTGACAATACTTTTTTCGCCGATTTTGGCAAAGGAACTTTCAAGAGAGAACAAGTTGCCCACACCGTAGTCTACAATGGCTATCATCAGAGCACTCCCTTACTTGACGGCAGAGCGTCGCCGTTTACTTCTACCGCCTTTCTCATCGCGCGGGCAAACGCCTTGAATGCGCACTCGATAATGTGGTGAGTATTCCTGCCGAAAAGCTGTACGAGGTGAAGCGTTACGCGAGCTTCGCGGGTGAACGCAATGAAAAATTCCTCTATAAGCTCGGTATCGAACAGCCCGACCGCCTTTGCCCTGACTTCGTCGCTTTCGTCGCTGACTTTCGCCGTCTCGATTTTAAGCGCGTAGTTGAGCGTTCCCCTGCCGCTTATATCTGCTGCGCAGAGCACGAGCGCCTCGTCCATGGGAATGGTCACGTCGGCATAGCGGGCAATTCCTCGCTTGTCGCCGATTGCAGAAAGAAAAGCCTGGCCTAAAACTATGCCCACGTCCTCGACGGTGTGGTGAAAATCTACGTTGGTATCGCCGCGGCACTCGATATTCAGCCCGAAACCGCTGTGCACGGCAAAGAGCTCCATCATGTGGTCGAGAAAACCGCACTCCGTGTCTATCTTATAATCGCCGCCGTCGAGGCAAAGCCGCAATTTTATGCGCGTTTCGCGCGTGTTCCTCTCAATTTCAGCACTTCTCATCGTCAAGTATTTCCTTTATAACATTCAGAAGTTTGCCCGTCTCGCTATCCGTTCCGACGGTGATCCTAATATAGTCCTTTATACGCTCGTCGCCGAAATGTCTGACGAGTATTCCCCTGTCCTTCAATAGTTTATACAGTCTCTCGCCGCCCATCGCGCACTTTGCAAGTACGAAATTTGCCGACGACGGCAGCACTTCAAAGCCGTATTCTTTGAGCCCGTCAACGAGGAAGCCCCTCGTCTTTACTATCTTTTCGACGGTACTTTTAAAATATTCCTCGTCCTCGATTGCGTTTTTTGCCAATACAGACGAAACAGCATTGACGTTATAGGGGTGGAACGAATCTTTTACCTTCTTTATGTCCTCGATGAGCTGAGGCGGGGCTATTATATAGCCCACCCTCGCACCCGCGAGCGAGCGCGACTTTGAAAAGGTGTTGACCGTGACGAGATTGTCATATTTCTTTATGAGCGGCACGGCGTTCCAATCGCTGAAATCGGCGTAGGCCTGATCGACTATGACTATATTTTCGCGGTTATTTGCAATTATGCTCTCAATGTCGCCGCCGTCTGCCGCAATGCCAGTCTGTGCGTTGGGGTTGGCAATAACTATGCTCTTGCCCTTGCCGAAATAGTCGGACGGACGAAGCGTGAAGTCTTCAAGGAGCGATATTTTCTCGCACGGACAGCCAAATAATTTGGCTATGACCTCATAAAAGCCGTAGGTCACGTCGGGGAAGCACACGCCCTGCCTGCAATACGCATAGAACGCAAACGCTAGCGCCTCGTCAGAGCCGTTGGTGACGAGCACTTCCGCGCAGTCCACGCCGTAACGGGCGGCGATTGCCGCCGTCAGCTCCCGACTTTCGGGATCGGAATAGCGTTTGAGATTGAGAAGCGTCTCGCCGTCGACCGCCGCCACCGCGCGCGCCGAGGTGTAATACGGGTTCTCGTTGGTATTAAGTTTTATATATTTCCTGTCCCGCGGCTGTTCGCCGGGAACGTAAGGACTTATGGCATTTATCCGACTGTCGGCAAATCTGCTCATTTAAATCTAACTGCGACACTTTGGGCGTGTGCCGTCAATCCCTCCGATTTTGCAAAAGTTATAATGTCGTCTGCGACATTTTCAAGTTTTTTGCGGGTATATTTTACGTATTGCGTCGTCTTGATGAAGTCCTCTACGCCGAGCGGCGAGGAAAACCTTGCCGTGCCGCTTGTCGGCAACGTGTGGTTTGCGCCCGCGTAATAGTCGCCGACCGCTTCGGGGGTGCTGTACCCGAGGAATACAGAACCCGCATTGTGCACGAGAGCGAGCAATTTTTCAGGCTCTCTGACGCTCAGTTCGAGATGTTCGGGCGCGAGCTTATCCGACAGCCTGACGGCTTCTTCAAGGTCGTCCGCAATGATGATTTTACAGTTATTTTCAAGCGATTTTCTCGCTATTTCCGCCCTTTCGAGCGCGGCGCACTGTCTGTCGAGTTCAACCGAAACCTCGTCGGCAAGCTTTGCGCTGTCGGTAATGAGTACCGCCGTCGCCCTTACATCGTGTTCTGCCTGAGACAGAAGGTCGGCGGCTACGTCGCGCGCCCTCGCCCCGTCGTCGGCAATGACGAGAATTTCGCTCGGCCCTGCCACCATATCAATGCCGCAGATGCCGAATACCATCTTCTTAGCCGTCGCAACATAGATATTGCCGGGGCCGGTAATCTTGTCTACCTTGGGTATGCTTTTGGTGCCGTAGGCAAGCGCCGCGACTGCCTGCGCCCCCCCCGTCTTATACACTTCGTCTACGCCCGCAATTCTGGCGGCGACGAGCACTTCTGCCTTGACTTTGCCGTTCTTCAAGGGCGGCGTGACCATAACTATGCGGCTTACGCCCGCTATTTTGGCAGGAACGGCGTTCATGAGCACCGTCGAAGGATATGCCGCCGTGCCGCCAGGCACATACAGCCCCGCGCTTTCGAGAGGTATTACCTTCTGCCCGATTATGCAGCCGTCCTGCTCGATCTCAAACCCTTCCCTCAGCTGTTTTTTATGAAATTCAGCGATATTAGCCGCAGATCTTTGCAAAATTTGAGTATATTCCCTGCCGACGAGCGCTTCCGCCTCGGCAAATTCCTGCTCGCTGACTCTGAAATTGTCTATCTCTACCTTGTCGAAAGCCAGGCTGTATTTTCTTAGAGCGCTATCGCCGTTCGCGCGGACGTCGTCGATAATCGCCCTCACCGTGCCGTCGACGTCGCAGGCCTGTTCGGCCGTGCGGCAGAGCATATTTTCGATAAGTTGCGGGGTAAATTTAATCGGCTTTATCATCTTTTGGTCACCTCCGAAAGCTTTTCAACGACTTTCTTTATCTCGGCATTGCGGAATTTATACGCGCTCTTGTTGGCAATCAGCCTTGCGCTTATCTCCGAAATGCACTCGAACACCCTTAAATTATTTTCCTTTAAAGTCGAGCCCGTCTCAACGATGTCGACTATTACGTCGGAAATGCCGAGCACGGGACCGAGCTCTATCGAGCCGTTGAGTTTTATCGTCTCGATTTCCCTGCCCTTTTGAGCAAAATATTTTTCGGCGGTATGCGTGAATTTGGTTGCCACCCGAAGCGGCACGGACATATCGTCCTGCCAATCGTCCTTAGCGGCAACGCACATTTTGCATTTGCCGAGCCCGAGGTCGAGAAGCTCGTACACGTCGGGATCGTATTCGTTGAGAATATCCTTGCCGACAACGCCGATATCGGCGGCGCCGAGCTCTACATACACGCTTACGTCGGCGGGTTTTACCCAGAAATAACTCACTTCGCCCTTGCTGTCCTTAAATACGAGTTTGCGGCTGTCCTCCGAATATTCGTCACAGCCATAGCCGACCGAGGCGAGCATTTTATACACCTTTTCGCCCAGCCTGCCCTTAGGGAGCGCAATGTTTATCATCTTTAACCTCCCGAACTCAGATCGGTAATTTCAACCGCGCGGAGCGCACTCTGCTGACCGCTGCGGCAGAGCCTCACGCTCTTTCCGCCTCTCTGGGCGATTTCGGCGCATTTCAGCGCCTCGTCCTCGCTGCCGTCGTCGTAGATAATCAGCCTGTCGACTATGCAGTCGGACGCGGCGAAGTACCGCTCTAATTCCCCGAGATAGACAGCAAAACCTATCGCGCCGCCCTCTTTGCCGAATTTATGTAGCAGATTGTCATACCTGCCGCCGCTTAGAACGCACTGCGGAACGCCGTCTATATAACCGCCGAACACCAGCCCGCTGTAATAGTCCGCGTCATTCGCCATAGAGAAATTTATGCTTATCTTATCGCCGAAACCCGCGCAGGTCAGCCGCCTGACAAGTTTTTCAAGCTCGTCAACGGCATTTTCCATAGATTTGTTGAGGATATTGCGCCTTGCGAGCTCGAGCGTCTTTTCTGCGTCGCCGTCCGAATTGACCGCCGCGATAAACGCATCGATCGCCTCTATTTTAAATTTCTTATTTTCGGCAAGCTTTAAAAAGTCGTGCACGTCCTTGCGGCGAAGATAGTTCTTGACTTCCTCCCCGTCGCTCCCGAATTCGCTAAGCAAGCCCTCGGTGAAGCCGACGTGGGATATGTCGACAGCGTAACTCGGGCTGATTATCTGCAAGCTCTTACAGATGAGCTCGGCGAGTTCCGCCTCGCAGAGACTGTCGATGACGCCGACCACCTCGGCGCCAGTCTGCAAAATCTCCCTGAAATCTCTGCCGCCCGCCGCTCTGCGGTAAACCCGCTCGTTATAAAAATATTTTTCGGTTGCGCCGACGGCAATGTCGGTACGCCTTATGAGTGACAGCGTGACGTCGGGGCGGATAGCCATAAGCCTGCCCGTCAGATCGGTAAAGGTAATTACATTCTTGCCGACGAGGAATTTTTCGTTCTCCCTGTACAGCGAATATTCCTCGAAACAGCCCGATTTGAAATTCTTATAGCCGTAGCTTTCAAACAGCGCGGTTATGCCCGCGACAGCCTGTTCTTCCCTTATTCTGAACTTCATTTATTTTCCCTTTTTATCATAGTCGATAAATTTTCTGTAACCGCCGCTGCCGTAGCTTATAGAACGGGAAATTCTCGAAAGCGTAGTGCTCGAAATATCCGTCTCGGCGATTATTTCGCCGTAGGTCTTGCCCTCCAAAAGCAGCTTGGCGGCATAGGCACGCTGTGCCATCTGCTCTACTTCCTTATAGGTGCAGAGATCCTCCAAAAGCGCTTTGCAGTCGTCTTCGGTCTTTAATTTTCTCAGCGCAGAATATAAGACGTGCGCATATTCGTTATAATCTTTCATTCTTCACCTGCAACTTTTCTACATTATACTTTATTACAGTAAAGAAGTAAAGTGTTTTGAGCAAAAAATATAAGAAAAAGTCGGAGAATTTTTCCTCCGACTTATGTATGGGCAATTTCTGCCCTAATAATATTAAAGTTTTACTGTTTCGATTAAAGTTTAACTGTTTCGGTCGATGCAAGCGCCTCGTCAATGAGCGCCTCGACGTCGAGCTTGGCTTCTTCGGCGAGAATATCCTCCATCTTCGGGCGTATTACAGGGTGTCTCGGCAGGAATACAGTACAGCAGTCCTCGTAGGGGCGAATGGAAATCTCATAAGCGCCCATAGCCCTGCTCCGCTCGATTATCTCGTTCTTGTCGAAGCCGCAGAGCGGTCTGAGAATGGGCAATTTTTCGACTACGCTGCCCGACGAGGTCATTCCCTCTATCGTCTGGCTCGCCACCTGACCGAGACTCTCGCCCGTAATCAGACACTGGCATCCGTGACGCAGCGCGAGGCGTTCGGCAATGCGCATCATGAAGCGCCTTAAAAGCGTGACCATATATTCGCCGTTGCACTTCTTGTGTATTTCCTCCTGAATGTGCGTTACCTTGACTATATGGAGGTTTGTGCCGCAGGTATAGCCGGCGAGCACTGAGGCAAGCTCCTCGACCTTTTCGCGCGCCTGCATATTAGTATAGGGATAGCTGTGGAAGTGAACACACTCTATCTTCATGCCGCGCTTGGCGATCATCTGCCCTGCAACGGGGCTGTCAATGCCGCCCGATATGAGCAGCATTCCCTTGCCCGCAGTGCCGACGGGCATGCCGCCCGCGCCCCTGATCATTCCGTTGAATACGAGCGTCGTGCCGTTCTCCCTGAGATCTAGACCTATTACCGTCTGCGGGTTATGAATGTCGACTTTGAGTTCGGGCTTATAGTCGAGCAGTCTGCCGCCGATAGCCGCGCTTATCTCCATGGAATTCATGGGGAATTTCTTGTCCGCCCTGTGCGTTTCGACCTTGAAAGTGCCGTAATCGGGGCCAATCTTGCAAGCCGCGCGGAATATCTCGTCGAGATCGCTCTTTACCGAGATTGCCACGCTCATCGTGTGTATGCCGAACACTTTTGAGAGCCTCGCGACTATTTCATCGGTCAGTTCGTCGTCGAAGCCCTCGATGAGGTATCTGCCGCTGTGCTTGCGTATTTCGTGCTTTATGCCGCGCAGAGCCTTCTCCATATTTTCGGCAAAACTTCGCTCAAAATAGCCCCTGTTGTTGCCTTTAAGGTGTATTTCGCTGTAACGAACGATTATAACTTTTTCCATAATCAAGCCATTTTATCCCTTCTGTTTTTTACGGTGGAATTGAGAATTTGCGCCGCTTCAAGTATTTCCTGCTCGGTATTTTCGGGGCAGAAACTGAGACGGAGTATGCCGTCAATAAGCTCGCCGCCCACGCCACAGGCCTGCATCACGCGGGAGTGACGGAGCTTGGAGTTGGACGAACACGCCGAACCCGTGCCGATTATAAGCCCTTTATCGTTGACTTCGTGAAGTATAGTCTCCCCCCTCACGCCGTAAGCGCCGACCGTCAGAATATAGGGCGAGCCGTTCTCGGGCGAAAGTATCTTAAAGAGCCCATTATCGAGCGCACTGCGAAGCAGTGAATTGAGCGCTCTCACCTTTTCAAAGTTGTCTTTGAGGTTTTCGTATTTCTTTACGGCCGCATACTCGAACATCTTTATGCCGAACACGTTTTCCGTTCCGCTCCTCAGCCCTTCTTCCTGCCCGCCGCCGTAGATGTACGGCGCAAGCACGAGGCTTTTACGCTTTATGAGCGCACCCGTGCCTTTGAGCGCCCCGATCTTGTGCGCCGACACGGAATACATATCTATTGCAGGCGACAGCCTGAACGGAATTTTGCCGAACGCCTGAACGCCGTCCGAATGAAAGAGTGCGCGGCTGTTTTTGGCCTTTACCGTCTTTGCGAGCGCGTTTACGTCGTTAATCGCGCCCGTTTCGTTGTTTACGTGAATGACCGAGACGAGCGAAGTCTTGTCGTCGACCAGGCTGAGAAGGCTGTCGGCGTTGACGCTTCCGTCGGGGTTGAGCGCCGCAAAGCGCACCTCTACGCCGAGTTCTTTAAGCCTTGCCGCGCAGGAATAGACGGCGGAATGTTCGCCCGAGGTGGTCACCACGTTGCCGCGCCGACCGCCGCAGAACAGCGCTTGATTGTCTGCCTCCGTTCCGCAGGAAGTGAAAATTACCGAATAATCTTGATTATTGCCTATCAACGCCGCCATTTTTCTGTGCGTTTCAGCCAATTCCCTGTGCAAATTATAACCTTCCGCATAGAGTGCGGAAGGGTTATAATACTTTTCTATTAAATATTGACCTGCCCTTTCGAGGCAGTCGGCATACGGTTTAGTCGTAGCCGCGTTGTCAAGATAGATCATTATATTTCGATTATTCCTCTGAACGATTCCTTTACCGAGCCGTCAAGTTCGACGTCGCCGTCATCGTTGAGCTTTACGAACAGGTCGCCGCCCTTGAGCTTGACGGTTATAATCTCGCCCTTGGAGCATCTACCGAGCGCGATTGCCGCAAGCGCACTTGCCGCCGCAGCCGTGCCGCACGACCAGGTTTCGCCGTTGATCTTCTCCCATACGCGCGCCTTGACGGTGATATTGTTGACAATTCTCACACACTCGACGAATACGCCTTCGGGGAACAGACCGGAATAGACGATCGACTGACCGAGCGCTTCGAGGTCGACGTCATCGACCTTATCGACGAAGATCACGCAATGGGGAATACCGATATTGACGCAGGTAACTTTGAGCTTGTTGCCGTCTATCTCAATTTCTCTGTCGATTATTTCGCCGTCGAGCTTGCAGGGAATGTCCGCACCGTTGAAAGTCGGCTTGCCGAGATTTACGGAAACCGAAGTTGCCACGCCGTTAAAGATATTCATCGAAAGCTTCTTGACCTGACCGCAGCTCTCGACGGTGATATTCTCGGAAGTCGTGAACTTGTTGTCGTAGAGATACTTGGCAACGCACCTCAGCGGGTTAGCCGCAATGCCGCCGTTGCTGCCGTCGCGGTTGAATACGCACATCTTGGCGTCGGCAATTTCAGACTTCTCAATCATGACTATGCCGTCAGAACCTATCGCGTAGTGCCTGTCGGAGACGTTTATGGCAAGCGATTCGGGGCAGGTTATGCTGCCGTCCATATTGTTAAAGAAGATATAGTCGTTGCCGCAGCTGTGCATCTTGCAGAAGGAAAGCTTCATCTTTTCCTTTCTGAGGCGGTTGATGTCGACAAGTTCGGTGTTGAACTGGTTATACCTGCCCGCAATGACGTCCGCAAGAGCGTTTGCCGTGTCGAGCGAGGTCAGAACGGTTATGCCGAGCAGAATTGCGTGGTGATGCAACGACATATAGTTGGTTATCGACTCTATATCCGTCTTGCCCGTATATACGATATAGTCGATCTTGCCCTCGTCCATGAGGTTGACTATCTCGTCGTTGGTCGAAAGCCTTGCAACCTCCGTACATTCGAGCCCTAAGCTCCTTATTACGTTGGCAGTGCCCTTGGTGGCGTACAGCGTCAGCCCGAGGTCGGCGAACTTCTTGACGATATTGACTATTTCGTACTTGTCCTGATCGTTAATCGTGAAGTAGATGCCCGAAGGGTTCTGCTTGGTCGGGTGCTTCATGTTGAAACCTGCCGAGACAAGTCCCTTGAACAGCGCCTCCTCCATGGTCTTGCCTATGCCGAGCACTTCGCCCGTCGACTTCATCTCGGGACCGAGCTGAGAGTTGACGTCGTTGAGCTTTTCAAACGAGAATACGGGAACTTTGACGGCGACGTAAGGCGAATTCTTGTAGAGCCCCGTGCCGTAGCCGAGTTTTTTGAGCTTTGCGCCCACCATTATTCTCGTCGCGAGATCTACCATCGGAACGCCCGTAACCTTGGAAATATAGGGAACGGTACGCGACGCTCTCGGGTTGACCTCGATGACGTACAGTTCGTTGTGGTAGATGAGGTACTGAATATTTATAAGTCCCTTGGTTTTGAGCGAGATTGCAAGATTGGTCGAGATTTCGACTATCTTTTTGAGCATTGCGTCGCTGAGATTATAAGGGGGATAAACCGCGATAGAGTCGCCGCTGTGAACGCCCGCCCTCTCGATATGCTGCATTATGCCGGGAATGAGCACATCCACGCCGTCGGAAATGGCGTCGACTTCGAGCTCCGAACCCATGAGGTATTTGTCGCAGAGCACGGGGTTTTCTATCTTCTGCGCCAGAATGACGTCCATATACCTTTCAATGTCGTTCTGCGTGAAGGCAATGGTCATATTCTGACCGCCAATTACGTATGAGGGACGAAGCAGCACGGGATAGCCGAGGGTTTCAGCCGCCTGAACGGCCTCCTCTTTGGTCATTACGGTAAGTCCCTTAGGTCTTGCTATGTGGAACTGTTCAAGCAGTTCGTCGAAACGCTCTCTGTCCTCGGCGAGGTCGACGCTGTCCGCGGGCGTACCGAGTATTCTGATGCCCTTCTTGTCGAGATAGCCGCAGAGCTTGATTGCCGTCTGACCGCCGAAGGTGATGACTACGCCGTAGGGCTTTTCGACGTCTATGACACTCTGCACGTCTTCGGGGGTAAGGCTCTCGAAATACAGTCTGTCGGCGGTATCGAAGTCGGTCGAAACCGTCTCGGGGTTGTTGTTTATGATTATAACTTCATAGCCCAGCCGTTTGAGCGCCCACACGCAGTGAACGGACGAATAGTCGAACTCTATGCCCTGACCTATTCTTATAGGGCCTGAACCTATGACTATTATTCTCTTTTTCTTGTTCTTTCTGCTCTCCTGAACGTAAGGCACGGCTTCGTCGTGAGCCTTGTCGTCGTAGGTCGAGTAGAAATAGGGCGTCTGTGCGGAGAACTCCGCGCCGCAGGTGTCGACCATCTTGAAAGTTGCATCGACGTGGCAGGGCAGCTTGTTGCCCGAAAGCTTTTCAAGCTCCTTGTCGGGATAGCCGTAGCGCTTGCCCTTCATATATTCCGCCCTGGTCATCTTCTTGCCGGCTATTTCTGTTTCATAGTCGACGAGATTTTTGAGCTTGTTCAAGAACCACTCGTCAATTTTGGTTATCGAGTAGATTTCGTCGACGGAAATGCCGCGCTTCAACGCCTGGAATACGACGAACAGTCTTTCGTCCGTGACGTCGGAAAGTTTTGCGTGTATTTCCTCGTCGGAAAGTTCGGCAAGTTTGGGCATATTGAGCGTGCCGAGCGAGATTTCTGCGCCCCTTACCGCCTTCATTATAGCCATTTCAAAGCCCGTGCCGATTGCCATGACCTCGCCCGTCGCCTTCATTCTCGTGCCGAGATTTCTCTTGGCGTACAGGAATTTATCGAAAGGCCACTTGGGAAGCTTGACGACGACATAGTCGAGCGTCGGCTCGAAACAGGCAAAGGTCTTGCCCGTGACGTCGTTTCTTATCTCGTCGAGCGTATAGCCGAGCGCGATCTTGGTAGCAACCTTGGCAATGGGATAACCCGTCGCCTTGGACGCGAGCGCGGACGAACGCGAAACACGGGGATTGACCTCGATGACCGAATACTCGAAGCTGTCAGGGTGAAGCGCGAACTGACAGTTGCAGCCGCCCTCTATGCCGAGTTCGGTGATTATGTCGAGCGATGCCGTTCTGAGCATCTGATATTCCTTATCCGAAAGCGTCACGGCGGGCGCAATGACTATCGAATCGCCCGTATGTACGCCGACGGGATCGAAGTTTTCCATCGAGCAGACGGTGAGCACGTTGCCCGCGCTGTCTCTCAGCACTTCAAATTCTATTTCCTTCCATCCGCCGATGTACTTTTCGATGAGTACCTGCGTGATGGGCGAAAGCATAAGTCCGTTATGGGAGATGAGTTTAAGCTCCTCCTCGTCCTTGGCAACGCCGCCGCCCGCGCCGCCAAGCGTGTACGCGGGACGGACTATTACGGGATAGCCTATCTTTTCGGCGATTGCAAGACATTCCTCCACGGTGTAGGCGATATCCGAGGGAACGACGGGCTGATTTATCTTCTTCATCGTCTCCTTGAACAGCTCTCTGTCCTCGGCGCGGTCAATAGAGTCGAGATTTACGCCGATGAGCTTTACGCCGTACTTATCGAGGAAGCCCTCTTTGGCGAGCTGACAGCCGAGCGTAAGTCCCGTCTGTCCGCCGAGCGAGGCGAGCAGGCTGTCGGGGCGTTCCTTGACGATTATTCTCTTGAGGGTTTCGGTGGTCAGCGGTTCGAGATAGATTTCGTCTGCGAGCGCGCTGTCCGTCATTATCGTCGCGGGGTTAGAGTTGCAGAGCACTACGTTGATGCCCGCGTCTTTGAGCACGCGGCAAGCCTGTGCGCCTGCATAGTCAAACTCTGCCGCCTGACCGATAACTATGGGGCCCGAGCCTATAACAAGTACCTTTTTTATGTCCTCTCTCTTAGGCATTATATTTACCCTCCGTCATGTTCTTAATGAATTTATCGAAAAGGAAAGAAGCGTCTCTCGGTCCGCCGCAGGCTTCGGGGTGGAACTGAACGGTGTACGCGTTGAGTTCGGGATATTCAAACCCCTCGCAGGTGCCGTCGTTGGCGTTGATGTATGTGAGATTTCCCACGCCTTGCAGGGTGGACGAAATCACCTCGTAGCCGTGGTTCTGGCTGGAAATATAAACCCTGCCTGTATCCAACCGCTTGACGGGCTGGTTTGCGCCTCTGTGACCGTACTTCATCTTCTTGGTCTTGCCGCCCATTGCGAGCGCAAAGAGCTGGTGACCGAGGCAGATGCCGAATATGGGCAGTTTGCCCGCGAGCTTTCTGATATTTTCGATAATGCCGACGTTTTCGGCGGGATCGCCGGGGCCGTTGCACAGCATCAGCCCGCGCGGATTGAGCGCGAGTATCTGTTCGGCGGTGTAATCTGCGGGTACTTTAACGCAGTAACAGCCGCGCTTTACGAGCTCCCTCGTGATATTGTCCTTTGCGCCGAAATCCCATACGGCGACCTTTATTCCGTCGGGGTTGCCGTAATATTCGGGCTCTGCGCAGGTGACGGCGTTGACCGCGCCGACAATGCGGTAATTCTCTATTTCCGTCATGTCCTTGACGGGCTTGGAGGAGATTGCGGCGTTCATTACGCCCGTCTCCCTGACTATCTCGGTGAGTTCGCGGGTGTCAAGGCCGTATATGCCGACAATGCCGTTCTCTTTGAGGTATTCGTCGAGCGTCTTTTCGCACCTGAAATTGGATGGCGCGTCGCACTTTTCCCTGACGATATACGCAGAAACCCAGGGCTTCTTGCTCTCCATGTCGGGCGTTACGCCGTAGTTACCGATGAGCGGGAAAGTCTGGATGACTATCTGTCCGTAATAGCTGGGATCGGTGAGCGTCTCTATATAACCCGTCATGCCTGTCGTGAACACGAGTTCGCCGACGACCTCTCCGTCAGCGCCGAACCTGTGACCGACGAACTGTCTGCCGTTTTGCAGAGTTAAATATACCTTATCGTTTTTCATATACAGTTTATCCCTATTTTTTCGCGTGATTATACTTATTTGAGAAGCTTGACCATTACGGCTTTCTGCGCGTGCAGTCTGTTCTCTGCCTCGTCGAAAATCTCCTTGGCGTGCTCCTCGAACACTTCCTCGGTGATCTCCTCGCCCCTGTGGGCGGGCAGACAGTGCAGGCACATTACGTCAGATTTGGCAACAGAAAGATTTTCCTTGTTGACCTGATAGGACTTGAACGCTTCTGCCCTCTTTTTCCTCTCGCCTTCCTGTCCCATGGACGCCCAGACGTCGGTATATACGACGTCGGCATCTTTGACCGCCTCTTTGACGTCGGTGGTTATGGTGAAGTCGCCGTTTTCCTTAGCCCATTTCATGAGCTCGGCGTCGGGTTCGTATCCCTTAGGGCAGGCAATGGCAAACGACATACCCGTCTTGATAGCGCCGACCATCAGGCTGTTGGCCATATTGTTGCCGTCGCCGACGAACGCCATTTTAAGCCCCTTGAAGCTGCCCTTGTATTCCCTTATGGTCATGAGGTCGGCAAGTACCTGGCAGGGATGCGCATAGTCTGTCAGACCGTTGATTACGGGGATAGAGCCGTACTTTGCGAGATCCTCGACTTCCTGCTGCGCGAAAGTCCTTATCATTATGCCGTCGAGATAACGGGAAAGCACCCTTGCGGTATCCTGAACGGGCTCGCCCCTGCCTATCTGCAAATCGTTGCTCGAAAGGAAAAGTCCGTAGCCGCCGAGCTCGTAAATGCCGACCTCGAAGGAAACTCTCGTCCTCGTGGAAGCTTTCTGGAAGATAAGCCCGAGCTTCTTGCCCTTGAGATAGTCCTTCTGTATGCCGTTGTTCCTCTCGAATTTGAGCTGATCGGCAAGGTTGAGTATGGATAAGATGTCTTCTCTCGTTAAATCCTGTAATTTAAGTAAATGCCTCATTGCGAAATTACCTCATTTAATATTTTCAATGCAAAATTTATTTCTTCTTTATTTATTATGAGCGGCGGCAACAGCCTCACTCTGTCGTGCGCGGTAAGCACGATCAGTCCCTTTTCAAGGCACTTTGCGGCGACTTCCCTCGCGGGTTTGGTCGTCTGAATACCTATCATCAGCCCCATTCCGCTGACCGAAACGACGTTTTTGATGCGTTCGAGATTGGCTTTAAGGTATGCGCCCTTGCCCTGAACTTCGAGGAGCAGTTTATCGGTTATTCTGTTGACTATCGAGAGCGCGCCCGCGCATGCAACGGGGTTGCCGCCGAAGGTCGAACCGTGGTCGCCGTAAGTAAATACGTCCTTGCACCTGTCGAACAGCAGGCACGCGCCTATCGGAAGTCCGCCGCCCAGCCCCTTAGCCGTCGTGACTATATCGGGCGAAATGCCCGCCGCCTCGTAGGCGTACATATAACCCGTCCTGCCGTTGCCCGTCTGAACTTCGTCGCAGATGAGCAGAATGTCTCTCTCGCGGCAGAACTTTTCAAGCTCTCTCAAAAAGCCGAAATCGAGACAGTGAACGCCGCTCTCGCCCTGAATGACCTCGACCATTACGGCGCAGGTCTTGTCGGTATAGGCGCTCCAAATTCCGTCCATGTTCGGCTCGGCATATTTAAAGCCCTGTAAGAACGGATCGAAATACTTGTGAAATCCGTCCTGACCGGTTGCTGAAAGCGTGGCTATCGTCCTGCCGTGGAAGGAATTTTTGAGCGTTATTATCTCATTCCTGCCGTAGCGCGTATTGCCGTATTTTCTTGCGACTTTAATCGCGCACTCGTTGGCTTCCGCGCCGCTGTTCCCGAAGAATACGCGCTTCGCGCCCGTCTTTTGGCAGAGCGCCTTAGCGAGCTCGGCCTGGGGCAGCGAATAATAGAGGTTGCAGACGTGCTGAATGTCGTCGAGCTGCGCCTTTACGGCGTTCTTCCATTCTTCGTCGTTTATGCCGAAGATATTAACGCCTATACCGCTCGCGCAATCGACGTATTCCTTGCCGTCAAAGTCGTAGAGCTTTGCGCCCTTGCCGCACTTAAATGCCACGTTGAAGCGGGCATAAGTACCCGCAATATAATCTTTATCATCCGAAAAAACCGTTTCGGCGTCCATTTTTTGTCAATTCCTCCGACTAAAATAAAGACTGATTTAAAAATAAATCAGCCGTTACACAAACATAGTGCCACTGCCCTCGTCAGACAATAACTCTATCAAAATTGAATGGTAAACCCTTCCGTCGGTAATAAAGACCTTTTTTACTCCGCGACGGATTGCATCTTTGCAGCACTCTATTTTGGGTATCATACCACCTGAAATTATGCCCTGCTTGACAAGCGCGGGAATATCCGAGACAAAAACTTTTTTAATCAGACTATCGGGGTCGTCCTTGTTTTCAAGAAGCCCCCTGATGTCTGTCATTAGTATTAAACTCTCCGCGCTGAGCGCGCCTGCGATAGCCGCCGCGGCGGTATCGGCATTTATATTGTAAATATGCCCCTCGTCGTCGAAACCGACCGTCGAGATGACGGGCACGTAGCCGAGATTGCAGAGATCGGAGATTATATCCGTCTTTACTTCGGTAATTTTGCCTACATAACCGAGCTTTTCGTCCGCGGGAACGCATTTGAGCATGTGTCCGTCCTGACCGCAGATGCCGATAGCCTTGCCGCCGTTTCTCTCGATGAGGTCTGCAAGCGACTTGTTTACCTTGCCGGCAAGCACCATCCTTACTATTTCGGCAGTCTCCTCGTCGGTGTAGCGCAGACCGTTGACGAACTTGCTCTCCTTGCCGAACTTCTTCATGGCTTCGGAGATTTCTGGCCCGCCGCCGTGTACGAGGACGACCTTTATGCCGAGCATATTGAGAACAACCAAATCGCGCATAACCGACGATTTGATCTTGTCGTCGGTCATGGCATTGCCGCCGTATTTGACGACAAGAATTTTATTAAAATACTTTTTAATATAGGGCATTGCCTCTATTAAAAATTCGGCTTGTTCCTGTTTATCCATTATCTCTACCGCGTTAATTTATTATCAGGTTCTGTAATCGCCATTTATCTTGACGTAGTCATAAGTAAGGTCGCAACCCCAGGCGGTTGCCTTATACGCGCCGTCATTGAGGTTGACTAAAATGGTTATTTCGTCCTCCAAGAGCAGCTCTTTTGCCTTTTCTTCGCTAAAATCTACTCCGTATCCGCCGCGACAGACGGGAAGAACACCCTTAACCGAACGGAAATCGACGTCTACTTTTAAAATATCCACGTCCACGCCCGAATAGCCTATCGCGCACAGCACCCTGCCCCAATTGGCGTCAGCGCCGAACATCGCTGCCTTGACGAGCGAAGATTTAATTACCGTCTTCGCAACCGTCCTTGCTATTTTCAGGCTCTTTGCGCCCTCGACCGAACATTCGATAAGCTTTGTCGCACCCTCACCGTCCTTGGCAATCTTCTTTGAAAGAATGACCGTGCAATAGTTGAGCGCCTTGCAGAACGCATTGTAATGCGCACTGCGGGCAGTTATTCTCTCATTTCCCGCAAGTCCGTTGGCGAGAATACAACAGGTGTCGTTGGTCGACTGGTCGCCGTCGACGCTAATCATGTTGAAAGAGCTCTTGACGTCGTTGCTGAGCGCAAGCTGAAGCATCTCGGGCGAAATATTGACGTCGGTCGTAAGGAAAATGAGGTTAGTTGCCATATTGGGGCAAACCATGCCCACGCCCTTGGCAATCGCGCCCATTCTGCACACCTTGCCGCCCAACTTAAACTCTATCGAGACGGTCTTTATGACCGTATCGGTGGTCATTATTGCCTGAGCCGCGTATTCGCTGTGATTGCCGAGGCCGTTCCAGAGCTCGCCTATTCCGTCAACCATAGGCTGAATATTGAGCTTCTGTCCAATTACGCCCGTCGACGCGACGATGACGTCCTTTGCGGAGATGTCGCCGCAACCGCTGACGAGCGAACACATCTTTTCGGCTATCTCGATGCCGTCGGAATTGCAGGTATTCGCATTTCCGCTGTTGCAGATTATCGCCTGCGCATAGCCGTCGGAAAGGTTATTCTTAGTGACTATGACGGGCGCACCCTTTACGAGATTGCTGGTGTAAACGCCTGCCGCAGACGCGCGTACGTCGCTGACTATGAGCGCAAAATCGCGCTTGCTCTTGTTTTTCCTTATTCCGCAGTGTATGCCGTTGGCCTTGAAACCAAGCGGGGCGCATACGCCGCCCGAAATATTTTTAATTACCATAGCTCTAAATTCGTATTTTATATATTATATAACTTTAACGACGATATGTCAATTGCGATACCGATAAAAAATCGGCCGCAGACGCACAAAAATATATCTAATGCCCGAAAAAATAAGCGCAAAGCACATATTTTACTGGCTGATTTAAAAATAAATCAGGCTTAAACCGATGACGGAGCAAAATTTATGTCACCGATCGATTAAACAGAAAATATCGCCAGAATATATCGGCAATGACAGATTAGATAAGCGAAGTCCTCTCGTCCAGCCCGAACATTATGTTCATATTCTGCACGGCGGCGCCCGACGCACCCTTTCCGAGGTTGTCAAATACGCTCGCTATGAAAATTCTGTCGTCGTTTCCGCCAACGTAGATTTCAAGGTTGTTCGTTCCGTTGAGATGATTGCAGGGAATATACCCGCCTGCCGCTTCTTCCGACATTACTTTAATGAAGTTCTGCGACACATAGTACTCTGTAAAATACTTTCTAATGTCGTTTACGGTGTACTTTTTTGTCATTAAACGCGAATATACGGGTACAGTCACGCACATTCCGCTGTAAATGTCGCAGATTATGGGGTTGAATATCGGTTCATATTTCAACCCGCACTCCCTGACCATTTCGGGAAGATGCTTGTGCTTCTGCGCCGTAGCGTACTGTCTGGGTGAAGCGAGCGTAAAATCTCGCGACGCGTCCTCGTACTGCGCTATCGTCTTTTTGCCGCCGCCCGAATAGCCCGTCACGGAATTTGCGACGAACGGATAGTCGGGGGGAAGTATCCCTCCGCTTACGAGCGGAGCGACGAGCGTTATGAACCCCGTCGCGTGGCAGCCGGGGTTGGCAACGCGCTTAGCCTCGGCAATGCTCGCCCTGCGTTCGGAAGACAGCTCCGGAAGGCCGTAAACCCAGCCTTCCTTCGTCCTGTGCGCCGTCGACGCATCGATTATCCTCGCCTTGTCGCTTTCGACAAGCGACGCTGCTTCGATGGCAGCAGCGTCGGGCAGACAGAGAAAGCTTACGTCTGCGCTGTTGAGACATTCCTTTCTCGCATTTATATCCTTTCTCTTGTCCTCGGGCAGAGCGATTATCCTGACATCGTCGCGCTTTTCGAGGCGTTCATATATCTGAAGCCCCGTCGTGCCCTCTTTTCCGTCGATAAAAACTTCAATCATTACTTTAACTTCTTGCTGTCGAGAAGCGCCTTGACCTTGATGGGAAGTCCGAACAGGTTGATGAAGCCCTGCGAATCCATCTGGTTGTAGCAATCGTCCTCGCCGAAGGTTGCGATGTCCTCGCTGTAAAGCGAATAGGGCGAAGTGATGCCCGCGTTGAGCACGTTGCCCTTGTATATTTTAAGCTTGACATCGCCCGTTACGGTCTCCTGCGTCTTGTCGACGAATGCGTCGAGCGCCTCTCTCAAAGGCGTGAACCACTGTCCGTCGTAGACCATTTCGCCGTACTTTATAGCAATGAGCTGCTTATAGTGCTGGGTTGCCTTGTCGAGGCAGATAGATTCAAGCAGTTCGTGAGCTGTATAGAGAATCGTGCCGCCGGGGGTTTCGTATACGCCCCTCGACTTCATGCCGACAAGCCTGTTTTCGACCATATCGACAAGACCTACGCCGTTTTCGCCGCCGATTTTGTTGAGCTTTTCGATGAGCTCTACCGCGCCGAGCTTTTCGCCGTCAATTGCGGTGGGAATACCCTTTTCAAAGTGAATGGTAACATAAGTTGCCTTATCGGGCGCCTTCCAGGGCGAAACGCCGAGTTCGAGTATCTTGTCGTAATCGGGCTCGTTTGCGGGCGATTCGAGGTCGAGACCTTCGTGCGAAAGGTGCCAGAGGTTCTTATCCTTGGAATAGTTGGTCTCCCTGTTTATTTTGAGGGGAATGTTGTGAGCTTCGGCATAGTCGATCTCCTCGTCCCTGCTCTTTATGTTCCATATACGCCAGGGGGCGATTATCTTCATTTCGGGGGCGAACGCCTTTATGGTGAGTTCAAAACGAACCTGATCGTTGCCCTTGCCCGTACAGCCGTGGCAGATTGCATCTGCGCCCTCTTTCTTGGCAATCTCTACAATTCTCTTTGCAATTATAGGTCTTGCAAAAGAAGTGCCGAGCAAGTATTTATTCTCATAGACTGCACCTGCCTTCATCGTGGGATAGATGTAATCTTCGATAAATTCCTTTTTGAGGTCCTCGATATAGAGCTTGGAAGCGCCCGTCTTCAACGCCTTTTCTTCAAGGCCTTCGAGCTCCGTGCTCTGTCCGACGTCACCGGAAACGGCGATAACTTCGCAGTTATCGTAGTTTTCTTTAAGCCAGGGGATTATGATAGAAGTATCAAGTCCGCCGGAATACGCAAGTACTACCTTTTTAATCTTGTCTGCCATAATTAAAACTCTCTGATATAAAATTTCAGGTCGCCTTTCAGCAACCTGATGTATTATACAATATATAATATATATAAGTCAAGCGAATTAACCTTCAATTTAAAAAATATGAGCGGTTAAAATGAATAAATTTACAGTATAAATGTGAATATATTTATAAATATTCATTTTTGAGCGTTTTGATAAATATTTATAAACCGAACGCGCTCACAGCGGCAACGCCGCGACGAAGGTGAATTTTTTGAGCTCCTTTCTCACTTCTTTATAGCGCGGCATAAACTTTTCCATGAGTGCGTAAAAGGCGGTCGAATGGTTCATGTAAACGGTGTGACAGAGCTCGTGCAGAATGACGTACCGCCAGAATTTCTCGTCGAGCATAAGAAGTTTGAAGTTGAAAACTATGCGCGAACGACTGTCGCAACAACCCCACCTCGCCTTGTACGAGCGGAACGATATACTGCGGGCGCGCAAGCCCGTTGCGGCGCAGACCTGCTCATAAATCTGAAAAAATTTCGGCGAGCAATGGTCAACAAGTGTCTTTTTTACCGCGCTTTTAGAGGAAAAAGAGGCAATTTCGTCATCAATAAAGTTCCTGCCGCCCCAGCTTACGGGCAATAATCTGCCCGCGACGAGCATTTTTTCAAGCTCCCTCACGCCGCCAAAACCGCTCTCTGCGGCTGCGTTTTTGGCAAGAGCCCGCAAAATCCACGCCCTTTTGGACGCAATAAACGCGCCGACCTGTGCTTCGGTGGCGCGCAACGGACAGCGGACGACTATCTGATTGTCCGACCTGACGGTGACGGAATACGACCGTCTGTCGCTCCTTATCGTCCTGTACTCAAAATCAGTCATCGAAAGACAGCCTCATCTGAATTCTCAGTTCGCCGTCAACCCTGCCCTCGACTAACCAGAACCCCTCCTCGTCGCGCCGCTTGACGACATCGAGCACTTCGCCGTATTTGCACTGTTTGACGTACTTTATCTGCACGGCGCGGAAATAGCGGCCTGCGAGCTCGTCGACCGAAAATGCGTCGAGCAGAATGTCGCCGTATTTTGTATTGTTGACGTGGTTATAGTGGTCATAGTCCGAATAGCTGACCGTCTTGGAATAGTCGGGCGAAATGCCGCCGCCTATTTCGTCAATTTTCCACGAGTTGAACTCGACCGAGCGGAAATCGTTATAAGTTCTATCCGTACCGAAAACCGCGTCGGAAGTTACAAGCGAAAAATCATCGAGATCGACGAGACACCACCTAGAGGTGGCGACGCCCACCTTTACGCCGTCGACGTAAAATTCAAAATCTCTGAAAACCGCCAGTCTTTTGGGCTTTATGGGCCAGGTATGAATGGTGAGATTTTCACCGAATTTAATCGTTCTGTCGAGAGAAATATACCAATTTACGAGAATGAAGCCGTAATTTTTAGGTTTGAGCACGTTATAGCCGAAGCCGAGCTCGTCTGCAGACAGACAAGCCGACTCCTCCATGAGCGAAAGAAGCGAAGAAAGTTTGAGCCTGTCGTTGAAATCGACGTCGGTATATCTCAGCTGATATGTCTTTTCGTGTCTGTACAACTTGTCACCTTCAAAGCGTATTTTAATAAATTTTAGCATTATTATCGATCAAAGTCTATCAAATAGGGCAAAAATGTTTAGTTTATGTGTGACATAGTACTTTTTATTTTTTAAAATATTGACATTTACACCCATTATATGCTAAAATAAGTATACTAATCGGAGTGTAAATACAATGAACGAAGATAACTTTAACGACGACGAATTTATCGGCGGAAACCCCGAGGACAATCTTCCCGAAAACGGCGAAAATATCGACGAACCCTACGAGGGCGACGACGATGTCGAGGCGGCAAAGCCTGAAAGCGACAAGGAACCTTCCTCCGAGGAAGCCCATTCCGCCATCAGCGCCGACCTCATAAGAGGGCATATAAACACCATCATTCTGCGCGCGCTTTACGAGCGCGACAAGTACGGCTATGAGATAATGAACGACATCGAGGCAAAGAGCCACGGTCAGTATACGCTCAAACAGCCGACGCTTTACAGCGCTTTAAAGAGGCTGGAAACGCAGGGTTACATAAAGGCGTACTGGAAGAAGGACGACGTCACTTCGGGCGGCAGACGCAAATATTTCACGCTTACCGAAATAGGCAAGGAAATGACCGAAAAAAACCTTGCCGAATGGGAATATTCGAGGACGATAATCGACAGCCTTATCTCTGACAGGGCGTTCGACTTTTCCCGTCCCGCCCCCACCCCCGTCGACTTTACCATTTTGCGCGATTCGGTGTCGAGAGTTCCTCACCTCAACAAGGACGAGAACGAAGATAAAGAGCCCAAGGAACAAAGCGACAATATACCGACTATTCCCGCCGACTCCTACACGACGTACAACATTCAGTACGCACAGCCGCAGGTCCGCGAAGCGACTGAAAGCGCAGAAAGCAGGAATTTGCCCGCCGAAAGCGCAGAAAAAGCTGGCGAAGGCAACAGAATAGGCTTTGCCGACTATCCCCGCATTGCGGCGGAAGACATACCCGAACCGGGTACGCCCGTCATAATCGCCCCTCCCGACGAGCAGGCGGCGAGCATAAGGCAGGCGCCCGCAAAGACCGAAGAACCCGCGCAGAGCGCGGTTTACGCCGAGCCGGTGCGGAAGACCGAACCCGAAGAACCACCCGCTCCTGCCGCTTACAGCCAGCCAGCACAGCCTCAGCAGCCGACCGCCGAGCAGATAAGCGTACTGAACGCCGAGCAGGCTTACCGCCAGCAGACGTCAGAATACACGCGCTATAAGGAGCAGGCCCAGGCAGAGCCAGCATTTGAAAATACGCAGCTTTCCGCCGCGGCGGAGAAGGCAAGGCTTGCCGCCGAGGAAGAAGCCAAACGGCGCGCTCACGAGAATTATCTCAAACTCATATCCGAACCCGTCAGGACGAACGACGACAGGGAAAAGCGCGAAAGACAGCAGCAGGAAGGCGGAATTTACACCAACCGCCCTGCGCCCGAGCGCGACTATAAGAACCTAATCGACGGAATATTCGTCAAGGCGCTCGCTAACGGCAGCGTACAGACGAATTTTGCGGCTGAACAGCCCGCGGAGACGCCTCCGCCCCAGCAACAGCGCGGCTATTCCTCCCCCATCATGGACAGGGCAAATTCCGACGGAATAAGGGTTATGCCCTCTACGGAATATCACGGCAACGCGCAGTCGGCGGCGACCACGGTCTACAATAAGGGCAAGACGCTCCTCAAATGTTCGCTCATAGTATTTCTCATAACGCTCATTGAATTTGCCGTCTGCCTCATCTTCGGCAAGACGCTCGGCACCGATTGGCTGTATGCCAGCGTAATACTCGCAATCGGGCTCGTGCAGCTTGCGGTGTTCCTCATACTCGACCTCAAGGGCTACGGCGGACACTGCGCCAAGCCCACCTCGGCAAGTTACCTCAGTAAGTGCATAATAATTACGATAATCGCCATACTCATCATCTGCGTATTCGCATTCCTCATGAACATCAACTTCACGGTTGTAGGCGAAATAGTCAGATATATGGTGATGCCGTCGGTAACGGCGCTCAATATTACGGTATTTGCCGTGGCGTTCTACTTCTTCGTAAGATAAAAACAGCCGCTCCCTCATAAAAAGGGAGCGGTTTTATCGTAAGTAAATTATAATGCGGAGGCAGTTCTGCCCCCGCAATCGTCTAATTTATTTAGCGTATTCGACACAGCGGGATTCCCTTATGACATTGACCTTGATCTGTCCGGGATATTCAAGTTCCGCCTCTATCTTCTTGGCTATATCCTTGGCGAGGAACATTGCCTGGGCATCGTCAATCTGTTCGGGCTTGACCATAACCCTGACCTCTCTGCCAGCCTGAATGGCATAGGTCTTGTCTACGCCGCTGAAGCTGCCCGCAATCTCCTCGAGCTTTTCGAGACGTTTGACATAGTTCGTACCCGTCTCGCGCCTTGCGCCGGGACGCGCGCCCGATATTGCGTCGGCAGCGGCGACAAGCACAGCCTCGATGGTCTTGGGTTCACAGTCGCCGTGGTGCGCCGCAATGGCGTTTACGACGTTGGGCTTTTCGTTGTACTTCTTGGCGAGGTCTGCGCCGAGCTGCACGTGAGTGCCCTCCTGCTCCTTATCCACCGCCTTGCCTATATCGTGGAGAAGCCCCGCGCGCTTTGCAAGCACGGGATCGAGCCCGAGCTCGGAAGCCATGAGCCCTGCGAGCGTTGCAACCTCTATCGAATGTTTATAGACGTTCTGTCCGTAGCTCGTCCTGTATTTGAGACGGCCGATATACTTGATGAGTTCGGGGTGAAGCCCGTAAATGCCGACCTCGAACATAGCGCTTTCGCCTGCCGCCTTGATCTCCTGGTCGAGTTCCTTCTTGACCTTTGCGACGGTCTCCTCTATCCTTGCGGGGTGAATTCTGCCGTCGGAGATGAGCTTTTCGAGCGTCAGCCTTGCGACTTCCCTTCTGACGGGATCGAAGCCCGACAGAATGACTACTTCGGGAGTATCGTCGACGATGAGTTCGATGCCCGTCGCGTTTTCGAGCGCACGGATATTTCTGCCCTCTCTGCCGATTATTCTCGCCTTCATGTCGTCGCTGGGAAGGGGAACGACCGAAACGGTTATTTCGGACGCGTGGTCGGACGCACAGCGCTGTACGGCGAGCGAGATTATCTTTTTCGCCTCGTTATTCGCCTCGTCCTTGGCGGTCTGCTCTATGTTCCTTACCTGAATTGCGACGTCGTGCCTCGTTTCTTCGAGTATTTCGTCGGTAAGGAGCTTCTTCGCCTCCTCCTTGGTGAGCTGGGATACCTTTTCAAGTTCCTCTATCATCAGTTCGTGCTGGTGATTGATCTTATCCTGAGTTTTCTTGATCTCCTGCTCCTTTGCGGCGAGGTCTTTTTTCTGCTTTTCAATTTCTTCGCTCTTTTTCAGAAGCGAGTCTTCCTTCTTATCGAGGATGTCCTCTTTCTGAACAAGGCGCTGTTCCTGTTTGTTGAGTTCGGCTTTCTTCTCTCTCGTTTCTCTCTCGAACTCATTTCTCAATTTAAGTTCCTGTTCCTTAGCTTCTAAAATTGCTTCCTTTTTGAGTGCCTTACATTCTGCATTAGCCTCATCAAGCATTTTATCGGTTTCGCTTTTAAAATCGCGAAGCTGCAGGGCGAGCTTTTTCTGATAACTTCTGGGATACATTACCCCGAAGATAATCGCGCCTGCAATCGCAAGTACAGCAACGATAACGCCGACGACTATTCCTATCGTGCCGTCGACCGCAAGAAACAGGGAGCTTAAAATCTGATTAGACATAAGTTAAGCCTCCTTCCTGATTAAATTATTTGAAATATATACGAAAACCTTATGATAAAGGCAAGTCTATATCCTAAGATTTATTTTACAACAATGTAACATAAATGTCAATTTATTTGCCGAAATACCTGCCGTTATTATCAAAAAATATGACAGTTTAAAACAAAATATTGTAATCTGCAAAAATAACCGCACAATATCGTGCGGTTATCGTCAAAAATTATTCAAGTCCGTCAAGCCATATAGCCGCCGACGCATCGGAGGGCATGCGCCAGTCGCCCCTCGGCGACAGCGTGACAGAGCCGACCTTGACTCCGTCGGGTATGCACGAGCGCTTGAACTGCTGCGCAAAAAATCTGCGATAGAAATTTTTGAGCCACTTTAAAATGGTCTGTTCGTCAAACTCGCCCGCAAAGGCGTGCTTTGCGAGGAAGAATATCTTTTCGGGGGTAAATCCCCAACGGATGGCATAATACAGGAAGAAGTCGTGCAGAATGTAAGGACCGACGAGGTCTTCGGTCTTCTGCGCAATCTTTCCCTCCGCGTCGGGCGGCAGAAGTTCGGGGCTTATCTCGGTGTCGAGAATGTCGGAAAGCACCGCGCCGCACTCGCCTCCGACCGACTGCGCCTCTGCCCGAACGAGATGTTTTACGAGAGTCTTTGGAACTGAGGCGTTGACGCCGTACATGGAAATATGGTCGCCGTTATAGGTAGCCCAGCCGAGCGCGAGCTCGCTCAAATCGCCCGTGCCGATTACCATGCCGCCCGTCTCGTTGGCAATGTCCATGAGAATGAGCGTCCTCATCCTCGCCTGCGCGTTTTCGTAGGTTACGTCGAGCTTTGCGGGATCGTGACCTATGTCTTTGAAGTGCTGATTTACGCTGTCGGCAATGGATATTTCCCTGAACGTCGCGCCGACCGACTTTATGAGCCTTACAGAATTTTCGTAAGTTCGGGAAGTCGTGCCGAAGCCAGGCATAGTCACGGCGATTATGTCGCTGAAAGGCTTACCAAGCAGCGCGAACGCGCGCCTTATGACGAGCAGGGCGAGCGCACTGTCAAGCCCGCCCGAAATGCCGACGACTGCCGTCTTTGATTTAGTGTGTTCGAGCCGTTTTTGCAGCCCCTTTGCCTGCATGGTGAGAATGAGCTCCGCCCTCTCGGCGAGCTTATCGCCGTCTGCGGGCACGAACGGCTGCGTGGGAATGTGGCGCGTCAGCCTGCACTCGTCCTCCGAAGTCGTGAAATCGACGAAGATATAGCCGTTTCCGTCGCCCGAGGAATAGTAAGTATTTGCAATTCTCTGGCGCTCTGCGGCGAGCTTTGCAACGTCTATTTCGCCATAAACGAGCGCATTTTCAAACAGCTTGCTCTCGCTGAGCACGCTGCCGTTTTCGCAGACGAGGTTATGCCCCGCAAATACCATATCCGTCGTGCTCTCGCCGTCGCCCGCGTCGCAATAAACATAGCCGCTTACAAGCCTTGCGGACTGCATCCTGACGAGGTCGCGCCTGTACTCTGCCTTGCATACTACTTCGTCGCTGCACGAGGGATTGACGATTATCGTCGCGCCTGCCGCGGCGTGAGCCGACGACGGGGGCGCGGGCACCCAGAGGTCTTCGCAGATCTCGCAGGCGACGACGAAATCTCTCTCATTTTTCGCCCTGAACAGTATTTTCGTGCCGAAAGGCACGTCCCTTCCGCCTATCCTGACAAAACCGAGCTGAGCCTCGGCGGGCGCAAAATGGCGGCGTTCGTAGAATTCGCCATAAGAGGGCAGAAAAGTTTTGGGGACTACGCCGAGCACGACGCCGTCATGAATGACGACGGCGCAGTTATACAGCCTGCCGCCTTTGAGAACGGGCGCGCCGACTACGACAAGCGACGATATTCCCCTGCTTGCCTCGGCAATATCGCACACAGCGCCAAGCGCGGCATCGATGAGGGTGCGCTGGTTAAAGAGGTCGCCGCAGGTATATCCCGTCACAGAAAGTTCGGGAAAAACCGTCAGCTGAGAGCCCTCCGCACTCGCCTCCCGCATGGCGGAAATTATGCGTTCGGTATTGAATTTTACGTCGGCAACGCGAATTTTTACGGTCGCCGCGCATACTTTAATGAAACCGTACTTCATCAGTCATCCTGCGTCTTTTTGAGCGACGCCTTGTGAGCCTCTCTTATTTTCTGTTCTATCTCTGCCGCAAACGCGGGGTTGGCTTTGAGGTATTCCCTCATCTTCTCCCTGCCGTTTGCGATCTTTTCGTCGTTATAGCTGAACCACGCGCCACTCTTTGTCAGCACGTTATAGTCCACGCCGAGGTCGATAAGACAGCCCTCCTGCGATATGCCCTCGCCGTAAATAATGTCAAATTCGGCAACCTTGAAGGGAGGCGCAACCTTATTCTTGACGACTTTCGCCTTTGCGCGGTTGCCGACTATCTCGCCGTCGGCTTTGAGCGCGTCTGCCTTTCTTATGTCGAGACGGACGGAAGCGAAGTATTTGAGCGCCTTGCCGCCGGGCGTCGTCTCGGGGTTGCCGAACATTACGCCCACCTTCTCCCTCAGCTGGTTGATGAAGATGACGCAGGTCTTGGAGCGATTAGTTATGGCGGTCAGCTTTCTGAGCGCCTGCGACATCAGCCTTGCGAGCAGGCCGACGTGGGAATCGCCCATATCGCCCTCTATCTCCGCCTTAGGCGTGAGAGCCGCAACCGAGTCGACGACGATGACGTCTACCGCACTCGAACGGACGAGCGATTCGCAGATGTCGAGCGCCTGTTCGCCCGTGTCGGGTTGGGAGATGTAGAGCTCGTCAATCTTTACGCCGAGCGCCTTGGCATAGACCGCGTCGAGCGCGTGCTCGGCATCGATAAACGCCGCAACGCCGCCCATCTTCTGCGTCTCCGCAATGATATGCAGGGCGACGGTCGTCTTGCCCGAAGATTCGGGACCGTATATTTCGAGAATTCTGCCTCTGGGAACGCCGCCTACGCCGAGGGCGAGGTCAAGCGATATGCAACCCGTGGGGATTACTTCAAGTTCGGTATTGACGTTGTCGTCGCCGAGCTTCATAATCGCACCCTTGCCGTACTGCTTTTCTATCATTGCTATGGTAGAGTTCAGCGCTTTGAGTTTTTCTTCGTTCATATATCTATCTCCTAATTATTTTAACCGTTTGTATGCAAGGAAAAGCGCCTGGTTGATCGCCGTTTCCGTAATTTTATTTCTGTCGCCGACAAAATTGAATTTATATACGGCGACGTCCTCGCCGACGGCAACGCCGATATAGGCGAGCCCGACGGGTTTTGCCGTATTGTCGGACGCAGGTCCGGCAATGCCCGTTGTCGAAATGCCTACGTCGCAGTTGCCCGTTGAAATAAGCCCCGTCGCCATCTGCGAAGCCGTCTCGGCAGAGACCGCGCCACACTGTTTGAGCGTCAGTTCCTTGACGCCGAGCCGCTGCATTTTCGCCTCGTTGGAATAGGTGTTGAGCCCCTCGAAATAGACCTCGGAAGCGCCCGCCACGTCTACTATGCGCTTGCCTACTCCTCCGCCCGTGAACGATTCGGCAATGCCGAGCTTCATTCTGCGGAGCTTCAAAAGCCTAACGAGCTGCCGCGCGAGCGTGATGTCTTCAAGCGCGTAGACGTAATCGCCGAGCGCCGCGACGAGCATTGAGATTGCCTTATCGAGAAGCATTTTGGGCGTAACGTCCGAATAGACTATTTCCATGCGGAAATCGCCGTAATTTTCTTCGAGATTGAACAGCACCTCGGGGGCGTTATTCTCCCTGCAGAGCGCCTTGACCTCCCCCACCGCGTCATTTATGACCGAATAGGGCGCACCGACGAAGCGGATGAACGTGCGGGCGTATTTTACCGAATATCGGGCATTGAGGACGTCGATGATGTCCTTTGCCGTCAGCCTGTTGGCGACGTCGGAAAATACCATAAACACGTTTACTTCGCAGCGCAGTATGCCGACGGAGTCGAACTGAGCCGCGCACACGCCCGAAATGAACTTCTTTAAGGTCTGTTCCATGCGCGACGGACAGACGACGAGGAGATTGGCATAATTCTCCCGCCCGTCGTTGATCGCCCCGACTATGCCGTCAGAGTCGTCGAATGCAATTCTCGATACCTTGTCGAAATAAAAGCCGCCGCCCGCAAGACTTTTAAGCCATTCTTCGGCAACGCCGAAGTCGAGGGATCGGCGTGTATCGAAGACGAGCATTGCAAGTTTGCCGCGCATGACACTTTCTCCTTCATTCATCTTTTAAGTACTTCGATATTTTTAACTATATAGTTTATTCCCGAAATGACGGTCAGCACCGCCGCGAGCGCAAACACCGCAAGCCCCGCGCAGTTGAGAGCGAGCATTGCCGTTCCGTCGAAAAATTCGGCAAATCCGCCGTATATGAGCAGCAAAACTATGCTGACGTCCTGACATACGGTCTTTACCTTGCCGACCTTATCCGCCGCGATTACTATGCCTGCGTCCGCCGCAACCATCCTGAACCCGCTTATTATCATCTCCCTTGCAAGAATGAGCGCGACGCAGCAGCCCGCAGCGATTATCGCCCACTCCCCGAGATAGAGGGTAAAGAATTCGGGAACGGTCAGAAGAATGACCGTCGCCGCCGAGACGAGCACCTTGTCGGCAATGGGATCGAGAAATTTGCCGAGATTGGTGACGAGCGAATACTTACGCGCGAGGTAGCCGTCGAGGAAGTCGGTAAAACTTGCCAGCGCGAATACGCCCAGCGCAACGAAATAGTGACCTGCAAATTGCAAGTAGAAAAAGAGCACAAAGAGCGGTATCATGACCATTCGCATGATAGTCAGCTTGTTGGGCAGGTTCATTACCCCCTTGCCCGCGACAAACTTATATACGCCGCTCTCCTTATCTATTTGTTCATCATTCATCTTCAAAATCTCCCGTGGCGCCGAACATATCGTATCCGTCGTCAGAAGTAATAATTACGTCGTACCATTCGCCCTGAACGGCTTCGTTTGCGTTGAAATAGACCTTGCCGTCAATGTCGGGCGCGGAAAAATATGCTCTGCCGACAAAACAGTTGCGCTCATAGTCGATGCCGTCGCAGAGCACGCGCACGCTCCTGCCGATAAAGCCGTCGAGAAATTGCTTGCTTATCTGACGCTGTACGGCGTACAGCTTTCTGACGCGCCTACGCTTTACGCCGTAAGGCACCTGCCCTGCAAGCTTATACGCGGGCGTGTCGGGCTCTCTCGAATAGGCAAAGAACCCGCAGTTTGTAAGCCTTGCCTCTCTGAGGAAGTCGCACATTGCGTCGCACTCCTCCTCCGTCTCGGTCGGAAAACCTGTTATAAAGGTCGACCTGACGGCAATTTCGGGGACGGCCTCGCGCAGCTTTTTCAGAAGGTCGAGATAGCTTTGGCGGCTGCCTCGCCTGTTCATGAGTTTTAGCACCCTGTCCTCGCTGTGCTGGAGCGGTATATCGATATATTTGACTATCTTGGGGTTATCCCTTATCTCGGCGATGAGCTCGTCGTCTATCATATCGGGATAACAGTACAATAATCTTACACTACTAATGTTGACAAGCGTTGTCAGGTTTTTTAAAAAAGTTACAAGAAATTTTTTGCCGTACAGGTCGGTGCCGTAGCGCGAGACGTCCTGCGCGACAAGGATAAGCTCGCTTACCTCGCCGAGGTTTTCAGCCTCTTTCAAAAGCTTTTCCATCTCATAACTTCTGTACCGCCCGCGTATTTTGGGAATGAGGCAGTACGTACAGAAATTATTGCAGCCGTCGGCAATTTTAAGATAGGCATAATGACAGGGGGTAGTGAGCACCCGTCTGTCGGTTATAAGTTCTTCGCCCTTTCCGACTAAGTTTACCCTGTCCCCCCTATAAGATTTTTCAAGCGCGTCGAACAGCGAGGCATAGTCGTCTATGCCTAAGAACACGTCGACTTCGGGCAGTCCGTCGAATATTTCGCCTATATATTTCTGCGGCAGACAGCCCGTCACGACTATCTTTTCGAGATTTTCGCTGCGCTCGGCGGCACAGCCGACTATCGTCTCGATAGCCTCTTTCCTCGCCTCGTTTAAAAACGCGCAGGTGTTGATGATGAGAATATTTGCCAGACTTTCGTCGTCGGTAATCTCGCAGCCCCTATCCCTGACGAGCTGTAACAATTTCTCGCTGTCTACGCGGTTCTTGTCGCAGCCGAGGGATATGAGCCCGAATTTCTTTGAAGTAAAATCAATCATCGATGTCTCCGTAAGTTCTTACGAATTCCTCCTTGGAAAGCAGCACCTTTCTCGGCTTAGAGCCCTCCGACTGGGTGACATAGTTCATATTCTCCATCCAGTCGATTATCTTACAGGCCTTCATATAGCCGATGGGGAAGCGGCGCTGAATCATCGAAACCGAGGCCTGATTGTTGGTTACGCAGAATTTGAGCGCCTTGATGAAGGTGTCGTCTATCTTGGTCTCGACGTTGCCGCTCGGTTCGTCGGATGCAGTATCCTGGGGTTCTTCGACGGTATTTATAAAGTCGGAAACGCTCTGGTCGAAGTAACATTCGTTATTCTGCTTGACGAAGTCGGTGACGCGCTGAACTTCGGGCGTGTCGATGAAACAGCCCTGTATTCTGGCGAGTTCGGGGTTCTCGGCAGAACGGAAATAGCAGTCGCCCTTGCCGAGCAGCTTTTCCGCGCCGCCGATATCGAATATACATCTCGAATCGTCGAAGGAGTTGACCTTAAAGCCTATTCGCGTAGGCAGGTTGGACTTGATAAGTCCCGTAATGCAGTCGACGGACGGTCTCTGGGTTGCAAGAATGAGGTGTATGCCGCAGGCCCTCGCCTTCTGCACGAGCCTTATTATTCTGCCCTCTATGTCCTTCTTTGCCTGCAACATGAGGTCGCCGAACTCGTCGAGAATGATGACTATCTTGGGGAGCTTCTCCTCTCCCTCCGTAAGGTGAGCGTTGTATTCGCTGAGGTTCTTCGTGGCGACGCCCTTTTCGGTCATCTCCTTAAAGAGCTGATAGCGCCTCTCCATTTCCTTTATTGCCCAGTTGAGCGCCTTTATTGCCTTATCGACGTCGTAAATTATCTCGTTGATCATCAGATGAGGCAATTTGTCGTAGGAAATGAACTCTACCTGTTTGGGATCGACGAGAATAAATCTCAGATCTTCGGGGCCGTACTTGTAGAGCAGGCTGATGATGAGCGCGCTGAGGCAGATACTCTTACCGCTGCCCGTAGTACCTGCGACCAGAAGATGAGGCATCTTGGTTATGTCGGGGCAGACCACCTTACCGTCGACGTCCTTGCCGAATGCAAAGCAGAGCGAATTGGGCTTGCTGTTTATAAACTGACTGCTCGACAGTATGGTTTTAAGCCCGACGATCGAACGCGAGGAATTGGGAACCTCGACGGAGATTGCGCCTTTTGAATAGTTGAGGTAGGCGTTTACGTTCTCCTTCATGAGCGCCATTGCTATCGATTCCCTGTATTTGAGGGCGTTCTTTATGTTGGTCTTATCCTTGATTATCACGTCGTAGCGGGTAATCGCAGGGCCGACGACGACGTTGGCAACTTCGCTGGCAATGCGGAAATTTTCAAGCGTTTCGCAGATTATCTGCTTGCTTTCCTCAATTTCCGCCGTATTGACGTTGGTATTTTCGGGATAGTCGTCCAGAAGGTCAAGCTTCGGGCGGACATACTTCTTCCATACGTGGCGCGGCTTTTCTTCTGCCTTGGGCGCCTCCTCGGCGGGCTTTGGACTGTCGGCGACGTTGCGGACGTCAGGCTGAACAGCCTGAACGGGCTGGACGGGCTGAACGGGCTGCCTTGCCGGATTATCGGCAGTCGGCGCAACGCCCGTGCGGGCATTATCCCCCATCGTCTCTCTCCTCGGCACGTCGACAAGCCCGTCTACGGGGCCGAGAATATCGTCGTCGGCGTAGAGGTCGTCGGACTTCTCGCTGTCATCGTAGATATTTTCTATATTCCTTTCGCTTCTGTCGGCGCTTCTGTCGCGGTTGGAGAGCGCGGAAACGTCGGGCTCTATCCTGTCGTTTTTGAGACGGGGATTAGAGCTGCTGAACAGATTGAAAAGGCTGTTCCTCTCCCCGCGCGAAGCCGTCGAGGGCTGTTCCGCGCTCTGCGAACGGCTATCGTCGGCAGGCAGTTGCGAAGACATATCGCGGGATTGCGAAGGTATCTCCCTGCCCTGCGCGAAACTGTCGCGGGGCTGCGAGGGCATTTCCCTGCTCTGCGCGAAACTGTCGCGAGATTGCGAAGGTATTTCCCTGCTCTGCGCGAAACTGTCGCGAGATTGCGAAGGTATTTCCCTGCCCTGCGTAAAGCTGTCGCGAGATTGCGAAGGAATGTTGTAAATTCCGCCGTCGTCGGGAATTGCGGGGTTAATCTGTTCGCGAGAAGTAAATCTGTCGGTGAAAAGCGCCGAAGAACGCTCGCGCGAGCCGAAATCGGGGGTTGCAGCGGGCGCGGACTGAACTATATTATCGTCATGCTCGACAGAAACTCCGTCGTCCGCCGCATCAGTCAGATCGTCGGGCTCGTCGGATATAAAGGAGTTATCCTCCTCCGTCCTGCCGACGGAATAACTGTTGTACATTGCGTCGCCCGACGGCAGGTCGAGGTTGTCGACGGGGGTATCGCCGTAGATATACGAGGGCGCATTTTCTGCGGGCGAAGCGCTTTCCGCCTTTGCGGCATAGCTCTGGGTATATGTGCCGCCCTGCTCCGCACTTGCGGGCGAAGCCGCGTCGTTATTCTGCGCGGGGCGGTTGCCGCTTGAAAAACTGCGCCAATAGTCGTCGTTATTGCGGACGGGGTGATTGAAATAAGAGCTCTCATTGTAGATCATATTGCGGCGATAGCTCTCGGCGGCGAACTCTCCCGGCTCGAAAAGTATCTTCCTGCCGAGCTTCTCGCGGGAGAACTTGTCCTCGTCGATGTCGCGCTGTTCGCTCGTCCTGCCAGCGTTGCCGTAGACGGGCGCACCGCTTGCGGGCTGAGTATAGCTCTGCGCGGGTGCGGCATACGCCGCGTTCTGCGGCTGAGCCGTCCGCGCGTATCCCGCCGACTTGGGGTTGGTGACTATTTCAAGGTTTTCGTTTACCGAATAGAGGTTATCGGCGGGCTGCTCCTCCGCAGGCGCCTCTGCCTTGGGGGCTGCCTCGGCAATCGGCTGTTCCTTTGCGGAAGAACGCACGATATTGCCGAGCACTACGTTGCGGAGCGAAAGGGAAGCAATATAGCCCGAAAGCAGCGTTAGAAGCGAAAAGATGACGTAAGCGGCGATAAAGGTCATGACCTTAGCGACGGGATAGACGATAAGTCCGCTTATTACCCCGCCGAAAGTATAGCCCGAAAAGCCTGCCGAAGCGTTGTTATAGCATGCCGAAAGATATGCACCGTAGCTGTCGAGCGCATAGTCGCGGGTGCTGACCGAATGAAACAGCAGGAAAAGACAGGTAACGCAGAGCGCGATATACACTATGACGCGCATTTTGAGCTTTATCTTCTTGTCGAACGCAAGGCGGACGCCGCCGTAAACGCAGAGCGCGACGACGAGAAACGACGCATAGCCGAAAGTTCCGTACATAAAAGTACAGATGCCCGAACCGATTATTCCGAATACGAGTTTATTTGTCAGAAGTATTACGGTGACTATTCCGCTGAACAGCAGCAGCGTCACCCCCAGCGTCTCTTTGGTAAGTATGTATGATTGTTTGTCGTTGAAATGTTTTTTGCCCACGGCAACTTTCTCCCGATAACATTTTGCTACTCTATATTATACCATTGCGGGCGCAAAAAAACAACAAAATGACTATCAAAAATATAAAAAAAGCGCACCCTTTCAGAGAGTGCGCCTCTTTTCACAATTATAATGAATCAAAGCTTGGATTTGCCTTCTTCCGCCTCTATGATGTTGTCGTTGTTCCAGCTGTACATACTGCGGATTTCCTTGCCTACTGCTTCGAGATGATGGGAAGCTTCAAGCGCGCGCTTTGCGTTGAAGTGAGCCCTGCCGTTGTTGTTTTCGGCTATCCACTTGGAGGCGAAAGTTCCATCCTGAATTTCTTCGAGAACTTTCTTCATCTCCTTCTTGGTCTCGTCGGTGATGAGGCGCTTGCCCGTCTCGTAATCGCCGAATTCTGCCGTGTCGGAAATGGAATATCTCATCATCGAGAAACCGCCCTTGTAGATGAGGTCGACGATGAGCTTCATCTCGTGAATACACTCGAAATACGCGTTCTTGGGATCATAGCCTGCCTCGACGAGCGTCTCGAAGCCTGCCTTCATGAGCGCGGTTACGCCGCCGCAGAGCACTGCCTGCTCGCCAAAGAGGTCGGTTTCGGTCTCGCACTTGAAAGTCGTTTCAAGCACGCCCGCCCTTGCGCCGCCGATACCTGCCGCATAGGCGAGAGCGACGTTGAGCGCCTTGCCCGTATAGTCCTGCTCGATGGCAACGAGGCAGGGAACGCCCTTGCCTTCCTGATATTCCGAACGGACGGTATGACCGGGGCCCTTGGGAGCGATCATGAATACGTCGACGTTCTTGGGAGGTATGATCTGCTTGAAGTGAATGTTGAAGCCGTGCGCGAACGCGAGCGCCGCACCCTCTTTGAGGTTGGCTTCTATGCTCTCCTTATAGACCTTAGCCTGTCTCTCGTCGTTGATGAGCAGCATAACGACGTCGGCTTTCTTGGTTGCCTCGGCAACCGTGTAGACCTTGAAGCCTGCGGCTACTGCCTTGGGCCAGGACTTGCCGCCCTCGTGAAGACCGATGATGACGTTTACGCCGCTCTCTCTGAGGTTGAGCGCATGAGCGTGTCCCTGGCTGCCGTAGCCGATGACGGCGACGGTTTTATTTTTGAGAACATTGATATCGCAATCAGACTGGTAATAAATTTTAGACATAAAAATAATTCCTCCGGAATTGTAATTCAAGCTTTATTATATTCTCATAATTTTATTAAGTCAAGCGTTAAGCGAATTTATTAAAAAAATACTCAAAAAAATTGCATATTTCCGACGGTTAATGTATAATATATAAAATTTTATACGCGAGTGAATATTTTTATGAATAAAATTATAAACAGACTGACACTTTTGAGGGGACTTGAACAAAACGAGGCGATATCTGCGCTGTGCGAATACGCCTCCGCCATAGCCGACGGAACGCCCGCCGAGGAAAAATATAACGACCTCATAAGCGCGGTATATTCCTGCGGGGCGGAGGAGCATTTCCGCGCTTATACTGAAAAGCTGATGCTTACGGACGTGAACGCCTTTTCGCTTGCCTGCGCGGGCGGAGAAAAGGTTTCAGAATTTCTGAAATCTGCATTCGTCGCGGACGCGGCGGAAATTGAAAGGGCGCTGTCGCTCGTCGCCGATTGCAGAAATTTCCGTCTGGGCGAACACCTCAGATTCAGAGGGTTAGATTTCGGCAACCTCACCCCCGCCGCCGCAGAAAACTTTTTCAGGGCGAACGGGTACGGAATTTTCATAGACAACAGGGCGTTCACCTACGAGAACGGCGCTTTAAAGCCGCTTTCTTCCGTTTCGCCCATAACGCTCGACAAGTTAAAGGACTATGAATACGAAAAGTCGGTGATTAGAAACAACCTCTCCGACTTCGTCGGCAACCTGCCCTTCTCGAATATGCTGCTCTACGGCGACAAGGGCACGGGCAAATCTTCCACCGTCCACGCGCTTTTCAATCTTTTCAGCGAAAGCGGACTGAAAATAATAGAGATTGACAAAAAGGACATCGTAAGCCTCATCGAGGTCAAGCGGCTGGTCGCAAATATACCCCTCAAATTCATCATCTTCATCGACGACATCTCGCTCGAAGAAGACGACGAGAGGCTGTCGACACTCAAAGCCGCGCTCGAAGGCTCGGTCTCGGGCGCAGTCGAGAACGTCATGATCATCGCAACCTCCAACCGCAGGCACATCGTCAAGGAGAGCTTCTCCGACAGACAGAATTCCGTTCACCCCTCCGACCTGCTCGAAGAACAGCTCTCGCTGTCAGACAGGTTCGGGCTTACGGTAATGTTCTCCTCGACGGATAAGCCGTCGTATCTGTCCATCGTGAGACAGCTTGCCGCCGACCTTGAAATGACGCTGCCCGACGAGACGCTTACCGCGCTTGCAGAGCGCTGGGCAATAGTCAAGGGCGGGCGTTCGCCGAGACGGGCAAAGCAGTTCATAGACTTTGCCTATTCCTGCACCAAGTCGGGCAGAGAGATAGTATTTTAGCGGTCGACGAGCGTGACCGCGACATCGTAGATGTCGCCCGCGCCTAAAACGAGGAGAAGATCCCCCTCCGTCGCCGCGCTTAAAAATGAGCAGATGCCCTCTATGCCGTCCGCATAGACGCTCCGCTTCAACGCCCGCGAAAGGGTGAGCGCGCTGCCCGCGTCGTCAAAGTATTCGCGGGCAGCGTAAGTCTTGTAAATGAGCAGTTTGTCGGCGTTGGACAGCACGTCGACAAATCTGTTGAAAAGCGTCTTGGTCCTGCTGTATGTATGCGGCTGGAACACGACGAATATCCTGCCGTCCGTTATCTGCCGCGCCGTTTTGAGCGCGGCTTTTATTTCGTCGGGATGATGAGCATAGTCGGCGACGGTCTCGATGCCGTTGATAGTGCCTATCCGCTCGAACCGCCGCGCAAGCCCGCAGAAATTTTCCAGCCCTGCACGTATGGTTTCAAAACTCATTCCGCACAGCCGCGCCGCCGCTACCGCCGCAAGCGCATTGAGCACGTTGTGTTTGCCGACAATTTTCAGATTTATCTCGCCGAGGCACTCCTTTCCCTCGAAAAGTCTGAAAGAATATGCTCCGCGCGTTCCGCGCACGCCTGCGGCGTGATAGTCCGCCCTGTCGTCGAAGCCGAAAGTCACGCCGTCCGCTTTCGGCAGTTCGCCGTACAGCTTAATGACGCAGGCGCTGTTAAGGCAGAATTCATAGTATGCCTTTTTGAGGTTATCGACAGTCTTGTAGCAGTCGAGGTGGTCTGGCTGGGTATTTAGCACTATGCCGATCTGCGGGCGAAGGCGAAGAAAATTCTGCCTGTATTCGCAGGCTTCGGTGATGAAATATTCCCGTCCGAACAGCGCGGAATTGCGAAAGCTAAGGTCATCCGCACCGATATGACAGCCGAAAGGCAGTTCCGCCGCGCCGAAAATATGCGCGAGCATTGCCGTGCAGGTGCTCTTTCCGTGCGAACCCGAAACGGCGATCGTCCGCCTGAATAATTTTGAAATATCGCTCAAAAGCTCGCCGCGGGGAATAGTCGGCTTATCCGCCCTTTTCGCCCTGAGCAGCGTTCCGTCGCCCTCGCCGACCGCGTCGGTGTAGACAACGGCTTCAAAGTCGTCGACCTGCTCGCAATAGTCTGTAATTTTAACCTCAATTCCCTCCGAGACGAGAAGTCGGGTGAACCTGCCCTCCTCCCTGTCGCAACCGCCGACGCGCTTGCCCATCGAGCGCAACAGACGGGCGAGCGCGCTCATGCTGACGCCGCCGACGCCTATAAAATAAAACGAATTATATTCTTCGACATAATTTTTCCGCATAGTAGATTTTATGACGCACCGGCGGAAAATATTTTAATTTATTGCGCTTTACAACAAAACAAGCAGTCTCCAACGGGGAAACTGCTTAATTTTTTGTCAGAATTTATTATTATTTGTCGCTGCGCTTGCCGAAACGGTGAAGAAGCTGGGCGAACTTGGGAACGGATTTGTCCGAAGGACGCTCGATTTCGGGCTGTGCGGGAGCAACGGGCTGCACCGTCTGAACGGGCTGAACATTCTGTACGGGCTGTACGGGCTGAATGTTCTGAGCGGGCTGGACGGGCTGAGCCGCAGGCATCGGCTGCGGACGGGGCTGGGGATAATAGGGTTCGTTTACGGACATTCTGCCCTGGTTATAGGGGGGCTGAGTGTAGATCTGCCCTGCCGTATACGCCCTCTGCTGTTCCTCGTTCTGCTTGTTGTCGTAGCCGCTGAATTCGGTAGCGATGACGGTTATTTCGACCTCGTCCTGCACGTTGGGATCTATTCTCGCGCCGAAGATGATGTTTGCAGACGCGTCAACTACGCTCCTGACGAGCTCTGCCGCATCGGCAACCTCCGAGAAGGTCAGATCGTTGCCGCCGACGACGTTGAGAATGACGCCCCTCGCGCCCTCGATAGTCGTTTCGAGCAGAGGACAGTTTACCGCCACCCTGACGGCCTCGATAATTCTGTTGTCGCCCTTGGCAACGCCGACGCCGAGGTGGGCAATACCCTTATCTTTGAGAATGGTCTTGACGTCCGCAAAGTCGAGGTTGATGAGCGCGGGGTTGACGATGAGCTCGGCAAGCCCCTTGATGCCCTGTTTGAGTATTTCGTCAGCGACGCGGAGAGCGTCTACCATGGAAGTATTCTTGTCGACGACCGTCCTTATCTTGTCATTAGGAATGACGATGAGCGTATCGACGTATTTTTTGAGGTTTTCAAGCCCTTTTACGGTGTTTTCAAGCCTCTTTTTACCCTCAAACGCGAAGGGTTCGGTTACTACCGCGACGGTAAGTATCTTCATATCCCTTGCGATCTTGGCGATTACGGGCGCGGCGCCCGTACCCGTGCCGCCGCCCATGCCCGCGGTTATAAAGAGCAGGTCGGTGCCCTTGATGACCTCGGTAAGTATATCCTTGCTTTCCTCTGCGGCAGCCCTGCCGACGTCGGGATCTGCGCCCGCGCCGAGCCCCTTGGTGAGCTGAGAACCTATCTGAATTTTATTCTGGCAGGGCGAAAGCGCAAGTATCTGGGAATCGGTATTGACGACGACGTATTCCGCGCAGTCAATGCTTGCATCTATCATGCGGTTGACCGCATTGTTGCCCGCGCCGCCGACGCCGACAACCTTTATCCTGGCTTTGCCCGAAATATTCGTGTTAATTGCCGTATCGTTGAACATCTTAAATTTTTCCTCCGAAACTTTGTGAGATTATTCTGATTATATTCAAGCGTTGAACGCCGCCGCCATAAGGCTGAAAAGCGATGAATAACGCGGTTTGTCGTAATATGGTACTTTGGGCGAAATGACCTCGACGGGCACGACCAGCCTCGATGAAAGCTTTTCGGTAAGTCCGCGTATTACGCCGACGCCCTCGCCCGTGAGATAGATGGGCTTGCCCGAAATGTCTTTGCCCGTGTAGGCTTGTCTGCACTCCTCTATTATCCCGCACAGACCGTCAAGCCCTTCATTGAGAAGCTCCCGAAGTTCTGAACTTCTGAAACTATAATACTCCCCGTCGACGCGACATTCCTCCGTCGAGGCGATGCTGCCCTTGGCGTTGAGGTTTACGTGCTTGATAAGTTGAGTTGCCGCCGCGAAGGGAATTTCCAGACTTTCCGAAAGCAAAAGCGCAAGGTGCCCCACGCCTACCGAAAAGCCCTCCGAAAATTCTACGCCGTTGCCGCAGATAACCGAAAAGGACGACGAAATGTTGCCTATGTCGAGAAGAAGCGCTCGTCCGTCGCGCACGGCAGGATCGACGAGATACATCGACTGACTGTAAATCTCGGGTATCCAGCGGTAGTTGGCGACGTACACGCACCTGTCGACGGCACGGACGACACATTCGAGAAAAGCCGACTTTGCGAGGAAAAAACTCAGCCTTCCCCTCAGGCTGTCGCTTACCGAACCCACGGGATCAATTACGTTGCGGTTGTCGGAGAGCACATAGTAGAGCGCACTCGAACAGACGACCTCGAACCCGTCGGAATTTTCGGGAGCGGACAGTTCCGACAGCATATCCTTATGCCTGCGGGAGACGACCTGCGAGGCGTTTAAACTAAGCCCCTTATCGGTAAGTTTTACCTTCGTAAATTCGGCGGGAACGGAGACAAACAGCTCCTTAATTCTGCCGCCGAACGACGAAAAAGTCGTATTCACCGCCTCGGCTATGACCTTGTTGAAGTTATCGATGTCGAGCAGTTCGCCCTCGGCAAATCCGTCATATTCGAGAAGGGTTTTAGCCTTGATGATGAAAGTGTTGTTCACACCCTTTTCCGCAACAGCGGCACAGATTTCATTTGAGCGGATGTCGAGCACCGCCACGCTTTTAGAACGCACTTTCCTCTGCCCTTCCGAAATAAATTTACCCGTAAACACGATGAGTATTATATAATCAATTATATAATAGTGTATAAAACTTGTCAACTGATATGCACAAAAAAACAGCCCGAAATAAAAATTCGGGCCGTATTATGCCATTATTTGCCGAAAGTCGGTCAACCGATCACGAGAAGTTCCTTCGTCCGCTGTCTGTCGGTCATGGAAAGATAGCTCTTGTGCGCCTTGTACATCTTGATGTCGCCGCCCTCTCTCCACGCGGAGACGGCAATCGACATTCCGCTTTTAAGTTTTATTACCGCGGCGTCCACGCCGTTATGCACCGTGACGCTTTCGATGAGGCTGCGGAGTGCGCCGAAGTTCTCCTTGAAATACCCGCAGAGCTTTGCTATATCGGGAATGAGACTCCTGTCGGCGTCGATGAGTATGTCTGGGCTGCCGTCGAGCGCATTGAGGTGCTCGACGAAGATCTCCTCCGACCTCACGAACTCCCCTCGGTCGTCGTAAATCGCATAGTTTCCGCCGTCGACCGAATAGAAACATTCCAGCCTCTCCCTGAGCACGATATTGACCGTGCAGGGATAGATCTTCTCATAGCTTTCGACGGCAATGAGAGAAGCGTCGTCGAGCTTGTCGGCAATATCGTCCTCACCGAGAAAGACAAGCTGAGTGCCTTTGAGCTTGTTGAGGTTCTGGCGGCTGAGCGCGAAAGCCGTTTCGTGCTCGCCCGAATAGTCAATATAGGTGACGTTGACGTTTTTGACGGAAAAGATAACCCCCGTGCCGACGACGAGCGCCACACAGAAAATAATTGCGAGTATCAGTGCCGTAACTTTTCTTATGTATCTCATTTTTCTCTAAACCGTAACCCTCACGATGTCGGCGCTGACAGCGCGAAGTTTGTATTCCATTGCCGAATATCCCCTGTCGATATGCGAAATATTGAGTATTTCGCTCCTCCCGTCGGCGGCGAGAGCGGCAAGCACTAGCGCCGCGCCCCCTCTCAGATCCTGCGCGACGACCGTCGCGCCGCGAAGCGCGGGAACGCCGCTGACGAATGCGTTTCTGTCCGCAACGGTTATATCCGCGCCCATCTTTCTCAGTTCGGGGACGAACTTGAAGCGCGTTTCAAACAGATTTTCCGTAATTACCGAACTGCCCGCAGACAATGCGCACAGCGCGGTCATCTGCGCCTGCAAATCGGTGGGAAAACCGGGATAGGGCTGGGTTTCCACGCTCTTGACCGAGCGCGGACGACTGTCAGCCTGTATAGTTATTTTATCATCTTTCTGCGCTATTTTGCAACCGTTTTCGTATAGTTTATGCAAAAGCGAACTGAGCATTTCGCCGTTTGCGCCGTTGAGTGTCACCCTGCCGCCGCACATTGCCGCGGCGATGAGATATGTCCCCGCCTCTATCCTGTCGGGAATAGGTCTGTACGAGCCGCCGCCGAGCGCGCTCACCCCGTCGATGACTATCGTGCCGCTGCCCGCGCCGCTTATATTCGCGCCGACGGAATTGAGAAAGTTCTGCAAGTCCTCTATTTCGGGTTCGCGGGCGGCGTTTTTTATGACCGTCCTGCCCTCCGCAAGCACGGCGGCGAGCATTATGTTTTCGGTCGCGCCGACGCTTGGACAATCGAGCATAATCTCGTTGCCTTTAAGCCTTTGACATTCGCAGGTTATGTAACCGTTGTGTTCATCTATCCTCACGCCCAGCCTTTTGAGACCTTTGAGATGCAGATCTATCGGGCGCAGCCCTATATCGCATCCGCCGGGGTAGGCAATCTTAGCCCTGTGAAAGCGCGAAATTACCGAACCGAGCAGGAACACGGAGGAACGAAGTTCATGGGCGAGCGTACTGGGTATTTCGTAACTTACCGCGCACGAACTGTCAATCTGCACGTCGTTGCCCGAAAGCACCGTCTTACAGCCGAGACATTCGAGTATTCTGAGCATATTGCGCACGTCGGTAATCTGCGGGACGTTTTCAAGCGTAACCCTTTCATCCGTGAGGACGGTCGCGGCGAGTATTGGAAGTACCGAATTTTTCGCAGACTGTATGTCTATTTCGCCGTACAGCCTGTTCCCCCCGTTTATGATGTACTTATCCATAAAAACTCCCTGTATGTAAATAATCAGGCAGCACGCAAAAAGACGAATGAATGCAGTCCGCCCTTTTACGCGCCGCCTAATCCATTATATGGAGAATTACTGCGCCGTGTTAATTGCGCCTGGATATGCCGTAGAGCACGCCCATCGACGCCATGGTTATGACGAGCGAGGTATTTCCGCTGGATATGAGCGGCAACGGCAAGCCCGTCGGCGGGATAGTTCCGCTGACGACGAGCGCGTTTATGACCACCTGTATGCCGTAGACGAGCGTTATGCCCGAAGCGAGCAGAAAAGTAAACCGCGTCGGGGCGCGGCGGGCAATGTTGAAGCCGCGAATGACTATAAAGAGCGCGGCGGCGAAGAATATCGCCAGCCCGAAAAAGCCGAGCTCCTCGCCCATTACCGACATTATGAAATCGCTTTCGGCAAAGGGCAGGAAACGGTATTTCTGCGTGGAATTGAACAGCCCCACGCCGAACATTCCGCCGTTGCCGAGCGCGTAGAGCGACTGAATGAGCTGATACCCCTCGTCCTTGGGCGACGCCCACGGATCGAGAAAGGCGCTCAGCCTTTGCAGTCTGTACGGTTCGAGAATGATGAGAAGCGGCACGGCGAGCACGAACGGCGCGAGCATGAACGCGAAGGTCTTTAAATTTGTGCCGCTCAGAAAGACCATCGCAAACATCAGAAGTGCGACGCACATCGTTATGGACATATTGGGTTCGGCAATTATGAGAATACAGAACGCCACCCCCACGCCGAGCACGGGCAATACGCCCCTGAAAGTCTTTACCTCGTCATAGTGCTTGGAAAAATGCGCGGCGGCGAATATGACGAAGGCATATTTGGCGAGTTCGGACGGCTGAATGGTCAGACCGCCGAAACCTATCCAGCGCGTCGCGCCGTAGTTGGTCACGCCTACGCCGGGTACGAATACGAGAATGAGCGCGACCGCCGCGACTATGACGGCGGGATATTTGAGTTTTATGAGTTTTTCGGGATCGACGAACTGCACCCCGACGAACGCAGCCGCCCCGAAAATCGCGCCGATAATCTGCTTTTTGACGAAAAAGAGCGCGTCGCCGTATTCGACTTCGCCGACATAGCTGCTGGCGGAATATATCATCACGCAGCCGAACGCTACCATGAGAAAAATACAGACTAAGAGCGGGATGTCTCCCGCCCCGCCCTTTTTAACAATTTTCTTTTTCATCGGCAATTCCCTTTACTATGCGCGCGAAGGCATCGCCGCGCTCCTCATAATCGGAAAACTCGTCAAAGCTCGAGCTTGCGGGGCTGAGCAGAACGCATTGCCCCGGTTTTGCCATTATCTTTGAAAGCTGTACTGCGGTCGAAAAGTCGACGCACAGCGAAAACGAGCCGAACCCCTCCGCCGTCGCCGCCGCGCAGATTTTGAAGCGGTTTTCGCCGTAAATTATGCAGTGCACGACCTTGCTGCCCGCAAGCCCCTTGAAAAGCGGGGAATAGTCATAGCCCTTATCCTTGCCGCCGAGCAGCATAATAGTCGGCCTTGCCATGCAGCCCGCCGCTTTGAGCGCGGCGTCGACGTTCGTTCCCTTGCTGTCGTCGACGTAGTCCACGCCTTTGAGTTCGCAGATCTTTTCGACGCGGTGCTTTACGCCCCTGAACGAGCAGAGCGCGTCCGAAACCGTGCGCATATCCAGCCCGAGCAGAGCGCAGACCGCCGTGGCCGCAAGCGCGTTTTCGAGATTATGCCTGCCGCCGAGCGTGAGCTTATCGGCATCGAACAGCCGCTCGCCGCGGAAGCACACCTTTCCGTCCTCCAAATATGCGCCGTCGACCGTCTGACTTGCCGAAAACCACACGACTTTGCCGCGCGTCGAGGCGGCGAGCCTGCGGGTGTTCGCGTCGTCGAAGTTGAGGACGGCGAACTCGCTCTCGCGCAGACCGCGTATGAGTTTGCTCTTTAAGAATATGTAATTTTCCATGTTATAATGGCGGTTCAGGTGGTCTTCCGTGATATTGGTTATGACGGCTATATGCGAGCGCAGGCTGAACAGCGTTTCAAGCTGAAAGGACGACACCTCTATGACTGCATAGTCGTCAAAGTCGGCATCTTCGACTATATTGACGAGCGGATTGCCGTAATTGCCGCAAGGCACGCTCTTTTTGCCGCAGGCGTTGAGCGCGGCGTCTATCATCGACACCGTCGTTGTCTTGCCGTTAGTGCCCGTGACCGCCACCGCCGTCGCGCGGAGGAACATTGCGCCGAGTTCGCACTCGCCTATAATCGCCTTGCCCGCCTTTCTGAAAGAGACGGGCAGACTGTTGTCTATGGGTATGCCGGGACTTAGCACGAGCACGTCGCAGTCGGCAACGGCGTCGCGCAGGGTTTCGGCGGTGACTTCGCGCGCACCCGCCGCGACGAGGCGGTTGATAGTCTGCCGCACGGTATCCGTCACCACATCGTCGTATATCCACACCGCCGCACCGCGCGAAAGCAGAAAGCGCGCGCTTGCCTCGCCCGAACGCGAGAGCCCCGCCACCAAGAACTTCTGATTACCGAAATACATTCAACCTCACAAAAACAGCAGACAGAGCATACCTGCCAATGCCGTTACAAGCGCATAAACATAGGAGATCTTACATTCCGAATAACCCTTCATCTGGAAATGGTGATGGAGCGGCGCCATCAGAAATACCCTCCTGCCTGTACGCTTATAGTATATTACCTGAACTATGACGGATATGCCTGACAACACGAAAGTTATGCCGATTATCGGCACATACAGCGCGTTGCCCGAAAATACGGCAAGGCAGGCAATGAGCCCCCCGAGCGCGAGCGAACCCGTATCGCCCATAAACAGAGAGGCTCTGTTGGCGTTGAAGATGAGGAACGCGGCGAGCGCGCCCGCGCCGAGAAAGCAGAAAATATCGGCAAACTGCACCCTTAACGAGGCAATTATGCCGAGCGAGACCAAAAAAGAAATGCTTGTCCCGCCCGCAAGCCCGTCCAACCCGTCGGTTAAATTGACGCAGTTGACCGTGGCGAGGAAGACGAATACGGCAAGCGGAATTATCCACGCGCCTATATCGACTTCCAGCCCGCCGCTAAAGGGAATTTCCAGACGGGTGAGCCCGTTGACATAGCAATAGACGGCGGCGATGAGCGCAATCGCCGTCTGAAATATTATCTTCTGATAGGGTTTAAGTCCGCCGTTGTCCTTGCGCGAGATTTTGAGAAAATCGTCGATGAAGCCGACGAACATGAACCCTCCGACGATGACGAGCGTGAGATTTACCGTCCTGTCGGTGACGCCGTAGAACGCAGGCGCGAGCACTATTATCGCCGTGATGAAGGCAAACCCGCCCATGGTGGGCGTACCGCCCTTGTCCTTGTGCTCCTTGACGTAGCCGAGAATGTACTGCCCCGCTTTGAGCCGTTTTAAAAGCGGCGTAAGCGCAGCCGTGAGAATGAAGGATGCCGCAAACGCCGCCAGAAAAGCCGCAAGATAAATTTTCATATATCAGCCTATTAGTTTTTTTATTACCTGATTGTCGCTGAAACTGTGCTTTACGCCCATTATCTCCTGATAGCTCTCCCCGCCCTTGCCCGCGACGAGCAGAATGTCGCCCTGTGAGACGAGGTTGAGCGCGTACTCTATCGCAAGTTCCCTGTCGGTAACCGAGACATACCTGCCGCCGACTTCGTCCACGCCCTTTTCTATCTGCATGATTATGTCGAAGGGATCTTCAAAACGGGGATTATCGGAGGTAATAATAACAAAATCGGACAGTTTCGCCGCAACTTTGCCCATCAGGGGGCGCTTGGTCGCGTCCCTGTTGCCGCCGCAGCCGAACAGACAATAGAGTTTGCCCTTGCACAGCTTTCTGAGGGCGGTCAGCGACTTTTCAAGTCCGTCGGGCGTATGCGCGAAGTCGACGAATATGTCGCCGCCGTTGTGTTTCGCCACTCGTTCGAGCCGCCCCGGGACGCTTTTAAGGTCGGCAAGTCCCTCGGCTATCGACTGAATATCCACGCCGAGCGCACAGGCGCAGGTCGCCGCGGCAAGCGCGTTGCTGACGTTGTGCCTGCCCGCGAGGTTCAGGGATATTTCATATATCTCGTCGGAGAGATTGACGACGAAGCGCGTACCGTCGAGGCTCTCCTCGATGTTGACGGCGAAGCTGTCGCAGGGATTTTCGAGGCCGTAGCTCAGCGCTTCGGGGACCTCTTTCATTAGCTTCATTCCGAGCTTGTCGTCGGCATTTATTACGGCGATTTTGCACCTGCCGTTCTCGAAAAAGCTCGCCTTGCAGGCGGCATATCGCTTCATGTCGCCGAAAAAGTCGAGATGATCCTGCGTGCAGTTGGTGAAAATTCCCGCCTCGAATTTAAGGCGCGCTATCTTGTCGAAGTAGATTGCGTGCGCCGAGACCTCCATGAATACGTATTCTATGCCACGCTCCGCCATGTCGGCAAAGAGCGAATACATGAATACGGGATCGGGCGTTGTCAGCTGAGGCGATACAAATATATCACCGTAGGTCACGCCGAGCGTGCCTATTACGGCAGATTTGAGACCTTTTTTGTCGAAAATGCTCTTTAACATATAGGTCGTGGTCGTCTTGCCGTTCGTGCCCGTTACGCCGACGAGTTTAAGCTTCTTTTCGGGATGATGATAGAATTCCGCCGCAAGCAGGGCGACGGTCGCCCGTCCGCCGCGCACGATTACGCGGGGAAGTTGAGTTTCAACCTCCCTCTCGCAGACTATCGCCGCCGCGCCCGCCCGTTCGGCTTCGCCGACGAGCGTATGACTGTCGCAGTTTATTCCGCTGTAACAGATGAACAGATCGCCCTTGCATACGTTCTTAGTGTTGGTGCTTATGCCGCTTATCTCCACTTCGCAATCGCCGAAGGTCTTTTCATACGCAATGTTTCTGATAAGTTGAGAGAGTTTCATTTTCAATCACCGTAAGGCTGAATATTTTTTATTTTTATTATGTCCTCGAATATCTCCCGCGCGACGGGTGCGGCGACGGTGCTGCCGTAATACGAACCCTGCGGTTCGTCGACGATGACCAGCGCGAGATATTGGGGATCGTCCGCAGGGAAAAACCCGACGAACGACGAGACGTATTTACCCGAAGCTATGTGTCCGTCCTCGTACTTCTGCGCCGTGCCCGTCTTGCCGCCGACCTTATACCCCTCGATATACGCCTTTTTGCCGCTGCCCTCCGTCACTACGCCTTCGAGCATTTCTGCAAGTATGCGCGAAGCCTTTTCGCTTATGACCTGCTGTTTAAGAACGCTCTCGTATTCCTCTACTACTTTTCCGTCCGAGGATACGACGCTCTTTATGAGGTGGGGCGAATAGTACTTTCCGCCGTTGACGGCGGCAGTCGCCGCGCAGGCAAGTTGCAGGGCGGTGACGGCGACCGTCTGACCGAAGCCTATTCTCGCAAGGTCGCAATCCCTGACGAGCGACTGCGGCACGAGCATGCCGAGCGCCTCGCCCGAAAAGTCTATGCCCGTGACGTTACCGAGCCCGAAAGCCGTAAGATAATCGTAAAAAGTCTCGGTGCCGAGCGCGAGCGCTATGTCCGTAAAGCATGGGTTACAGCTGTTGTTGAGCGCCTGCGCGAGCGTCTGTGCGCTGTGCTTGCCGTTGGCGTGGTCCGACCAGCACTTTATCGTCGTGCCGCCGACCGAGCGCGTCCTGCTCGAATTGAATATGTACGAGGTCGAAAAGGCGTTTTTATTGCCGCGCAGGTACTCCTCTATATCCGCGGCGGCGGTTATTATCTTGAAAGTCGAGCCGGGCTCGTATATATCGCTGACTATAGCATTCCTCGTCAGGGCGTTGAGCGTCTGAGCGTCGTCTCTCGGCACGTCGTTGAGATCGTAAGACGGGTAATTCGCCATTGCGAGCACGCCGAAATCGTCGGGATCTATGACTATGCAGGACACTTTTTTGGCGGAAGTCGCCGCATAAGCCGCCCTTATCGCGTCCTCGGCGGCAAGCTGAATGTCTATGTCGATCGTCAGGCGCACCTCGTCGCCCCCGACCGCCTCGCGGTAGACTATCTTGCAGTCCTCGGTCTCCACGCCGACTATGTCGGTCGTGTACATGATTTCGCCGTTTGTGCCCGAAAGTATGTCCTCATAGTACTTTTCGATGCCGCTCACTCCGCTGCCGTCCGAGGAAGTAAAGCCCAGAACCTGACAGAGCGCCTCGCCGTAGGTATAGACGCGGGTATTGTCGCGGGCATAGTACACGCCCGCCACGCCGTAAGAGGCAAGCTTTTCTATGTCGGACTTCTCTACCTGCCTCGCAAGCGTTATTTCCGACACCTTCTTCGCCGTCAGCTTTTCAAGCACTTCCGGTGCGTCCAGACCGAGCGCGCCCGCAAGTATCGTCGAGGCATATTCGGCATTTTCGACGGCGTTGGGGCGGACGAATACCGAATATGTAGTCCTGTTTGAGGCGAGCACCTGTCCGTTTCTGTCCGAGATTGCGCCCCTCTCGGCAATGACGGGTATTTCTCTGTTCCACTGGTCGGTCGCCCGCCAGACGAGGTCTTTGCCCCAGACTATCTGAATATAGAAAAATCTGCCGAAAATTATGCAAAAAATAAAGGTTATTGCCAGAATTACTGACAATAACCTCTTTTGTAAAACCGTTACCGATAATTGATGAAGTTTTATGATGATATATCTCCGTAAGCTTATTTGGAAATAAGGTTTTTCATTCCTTCGGAAATAATGTCGCTTATGCTCGAATTAACGCCCGCAATAGCGCCCCTGACCGTATCGATGTTGTTCTGTACGGCGGCTATTTCGTCGTTGAGACTTGCAATAACGGCAGAATTGATGATGACGAGCGTCAGAAGTGCGACGACTATCGCGACGAATACGGCGATAATGGTCTTTTCTTTCTTGCCGAGAATGGTGCGCTTGCTTTCGGAAACGCTGTAAACGCGGGTATTTTCCTCCGCCTCGTCCATGGTCTGATACTGTATGGTCGTAGACGTGGGACGAAGGTCCTCGTCTTCCTCGACATAGGTATTGACCGCAGGCTGAGCCTGAGCGCTGACTGCGTTTACGGGGCTTGCGGCGCGGAATATGTCCGCATCTGCACGCGCGTTGCGCACGAAGTATGCAGGCTGCTGGGCGACGGGGCTCTCAACGCGCTCGTCCTCCATAACCGCACTCTCCGTCCTGGTCATTGCAGCTTCTTCGCTCTTAAAGACGTCTTCAAGGCTGTTATTGGGGTTAATGAGCCTTGCATAGTTGTCCTTTATCCTTGCATTGTGAGCCTGTTCCGAGGCGTAGTCAGTAGCAAAACTGCGCGCGGGAACTTTTTCATTAGCTGTTCTCTCTAAAACGGGGGTGTCGGCTGCCATAATACTTCTCCTTAGCCATATCACGTAACTATTCTTTCGGCTATCCTGAGTTTGGCGCACTTTGAACGGGAATTTATCGCCATCTCTCTGACGGATGCCACAACGGGTTTTTTCGTAATGATCTCAATCTCTTTCTTCTTGCCGCATACGCAGACAGGTAAACTCTTGTCGCATATACAGTCCTTTTCCAATTCGCGGAAAGCATTTTTGACTATCCTGTCTTCGAGAGAGTGGAAAGTCAGAATTGCTATCCTTCCTCCTGCTTTCAGCCTGCGGGTGAGCCCCACCACACATTCGTACAGCCCGTCGAGTTCGCCGTTCACGGCAATTCTTATCGCCTGAAAGCTCTTTCTCGCCGCGGGGCCGTTCTGCTGAAATTTTTTGGGTATGCTGCTTTCGATTATCTCTACGAACTGTCCGCAGGTTTCAAGCTTGCCTTTTTCTCTCGCCCTGACGACGTTTGCGGCTATCTGAGGGGCGAAACGCTCCTCGCCGTATTCATAGAGTATCCTCTTTATCTCCTCCTGCGGATATTCGTTGAGGATTGTCGCGGCTGTAACGGGTGCCGTTTCATCCATTCGCATATCGAGGGGCGACGAAGGCTTCATATAGGCGAACCCCCTCTCCTCGTTGTCGAGCTGATAACTCGAAACGCCGAAGTCGAGCATTACGCCGTCGAGCGCGTCCACGCCCGCATCTTTGAGCACCTCGTCATAGTTCTTATAGTTGGATTTGTAGATTGCGAACCTGCCCTTGAACGGGCTGAGCCGCTCGGTTGCCGCCGCTATCGCGTCGTCGTCGAGGTCGGTCGCTATCAGTCTGCCCGTCGGCGAGCTCCTTTTGAGTATCTCATAGGAGTGACCGCCGCCGCCAACCGTTCCGTCGAAGTATATCCCGCCGTCGGTGATTTTAAGACCTTCCATGCACTCGTCAAGCATAACGGGAATATGCATAAACTGTGCCATGTCTTAAATACCCAGATTGAATATGAGTTTGTCGTAGTTCTCGTCCTCGCCCTTGAAGTATTCGTCGTATACTTTCTTTGACCAGATTTCTATTCGGGTTACCGCGCCGCAGATGACGAGATCTTTGTCGTCCTTGCCCATTCCGGCGTGAGCGCGGAGCTCGGGAGGAAGAATTACCCTCCCCTGCCCGTCCTCGACCGCAGGTACGAACGACTTTGCAAAAGCCCTCAGACCTTTCTGCTTATCGACTTCCGACAGCTTGATCTCTTTGAGCTTTTCAAATTGGGCTTCGACTACTTCCTTGGGAAAAACGTATATGCACTTGTCAGAGCCCTTTGCGAAATAGTATTCGTCATCGCCAAGCTCTTTTCTGAGCTTAGCGGGAATTCTCATTCTGTTTTTCGCATCAAGCTGGTGATTGTATTCACCCGTCAGCATAAACATTTTTATACGCCCTTCCTAGTAAGTAATTTAATCTTAGCATATTGTTTGCCCACTGTCAACCACTATTTAATATTTTTTTAAAAAATTTTATAAAATCCTGTCACAATAAACTATGACTAAGTTCGGCGAAAAAATTACTTAGACGAAAATTTGTTTAAAAATCGCCGAATTTTTGTCAACATTACCACCGTAAAAGCTTATATCCACCGACAAAGCGCCTGCGTGGTCAGTTTTCCCTGATTTTATTGCCTGGTGGTCAGAAATCCCTAAAATTTCTCCCAAACGAGCCGCCGTTCCCTCCGCTCCGTCAAAAATTTGGCAAGAATAACGACGGGAAATTTGCTTTGCCGCGAACATATAGTGCGTGCAACCGAGCACCGCCGCGTCGAAATTTCCGTCGGGAAGGAGGTCTTTCGGCAGCGTTTCGGGCAGGCTGAATACGTTTTTTTCGATATAGTCGGCAAGCTCTTGCGAGGCAAAAACCTCGGCTTCGGGATAGTACTTTGAGAGGAGATTTTTAAAATTAAGACTGTTTGCCGTCGCGGCGGTCGCCAGCACGAGGCACTTGCCGCCGAACTTCGCCGCGGGCTTTACGGCGGGCTGCATGCCTATCACGGGTATGGGATAGCGTCTTCTCAGCTCGGAAATACACTCCGCCGTAACCGTGTTGCAGGCTATCACTACGGCGTCCGGGCGATAGCTCATAGCGCCGTCGAGCACGGCCGAGGCGAGCGCGAACACCTCCTCCCCGCTCCTGTTGCCGTAGGGAACGCGGTAATTATCTGCGGCATATATGTACTTCAATTGAGGATAATGAAGCGCGCACGCGCGCAATACGTTGAGGCCGCCTATCCCGCTGTCAAACACAACCGCCGTGCGGCCGTCATTCTTTTTTACCATATTATAAAGATATGACGGGCGGGAAAATATTATTAAAAAAATTGAAAAAGGCAACTAAAATTAGTTTACAATCACCCGTTTTTATGATAGAATTACAAAAGATTTAAGTTGAAAACATCCAAAAGGAGAAATTGAAGTGCCCAATATAAAATCAGCTAAAAAGCGTACATTAGTCAGCGAAAAGAAGACCGCTCAGAACAGGATTATCAAGTCCCAGGTAAAGACTCAGATCAAGAAGTTCCTTGCAGTTGTCGCACAGGGCGATAAGGAAGCCGCAACCGCACTCCTTCCCGAAGTTTACTCCACCATCGACGGCGCAGTAAGCAAGGGCGTTTTGAAGAAGAATACGGCTGCCAACAAGAAGTCGGGACTTGCAAAGAAGCTCAACGAGCTTGCGTAAATAAGTAAAAAGGCAAATAATTAAGGGCGCACAAAAGTGCGCCCGTTTTGTCGTTCCCCGATTTATCGTATTGCGCGGCTCTGACGGCCGCTCTGCGCCCGTTCTAAGCGGTATCGCCGCTCTCAGATTACCCCCTCTCCCGCCTCGCAGAATTGAATTTATCGCCTCATAACGCCATTTAAAAAGCCTGCCGCAAAATATCTGCGGCAGGCAACCTTTTATGTAAGATTATTTATGGAATTTGTCGTTATACGCCTTGATGCACTTGCGGATGATCTCGATAGCCTCGTACTTATGGCAGATTTCCTTGACGGTCGTAACCTTGTGTTCGAGCATCTTGTACACCTCGAAGAAGTGCATCATCTCCTCGAAGATGTGTTTGGGCAGTTCGTGAATGTCATAGTAATGCTTATAGTTGGGATCGTTGAGCGGAACGGCGATGATCTTTTCGTCGAGTTCGCCGCTGTCGACCATCTGAATGACGCCGATAGGCATACAGCTGACGAGCGTCATGGGATAAATGCTTTCGTTGCAGAGCACGAGCACGTCGAGGGGATCGCCGTCGTCGGCAAGCGTGCGGGGTATGAAGCCGTAATTGGCGGGATATACCGTCGAAGTGTACAGCACCCTGTCCATTTTGAGAAGCCCCGTCTCCTTGTCGAGCTCATATTTGAGCTTGCAGCCCTTGGGTATTTCTATGAGCGCTTCAAACTTGTTCTCCTTGATTCTCGATTCGTCAATGTCGTGCCAGATATTCATATTCATCTCTCCTGTTTTTATCAATTTGAATTATACCATAAAATATGGCAATGTCAAACGGCATAATATAATTTCTTTAACCTGACCGCCTATTTTTTTATATTTGCGGCACATACCCGCTAATTTAAAGGATATTTTCTTAAAAATTTGCGCCCTGCGGTTGACACGCCGCCCGACCGCATATATAATGTAACAGTAGGGAATGAGGTTCTCCCCGAGAATTATTCTTAAACCGCTTTTCAAGCTGATGACCTCTGCGTAATACGCGCGGAGCATCGGCTTTTTTATTTGCCCCGCAAAAAAGGAGAAACAATGGACTTTCTGACTTCCATAGCCGTGATAAGCCTCTGCGCGCTGCTGCTCGGCACGCTCTGCAACAAGATCAAGCTGCCGCCGCTCATCGGCATGCTCATTACGGGCATAGTGCTCGGCCCTTACGTGCTGGCGCTCATCTCACCTTCGCTTCTCGACCTGTCCGCCGACCTGAGAAAGCTCGCGCTAATCATCATTCTGACGCGGGCAGGGCTCAATCTCAACCTCAAAGACCTGAAAAAGAACGGGGTATGCGCAGTATTGCTCTGCTTCCTGCCCGCATTGGCAGAAATAGGCGGCTATATGCTGCTCGGCACGCTCATTTTGAAGATGACGGTGCTCGACGCCGCCCTGCTAGGCAGCGTCATGGCGGCCGTCTCCCCCGCCGTCGTCGTACCGAGAATGTTGAAGCTCAAAGAGAGCGGCTACGGCACGGATAAGGGCATACCCGACATGATAATGACGGGCGCTTCCGCCGACGACGTGTTCGTCATAGTCCTTTTCACCTCGCTTACGGCGATGTCGGAGGGCGCGGCGTTTTCATTCGACATATTCTGGCAGGTTCCGCTGTCGATCGTGCTCGGCATTGCCGTCGGCATACTCGTCGGCTGGCTGTTCGTACTGTTCATCAAGAGGTTTCACATAAGGGACAGCATAAAGGTCATACTTATTTTATGCCTTTCGCTGCTGTTCGTCACCGCCGAAAACTATGCGGGAGAATACGTGCCCTATTCCTCTCTGTTCTCGGTGATAACCTTCGGCGCGGTCATATTCGCCAGACATTCGGTATGCGCCGAACGGCTCTCGAAAAAGTTTTCCAAGCTATGGATATTCGCCGAAATACTGCTGTTCGTGCTCGTCGGGGCGGAAGTCAACCTGCAATATGCCGCCGCAAATTTCGGACCGATAATCGGCGTCATCGCCCTCGCTCTGCTTTTCCGCATGGCTGGCGTGTTCGTTTCGGTCAGCTTTTCGGCGCTCAATATGAAGGAAAAGCTTTTCTGCATGATAGCATACTGCCCGAAGGCGACCGTTCAGGCGGCGATAGGTGCAATTCCGCTTACCATGGGGCTCGCCTGCGGTCAGACCATTCTCACCGCCGCAGTGCTGTCAATACTCATAACCGCCCCGCTCGGCGCATTCCTGACGGACATAACGTACAAAAAATTGCTTAAAAGGAGCGACGGCGAAGCCATCGAACCGCCCGCCGATAAGTCTCCCTCCACTGAACAGTAAACCGCACCACAAAAAAAGTAGCCCTCCCGCCAAGCGGGAGGGCAATAATTTTATAAACTGGAGGCAATAATTTTATAAAGGGTAATAATTTTATAAAAGAAGGGATATGCGCTCAGCATACCCCTCAAAATGGTACTCCCGCTGGGAATCGCAAGGAGCGGCTGCGCCGCGACGGAATAGCGATCGTTGCCACAGCCGATCGCGTCACGTTATTTCGTCAATTCCCACGGGAGGACATAAAAGAAGGGATACGCGTTCAGCATATCCCTTTAAAACTGGTACTCCCGCTGGGAATCGCAAGGAGCGGCTGCGCCGCGACGGAATAGCGATCGTTGCCACAGCCGATCGCGTCACGTTATTTCGTCAATTCCCACGGGAGGACATAAAAGAAGGGATACGCGTTCAGCATATCCCTTTAAAACTGGTACTCCCGCTGGGAATCGAACCCGGAACGGCCCCTTAGGAGGGGGCTGTTATATCCATTTAACTACGGAAGCGCATTCATTAAAGCTTAAATATAATACAACAACTCCGCCCAAAAATCAACTTATTTTATGTCGTTTGCATAAAAATATTATAATATTCGGTCAAACGCCCGCACTCCCTCCCGCCGCGCGCGCAAAGGCGGGAAAACGCGGCGATATGCCGCCGTTAAAGTAAATATGCCCCCGCGGAGACCGCGGGGGGCATAAAACTTGTCCTCTTTTAAACTTATGCAAGTTCAGCGAAGTACTTGATAGTTCTTACCATCTGAGAGGTGTAAGAATTCTCGTTGTCGTACCAGGAAACAACCTTTACGAGGGTTGTGCCGTCGCCGATGGGCATGCACTTGGTCTGGGTTGCATCGAAAAGCGAACCGTAGGTGATGCCGACGATGTCGCTGGAAACGATTTCGTCTTCGGTGTAGCCGTAGGAAGCGCTGGAAGCAGCCTTCATTGCTGCGTTTACGGTAGCGGCGTCAACTTCGCCTTCACATACTGCAACGAGCTGGGTAAGCGAACCGGTGGGAACGGGTACGCGCTGTGCGCAGCCGTCGAGAACGCCGTTGAGTTCGGGGATGACAAGGCCGATTGCCTTTGCAGCGCCGGTCGAGTTGGGAACGATGTTCACAGCTGCAGCCCTTGCCCTTCTGAGGTCGCCCTTACGATGAGGTCCGTCGAGAACCATCTGGTCGCCGGTATATGCGTGAATGGTGGTCATGTAACCCTTCTTGATCTTGCAGAGCTTGTTGAGAGCGGCTGCCATAGGAGCGAGGCAGTTGGTCGTGCAGCTTGCTGCGGAGATGACGGTATCGGTGGGTTTAAGAGTACCTTCGTTTACGCTGTAGACAATTGTAGGAAGGTCGTTGCCTGCAGGTGCGGAGATAACGCACTTCTTTGCGCCTGCTTTGATGTGTGCGGAAGCCTTTTCCTTAGAAGTGTAGAAGCCGGTGCACTCGAGCACTACGTCTACGCCAATTTCACCCCAAGGAAGGTTGGCGGCATCCTTTTCTGCATAGATCTTGATGCACTTGCCGTTTACGGTAATGCTGTCTTCGCCTGCAACAACGGAATCAGCGTACTTGTATCTGCCCTGAGCAGAATCATACTTCAGAAGGTGAGCAAGCATCTTGGGGCTGGTAAGGTCGTTGATAGCGACGATCTCATATCCCTCTGCATCGAACATCTGTCTGAAAGCAAGACGACCGATACGGCCGAAGCCGTTGATAGCAACTTTTACATTTGCCATATTGAATTCCTCCAATTAAATTTAGTATCGTTTTAGCATATTTATTATAGCAAATGACTTTATTTAAGTCAACAAATATACGAAATATTTGCCGTCATACGTCCATTATTTTAATAAGTGTCAATCTGTCTGCAAAATTTGTACATTTTTATCTTTCGGTTATCACACGCGCGACGAAAAAGATTAAACAATTTTGTCAATCCGCTTGAAATCTCAACAAAATTGAATTATAATATTATGCGTGAAGACATTGTCTTTTAAACTATTTTATGTATTATCGGAGGTTTTCTTATGGCATTAGTGTCGGCAAAAGAGATGCTGGAAAAGGCAAGAGATGGTAAATATGCGGTAGGTCAGTTCAACATAAATAACCTTGAATGGACAAAGTCCATTTTACAGACCGCTGAGGAGCTTAAAGCCCCCGTCATTCTGGGCGTTTCCGAAGGCGCAGGCAAATACATGACCGGCTACAAGACGGTTGCGGCTATGGTTAAGGCTATGATAGAGGAGATGAATATCACCGTACCCGTAGCGCTTCACCTCGACCACGGCACCTACGACGGCTGCTATAAGTGCATCAAGGCAGGGTTCTCGTCAATAATGTTCGACGGCTCCCACCTCCCCATCGATGAAAATATCGCCAAGACCAAAGAACTCGTAGCCGTTACCAAACAGCTCGGGTTATCGCTCGAAGCAGAGGTCGGCGCAATTGGCGGCGAAGAAGACGGCGTTATCGGCAAGGGCGAATGTGCAGATCCCGAAGAATGTAAGAAGATTGCAGACCTCGGCGTAACCATGCTTGCGGCAGGCATCGGCAACATTCACGGCAAATACCCCGCAAACTGGGAAGGTCTTTCCTTTGAGACGCTTGCGGCAGTAAAGGAAAAGGTCGGCAATATGCCCCTCGTACTCCACGGCGGCACGGGCATTCCCACCGACATGATTAAGAAGGCAATTTCGCTCGGCGTTGCCAAGATTAACGTCAACACCGAATGTCAGCTCGCATTCCAGGAAGCGACGAGAAAGTACGTCGAGGAAGGCAAGGACCTCGTCGGCAAGGGCTTCGATCCCAGAAAGCTGCTCGCTCCCGGCACTGCCGCAATCAAGGAAACCGTCAAGGAAAAGATGGAAATCTTCGGCTGCATCGGCAAGGCTTAAATTTCAACATAAAAATGCCTCCCGCTATTCGGGAGGTTATTTTTTTGCCTATTGAGCAAAATAAAGAGAGATGAAAAAGAAATTTGCGCCAATTTTGCTGTTATTACCATTTGCCTGCGTGCTGATGTGCGCATTCGTCGTCGATAAAAATTCCTCGCTCAAAGACCTCACCCGCCCCTACGTCAACACTTACGAGTGCGTGCTCGCGCGGCTCGGCGAAGAAGACCTGCTCGACGACTATGAATTTTTCACCATAACCATTTCGGAAGATCAGACGCTCGAAATAAGCTTCAAGCGCAAGGACGGAAAGAAACATTCCTATAAGTGCGGATATGAATACGACGCAAAGACGGGCGCGCTGACGGCGGAAACGGGCATACTCGGCGTGAGGTTCAGGCAGACGACGACAATAGAAAACGGGCGATTTACGCTCGTCATACCCATACTCTGCCGCACACTTGTAATGGTATTCGCCGTAAAATAAAGGCCGCGCGCAAAAGAGCGACGCGGCAAAAGTCAATTCATTTGTCATTTTCAGGGTTGTAAGTTCCTGTTATCTCCTCCACACCCTCGTCGTCGACGCGTGTGAAGATAGCTTCCTCCGCCGCCTGCTCGCTCTCATCGTCCTGTTGTTCTGTCTGAATATCGTCGAAAGTCATCTGCTGACGGACGGGCTCTTGGGGCTGATTGTCGAACATATCGACGTCGTAGAAGGCAATGTCGTACTCCATTTTGGCAAGGTTTTTGTCGGCATAAGCCGCTTCGAGCATTACCTCCTCCTCGATATTCTTTTCACGCTTGCGGATGGCGACGATGATATATATTATCAGCAGCATCACAAACAGACTGCCCGCGCAGATAAGCAGAATTTCATTGGTATCCATATCTATATTTTAATATCTCATCCCCGCTTTGTCAACCATAAATTTTGACGGGCGGCGCGGGCGCGCTTACATAATTCCGAATTTCTGCATATATAATATCTTGATGAAAAAAATAATGTTCTGCGGCGGCGGCAGCGCCGGTCACGTCACGCCCAACCTCGCCCTCTGCGAGGAACTTAAAGGAAAAGTCAATCTCGTCTATGTCGGCACAGACGGAATAGAAAAACAGCTATGCGACAAGGCGGGAATACACTTTATAGGCTTCAACGCCGTAAAGCTCGTCAGGGGCAAGGTGCTCTGCAACCTCAAAATACCCTTTTCGCTCATGAAAAGCGTCTCGGCATGTAAAAGGATATTGCAGGACGAAAAGCCCGACCTGCTGTTCTGCAAGGGCGGCTACGTCAGCCTCCCTCCCGCCATCGCGGCGAGAAAATTGGGAATACCAGTCTTAACGCACGAATCGGACATAAGCCCGGGGCTTGCAAACCGACTTATTGCGGGCAGGTGCGAAAGGGTGCTCACCACCTTTCCGCAGACGGCGAAGAAGTTTTCAAACGGCATATTCTGCGGTTCGCCCATGCGCCCGTCGATAAAGTACAATAACGCCGCCGAATGTAAGCGCAGGCTGGGGCTGGATATGCGCCCCGCAATACTCGTCCTCGGCGGCGGCAGCGGCTCGAAAAAAATTAACGACTGTCTGCGCGAGTGCCTTGCGGCAATTTGCAGGCAGTATAACGTCATTCACCTCTGCGGCAGGGGCAACGCAATGCCCTGCGACTATGACGGTTACAGACAGATAGAATTCTGCGACGATATGGGCACGGTCTACGGCGCGGCGGACTATGCCGTGGCGAGGTGCGGCTCCAATTCGGCAAACGAGCTCATTTCGCTGAGAATTCCCACCCTGTTCATACCGCTCGCCAACTCTGCAAGCCGCGGCGACCAGATAGAAAACGCCGAATATTTCCGCTCGCTGGGGCTCTGCCGCGTACTCGACGAAAAGCAGCTCACCGCGGACAGACTGAAAAGCGAAATAGAATTTCTCATAAAGGACGAAAAACTGAAAACCGCACTCGGGAACTATATACCCGCGTGCGGCAACAAGAACATATTGAGGGAAATTCAGCGGATAATCATCCGATGAGCCCTTCGATGAGAATTTTGAGGCCTATGCCGATCAGCACGAGGCCGCCGATGATTTCGGCAACACACGCCTTATTTCTGAACAGCTTGCCTACTTTTATGCCGATTATGAGCCCGACGATGCTGAGCGCAAACGTAGTAACGCCGATGAGCGAGACGTAGCCGAAGATATTTACCTTGTCTATGCCCGTCATGGCGAGCATGCTCAGCCCGACGGCGAGGGCGTCAATACTCGTCGCCACGCCCTGAAGCGCAACCTCGGGATAGGAAAATTTCTTTAACGCTATTTCTTCCTGGTCGCTTCTCAGCTCCTTAATGCCGTCAAGCACCATCTTGCCGCCGATTATGAGCAATAAGCCGAACGCGACGAAGTGATCGAATGCGTCGATATACTGCATAAATACCGAGCCGAGAAAATACCCGCAGAGGGGCATTATCGCCTGAAAAATGCCAAAGGTCAGCGGAATGGTTATGGCTTTGCGCTTATTCAGATCACCGTAACACATACCGTCCGTCACGGAAACGGCAAAGGCGTCCATCGAGAGAGAGACGCCTATTAAAAATACCTGCAAAATTAACGCCCACATATATATCATTATACTTTATGTACGCCGCTATGTAAATATTTTAAAGCTGAAAAATAATAAAAATTATTTTAAAAAAAATTAAAATAATGCTTAAAATCGTTTGGCATTTAGGTATAAATTAAGTATAATATATAGCGTTGACGGCGCTGAGGTGTAGCGCAGTTTGGTAGCGCGTCTGGTTAGGGACCAGAAGGTCGTGGGTTCAAGTCCCGTCACCTCAACCAAAGAAAGCAGGCTTTATCGAAAGGCCTGTTTTCTTTTTTACCATGCTTATTTCAGCCATCGACGGTCATTAAGCATAATTTTACCGACTAAAATGAGAATAAATCTGCATTTTGGCTTGTGTTTTCGGTAAATATATGATATATTAAATATGTTGATTGCAGGCGTCGCCTAGCGGTATGGCGTCAGCTTCCCAAGCTGATTACGGCGGGTCCGACTCCCGTCGCCTGCTCCAAAAAAAGACAACCTCCATTATTCGGTGGTTGCCTTTTTTATTATAAAATTATCTGAAAGCCATATCTTATAAAGTTATTGCACGAGCAGGACTAAGTAATCCCTATGCTTTATGAGTTTTTCCGCTTTTGATACACAAGATTATTAAACAGATTTCCGCGATAATTAAAAAAGCAAATACTCCCCCTGCAATCAATAAATATCTTTCAGCCCGATTTTCTGCCTGCTGTTGATATTCAACATAGTTTTGTTTACCTTCCGCAAACGGAATAATATCTCCATTATTATATTTAAGCGCAACAACGGGATAGCTCCACCCGTCTCCCCGATAAGCATTAGCAGAAGATATTGTAAACACAACATTTTCCCGCAATATTTCAGATAATCCATTTTTTATTGCAAGATCAAAATTTTTTCCACATATCTTAAATGTTTCATAATAATTATCTTGTGAATGTTCTAATTCAAAACAAATCACATCATCATAAACATTGAATGAGCTGACTTTACACTCAAAACTATCATAATTTTTATCATCAATATAATATTCTGTGCTATTCAAATCGGGCGCGAACAATACCAACCATATTCCCAATGAAATAAAAGAAAAAAACAGCAGAATACCACAGGCAATAATCCCGAAAATTGCTTTCCTCAATATCGACGCCTCCTCTGTTAATTATGAAAGCTTATCTTTACTATCATAATTATAACAACGCAACCTGAAATTGTCAATGAGAGAAAAATAACATATTTTTAACAGCTTTTTGCGAAATTTTTATTTAACGATGAACAGAAAGAAAAGGCGATCTCTTAAAGCGCAAATAAAACGCTTTACTCGGTCACCGTTCGCGCTCTTAATTTTTGCGCTCACTCTTCTCAAAAAAACACAGCGCAGACAAAAGTCTGCGCTGTGTTTTTGGTGCCCCGCGTGAAAACAAAGTTGAACTTTCGAGTTCTGCGAGACTGACTGTTTCTTCTTTGCCGTTGGCATTGTAAATGATTTTTAAGTGGTCGTCGTACAGGTAAATGGCGTTGATAAACGTGTCTATTATCTTGCGCTTGCCTTCCTGCGTGGTTATATCTATCTTGCGGAAGTTGGAGAGAGCCATTCTGAAATGGTCTTGCGTAAAGATTGGCGCTTTAAGCTGTTCTTTGGCAATCGCGTCGCTTATCTCGCGTTTTTCCTTTTCAAGTCCGTCCAGCCGCTTCAATAAGGTTTCCGTCGCGTAGCCCTTCTGTACGGCGTTTACGATATTCTCTATCTCTTTTTCCTTTTGTTTCAATTGCTCCTGCAACTTGGGGAGAACAGTACTCTCCGTGTACTGTAACTCATACAGTTTTGCCGAGAGCCTCTCTATCACGCCATCGTCTTTGAGGAATTCCATTGTCTTATAGACTATGAAATCTTCCAGCTTGGTCTTGCTGACGGGTTTCTTTTCGCATTGGTGTTTCTTCTGCCGCACACAGGCATAATAGCGATAGACAATGCCTTTTGTGCCGCTCGTTCCCGTCTGCGCAACCATCATTGCTCCGCACCGCCCGCAAAACAGTTTGGTGGTGAGCAGGTAATCTTCGTCCGCCGAATGTCTTGCCGGCGCCTTTGAGTTCTTGGCAAGTTCCAACTGCACGGCATTGAACAGCTCTTCCGAAACAAGCGGCGGCACGCTGTTCTCTATCACCACGCCCATGTGGTGGTACTCTCCGATATAAACTCTGTTAGAGAGCATATAGCGGATTGCATTATACCTCAAAGCCTTGCCATTTGAGCGAGTTGCTTTACGCTCGTTCATTATGTTATAGATTTCCTTTACCGTCTTTCCGTCATTACTCAACTTGAATATCTCCTGAACGACGGGCGCGGCTTGCGGGTCTATATCGAGCTTGCGCTCTTTGTTTATCACATAGCCGAATGGAACATTGCCTCCATTCCACAAGCCTTTCAAGGCGTTCTCCTTCATTCCGCGCGTTACCTTCTCGGCAAGCTCGGCGGAGTAGTATTCCGCCATACCTTCGAGGACGGACTCCAAGAGTATGCCTTCCGAGCCCTCGGCAATCGTCTCCTTTGCGGAAATGACCTTAACTCCGTTCTTGCGTAACAGCGCTTTATAGTGCGCGCTGTCGTAGCGGTTGCGGGAGAACCTGTCCAGCTTCCACACGATAATACAGTCGAAGGCATGCTTATAACTGTCCTTTATCATTCGCTGAAATTCGGGGCGGTGGTCGGTCTTTGCCGAGAACGCACGGTCTATGTAGTTGCCGATTACCTGAATATCGTTGTATGTCGCGTACTCCATACATTCGCGAAGTTGTCCCTCAATAGACGCTTCCGTCTGATTATCAGAAGAATAGCGGGCGTAGATAACGGCTCTCATTATTTCTGTTCCTCCCGTAAGAGTTTAAGCACGGCTTCTTTGAGTTTGGCGTTGGCGGGGGATTTGGGGTCAAAACACATCTCTACAAACTGCTGCATCTTCTCGTCATCGAAGGCTTTGGGGTTATAGTCATATAGTTTGCCCTGCGGCTTGTCCGTGCGCCCGAAAATGTAGTCGAGCGATACGTCAAAATAGTCGGCATACCACAGCAAAATTGCGTTCGGTACATCGCTCTGACCATTTTCGTAGCGAAAAATGGCAGACTGAGCCACTGTTCCTATCTCGCTTGCTATAAAAGCCTGTGTTTTGCCTACGCTCTCGCGCAGAGTTCTCAATCTTTCTCCTATAATTTTAATGCTCATACTGTCACCTCGTATATTATTATACACGATTTTTAAATTAAGTCAATATGATTATCGTATTTAAACAAGTACAAATTATAGCAAAAATGATTAAATAGAGTTAATTTCGGTCACTATATTTTATCTGCGAGAAACACTTGACTTAATGAACTGAATCTGATAAGATATACAGGCAATTAAATAAAAACTTGCACGACCCTTTCGCCGGATCGGGCGTGCTCGGAGTCAATAAATCAGCCTTAGGCTTTATGGTTGATTTGTTGGCTCCTTTTTTTGTCAAAAGGAGGTCAACCA
>CALVHL010000003.1 GCA_944327625.1 uncultured Clostridia bacterium
CTTTGTGTTAAATTTCTTTTCTCTTGACATAAAAATATGCACCTCCAAAAGTGTCCAACTTTTGGGGTGCATATCACAAAAGCCCCCGCTCTTTTATATAAAAACTTCTATTTTGATTGATAAAAATTCTATAATATTAGATGTCCTTATTTTTTTTATAGCTATAAAAAAAATTTTTGACAAAAAAGAATTAACTTTAAATCAAAACAAATTTAATAGTTAGTTTTAATTGATAATATGATTTGTATTTTTGTTGTACAATATTGCAAATTGTTTATGCAGATGTTATAATTTATTTGCTATTTAGAATTTGCAAAAGGATTAATTTATGTATACAGATGAAGTTTACGATGTTTTTATAGCTTACCATGGTGATGACAAAACAGGTAGCGAGGGAGTAGCTCGTCAAGTCTATAATGAAATAAATGGAAAAGTGTTGTATAAAGACAGAGTTATAAAGGCATTTTTTAAACCAGAATCTTTGCCTTATGGTAATTTTAGCGATACTCCGCGAATAGTTGCTCGAACACCGCTATTTCTTTTGGTAGTAAATAAAAATATCCCCATAAATAAAAGTGGTCAAATTGCTGAAAGAGATAAGAATGGCCAGACCAAATATTTATTTAACGAGATTAAAGCGTTTCGTGATAGTGTTTTTAATAAAAATGCGCCAAATGGTTTTGCTGCAAAATTACTAATTAGCGACGATATGGATTTTGCAAAAGCAAATCTTTTAGATCCATTATTCTCTGGAACGGAAGCTTTTTTAATGAAAGGCGATTATATATCAAATTTAATTGGTTGGATCAAAGAAAGTTTAAAATACTATGTAACAAATATAGTTTCTGAAATACCATTGAATAATGACGCTTCAATAAAAAATGAGACCTTGGTTGATTGGGATCAAGAGCGTGCAAAGACATGGCATAATATGAAACCACCTTCACGACCTTCAAAGTCAGAGATAGATATATATCGCAGATATTTTGAACTTGTAAAGAAAAACAAAGAAGGTCCGTATAAACCAAATGTCTTAATTTTGGGATCGACTGTTGAATTTAGAAAATTAGCAATAGAGCAAGACTTCTCTGTAACTGTCGTAGACTACAGTAAACCTTATCATGACGAAATCTCTAAAGAATTGCAAGACATCGATTTAAGCAATGAAAATTATGTAAATTGCGATTGGTGTGAGATGGACTCATTTATAAAAGATAGAAAATTTAATATAATCATAGGTGATTTATCTATTGGCAATATTGCGCCTCAATCATTACCAAAGTTTATTAAAAATGTTGCGGATTTATTAATTGACGGAGGTTATTTCTTAGGAAAAAGTATCTATAAATATAGCACGTATTCCATAAATGCAGAACAAATTAAAAATTTGTTACATTATATGGCTGAAAGTGACGATATCAATGAAGATAATTTGTATTACCATATAATGTATCCGCTAACAATTTTTGCTAGTTATCCATGTGATAAAGAAGGAAAAATATTAAAAGTGGATTTTAAAGCCTTATATAGAGTAATTGCTGATCTTCCGGATAATGAAAGCAGACGCAAATTTTCTATATATCTAAGCGAGAACACAAAATTTAACACAAAAATGCCTCGGGATTTTTATGTGTATGATTATAGGTTTTTAATAGATTGTTTTGCTTGTCAAAACATGTTGCCAGAAGATGTAATATATAGTAATGAAATCTATAAAAATGATTTTCCGCTTATTATTATAAGGAAGCATATTAATGAGGTTAAAGAATGGCCTACAATTGACTCGTTTTTGTGTGAGGTGGATGAAAAATATTTAGAAATTTGGCGTAAATCAATTTCATCGACATACTTTTTATGTGAATATGGGTTTATTAAATATGATACTTTGAAGGATTATGTTATTAGCCTTCTGAGTAATGCTCCTATAAAAATTGACAAACAATTAAATTATTTTTTAGCTCAAATTCCTGAACAATATATGTATGATGAAACTCAGTCGCTCACTAATAATACTGAGTTGAGTGATAAAGAAGAATTAAAAAAGGAATTACAGTTTAATTATACTTGTGGATTATTAGTTAAATTAATTTATTCTTATGTTAGTGTCAGTAAAAACGGTGAAGGGATTGAATTGTTAAATTTTATCTTGCGGACATTATTTAATAATAAATCCGCGAATAAAATCTGGAAGCCTTATGATTCTCCATGGGTTTCAGCAAGGATCTGTATATGTTTGTATCCAATATATATTAAATGGCTAAAACACAAAAAATCTGTGTCAGGCAAAGAAGTATATATGAACAACTTAAAGCAAGCTGTTACAATATTGGCACTAAAAAACATAAAGGAAACGAAAATGTTTTGGGAATCCGAAACAGGGAGCCATTTCGATACGTCAGCTCTATGTATTGAAATGATTTATCTTTACGGCAAACAGTTTGATACCGGTGGCGTTAATATTGAAGACAAGGTAAATCTTATATTGAATGAATATATGAGGCAAGGTAGGGTAAAAGAGACTTTTATTCGATTCCCCATATACTATTCTTTAATAGATCAGGTTTGTAATAAAGAAAAAATAAATGGTAAACCAGCTTTTAAAAAACTTTGCGGTAGGATTGAATGGTATACTATTCTATATATTGTCTGTAAAGATTGGGGCAAATCTAAAAACGATGGCGAATTGCTTGATATAAGTGATTATATAGCTGATCAGTTAAAATGCTTTTGGCGTCTTTTTGTTGAGAGATCAAAGGAAATTATTGATTCAACTATTGAAGAAGAAAAAAGTATTGTGCCTCAGATTTTATTTTGTTTAAAACGTACAAAGCTATTCGGATAATTGAAACATAAAGTAATTATACTTTATTCATCATATACTAATTAAAAGTATTAGAGACGATATGCACTCCAAATTTTTGGGGTGCATATCGTTTAAATGAATGGTATTCTGCGCCAAAGGCAAATGTAGTCGCTCCCGCTTGCAAAAATATAAATAAAGTGTTATAATCAAACTCGGTGCAATATGGACATAATCAGGGAAAAACTCAGCCTTCTGCCCGACAACCCGGGCGTATATATAATGCTCGACAAGTACGGCAACGTCATCTACGTCGGCAAGGCGCGCGTGCTCAAAAACAGAGTGCGGCAGTACTTTCATTCCTCGCCGAAGCCGCTCAAAGTCACGCAGATGGTCGAGAACATTGCCGATTTTAACTATATCATAACGGCGACGGAAATCGACGCGCTCGCGCTCGAAAACAACCTGATCAAAAAGTATAAACCCAAGTACAACATACTCTTAAAAGACGACAAGACATATCCGTACATAAAAGCGGATATGCGCGACGAATTCCCCGGCTTTTACGTCACCCGCAAGATAAAAAAGGACGGCGGGCGCTATTTCGGTCCGTTCATGGGCGGAATTAACTGCAAGGACATACTCGAAACCTGCCAGCTGCTCTTTCAGGTGCGGCTGTGCCATACGGCGATAGGCGCAAAACCCAAGCGGGAGTGTCTCAATTACCATATCGGCAGGTGTCTTGCGCCGTGCGCGCATAAGGTCAGCAAGGAGGAGTATGCCGAGCGGGTAAGACGCGCGCTCGACTTCCTCGAAGGCGACTATAAGGGCGCGGCGGAGGAACTGAGAAAGAAGATGGTCGCCGCCGCCGAGAGCGAGGCGTTCGAGCTTGCTCTCGACTACCGCAACAAGATGAATATGCTCTCCAAGCTGGAGGCAAAGCGGATAACGGCTATCAACAAGCCCATAGACGCGGATATCGTCGCCTACGCCACAAACGGGCTGTATTCGGCGGTCAGCGTGCTCGTCACGCGCAAGGGCATAATGCAGGGCGGCTTCTCGTTCGCGCTCGACGACGCGCACGAAAACGACGCGGACGCGGTGACTTCGTTCATCACCCAATACTATGCCGCGCACGAACCCCCGCCCGAACTCATCACCGAAAGCTACTGCGAAAAGGGGCTTTTGGAGGAGTTTTTCAAAGATAAACTCGGCAAGAGCGTTACGGTCACGCTCGCCAAGCAGGGCGCAAAGGCGGGACTGTTGGAAATGGCGAAAAACAACGCCGCCGACTATCTCGAACGCTCCGTCGACAGGATAAAGCACAAGGACGATATGACGGTAAACGCCTGCACGCGGCTCATGCAGCAGCTCTCGCTGTCGCGCTATCCGCGCAGAATGGAGTGCTACGACATCTCCAACGTGTCGGGCGTGGACAAGGTCGGCTCTATGGTAGTATTCATCGACGGCGAAGCCGACAAAAATTCCTACCGCCGTTTCAGGATAAAGACGGTGGAGGGCTCGGACGACTTCGCGTCGCTCAAAGAGGTGCTCACCCGCAGGCTTAAAAAACTCGGCACGGACGAGGAGGAGCGCTTCCCCCGCCCCGACCTCATAGTAATCGACGGCGGCAAGGGGCAGCTTTCGGCGGTAAAGCAGGTATTTGACGAGCTGGGGGCGCAGAATATCGACCTCATATCCATAGCCAAGCAGGACGAACTGATATTCACAACTCATTCGGACGACGGCATAGTCATACCCCGCCGCGACTATTCGCTGAGAATGGTGCAGAGGATAAGGGACGAGGCGCACAGGTTTGCCATAACCTATTTCCGCAATATCCACACAAAGCGCAACCTTGCAAGTCTGCTCGGCGAGATAGAGGGCGTGGGCGAGCAGAAAGCCAAGTCGCTCATGGCTAAGTTTTCCAATATAACGAGCATAATGGAGGCGAGCGAACAGGAGCTTGCCACCGCAGAGGGCATAGGCATAGAGCTTGCCCGCAGAATAAAGAAATATTTTGATGAAGGACTATGAAAAAACTCAACAAAAAACTTATCGTTTCAGATTTTGACGGCACGCTTGCCGACTCTGACAATAAAGTAAGCGGGGCGGTAATAAAGGCAATCGAGGAATATCGCTCGCTCGGCGGCATATTCGCCGTCTGCACGGGCAGAATATTGCCCTCGGTGCTGCCGCGCCTCAAAGAGATGGGGCTTAGCGGTCTGGCGGTCGCCAGCCAGGGCTCGACTATCGCCGACATAGCCACGGGCAGGCTGCTGCGCGAGGCGGGGCTTGCGCCCGAGGACGCGGCGGAGATCTGCGCCGCGCTCGAAGAAGTCGGCGCAACCGTGCAGCTCTACACGACCTACGGCTTTTATTCGGACATGAAGGAAGACGACGAGTTTCTGAAACTCTACGAAAAGATAACGGGGCTCAAAGCCGCGCATTCGGACAATAAGCTGTCGCAGTTCGTCAGCGATAACAGCGTCAAGGCGGTAAAAGTCGCGTCGCTGTGCTATGCCGAGGACAGGCAGAAGCTCTTTGATATGCTCGCTGAAAAGTTCGGCGACAGGTTTGAGATAACGTGCAGCGCCTCCGTGCTCGTCGAGGTGTCGCCCAGGGGCGAAACCAAGGGCACGGCGCTCAGATTTCTCTCCGAATATTACAACATACCCCTTTCCGAGACGGTTGCAATCGGCGACAATCTCAACGACCTCACCATGATAGAGCTTGCTGGTACGGGCGTTGCCGTCGGCAATGCCGAGGAAGAACTTAAAGCCCGCGCCGACTACGTCACGGTCACCAACGACGAGGGCGCGGTAAAGAAAGTAATAGAAAAATTCGGTTACGTCCATGAATGAAATACTCGCCCCTGCGGGCAATAAGGAATGTGCCTACGCCGCCATAAATGGGGGCGCGGACGCGATATATCTCGGGCTTACAAGCTTTTCCGCCCGCAGCTCGGCGCAGAACTTCGACTTTGACGAGCTTGAAAAACTCATCGACTATGCCCACTTCTTCGGCGTAAGGGTGCACGTCGCCATGAATACGCTCGTAAAGGAGGAGGAAATACCCGCGTTCATCGAGAGCGCGATAAGGGCGCACAACGCCGGCGCGGACGCGCTCATCATTCAGGATATTTTCCTCGGCGCATATCTCAAAAAATGCTGTTCTCAGCTCTGTCTGCACCTCTCCACGCAGGCGGGCGTATGCAACGCCTACGGGGCGCGGCTCGCCAAAGAGCTGGGCTATTCCCGCGTAATACTCGCCCGCGAAACGGCTTTTTCGGACATCGCCGAGATAGCCAAGATTATCGAAACGGAAGTATTCGTGCAGGGCGCGCTCTGCACCTGCTTTTCGGGGCAGTGCTATTTCTCGTCCTTCGCGGGCGGCAACAGCGGCAACCGAGGCAGATGCAAACAGCCCTGCCGCAAGCAGTATTCCATAGACCGCAAGGGCTTCGAGGGGCAGGCTTACCGTCTTTCGCCCAGCGACCTCTGCGTCGGCGAGAACATAGAAAAGTACAGGAAGGCGGGCGTATATTCCTTCAAAATCGAGGGCAGAATGCGCCGTGCGGAGTACGTCTCTGCGGCGGTCACCTACTATAAAAACCTGCTCTCGGGCAGGGCGACGGAGGCGCATTTAAGCGCGCTCAAACGCACATATAACCGCGGCAATTACACAAAGGGGCTGGCGTTCGGTCAGGATAAAAGCTTTCTCTCGCCGTCCGTGCAGGGGCATATCGGCGAATACGTCGGCACGGTCACGCCCGTAAACGGCAGGTATGCGGTCGGCAGCCGCGCCCGCTTCGGCGAGGGTGACTGCTTCAAGGTGCTCCGCGACGGCAAAGAGGTGGCGGGCGCGGTATATCTTGCCGACGGCAAGAACTGTTTTTATATCGCCTCGCGCATAAGGCTTAAAAACGGCGACAAGGTATTCATAACCACCGACGCGTCGCTAAACGCAGAGCTTGTTTCGGCAAAGCGCGAAAAGCGCATAGATATAAGCATTACATCGCGCATATCCCGCCCCGTATCGGTTATAATAGACGGCAGGGAATACCTCTCCGACTTCACCGTACAGCGCGCCGAGAACCGCCCGACGACGTCGGACGACGTGCTTCGCGTATTCTCCAAAAAGGACGCATATCCCTTTGCGTTCAATTCGGTTTCTGCGGATACGGAGGAGGGGGCGTTCATTCCCGCCTCGCTCCTCAACGAGTTCAGAAGAAGGGTTTACAGGGAATATTTCACGCAAAGCCGCAAAAACCTTGCCGAAAAGATAGCCGAAGTTCCCCGTTGGGAGGGGGCGAAGGTCGGCAAAAAGAACGATAAAACCTGCGTAATCGCCCGCAACCTCGACGGCGTGACGGCGGATATCGGCGTACTTAAACCCGACGACTATTCCTCGCTTTCCGCCGCGTATAAAACGACCTTTTCGGGCGAGAAATTTCTCTATCTTCCGCCCTTTTTAAAGGGGGAGGAGATAGGGCGGCTCAAACCCGCCATAAGTGCGTTCGACGGCATATATTGCGGGGGCAATTACGCGATTATGCTCGCAAGAGAGCTCAATAAAAAGCTGTTTTTGGGCACGGGCGCAAACATTTCCAACTCGGTCGGCGTCGCCCTTTCGGGCGCGGACTATATCGCCCTCTCCAAAGAGCTTACGCTCCGCGAGCAGCAGCTTATCTCGGGCGGAAATACATTCATTCTGACGGCTGGCGGGATAAAGCTTATGGATCTCATCTACTGCCCGTTCGGCAAGAGCTGTCCGTCCTGCGACAGACGCGCGTTCTACGCGCTGACCGACGAGGCGGGGCGAAAGTTCACCCTGCGCAGATACTCCTTCGGCGATTGCCGTTTCGAGATATACAACTGCGCGGACCTCGTCAGCGACAACGACGTTTCGGGCAGACTGTACGACTTTACCTGCCTCGACAGCGCGGCGGAGGCCTCCGCCGAGGCGCAGCGTTCGCCGTCGCTCCGCAATTACCTCATAAATTATACAAAGGGGCACAGCCAGTCGCCCGTACTTTAAGATTATGAATTCAAAGAGCCTTGAAAAACTTGAACTAAATAAGATACTCGCCGCGTGTGCGGAGTACGCCGTCCTCGACAGAAGCCGCAGCGTCCTTACCTCGTTGCAGCCGTCGTCCGACCTCGACGAGGTGAGATGCCGCCTCAAAGAGTGCGCAGAGGCGGATAAGCTTCTCTATCGCTACGGCGTGGGAAAGATAGAATATTTCCCCGAAGTCGGCGGCTGTATTCTGCGGGCGGCAAAGGGCAGCACGCTGTCTATGGGCGAGCTCCTCGACGTCAATTGTCTGCTCCGCTCGGCGCGTTCGGCTTACGAGGGCATAAGTTCCATAGAGGACGAGGAGATTACAGAGCTGTCGCGCGTCGCGTCAAATATCTTTTTCGATCCCCGTCTGGAAGACGACATTACTTCAAAGATACTCTCCCCTGAGGAGATGAGCGATTACGCCAGCGACGCGCTCTTTTCTATAAGGAGCAGGATAAAGTCGCTCAACGAGCGCATAAGAAGCACGCTTGCCGAATACGCCTCGGGCAAGGACGCGCAGTTCCTGCAGGACGGCATAGTCACCATAAGGAACGACCGCTACGTCGTGCCCGTCAAGGCGGAATATAAGGGCAGGGTAAAGGGCTTCGTGCACGACCGCTCGCAGTCGGGCGCAACTTTCTTCATAGAGCCGGAGTACGTGCTCAACCTCAATAACGAGCTCATCGCCCTGCGCATAGACGAAAAGGAGGAAGTCGAGCGCATTTTAAAGTCGCTCTCGTCGCGCGTGGGCGCAATGCAGCCACGCCTCGACGCCGACGAAGAAGCGCTCTGCACGCTCGACTGCGCCTACGCCCGCGCGGAATATTCCTACACCGTCAAGGGCGTTCAGCCCAAGGTCAACACGCGCGGATATATCGACATAATCAAGGGCAGACACCCGCTCATAGATAAGGATAAAGTCGTGCCCGTCTCTGTCACGCTCGGCGACAAGTATAATTTCCTGCTGCTCTCGGGCGCGAATACGGGCGGCAAGACGGTCACGCTCAAAATGGTCGGGCTTTTCTGTCTGATGGCGCAGTGCGGCATATTCATTCCCGCGGCTTCGGGCAGCTCGGTCTGCGCATTCAAGGAGATATTCTGCGACATAGGCGACAGCCAGAGCATAGAGGAGAGCCTTTCAACCTTTTCCAGTCACATAACCAACGTAATTTCAATCTGCAACAGCGCCGACGGCGACAGCCTCGTGCTCATAGACGAGCTGGGCGGCGGCACAAATCCCGACGAGGGGCAGGCGCTCGCCCGCGCTATCTGCGAACACCTCATAGAGGCGGGCGGCAGAGGCATAGTAACCACCCATTTCACCGCCCTCAAAGAGTTTGCGTATAACTTTGACGGCATAGAAAACGCCGCAATGGAGTTCGACAGGGCGACGCTCAAACCGCTTTACAGCATTAAGATAGGCGCACCCGGCGCGAGCAACGCGCTTGCCATTTCCCGAAGATTGGGCATGAGCGACGAAATACTCGACAGGGCGGCGTCCTACCTTTCGGAGGGCGGCAGAAACTATGAGAACATAATAAGAAAAGCCGAAGAAATCCGCGTCGAGGCTCAGACTGCGCTCGACGAAAATCTCGAAAAACAGCGGCAGCTCGACGAGAAGATTGCCGAGGCAAACGCGCTCGTCGACAAGCTAAACAAGGAGCGCGAAAAACTGGGGCTTACCGCCCGCGCCGAAAGCAGGCGCATAATCAACGAGCGCACGCACAGGGCGGAGGAGCTGCTCGACGAGCTCGAGGGCATATTCCGCCAGAGCGAGATAAGCGAGAGCGACCTCATAAAGGCGCGCACGCTCAGAAACCGCATAGGCGACGAGGCTTACGACGACGAAGCGGGCGTAACGCAGATAGTCAACTTCAAAGACGCAACCCCCGAGGATATGAAGCCCGGACGGCGCGTCTATGTCAAATCGGCGGACAGTCAGGGCGAAGTGCTGTCGTTCAACCCCAGAAAGGGCGAGGCGGAGATAGCCATGGGCAGCATAAGGATGCGGACGGGCATAGCCAATCTTCAGATTATTCCCGACGCGCCCGCAAGGAAAAAGCCGCCCAAGGAAAACGTCAAGGTGGTAAGAAAGTTCACGCCCTCCCAGCCGCAGTTTGAGATAAACGTCATCGGAATGAACGTCGAGGAGGCGCTCGCCGAGGTTGAAAATTTCATCGACAAGGCGGTCATGGACAACCTCGAAACGGTCAAGATAATTCACGGCGCGGGCACGGGCAGGCTGAGGACGGCAATTGCCGAACGCCTCCGCAAAATGCGGCACGTCAAGGAATTCCGCTCGGGCAGATACGGCGAGGGGGAAATAGGCGTGACCATCGTCACTCTTAAATAATCAATCTCGCCTGTCAATTTGTTTCATCGTGTAAAAAAAGGCGTGACCATCGTCACCCTCAAATAACCTTTCCGATTTTGGGCGGAAATAGTCAAAATAGTTAAACCTGCTAAATACAATATAAATAACTATTATATTTAGGGGCAAACTATTGAAAAATAAAGTTATTTCTGTTATAGTAAACATCGCACTCTGTTTCATCATAGTCGCAACCGCCGCCGTCGGTTTTGTCGGCGGGGGAGCGGCGACCGTATCTTCGGACGGGGAAAACCTCTTTTACCGCTCGCCGCAGCCCAAGGGCGTAAGCCTTATGTTCAACGTCTACGAGAACACGGCGAACGTCTATAAAATACTCGACATTCTCGACGAGTACGGCGCAAAGGCGACCTTTTTCGTCGGCGGCTCGTGGGCGGACGACAACGTCGACTGTCTGAGGGATATTGCTTCGCGCGGGCACGAAGTCGGCTCGCACGGGTATTTCCACAGAGATCACGACAAACTCAGCTATGCCCAGAATATCGAAGAAATTTCGGTGAGCGTAAAGCTTATAAACGCCGTGCTCGGCGGTAAGGCGACGCTCTTTGCGCCGCCGTCGGGCGCATACTGCGAGGCGACGCTTACGGCGTGCGACGCGCTCGGGCTTAAAGTAATAATGTGGAGCCGCGACACCATAGACTGGCGCGACAGCGACACGGCGCTCATCATAAAGCGGGCGACAAAAAATCTTGAAAACGGGGAGTTCATACTCATGCATCCCAAGGATGTCACGGTAAGCGCTCTGCCTCAAATATTAAACTGCGTAAGACAAAGCGGCTATTCCGCGGTAACGGTATCTTACAATTTAGGAGAATAATGGTTCACTTTAAACAGCTTGACAACGGCATCAGACTAATCGTAAAGCAGATGACGGGGCTTCTCTCCGTCACCATGGGCATAATCGTCGGCACGGGCGCATCGGCGGAGACGGCGGCGCAGGACGGCATTTCGCACTTTATCGAGCACATGATGTTCAAGGGCACGAAAAAGCGCACCGCGTTCCAGATTTCGGACGCAATGGACGCAATCGGCGCACAGGTCAACGCCTTTACGGGCAAGGATATGACCTGCTACTACGCAAAATCGACTTCCAGCCACGCGGCGGAGGCGTTTGAAATACTCTCCGACCTCTTTTTAAACAGCGTCTTCCCCGAAGATGAGATGGTCAAGGAAAAGGGGGTAATAGTCGAGGAGATCAGCATGAACGAGGATACCCCCGACGACCTATGTCTCGACCTTCTCTCCCGCGCATTCTTCGGCGAGGAGAACTACGGCAGAAACATTCTCGGCACCAAGGAGAACGTAAGGGGCTTTACCAAGTCCGACGTCGACGCCTATCTCGCCGACAGGTACACGACCGACAATATAATAATCTCAATGGCGGGCAATATCTCCGTAGAGCTCGCCGAAAAACTTGTCGAACAGTATTTCGGCGGGCTTAAAAAGACGACTAAAAAGCCCGTGGATATGTCCGTCAGGCTCAAATCGGACAACCTTTTCAGAAAGAAGGACATAGAGCAGATTCATATCGCCATCGCATATCCCTCGATGAAGCGGTACGAGCGGCTGTCCGACGCGACGAGCATAATGAACGCCGTATTCGGCGGCAGTATGTCCTCCCGCCTTTTCAAGCGCGTGAGGGAGGAGATGGGGCTTGCCTATACGGTATATTCCTATATGTCGATGTTTGAAAAGTCGGGTTCGCTCGTCATATATGCGGGCGTAAACGCCGCCGACTATAAGCGCTCGGCAGAGGCGATATACGGCTGCATTGAGGAAATGCGCAAGAAAAATCTCTCCGAGGAGGAGTTCCTACGCGGCAAGGAGCAGCTTCTCTCGTCGTCGGTATTCGCGCAGGAGAGCACGAGCTCGCAGATGCTTCTATACGGCAAGGAGCTCATATATTCGGGCAATATTTACGACTTTGAAAAGCGCATAGCCGACATAACCGCCGTCACGCTTTCTGACGTGTACGAGGCGATAGAGTACAACTTCGACGACAGGTACAGGGCGACCGCGCTCGTCGGCAACGTCGACGCGCCGCTCGTATGACCGAATTCGCGCAGGCGTTCGCGCCCTGCTATTCGCCCGACAGCCGAGTGCTCATTCTCGGCAGTTTTCCGTCGGTTAAGAGCAGACAGCAGAATTTTTATTACGGCAACAGACAAAACAGCTTCTGGAAAATACTCTCCTCGTTCTTCGGCGAAAGCCTGCCGGAGACGGTGGAGCAAAAGAAAAAATTTCTCTTTGCGCACAAAATCGCGCTCTGGGATATGGTCGAAAGCTGTACGATAGAGGGCTCTGCCGACGCGTCTATCAAAAATTTTAAGGTGGTAAATCTTCAAGAGGTATTGCAAAATTGTCCGATTGAGGTTATACTTTTAAACGGCGGCAAGGCGACGGAGCTTTACAGGCGCTATTGCGGCGATATAGCTATTCCCGCATACTCGCTCCCCTCCACAAGCCCCGCCAATACAAATCCCAAGGAAGAGAAGTGGTATGAAGCTCTCGGACGAGCTTTCGGCAGATCTTGAAAGTCATCGCGACGACGGCTATGCGGCGTTTCATTCCGTGCTCATAAAGTGCGATAAAAGTCAGCTAATCGGCGTGCGCACGCCCGCGCTCCGCTCGCTCGCAAAGAAATACGCTCCCCGCATTGAGGAGCTCTTTTGCCTCGACGACGACAGGTACGAGGTAAAGTTCATAAAACTCGCCGCGGCGGCAATGCTCAGCTATGAAGAATTTTTGAAATATCTTCCCCGCTGTCTGCCGCTTATAGATAACTGGGCGCTGTGCGATATGTTCAAGCCGCTCTGCATTAAGAAAAACAGAGAAGATTTCAGACCTTACATAGACAATTTGTTGTCGGACGGTCGGGAATATTATCAGCGTTTCGCCCTCACTTCGCTGCTTTCATTCTATGTCGTGGACGAATATATCGACTATATATTCGGGTGTACGGCTCGGGCAGACTGCTCGAAGTACTACGTGCGGACGGCCGTCGCGTGGCTTATATGCGAGGTGATCGTAAAGCGCTTTGAAAGGGGCGTTTTCTTTCTGAAAAGAGGAACGCTCGACGCGGCTACGCACAATATGGCAATACGCAAATCGACGGAAAGTTACCGTCTCGACAATGACCAAAAAAACTATTTAAAGAGTTTAAAGAGATAAGGATATGGAAATAGTAAATCAACTCACAGAAGAATTCGGACTTAAACCTGAACACGCGCAGAACGTCGTAAAGCTGCTCGACGAGGGCAACACAATTCCCTTCATCGCCAGATACAGAAAGGAGATGACGGGCGGCATTGACGACCAGGTATTAAGGCATTTTTCGGACAGGTACGAATACCTCAAAAACCTCGAAAAGCGCAAGGGCGAGGTTGCCGCGGCGATAACCGAACAGGGCAAGATGACCGACGAGATACAGTCGGCGATAGACGCCTGCCGCACGATGACAGAGATTGAGGACGTATACCGTCCCTTCAAGCAGAAGAAAAAGACTAGGGCTTCCGTGGCGATCGCCAAGGGCTTACAGCCGCTTGCCGATTTCATACTCGCGCAGGAGGGCGATCCCTACGCCGAGGCGGAAAAATACATAAATGAGGAGCTGGGCGTTGCGACCTCCAAGGACGCGATAGACGGCGCGAAGGACATAATCGCCGAAATCATTTCGGACAATGCCGAACTCAGGAAGAAGCTCCGCACGCTCATGGAAAATCACGGCGAAATTCAGGTCAAGCTCGCGAAAGACGACGGCAAGGGCACTTACGATATGTATGCCGATTATTCCGAGCTCGTCTCCGAAATCAAGGATCACCGCATACTTGCCATCAACCGCGGCGAAAAGGAGGAGTGTCTCAAAGTAAAGATAGCCTTCGACGCGGACCTTGCCAAGAGGGTATGCGCCGTCAAATACGTCACCACCAAGGGCGCGTGTGCCGACCTCATAAAGGAGGCGGCTTCGGACGGCTATGACAGGCTTATAGAGCCGTCTGTCGAGAGAGAAGTGCGCTCCATACTCACCGACAGGGCGAGCGAGCAGGCAATAAGGATGTTCGAGGTCAATCTCCGTCCGCTTCTCCTGCAACCGCCCGTAAAGGGCAAGGTGACGCTCGGGCTCGATCCCGGCTACCGCACGGGCTGCAAAGTCGCCGTCGTCGACGAGACGGGCAAAGTGCTCGACACGTCCGTCATCTTTCTCATTCCCGAAGCCCGTCAGGAGGAGAGCAAGAAGATAATCAAAGAGCTCGTCAGAAAGCACAAAGTCGACGTCATCTCGATAGGCAACGGCACGGCAGGCAAGGAGACGGAAATATTCGTCGCCGAGCTCCTGAAAGAACTCGACCGCCCCGTAAGCTATGCCGTAGTCAACGAAGCGGGCGCAAGCGTATATTCTGCAAGTCCGCTCGCCGTTGAGGAGTTCCCCGACCTCGACCTCACCAAGCGTTCGGCAATATCCATTGCCCGCCGCCTGCAGGATCCCCTCGCAGAGCTCATCAAGATAGATCCCAAGTCGATAGGCGTGGGGCAGTATCAGCATGATATGGACAAAAAGCGCCTTGACGCGGTGCTGGGCGGCGTACTCGAAGACTGCGTCAACAGCGTCGGCGTAGACCTTAACACGGCAAGCGCATATCTTCTCAAATTCGTCGCGGGGCTCAATGCGGGCGTCGCCAAGAATATCGTCGCTTACCGCGAGGAAAACGGCAAATTCAAGCGCCGTTCGCAGCTTCTGAAAGTGCCTAAACTCGGCGCAAAGGCTTACGAACAGTGCGCGGGCTTCCTGCGCATAACCGACGGCGACAACATACTCGACAATACGGCGGTTCACCCCGAAAGCTATGACAAGGCGGAAAAGCTTTTACAGCTTTTCGGCTACACAGACGAGGACGTCAGAAACGGCGGACTTTCTGACCTGCCCGAAAAGGTAAAGGCGTTCGGCGCGGAAAAGGCGGCGGAATATACGGGGCTCGACAAAGCAACGCTCTCCGACGTAGTCACCGAACTCGTAAAGCCGGGCAGGGACATAAGGGACAGCCTGCCCGCACCCGTGCTCAGAAGGGATATAATGAGCATTGAAGACCTCTCCGTCGGAATGGTGGTAGAGGGCTCGGTGCGCAACGTAATAGACTTCGGCGCGTTCATAGATATAGGCGTGCATCAGGACGGGCTCGTGCATATTTCGGAAATAACCGACAAATATATCAAGCACCCCTCGGACGTACTCAAAGTCGGTCAGCGCGTCAAGGCGGTAATAATCAATCTCGACGTCAAGAAACAGCGCATCGGTCTGTCTATTAAACAGCTCGGCAGGGCGGCAAAACAAAAAAACACTTGACAGATTGGCATAATTGATATAAAATCAAAATATAACCGATAGGAGATATATTAAATATGTTGGAAGAAATTGCAAAGATACTTTCCGAACAGCTCGGCATACCCCAGTCCAAGATCACCCTTGAAAGCAGAATAGTAGAGGACCTCGGCGCAGACTCGCTCGACGTCGTAGAACTTCTCATGCAGCTCGAGGATAACACGGGCAAGACCATTCCCGACGACAAAGTCGCGTCCATCAAGACGGTCGGCGACCTCGTCGAAACGCTTTCGACGCTGTAATTTTAATCAGCATGGCAATCTGAAAACGGGCATATTTTTTAATATCGCCATATAATACAGGCATATTTTCGGGGCGGCGCGCCAAAAATCTGGCGCGCCGCCCTTTTGCTTTTTCTCCGTTTAATTCACCCGTCGCCCGCGTCCTGCCGCGCCAACCGTCCGCAATATGCCGCAAACCTTTCTCGACCGTCTGTCGCAACCCTGCCAATCTGCAAAACGCCCGACCAAAGCCGCGCACCAATTTGCTCCCGTGCGGCATAGACTATAAAAAATACTGTCTTACGGGAGATGACTTGTTTTGGAATGGTTGACAAATCTCGACGGGTGGGTGCAGGCGCTCGTCGCAACGCTCTTTACGTGGGCGATGACGGCGGCGGGCGCGGCGCTCGTCTTTTTCTGTAAAAAGGTCGGCAGAACCTCTTTCTGCCTCATGACTGCGGGCGCGGGGGGAATAATGCTCGCCTCGTCCTTTTTCTCGCTGCTTCTGCCCGCCCTCGAACGGGGCGGCGACAGCGCGTATATCGTGCTTACCTCGGGCTTTATCGCGGGCGGCTTAGTAATAGTTATTACCGATCTCATAATGGGCGCGGCGACGAGGTATGCCGACAAAAAGCGCCGCTCGTCGGCGGTTATGTGCGTCGCCGTAACCGTGCACAACATACCCGAGGGGCTTGCCGTCGGCGTGGCGTTCGGCGCGTTGGCGGCGGGCGGGCAGACGGGGCTCACCGCTGCGGTAATGCTCGCCCTCGGCATCGGCATACAGAACTTCCCCGAGGGAATGTGCGTCGCATTCCCCTTGCGGGCAAACGGAATGTCGCGCTTCAAAAGCTTTTTCATCGGTCAGCTCTCTGGCGCGGTGGAGATTGCCGCAGGCGTAATCGGCGCGCTCGCCGTGACCGTGACCGACGGCATATTGCCCTTTGCGCTCGCCTTTTCCTCGGGCGCGATGATTGCCGTCGTCTGCGCCGAACTCGTGCCTGAAAGCTTTGCCGTCAGCAAGATAAAGGCGACCTCGGGCATAGTTTTAGGCTTTGCGCTCATGATGATACTCGACATTGCCTTCGGCTGAATAATTTTCGTCGCGGCGGTTATGCTAATTGTATGGAAAACAAGGAGAAAAAGCAGAAACTTCGCCCCGCCGCCGCGGTGATAGGGGGCAGTTCGGGTATAGGCTACGAAACCTGCGTCCGCCTCGTCAACAGGGGCTGGGCGGTGACAAACATATCGCGCACCGCGTGCGATAACGCAAAGGTTGTAAATCTCTGCGCCGACGTCGCCGCGGGCAGCGAGGCGGCTGACGCCCTCAGAACTTCCGCCTCGCGCTACGGGCTGGACGCGCTCGTTTACAGCGCGGGCTATTCCATGGCCGCGCCCATCGAACACGCGCGGGAGAGCGACTATAAATATCTCTTTGAGGTCAACTTCTTCGGCGCGCTTCGGGCAATGCAGGCGGCAATACCTTTTATGAAGAAGGAGGGCGGCAAAATAGTGCTCGTCGGCTCGCTCGGCGGCGACGTGCCGATAGTCTTCGACGCGTTCTATTCGGCTTCCAAGGCGGCGCTCTGCATGCTCGCGCGGGAGGCAAACGTCGAACTCAACGCCTACCGCATACACGTCACCGCGCTGCTGCCGGGCGGAACGGCGACTAATTTTTCCTTCAAGCGCAAGGTCTATAACGCCGACGAGAACGGCAGTTATTATAAGAACGTCAACCGCGCTGTCGCTGCGCTCGCCAATATGGAACAGAGCGGAATGAAGCCCTCGCGCGTGGCGGAGGAGATATATAAACTGCTCATAAGCGAGCGCCCGCCGATAGTCCGCGCCTGCGGAGCGATGAACACGGCAAAGCGCATAGCCTCGCGGGTAATGCCCGAAAGGCTGACGCTCTATCTCGACGAGAGGGTGTTCCGCCAATGAGAAAGGAAATAGATCTTACGCGCCGCGACGAGCGCGAAACGCTCGTCCGCGGCGCAAAGGGGGAGAGGATTAAAAATGACAGGCAAACACAGGGAGAACTATAACGCCAACTATCTCGAATACGTAAAGCGGCACGATCCCCCCACGAAGCACCTCAGAAACTGCGCGGCGGCGTTCGGCGTGGGCGGATTCATCTGCGCGATAGGTCAGTTTTTCAGGTTCATGCTCGAATACGCGGGGCTGTCGGGCGATATGCTGTCGGGCACGGTGTCGGCAATACTCATCTTCATCGGCTGCCTTCTGACGGGGCTGGGCGTATATGACCGAATAGGCCGCCACGCGGGCGCGGGCTCAATCGTGCCCATTACGGGTTTTGCCAATTCCGTCGCCTCGCCCGCAATAGAATTCAAGACCGAAGGCTATATCTACGGCATGGCGGCAAAGATGTTCACCGTGGCGGGCGCGATAATCGTGTTCGGCGTATTTTCGGGCGTAGCGGTCGGACTTATCTATTCTTTCATATAGTTGTAAAATTCTGGCAAAATACAATATATTGTGTTTAGTCAAAAAATAAATAGCAATATTTTGTAATAAGGTGTTGACAATGTCGGGTGTATATGCTATAATCGCGTTGTAGGTGAAAGGGGTGTGCCGTAACTGACGATATTAGCGGAATAACCGCGTGGAGCGGCACACTTTATGCAAAGTCGTTCGTCTGGGCAAAAGTATCGCGCTTGCGGTAGTTTGCCCTTATTTTATGCGGAGGCGCTCGTGGAAGGATATATTCATTCGTTTGAATCATTCGGCACGGTCGACGGGCCCGGCATACGCTTCGTCGTATTCGTGCAGGGCTGCCCCATGCGCTGTAAGTACTGCCACAACCCCGACACCTGGACGTTCGGCACGGCAAAAAAATATACCGCCGAAGAAGTCGCTAAAAACGCGCTCCGCTACAAGAACTACTTTACGGGCGGCGGGGGCATAACCGTCTCTGGCGGCGAACCCATGGCTCAGGCGGGGTTTGTGACCGAACTTTTCAGCCGCATAAAGGCGGCAGGCGTTTCTACCGCGCTCGACACTTCGGGCGCTATGTTCGACTGTAACGACGTACATAAATTCGACGCGCTTTTGGCTGTCACCGACCTCGTTCTGCTCGACATAAAGCACATCGACGGCGAACGCCACAGGGAGCTGACGGGGCGTCCCAACGACAATATACTCGCCTTTGCCCGCTATCTCTCGGATATGGGCAAGGATATGTGGATTAGGCACGTGCTCGTCCCCGGCATAACCGACGACGATAAGTATCTTACCGACCTCGCCTCGTTCATAAAGACGCTTAAAACGGTCAGAAAGGTAGAGGTTCTGCCCTATCACACCATGGGCGTCGTCAAGTATGCCTCTCTCGGCATACCCTATCCGCTCGACGGCGTTCAGCCGCCCTCGGCAGAGCGGGTGCTCAACGCAAAAAAAATTCTGGGGGTTATTCAATGAGCGCAAATTTTGAGGGAATGTGCATGATAGAGTTTTACGGCGACTCCTGCGCGAGCTGTCACGCCGTAATGCCCGTTCTCAGCGCGCTTGCGCCCCGCTTCGGCTATAAGTTCATAAGGGTGAACGCCGAGGACGACGGCAAACTTGCCGAAGAATATTCGATAACGCGCGTTCCGACGGTAATACTTGCCGACGGCGGCAGGGAATTTGCCCGCTTTTCGGGCTATCAGCCGCCTGAAATACTCGAAATCTGGCTGGAAGCCAAGACCGAGGATTATAAAAAAGACGCAAACTGACGCCACGCGGCGGCAAAGCCGCGCGGCTTACCATACAGAAAAAAGTATCTAATTTGAGGAGAATTACAGATGTTCTATAAACAGTGGGAGGGATTTAACCCCGGCAAATGGAGCGACGACGAAGTAAACGTCCGCGATTTCATTCAGCGCAACTACACCCCTTACGAGGGCGACGGTTCGTTCCTCGCAGGCCCCACCGAGGCGACGAAAAAACTGTGGTCGGAGATCATGGAGCTTTCCGCCAAGGAGCGCGAGGCGGGCGGCGTACTCAAAGCAGACACCAAAATCGTCTCCACGCTGACCAGCCACGGCGCGGGCTATATCGACAAGGAGCTCGAAAAGATAGTCGGCTTGCAGACGGACGAGCCCTTCAAGCGCTCTCTGCAGCCCTTCGGCGGCATAAAGATGGCAGAGCAGGCGCTCAATATGTACGGCTACGAGCTCGATCCCTCGGTAAAGGAGATATTCACCAAATACCGCAAGACGCACAACGACGGCGTGTATGACGCATATACGCCCGAAATGCGCAGGGCGCGCACCGCGCACATTCTGACGGGACTGCCCGACACCTACGGCAGGGGCAGAATAGTCGGCGACTACCGCAGGGTTGCGCTCTACGGCGTCGACTATCTCATCGCGCAGAAGAAGAAGGATAAAGATCTCATAGACGGCGACATGACGCCCGACAGGGTGCGCGACAGGGAAGAACTGTCCGAGCAGATCCGCGCCCTCGAAGCGCTCAAAAAGCTCGCCGAAATCTACGGCAAGGACATCTCTCAGCCCGCAACCACCGCGCAGGAGGCTATTCAGGCGCTGTACTTCGGCTATCTCGGCGCGGTCAAGGACCAGAACGGCGCGGCAATGTCGATAGGCAGAAATTCCACCTTCCTCGACATATACATTCAGAGGGATATAGAGCGCGGAATACTCGACGAGAGCGCCGCGCAGGAGCTCATCGACCAGTTCGTAATGAAGCTCAGAATTGTCAAGTTCATGAGAATTAAGGAGTATAACGAACTGTTCTCGGGCGATCCCACGTGGGTTACCGAGAGCATAGGCGGCATGGGCGTCGACGGCAGAACGCTCGTCACCAAGTCGTCGTTCAGAATACTTCACACGCTCAAAAACCTCGGCCCCGCACCCGAGCCCAACCTCACCGTGCTGTGGTCGAAAAATCTCCCTGCGGGCTTCAAGAAGTTCTGCGCGGAGACCTCGATAGCAACTTCCGCCATACAGTACGAAAGCGACGACATAATGCGCCCCGAAATGGGCGACGACTATTGCATAGCCTGCTGCGTCAGCTGTATGCGCGTCGGCAAGGATATGCAGTTCTTCGGCGCGAGGGCAAACCTCGCAAAGTGCCTGCTGTACGCCATCAACGGCGGCAAGGACGAGCTTGCCAAGGACAGAAAGACGGGCAAGCCCCTGCAGGTTTCGCCCATGTACGCGCCCGTCACGGGCGACGGCCCGCTCGACTATGACGACATAATCGTCAAGTACGAACAGATGATGGACTGGCTGGCAAAGCTGTACGTCAATACGCTCAACCTGATACACTATATGCACGACAAGTACTCTTACGAGGCGCTCGAAATGGCTCTGCACGATACCAACGTGCGCCGCTTCTTCGCCACGGGCATTGCGGGGCTTTCGTGCGCGGTAGACTCGCTCTCGGCGATTAAGTACGCCAAGGTATATCCCATCCGCAATGAGGAAGGGTTGGTCGTAGATTTCAGAACCGAGGGCGAATATCCCCAGTACGGCAACAACGACGACCGCGCGGACGACATAGCCGTCTGGCTGGTCAAGACCTTCATGAACAAGATTAAGAGCCACTATACCTACCGCGAAAGCGTGCCTACCATGTCCATACTGACGATAACTTCCAATGTCGTCTACGGCAAAAAGACGGGCAACACGCCCGACGGCAGAAGGGCGGGACAGCCCCTCGCGCCCGGCGCAAACCCCATGCACGGCAGGGATAAGAGCGGCGCACTCGCCTCGCTCGAATCGGTTGCAAAGCTGCCCTACGAATATTCGAGGGACGGCATCTCCAACACCTTCTCGGTAACGCCTGCGTCGTTGGGGAAGGAAGACTAGACTGTTTCGTAATTTTGTCGCTTGGTGACAGCGACAAAATTGACGAGGTTGGGGAGGCGCTGCCTCCCTGCCCTCAATCATAAGGGCTCTCATATTACTGAATTGAGGGCATTCCCTCCGCTCAGGTTGCGGTAGCAACAAATGCTGTGAAAAAGCAAAAAGTGTGATTTTTGCTTTTTCCGTAAATTATTTAAGGAAGCAGGTGAAAACTTGTAATTACTGTTTGAACTACTTTTGTGTATATAAAAAAATAAGGAGAAATGAATTATGTCAAGGGCAGATAATCTTGTTAATATGCTGGACGCGTATGTTGCGGACGGCGGACATCATCTCAACGTAAACGTATTCAGCCGCGAAACGCTGCTGGACGCGCAGGCTCATCCCGAAAAATACCCTCAGCTCACCATAAGGGTATCGGGCTATGCCGTAAACTTCAACAAGCTCACCAAAGAACAGCAGGACGACGTTATAAGCCGTACCATTCACGAAAGCCTTTAATTTCAGCTCCCCGCAATTTCGCGGGGAGTTTTTATCTATTAAATCTTTACATTGCCGCAATCTTATGGTATAATTATTGACAAAGATTTTGCGGGGTACATTATGCGAAACAACATAGAAGGACTGTACACAGAGGGCGGAACGGTAATAAAGTATGAAGGCAGCGCGGAAGAACTTAATCTTCCCGTCTACATAAGGCGCATCGCGCCATACGCTTTCCATAACTGTAAGACGCTCAAAACCATAATCATGCCCTCCCGCCTAGAATCAATCGGCAAGGGCGCGTTCTACGGCTGTGATAATCTCGTGCAGGCGGTCCTGCCCGGCAGGCTGTTTTTAAGGGCAAAGGGCAATAACGTATTCGACGACGCCGGCAAGATTTTCTTCCGCTTCTTCACTTCCCAGAGCGGTACGGAGGCGGAGGACGCCGACTATTCCGACGTCTTTCAGACGGAGGAAGAATATGTCTCATCAGGCTCTAAGCAGTCGGAGATTAACTCCGCCCCCGACAGACGCATACTGGGTACGGAGGAGGGCGAACACTTCCTCAATAACCTCGACGACGGATTTGTCGGCGCGGAGTACGAGCCGTCGCTCGACGAGAAAAAAGAAGCAATAGTGCCGCCCGAACGCTCCGCCGACGGACTTAGCGACGAGCAGCGCAGGGAGCTTATCAACGAGCGCAACTATCTCATCGACGGCGACACTGTAATACGCTATATCGGCGCGGAAAAGCAGACCGAAGTGCCCTCGCACATAGTGTATATCGCCGAAAATGCCTTTTCCAACAGCGGCGTTACGGCGGTCAGACTGCCCTCGGGGCTTAAATCAATCGGCAAGGGCGCATTTTCGTGGTGCGACAAGCTCGTCGGCATAGACCTGCCGCCCTCGCTCGAAGTAATTGAAGATTCCGCCTTTGCGGAATGTCAGTCTCTCGAAGAAATCAACATTCCCGCAAGCGTAAAGTTTATCGGCGCAAACGCCTTCCACGCCTGCAGCGGCGCTAAAAAGCTCAGCCTTCCCTACGGCGTCAAGGTCATAAGCCGCAGGGCGTTCGACTTCTGCACCTCGCTCGAAAAGGTAATCGTACCCTCGTCGGTGGAGGTATTGCAGGAGGGTGCGTTCGCGCACTGCGAAAGCCTCGTAAAGGTATCGCTGCCCGACGGCCTCAAAGAGATAGGCGACTGGGCGTTTGCCGAATGTTACGAACTGCGCGAAATCAACTTCCCCGCGGGGCTGGAAGTCGTCGGCGAGGTGGCGTTCTTCAACTGCCGCTCGCTCATAGCGTTCGACTTCCCCGCCAGCGTCCACACCGTAGGCAGGCAGGCGTTCACGGGCTGCGACAGCCTGCACCTTGCCACGCTTCCCAAGGCGCTCATGCCCCAACTTCGTCCCAAAAAGGTGTTCCACGGCGTGAAGAACGTGACGATAGAATACCTCGACGAAAAGACTATTCCCAACTGACGGCTTCAAAGCACGATTGCATATATTTGCGGGCGGTTTTATCTGTAAACCGCCCGTTTTTTTATTTACAAACGGGGCGCTCTAATGTATAATTATAATGTATTATTGTACATAAATAACACATAAGTGTAAGTTACAGAGATGAGCAAGAATAAAAAACGCATAAAAGCGGGAAAGATAGCGGCGATAGTCGCCGCGGCGGTCGTCGTTGCCGCCTGCCTCTCCGCCATAATCGCCAATCTGTTCATACCCGTCAGGTATCTGTCGGCATATCTCGTATTCAGAGAGGAGCGGACGGCGGGCGAACTGAGGATAACCTGCCTCGACGTGGGCTTCGGCGACAGCTATCTGGTCGAACTTCCCGACGGCGGCACTATGCTCATTGACGGCGGCGACGGCGAATATTCCCGCGTTTTAAGCCTGCTCACGCTGCTCAATCGGCGCGGCGTCGACAGGATAGATTATCTCGTCTGCACTTCCGTCAAGGGCGAACACTGCGGCGGGCTCGCCGAAATAGTGCGCTATAAGGAGGTGGGCAAAGCCTTCATTCCGTACTGCAACAACACGCGCATAACCGAAGAATATTACGCCTTTATTTCCGCCCTCAGAGACAGCGGGACAGAGTACTCGGTTGCCGAGGTCGGGGCGGGAGTATGCCTCAGCGAAGACTGTTTTTTCAGCTTTCTTTCGCCCGTAAACAGTCAAAGTCCCGACGGCGAATATGCCGATCTCAACAAGAGCCCGACGGAGGAAAATATCGAAAGAGCTTCTGCCGTACTCTGGCTCGAATACGGCGAAAACGCCTTTCTTTTCACATCGGACGCGCGCGAGGAGACGCTCTCCCGCATAGTGGCGGAATACGAGCTGTGTTCGGCCCTCGGTCAGCCCTATTGCGCCGTCGGCGGGCGCGAAGTAAAGCTTGAAAAGTGCGACTTCGTCACCGTCCCCGGGCACGGCGGAAAGTACAATACCTACGCGCCGTTCTACGACCTGATAGCGCCGTCGGACGCAGTCGTCAGCGTCGGCGAAAACTATGCGGGCTATCCCGACGCGACCGCGCTCTCGGACGTATATGCCTATACAGAACCGTATTACACCCGCTACGACGGCACTATAACCGTCATTGCGGACGCAGAACAATACCGAATAATCAAGGAGAACCAATGAAACTGACAACCGCAGGAGAATCTCACGGCAAAATGCTCGTCGGAATAATAGAGGGGCTGCCCTCCAACCTGCCGATAGACATAGAGGAAATCGACAGGTATTTGTCGCTCAGGCAGAGCGGCTACGGCAGGGGCGGCAGACAGAAGATAGAGAGCGACAGGGTGGAAATTCTGTCGGGCGTCAGAGACAGACTGACGCTCGGCAGTCCGCTTGCGTTCTGCGTCAGAAACCGCGACTATGCCAACTGGGAGGGCTGCATGGCGCCCGAGGGCGCGGATACTTCCTTAAAGCGTCTCACCAAGGTGCGCCCCGGCCACGCCGACCTTACGGGCGTAATCAAGTACGACCAGACGGACGCACGCAACATTCTCGAACGCGCCAGCGCGAGGGAGACCGCCGCAAGGGTGGCGGGCGGCACTATCGCAAGGCAGTATTTAAGGCAGCTCGGCGTAGAGATAAGCGGCTATGTCCGCGCCGTCTGCGGCATTGAGGACGGCCGTTTTCATTCCTTTGAGGAGTTGGAGGCGGCAAAATCACAGCCGCTTTTCATGCTCGACGATAAGAAGCAGAGCGAGGCGATGCGGCTTATCGACCGCCTTAAAGAGGAGGGCGACACGGCGGGCGGCATCGTCGAAATAAGGGTAAAGGGCTTAAAGAGCGGCTTCGGCAGCTGCATGAGCTATGACCGCAAACTCGACGCAAAGCTTGTAGGCGCGCTCATGAGCGTGCAGGCGATTAAGGGCGCGGAGGTAGGAATGGGTTTCGATGTCGGCAGAAAGCGCGGCAGCGAGGTACACGACGAGATATTCAAGGAGAACGGCAGATTTGTCCGCACGACCAACAACGCGGGCGGCATAGAGGGCGGAATGTCCAACGGCGAGGAGATTGTCCTCCGCGCGGCAATGAAGCCCATACCCACGCTGATGAGGGGGCTGAGGACGGTCGACTATATGAGCGGCGAGCCCTGCACGGCGGCAAGCGAGAGGAGCGACGTGGCGGCAATCTGCGCCTGCGAGGTAATTCTCGAAAGCGTGGTCGCGACGGCGCTTGCCGAGGTCGTGGACGAGCGGCTGGGCGGCGACAATATGAGGGAGGTAAAGGGCAGGTACGAGCTTTTGCCTTAAAAGATATATGCAGGATATAGTAATAGACACCCCGTCCGTAAAGAGCGTCATTCATTGCGGAAGCGGCGCGTTTGACAGCTACGCGCCCCGCGCAGACGGCAAAAAACTGTTCGTCGTCACCGACAGCAACGTCGCAAAAATATACGCCGATTTAATCTCACAGCGCTTCGGCGGCGCGGCGGTGCACGTCATAAAGGCGGGCGAAGCCAGCAAGAACTATACCGTATTGCTTTCCATACTCCGCGCGATGATTGCGGCGGGGCTCACCCGTTCGTCGACGGTCGTCGCGTTGGGCGGCGGCGTAGTCGGCGACATAGCCGGGCTTGCCGCGTCGCTCTATATGCGCGGAATAAGAATAGTTCAGATCCCCACGACGCTGCTTTCGCAGGTTGACAGTTCGGTCGGCGGCAAGACGGCAATCGACCTCGACGGCGTCAAGAACGTCGTCGGCTCGTTCTATCAACCGCAGGAAGTCATCGTCGATCCGATGTTTCTTTCTACTCTCACGAAAAGGGAGCTTAGGTGCGGCTTGGGCGAGATAGTCAAATACGGCGGTCTGGACGGCGAAATTTACGCCTTATTGCAGAAAAACAAGCGCCGCCTTTTCACCCTCGGGTTTGCCGAGGAGGTAACCCCGCTCTGCATAAGGCATAAGGCAGACGTCGTCACGGCGGACGAACGCGACACGGGCGGCGCGCGCAAGACGCTCAACCTCGGGCATACCACGGGGCACGCGTTCGAGCTGTATTACAAGAGAAAATCTCACGGCGAATTCGTGCTCATCGGCACTTATTACGAACTGTATATCGCCCGCCGTCTCGGCAGGATAGATGACAATTTCGCCGACGAGTTCTGCTCGCTCATCCGCAGGGTGGCAGGCGCTATTCCCGCCTATCCCGACGCGGAGAAGGCGGCGCTCGTCGCAAAATACGACAAGAAGAACGACGTCCAGTCGCGCGTGTCTATGATAGTGCCCCGCGCGGTCGGCGTCTCGCAGGAAATAGTGCTGCCCTTGGAGGAATACGCCTCGCTCATCGGCGAGTGCGCGGCACAGCTTAAAGGAGAACAGAGATGAAATTTGCGGTAATAGGCAAGGACGTGTCGCGCTCGACCAGTCCCGAAATGCACAAGTTCATAGCGCAAAGGCTTGGCTATGACATCGAATACGACAAAATATCCGTACCCGAAGCCGAGTTCGAGGAGAAAATCGACGGGCTCATCGGGCAATATGACGGGCTCAACGTGACGATACCCTACAAGCTCGCGGTGATACCTCACCTCAAATCGCTCGAAGGCGATGCGCCTGTGTTCGGCGCGGTCAATACCGTAAATACGGCAACGCTGACGGGCTACAATACCGACGGGCTGGGCTTCATGCTCATGTTGAAGCTTGCAGGCATTGACGCGGCGGGCAAAAAAGTGCTGCTTCTCGGCGCGGGCGGCGCGGGCAGAAGCGTCGCCAAAAAGCTTGCCGACTGTGGCGCGGCGGTGGAGGTGTACGACAAGTGCACGGCAAACGCGGAGAACGTCGCGTCCGAATTTGAGGGCGTCGTCAGCGTCGGCGAAGTGCTGCCCGAAAAGCGCTATCTCATAATCAACGCGACGGGCGTGGGAATGCACAGGACGGTGGGCATATCCCCCGTCGGCGAGGATATCATCAGCGGGTGCGAAGTCGCCGTCGACCTCATCTACGAACCCGCAAAGAGCAGGTTTCTCGAAGTTGCCGAAGCCCTCGGCAAAAAGATAGTCAACGGCAGGGCAATGCTTTTCTATCAGGCGTATTATGCCGAGTGCATATATCTCGGGCTCGAACCGGACGCAGACACGGCGGAAAGGCTTTTCGCCGAATATTTAAAGGAGTTGGGGTTATGAAATTCTTATTCATCAACGGCGTAAATCTCAATATGACGGGCAGGCGCGAAAAGGGCGTCTACGGCAGTCAGTCGCTCGACGACATCAATGCCGAGATTGCCGCGCACTTCAAGGACGACGAATGTCAGTTCTTCCAGAGCAATATCGAGGGCGAAATCTGCACGGCGCTTCACAACGCCGACGCGGACGCCATCATTCTCAACGCGGGCGCGTTCACCCATTACAGCTATGCCATAAGGGACGCGATCGCGGCGATAGATATTCCCGTAGTCGAAGTGCACCTCTCCAACGTCCACGCCCGCGAGGAGTTCAGGCATAAGTCCGTCCTCTCGGAAGTTTGCAAGGGCGTAGTGCTCGGCTTCGGCAAGAACAGCTACATACTCGCGGCGGAGAGCTTCAAATTATGAACATCGCGCTGTGCGGAATGATGGGCTGCGGCAAGACGACCGTCGCCGCCGCCCTCAACGGTAAATACGGATATACCGTCGTCGACACCGACGCCGAAATAGTCGCCATGCACGGCGAAATCAACGCCATATTCCGCGACTTCGGCGAACAGCGCTTCCGCGACATCGAAAGCGAGGTAACCGCCGCCGCGGCGCAACGCGACGACATAGTCATCTCGCTCGGCGGGGGCTGCGTATTGCGGCAGAGCAACGTCGACGCGCTCAAAGAGCACGGAAAAATATTCTATCTCCGCACCCGTGCAGAGACGATAATTTCCCGCATAAAGGACGATAAAAGCCGCCCGCTGCTTCAGGGCGACCTCGAAAAAAAGGTGCGTTCGATACTTGAAAGCAGGGCAGATATTTACGAGGCGGCGGCAGACTATATCGTCGATACCGACGGCAGAACGCCCGAGCAAATAGCCGACGAAATAGTCGCGCTCAGCGGCAATTGACGCGGCAATATGTGCCGATTAACGAGGTTTTAAGACTATGAAGACCGTACTTGTCACAGGCGGAACGAAGGGAATAGGCAAGGCAATCTCGCAGGAATTTCTGCAACAGGGCTATGAGGTAATACTCAACTATTGCCACGACGAAGAAGCGGCGCTCGCCGCGCAGGAAGAATTCAACGAGCAGGGCTATTGCCCCGTGCTTATGCGCGCAGACGTCTCGGACGAAGCGCAGGTCAGGGATATGTTCAAGGAAGTATTCAGGATATACGGCAGGATAGACGTGCTCGTCAACAACGCGGGCATTTCTGTCGTCCGCGTCATTCAGGATACCTCGCTCGAAGACTGGAACAGGGTATTCGCCGTCAACGCGGGCGGCGTTTTCCTTTGCAGCAGGGAGGTCGCCGACAATATGATCTGCAACGGCGGCGGCTGCATAATAAACGTCGGCTCTATCTGGGGTGAAGTCGGGGCGAGTTGCGAAGTTGCGTATTCCGCCACCAAGGGCGCGGTCATCGCATTCACCAAGGCGCTCGCCAAGGAGCTCGCGCCTTCGTTCGTGCGCGTCAACTGCGTCTCCCCGGGCGTAATTGATACCGAGATGAACGCCCACCTTTCGGACGTCGAAATGGAGGACCTCATCTCCGAGATACCGCTCGGACGGCTCGGCACGGGCGAGGACATAGCAAAGGCCTGCGTATTCCTTGCCGAGAACGGGTATATTACGGGCGAAGTGCTATCAGTCGGCGGCGGCTTCGCAAAATAAAAAAATTTGAAAAAAATAAAGGAAAAGCGCAAATTTTTTCGTATATAGAAGTATAGAAATGGAAAATAACGGGGCGATAAAGCAAATACGGTATGCCATGGAGAAGCAGTATCTCTCCCGCTACGCGGCTAAATCTTCGGAAACGCGCGGCAGGCAGAGGGAGGAAGAACCCTGCCCCATGCGCACGGAATATCAGCGCGACAGGGACAGAATAATCTATTCCAAGGCGTTCGTGCGCCTCAAAAACAAGACGCAGGTCTTCTTTTCGCCCGAGGGCGACCACTATGTCACCCGCCTCACGCACACGCTTGACGTCTCGCAGATTTCGCGTTCGCTCGCCCGCGCGCTCGCGCTCAACGAGGACCTTGCCGAGGCAATCGCGCTCGGTCACGACCTCGGTCATACGCCCTTCGGACACAGCGGCGAGCGCATACTCGACAAGCTGTGCTCTGCGGGTTTCAGGCACAACGAACAGTCGCTCCGCGTCGTCGACGTGCTCGAAAAGCAGGGGCGGGGGCTCAATCTTACCGAGGAAGTGCGGGACGGTATTCTCCGCCATAACAAGCGCGGCGAGGAAGGCGCGTCCACGCTCGAGGGCAGGTGCGTAAGCATAGCCGACAGAATTGCCTACATAAATCACGACCTCAACGACGCAATCCGCGCGGGCGTGCTCAAAGAGAGCGACGTCCCCGAAGACATAGTCGCGGTGCTCGGCAAGACCTCCCGCCAAAGAATTGATACGGCGGTGACTTCGGTCTGGCGCAACAGCGCGGGCAAGCCCATGGTCGGCATGGAAAAGGACGTGCAGGAGGCGAGCGACGCTCTGCGCGCGTTCATGTTCGAGCGTGTCTACCGCACCGATTTCGCACTCGGCGAGGAGCGCAAGGCAGAGCGGATGATAGGCGCAATGTATGACTATTTCATGCACGATCTCTCGCAATTGCCCCCTGTATATGCCGCAATTACCGAGCAATCGGGCGCAGAGCAGGCGGTCTGCGATTACATATCTTCGATGACGGACAGATATGCCGTCTACGTATTCAAAAAGATATTCGTTCCAAGGAGCTGGACGTTTTTCGACGAAAATAATTAAGGTGAAGCAATGAGCGGCGTCGATCAGGATTTTTTGAGAAATTTAAAGGACAAGGTAAATATCGTCGAAGTTGCCGAAAGCTACTTTTCGCTTGAAAAGAGGGGCGGCAGCTATTGGGCGTGCTGTCCTTTTCATCACGAAAAGACGCCGTCGTTCGCCATAAACGAGGCGGGGCAGTACTATCATTGCTTCGGCTGCGGCGAATCGGGCGACGTCATTAAATTTGTCTGCGAGATGGAGTCGGTAGATTTCATCGAAGGCGTAAAGATGCTCGCCGACAGGGCGAAAATACCCATGCCCGCATTCGACGGCGACAGCGGCAGGACGGCGGAACTCAAACGCAAGAAGGACGCAATACTCAAAATTCTCAACCAGACGGCGCATTTCTACCTCAAAAACCTCAATTCGGGCAAGGCGGACGCGCATATAGAATACATCAACAACAGGCGCATCCCCGTCGGCGTAGTCCGCGCGTTCGGGCTGGGCGCCAGCCTCAACTATGACGACCTTCCGCGCTTTTTGCTCGCCAACGGCCACTCTAAGCAGGACATAATCGACAGCGGCGTGGTAAACGAGAACGGCGGCAGACTGACCGACGCGCAGGGCGGAAGGCTGATCTTCCCCATAATAAATTCGCTCGGCGAGGTAATAGCCTTCGGCGGCAGGGTGCTGCGCCCGACCAACTTTGCAAAGTACGTCAACACGCGCGACACCATGGTATTCACCAAGCGCAAAAATCTCTATAACATAAACCTTTTAAAAAAGCTCAAAAGGGAGCAAACTATCAGGGAAGTCATAATGGTTGAGGGATATATGGACACCATTTCCCTCTATCAGGCGGGCTTTAAAAACGTAGTTGCCAGCATGGGCACTTCGCTCACGCAGGATCAGGCAAGGCTCATAAAGCGCTATACCGACACCGTGCTCATAAGTTACGACGGCGACGCGGCGGGGCAGAAAGCCAACATAAGGGGGCTTGACATACTCAAAGACGAGGGGCTCAACGTGCGCGTCGTACCCCTTCCCGAGGGGCTCGATCCCGACGACGTCATAAAAAAACTCGGCAATGACGCATACAGAAAGTGCCTCGACAGCGCGTTGCCGCTTATCGACTATAAACTCGAAGTGCTGAGGAAGGAATACGACCTCGAAAAGACGGAGGACAAGCGTAAGTTCGTCGCCGAGGCGCTCAAAGTCATCAACGCCGCCGACAGCAACGCCGAAAAGGAAGATCTATTAAAGCGCCTGCGCACCATGAGCGGCATTTCCTACGAATCGCTCAAACGCGACCTCGAAACCAACACGGCGGAGAGGCCCGCAAAGCCCGCGCCCCAGCCCGAGAAGCGGGACGACAACGCCGACGCGATAAAGCTCGCCTCGCGCTTCGTCATTTCCAGCTTTCTTTTCAACGCTGACGAATCGCGCGAAGCCGAGCTCTCGGAGATAGAATTTGCCGATCCCGTTCACGCGATAATCGCCAAATATATCCAATCCAAACAGATGATGGAGGAGCCCGTTCATCTCAGCGAGCTCTTTGAATTTTTCGACGAAAACACCCCGGAGTATGAGGAACTTACCCATATACTCGACTATTCCGAGGGGGGCGGGTTCACGGGCGAAGTCGCGCATAAGTATTTCAACGACTGCCTCATCAAGCTGAAGCTTGCCGCCGTGGACGGGCTGATCAAGGAATATACGAGACAACTCGATGCCAGCGCCGACCTCGCCGAAAGGGCGAGGATAGGCGAAAAGATAGTCGAACTTACAAGACAAAAGCAAAAAATAAGAAACGGAGTTAAATTATGAATTTAACAGAACAGAAACTCAACGAACTCTTGAAGCAGATCATCGACAACTATTCCCCCAAGGGCGCGATAACGACCAACGCGCTCTGCGACATTATGGAAAAGTACGAGACTACGCCCACGCAGATGGATTTCGTGTACAAGTCAATCGCCGAAGCGGGTATTCAGATAATCGACGAGGCGGAGCGCGACAAGGAACTCTACGAGCAGGCGCTCTCCGACATCGGTCTGGACGATCCCGTCAAGATGTACTTAAAGGACATAGGCAAAGTGCCCCTGCTCTCGGCGGAGGACGAGATAGAACTTGCGCGGCGCATGCAGGAGGGCGACGAGCAGGCCAAAAAGGAGCTGTCGGAAGCTAACCTCAGGCTGGTCGTATCCATAGCAAAGCGCTACGTCGGCAGGGGAATGCTCTTTCTCGACCTCATTCAGGAGGGCAACCTCGGTCTTATGAAAGCCGTTGAAAAATTCGACTATCAGAAGGGCTTTAAGTTCTCCACCTACGCGACGTGGTGGATAAGGCAGGCGATAACCAGGGCGATAGCCGACCAGGCGCGCACGATAAGAATACCCGTGCACATGGTCGAAACCATAAATAAACTCACGCGCGTATCGCGCATACTCCTGCAAACGCTGGGCAGAGAGCCCACGCCCCAGGAAATAGCCAAGGAAATGGGCATATCCGAGGACAGAGTGCGCGAAATACAGAAGATCGCGCAGGATCCCGTCTCGCTCGAAACGCCTATCGGCGAGGAGGAGGACTCTCACCTCGGCGACTTCATAGAGGACGACAGGGCGATAACCCCGTCGGACAGCGTGTCGACCACCATGCTCAAAGAGACGCTGCTCTCCGTGCTCAACAGCCTCACCCCCAGAGAGGAAAAGGTATTGAGGCTGAGGTACGGCGTGGACGACGGCCGTCCCAGAACGCTCGAAGAAGTCGGAAAGGAATTCAACGTCACCCGTGAGAGAATAAGACAGATAGAGGCAAAGGCGCTTAGAAAGCTCAGACACCCCTCGCGCTCCAAGCACCTCAAAGACTTCCTCGATACCTGATGGACAGAATAGCCGAGCTGTGCGCGTATATCGACGCCTGCTACACCTTTGCCGACGTCGGGTGCGACCACGGCTATTGCACGCAGTACGCGCTCGAGCGGGGGCTGTGCCGCCGCGCGATAATCGCCGACGTCAGCGCAAAGAGCCTATCCAAGGCGGAGAAGCTGCTCTCGGGGCATATCGCGTCGGGCGCCGTCCTTTCGGTGTGCTGCGACGGGCTTGATGATATACCCGAGGATACCGAACAGGTACTTATCGCGGGCATGGGCGGCGAGGAGATAATAAAGATACTCTCCCGCGGCTTCATACCCCGCAAATTCATATTCCAGCCGATGAAGAATGCGCCGCTTTTAAGGCGCTATCTCATCTCGCGCGGCTGCAACATAACGCGCGACGACGTATTCGGCGACGACAAATTCTATTTCGTAATCAAGGGGACGAGGCAGGGCGCAGCGCCCGACTATGACGAGCTTGAATATGCTTTCGGCCGCGACAGCCTCAAAAACCCCGCATTTGCCCGCTATGCCGCAACAGAGCTGAATAAAAAACTCAGCTATCTCGGCGGCTGTGACGAGGGCTCTGACAGCTCGTCTTTAAGGCGGGAGATAGCGCTTTTAAAGGGCGCGATTGAAAGATATGAACGTAAGACAAATTCTTGAACTTCTCGAAAGCGCAGTCGCGCCCGTAAGCCTTTCGGACGAGCTGTGCGCAAAGTATAAAATGTATGACAACAGCGGCATAATCGTCGATACGGGTGAGGAGGTGACGGGCTGTCTTTTCTCGCTCGATTTCTCCGTCCGTGCGGCGGAGGAGGCGGTAAAACAGGGCTATAACCTCATAATCACCCACCACCCCGCGATATACGGCGGAATTAACCGCCTCGATACGATAGGCGACGGCAAGGCGAAGGCGCTTGCACTGTGCATTAAAAAGGGCGTTTCGGTCATCTCGATGCACCTCAACTTCGACGCCGCTCCCGAGGGGATAGACTACTATCTCATGCGCGGGCTGGGCGGTAAGCAGTGCAACACCATGCTTACGGTCGAAGGCGGCGCTTACGGCAGGGTGTACGATATCGAACCCGTAAGAATTGCCGAGCTCTTAACCCGCATTTCGTCGGTATTCAGAACGCGCCGCGCGGTCGCTTACGGCGACGAAAACGCGACGGTAAGAAGGGTTGCGTCCTTCTGCGGGGCGGGCTGCGACGGACAGGCAATGCTCTTTGCCAGGGCGCAGGGCGCGGATTGCTTCGTGTCGTCCGACCTCAAACACCACGAGATTGCCGAACTTGAAGAAAGCGGAATGGCCGTCATAGAACTGACGCATTACAGCGCGGAAGCCTACGGGTTTTCGCGCATATATGAAAACGTAAAAAGACAGTTGCGTGTGCCTTCGTCGTTTTTCTACGACGAGCGGCTTGCGTGACATAAGGAGTATAATATGTCACAGATAACACAGCTTTTGAACTATCAGAAGAAGGATTCCGAATTGCTCGCCCTCGAGGAGGAGATATACAATTCGGAGGAGAGAAAGAAGTATATTCAGACGCAGAATTTCCTCAAAAAAGCATCCGAAAAGCTCGACCAGCTCGAGGGCAAATCGCAGGAACTTGCGGGGCTTTTCGACAGACTTACGGCAAAGTACGAGGAGATCTCCGAAACGCTCAAAGACTATGAACACATCGACGAACTCGTCGAAAGCGGCGCGGATATATCCTTCTACCAGCGCAGCGCACAGCAGCTGACGGACAGCCTCAAATCGCTCAAAGCCGAGGTAAACAATCTCATTGCCGCCGCAAAGGAGACGCAGGACGAATATCTCGCCCTCAAAAAGAAGGTCATAGCTTCGCAGAAGCTCTATCCCGACCTCAGAAAGGCATATCAGGACTATAAGAACACCCGTCAGGCGGCGGCGGACGCGATAGCCGAAGAACTTAAAACCATCGCCGCCGACATCGACGAGGAGGTGCTCAAAAAATACAAGGCCAAACGCGCCGAGCGCATATTCCCCATTCTCTGCGAAATCCGTTCGGAGCGCTGCTCGAAGTGCGGAATGGAGCTGTCGCTCGCCGATAAGGAGACGGTCTCCGCCGGCAGAGTGGTAGAGTGCGAGAACTGTCACCGCTTCCTGTACAAGGTCTGAAAAATTTTCGGCAAGGGGGAAAGTTTATGGAATATTCAGGTAAAAAATTGCTTCTGTTCGGCGACAGCATAATGTTCGGTTCGGGCAACGGCGGCTACGGCGTGGGCGAATACCTCTCCGACCGTCTGGGCTTCACTCTTGCAAAATACGCCGTCGGCGGCGCGCGCGTAGGCTACGTCGCGGGCAAAAGCTGGGTGGTAGATCAGGTGCGTTGCGCGCTTTCCAACGGCGAAAGCGCCGACTATATAGTGTTCGACGGCATGACCAACGACTGTAATCTGTCGGACGGCGCAACCCTGCCCGACGTGCCTCTCGGCGAAATGACCGAGGGCTATTCGGGTTTCGACATCGAAAAGGTTGGCGAAGAAATGTCCTTTTCGCGCTGCTTCGAGGAGATAGTCTGCGCATTCATGAAGTATTTTCCCGCCGCAAAAATTCTCTATATCCGCCCGCACAACATGGGCAGGCGCGACGACAATTTACAGCGCATTTACGGCGAGCGCGCGCTTGAAATCTGCCGCAAGTGGGGCATACCTTACGTCGATCTCTATTCAAACAGCGGCATGAACACCTTTATTCCCGAACACCGCGACGCGTTCACCTTCGACAGCTACGGCTGGGGCAGGGGAGATTGCACCCACCCCAACGCGGCAGGGTACGAGCTAAAATATATGCCCCTCATAGAGGCGGCTGTAAGAAGTCTTTAAGAGGTAAATTATGAAAGTTCTGATGATAAACGGCTCTGCGCACGAGCACGGCACTACGTATTCGGCGCTTAAAATAATCGCCGACGAACTCAAAAGCCAGGGCATAGACAGCGAAATAGTCTGCCTCGGCACGGCAGCGGTGCACAGCTGCATGGGCTGCGGCAACTGTCATAAGGTCGGCAAGTGCGTATTCGACGACGATCCCTTAAACGCCATCGGCGAAAAGGTAAAGGAGGCGGACGGCTACATATTCGGCGCACCCGTGCACTACGCCTCGCCCGCAGGCGCAATGGTCGCCCTGATGGACAGGCTGTTCTACGCCTACGGCAGATATATGAAGTTCAAACCGGGCGCTGCGGTCGTCGCGGCAAGGCGCGCGGGCACTACGGCTTCCTACGAAGTACTCAACAAGTACATCGGGCTCTGCAGCATGATACAGGTGCCCTCGACCTATTGGAATATGATCTATGGCAACAACGGCGAGGAGGCGCTCCGCGACGAGGAGGGCGTAAGCATAATGCGGGCAATCGGCTCTAACATGGCTTGGCTTCTGAAACTCCTCCGGAGCGCGAAGGGAACCGGGCTCGAAGCTCCCGTCGTCATCAAAAAGGAAAGGACCAACTTCATAAGATAATAAGTATTGAAATATCAAAAGCCCCCTGCGCGGAAAATATCCGCGCAGGGGGCTTTTGCGTTGCGCTAAGAAAAATCAAGGGTAATCGGCAAAGAAAAAAGGCGGCTTCCGCCGCCCGAAATTCAGATTAAAATTGCAGACATTATTATGAAGACGAATACCCAGACCATACCGAGCGCCACGCTTGAAATTACGCTTACAAGCGCGCCTATTCCGCAGGATTTCGAGCGGAGGGGATAATCGTCCTTCCAGACGAGGAAAAGTATGAGCCCGACGATGGGGAAGAAGAAGCCTAAAATACCCCAGCCCACGCTCGAAGCGTCGTCGGGGCGAGGCTGGCGTTGATACGTATAGTTCGGCTGAGGCGCAGAATATTCGCCGCTTTGCGACTTGCCGCAGTGCGGGCAGAATACCGCGTCGTCAGAAATTTCTTTTCCACAGGACCAACAGAACATAATTCTCTCCTTAGAGCTTTATTCTCAAATATACTATCACAAAGCAGAAAAAATGTCAACGCTCTGGCGAAACAATTGTCGCCTTACGCGCCCCTTTAAGCTTTCCGTCCCTGCACTTTACGGCAATCGCGAAGAAAATCAGCCCGAACGCGAACATTATCGCCAGCGAACCGACGCCGTAATTCTGGTTATCCGTCGCCTGCGTGACGACCGAAACGAGCAGCGTACCCGTGAACGCTGCGCCCTTGCCGAATATGTCGTACACACCGAAATATTCGCCCGACTTTTCAAGCGGAATGATCTTTGCGTAGTAAGAGCGGGAGAGCGCCTGAATAGTGCCCTGAAACAGCCCGACGCACACGGCGAGTATCCAGAAATCGACGAGGTCGTCGAGGAATATCGCATATACGCTTATGCCGAGGTATGCGGCGATGCACACGCCTATTATTATCTCTATCCTCACCGAGCGCGACAGCTTGCCTAAGAGTATCGCCGCGGGAAAGGCGACGACCTGCGTGACGAGCAGGGCGATGAGCAGCATGGTTATGTCCAGCCCCAGCGACTGACCGTATGCCGTCGCCATGTCGATTATGGTATATACGCCGTCTATGTAGAAGAAGAACGCTATGAGGAAGAACAGCACTTTCTTTTCCTTCCACAGCTCCTTGAACACAGAACCGAGGTTTTTAACGCTCGTTTTCAGCCTTCCGGAGCGAGCGTCGACGAAGTGCAGCTGTCTGTAATTCGTCCACAGCGGCAGCGAAAAGCCTACCCACCATAAGGCGACTATTATGAACGCCGTCGGCATTGCAATGTTTACGGACATTATGCCCTGCATTGCAAGTATTACGGGTATAAGCGCCAACACGAAGGGTGCACAGCTTCCGATATATCCCAGCCCGTACCCGTAGGAGGACACTTCGTCCATTCTCTCGGGCGCGGTCACGTCGACGAGCATGCTGTCATATATTACGAGGCTTACCGAATACGCCGACTTTGCTATGACGAACAGCAGAAGAAACCATATCCAGGAGCTTAAAAAGCTCATTATTATGCAGCCCGCCGCGCCGACGAGCACGGTGACGGAAAATACCTTTTTCTTGAACCCGTCGAGGTCGGAGAGTGCGCCGAGCGTCGGACCGAGCAGGGCGACGAGCAGGGTGGAAGCGCTCGTAGCATAGCCGAAATATGCAAGATAATCGGTCTCCGAAATGCCCGCGTCGCCCGCAATTATGTTGAAGTATACGGGTATAATCGTGCAGACGAGCAGCGTGAATGCCGAATTGCCTATGTCGTACCATACCCATTTCTTTTCGTCGGAAGTAAGTTTAAATTTCATATTTTATTTCCTCGTCTGGCGTAAGCACGGGAATATTCTCCCAGCCCTCGCACGGTCCGAAAGTCGACAAAAACGCGTCCGACAGTTCTCCGCCCGCAGTCGCGGCGGCAAAGTCTGCGGCAAGTTTTTCGCAGCTGACTTTGGCTCTTTCGCACAACTTTTCCAGCCGCAGATTGCTGTCCGCGCAGTCGGGGTTGTCCTCGCGCTCGTACAGCATGGTGTGCATCTCGTCGTACTTGCCGCTCAATTTTAAAAGAAGCCTCGTCGCGCCCCGCATGAACGCCGTTCTGCCCTGCATTGCGCGGTTGTAGAATACAAAACCTTTGAGTGCGTCGTACAGCTGCTTTTCCGAAATTTTCGGATAGTCCTCGCCGAGGTCGTTATAGAAGGGCAGTAAAACTGCGGCTGTTTCGCGGCTTTTCTTCACGCCGCAGGCAATGTCGAACGCAAAGGGGGCGACGCCGTCCTTTCGCATGACGTACTTGTCAAATTCCTTCTCTATGGCAAAGTGCGTCACGCCCGTCGTCGTCTTTTTCTCTATATAGCCGTGGCAGGCGGTGTCCAGCGCATAGTGGCAGACCGTTCCCGCCGCGTAGGCAAGCGCGGCTTCGCCGCCCTTCGCGGCGGCTTTCGCCGCGCGGGAGAAAAAGACCTTTCCGATCTGTTCGTGCAGGTCATAGCCGACCTTGTTGACGGGGTTGGAAGAAATCGCGCGGTAGAAGAACAGCAGGTCGGGGCCTTGCAGCCCGACGAGGTATAAATCGGGGTATTTCTCCGCCGCCGCCCGCATTTCGTCCGTCAGACAGTCGAGAAATTTTTTTCCGTAAGAATAGTGCGTATAAGTCGCGGGCATATTTCCGCCTCCTCGATAAACATATCACCTTAATGTAATAATCTCATACATATAATAGTATAACTTTTGTAAAACGGCAAGTTTTACGGGGCGAAAGCTCAAAAAAGCGTGAAAAATTGTCGCAATCGCCTGCGGGCGTTCTAAACGCCGAACTTCCGCAATAGATTATATTGTCGCCCGACCGCCCGAAAGGTGCGGCGTTTTCGGCAAAAAAATACAATATTTTACAAAACGGTAATAATTTCCCCATTATCGTTTTGTTAGAATGGGAGAGCGATTTGGCGGTAATAGTAAAGTTCAAAAGCGTGCTGATATGTTTCGTGGCGGCGGTGCTCATCACCGTGCTTTCATTTTCGGCGTATTATTCGGGCGCGTATGCCGTCTGGTACGGCAACACCCCGCGCCAGCTGCCCATATATTCGGTCGAGCGGGAGGAAAAGCTCGTCTCCATTTCCTTCGACTGCGCGTGGGGAGTAGAGCATACCGACGACATACTTAACGCGCTCCGCGTGTCGGACGTCCGCGCCACCTGGTTTATGGTCGAATTCTGGGTAACCGAAAACCCGCAGTATGTCGAGAAAATCGACGCTGCGGGGCACGAAATAGGCACACATTCGGCAACCCATTCGTATATGTCCAAACAGAACGCCGAGGAGATCCGCAAGGAACTTTCAACTTCCTCCGCGGCTATAGCGGCGGTCACGGGCAAACAGCCGGAGCTCTTTCGCCCGCCCTATGGCGACTATGACGACGAACTCATAACGACGGCGGCGGAGGAGGGCTACTATTCCATTCAGTGGGACGTGGACTCGCTCGACTGGAAAGATCTCTCGGCTTCCGACATAGCCATGCGCGTCATAAACGCCGTCAGGAACGGCTCTATAATACTCATGCACAACAACGGTCTGCATACGGCGGAGGCGGTGCCCATCATTTTAGAGACGCTCAAAAACCGGGGCTATACCTTCGTGCCGATAGGCGAACTCATTTACCGCGAAAATTACACGATAAACGCCGAAGGCAGGCAGGTAAGCACGGCTTCGGAACAATGAAATACAAAATAAGAGGTGAAAAATATGAACAACACGACTGAAAAGAACAACAGGGTTTATATCTGCGGCAGGATAGTCACCGACGCGACTTTCTCGCACGAGGTGTTCGGCGAGGGCTTCTACGAATTTTCCGTCGAGGTCGCAAGGCTTTCGGGGCAGACGGATGTTCTGCCCGTCACGATCTCCGAACGGCTGATGGGCGGGGGAATGAAGAAGGGCGACGAGCTGTGCGCCCTCGGTCAGTTCCGCTCGTACAACAAGCTCGAAAACGGCAGATCGCGCCTCATGCTGACGGTATTCGTCAGGGAAATTCTTTCAACCCGCCCCGGGCGCAACCCCAATTCGATAGTGCTTTCGGGCTATATCTGCAAGCCGCCCGTCTACCGCACTACGCCGTTCAACCGCGAGATTGCCGACCTCCTCATCGCCGTCAACCGCTCGTATAACAAGAGCGACTATATCCCGACGATAGCGTGGGGCAGAAACGCGCGGTTCGTCAGAAATCTGCAGGTGGGCGATAAAGTTGCGCTCTCGGGCAGAATACAGTCGAGGGAGTACCAGAAAAAACAGCCCGACGACAGCTTCGTCACCATGACGGCTTACGAGGTGTCGGTCTCCAAGCTCGCCACCTACGAGGACGACGCCGACTTCGACATAGACGAGGAATTCGACCTCTATTCGCTTCCCCGCCTGACCGACGGCGAACAGCTCAAAGGCTGAAAGGGCAAGTATTTAACATATACGCTGTGACAAAATAACATTGCCGATAAATTGAAACCGCCGATACCTTTCGGCGGTTTTAGTGCTATAATGAAGAAGATTATGAAGGCTCATACACAGGATTTGACAAAGGGCAACGTGTGGAAGACACTGCTCTTTTATTCGCTCCCGCTTCTGGGCAGCGCAATGGTACAGCAGGCATATTCGCTCGTCGACCTGCTGATAGTCGGAAATTTCGCTTATGACGGACAGAACGCGCTTACGGCGGTGGGCGAGGCGACGATCGTCGTCAACATTCTGCTGGCGTTCGCGCTCGGCTGCAACGGCGGCTGTTCGGTCATAGTTTCCCGCTATTTCGGCGCGAAAAACAGCCGAAAGGTGAGGGAGACGGTCAATACATCGCTCATCTCCTTTGCCGTGCTCTGCGCGGTCATTATGGCTTTGGGCTTTGCGCTGGCTCGCTCGTCAATGCTCGCGCTCGGCGTGGACGAAGGCAAGATAATGGAGGACAGCCTCGCATATCTCAACATATACGTGTTGTCAATGCCCTTCGTCTTTTTATATAACGTCGGCTGCGGCATCTGCTCGGCGCTCGGCGACAGTAAATCGCCCTTCCTGTTCCTCGTGTTCTCGTCGGTCGTCAACGTCGGGCTCGACCTGCTGTTCGTCTGCGTATTCCATTGGGACGTTGCGGGCGCGGCTTGGGCGACGCTCATATCCCAGGCGGCGGCGTGCGTGCTGACGGTAATCGTGCTCATGAGAAAGCTTAAAGAAGTCGGCGGCGAGGGCGCGTCGAAGTTCAACAAATATATCTGCCGCGACCTCATAATAACCTCCGTGCCCATAATCTTGCAGAACAGCTTTGTCTCGGTCGGCAATCTGTTCGTGCAGAAGAAGATAAACGAGATAAGCTATGACGCGGCGGCGGGCTTCACGACGGCTTTCAAGCTCGTGCAGATAGCCAACGTCGGCGTCGGCAATATGACAAGCGGGCTTGCCAACTTCTGCTCTCAGAACAAGGCGGCGGGCGAATACAAGCGCATCAAGACGGGCTATCTCGCCGTGCTCGTGTACGCCATGATAACCAGTCTCGTATTCCTCGCGCTATGCGAACTTCTGCCACGTCCGCTGACGATGATATTCATCGACCAGCCCACCGACGAGGCGATAGACTGTTCGATAATGTTCTTGCAGATAGTGGCGGCGTTCCTGCCCGCCGTGTGCGTAAAAATAGTCTCCGACGGCGCGGTCAGGGGGTGCGGCGGCAACCTCGGCTTCACCATCTCGACCTTTACCGACCTCATTTTAAGGGTGGCGTTCGTCTATATACTCGTCGACGCGGGTATGGGCTTTTCGGGCGTGTGTTGGGCGTGGGCGATCGGCTGGTCGGTAAGTATGTTTATCGCGCTCGGCTTCTACATTGCAACCCCCTGTCTCAGGAAAAAATATGCTCTGCAAAAAAACGCTTGATTTTTTGTCTCGGGTGTGTTATTATGGATAAAATTAAATATTTATAATGCGTTGAAGCGGAGCAGTAACTCCATTTTCGGGTTTCAGAGAACCGTCGGTCGGTGCAAGACGGGCGAAGAAAGGGGGCGAACTCGCCGCGGAGCAGACTCGCCGAAAACTGTAAGTAAGCGGGTACGGTTGTCCGCCGTAAAGGGGACGGGCTGTCATAGCAGCCGTAAGGCGGAAAATTTTTCCGTAAAGAAGAGTGGTACCACGCAGGGCACGGCGTCTCTTTAAGAGATTACCGTGCCTTTTTTATACCGCCGTATAGAAAACTGTAAGGAGAATTATGCGCAATTATCACAAGTACACTAAACAGTATTATCTTCCTCCCGTCAGATGTATGGACTGGGCGGAAAAGGACGCGGTCGAACGCGCGCCCGTCTGGTGCTCGGTAGACCTTCGCGACGGCAATCAGAGCCTTATAGAGCCCATGTCGCTTTCTACCAAGGTAGAATTTTTCAAACTGCTCGTCGCCGTCGGCTTCAAGGAGATAGAGGTGGGCTTCCCCGCCGCGAGCGAGACGGAATATAACTTCCTCCGAAAGCTCATCGACGACAACCTCATTCCCGACGACGTCACCATTCAGGTACTCACGCAGGCGCGCGAAAACATAATCAAAAAGACCTTCGCCGCGCTCGAAGGCGCAAAGAACGTCATAGTTCACGTCTACAACTCGACTTCCGTCGCGCAGAGGGAGCAGGTGTTCGGCAAGAGCAAAGAGGAGATAAAGAAGATAGCGACGGACGGCGCGAAGCTATTGAAGGAGCTCACCGAAAAGGCGGGCGCCGACTATCGCTTCGAGTATTCGCCCGAAAGCTTCACGGGTACCGAGCCCGAATACGCCCTCGAGGTAGTCAACGCCGTGCTCGATATCTGGCAGCCGACGGTCGACAAAAAGGCGATCATCAACCTGCCCGCCACCGTCGAAAACGCAATGCCGCACGTCTACGCCCAGCAGATAGAATATATCAGCAAGAATATGAAGTACAGGGACGCGGTAGTGCTCTCGCTTCACCCCCACAACGACAGGGGAACGGGCGTCGCCGCGGCGGAATTCGGCATGCTTGCCGGCGCGGACAGAATAGAGGGTACGCTGTTCGGCAACGGCGAAAGGACGGGCAACTGCGACATAATCACGCTTGCGGGCAATATGTATTCGCAGGGCGTAAATCCCGGGCTCGACTTCTCGGATATGCCCTCGGTCGTCGAACAGTATAAGCAGTACACTTCAATGCCCGTCAGCCCCCGTCAGCCCTACGCGGGCGAGCTTGTGTTCGCCGCGTTCTCCGGCTCTCATCAGGACGCAATCGCAAAGGGCATGGCGTACCGCAAGAAGCACAAGCTCGCCATCTGGAACGTGCCCTATATCCCCATCGATCCCGTCGACGTCGGCAGGGAGTACGAGAGCGACGTCATCCGCATAAATTCCCAGTCGGGCAAGGGCGGCGTAGGCTATATTATGACCTCCAATTACGGCATAGAGATGCCGCCCAAGATGAAGGAGGACATGGGTTACAAGACCAAGGCGGTCTCCGACAGGGCGCATAAGGAGCTTAAACCCTCCGAAGTCTACGAGGTATTCATCGACAACTATATCAATTCCCGTGCGTTTTTCGACATACCCGAATGTCACTTCCGTCAGGTCGACGGCATAGACGCGGCGGTTACATTCTACAAGAAAGGCAGGCGCGACGTGGTCGAGGCGAACGGCAACGGCAGACTTGACGCAGTGTCCAACGCCATAAAGTTCTATCTCGGCATAGACTATAACCTCACGGGTTACGAGCAGCACGCCCTTACCGACGGTTCCAGCTCCAAGGCGATTTCCTACGTCGGCGTGGAGGCGGGCGGCAGAACTTTCTGGGGCGCGGGCATTGACGACGATATTATCAAGAGCTCTTACAAGGCGCTGACCTCTGCCGTAAATAACCTCTTAGCGGTTGACAGAGCGGACAAATAATGGTATAATGCGCGTATGCGGTCGGATATTTCCGCCGCAGAGGACATGAATTTATGATAGACGGACCTTTATTCAGTATAGGACAGGTAAGCGTCTACCCCTACGGCATCTGTATGGCGTTGGGGATAATCGCCTGCTTCGTATTCCTGTACATCACAATGACCAAAAAGAACTTCAACGACGAGGCGATCGACAAGATGCTGCTTTTCGGCATATTCGCCACGGGCTTCGGCGTATTCATGGCAATGGTATTCCAGGCGCTCTATGACTACATCGAAGATCCCTCGGCGGGTTTCAGCCTCGGCGAATCGATGACCTTCCAAGGCGGTCTCATCGGCGGCGTAAGCAGCTTCCTCATCTGCTGGAACCTGTATATCTACGTCATCGCGCCGCGCTGCAAAAAGGGCATACTCTGCAACCACATGAATGCGTCTCTGAGCGATGCAATTCCCTTCGTCGCCCCGTCGATTACGATAGCCCACGCATTCGGCCGTCTCGGCTGCACGTTTGCGGGCTGCTGCCACGGCGCGGAGACGGACGCATGGTACGGCATATATATGCACACGCCCGACGCGGGATATATAAAGGTAGTGCCCACTCAGCTTTTCGAGTGCATATTCCTCGTCATTCTGTCGGTCATAATGATAATACTGTACTTCAAGTTCCACTTCAACCACAATTTCAGCGTCTACCTCATAAGCTACGGCGTATGGCGCTTCCTCATCGAATTTCTGCGCGACGACCACCGCGGAGAATTCGTCGCAGGCATGACGCCCTCGCAGTTCTGGTCGATAGTAATGGTGGTGCTCGGCATCGGCTTCATATTCCTGTTTAAGTACGTCTTGCAGGGCAAGATGAAACACCCCGAACTGCAACCGCCCGTCGACAGAAGCGGCAAGAAAAAGGCAGAAGAAACACCCTCTGCCGAGTAATTTTCATATAAATATTCAAGCCCCGCAGGGTATGACCTGCGGGGCTTTTTCTGTGCTCCTTATTTGGGAGCAAAAATTCAATTGGTGCGGGGATATGCCGCAACTAACGCATATTTTTAAAGATTTTAACCACCTTGACTTGCGCATTTTTATTAAGTATTTTTCCGCCTTAAATCAAGGCGCTCTGTACATTTTCCGCCGCCTTGACTTGCGCGGTATTATAATAGTTCTGGACACCTTAAATCGAGCCAGTCAGACTGGTTTATCGTCAGCTCTATATCCGTCGCGGCGGCGTTCGACATGACGCGCTTTCTCGTCGCCTGCGACAATACGGCGTATACGTCGAGGCCGCGCGTGAACATCCACGCAAGGCAGACCTGCGCCACCGTCAGTTGCAGCTTGTCTGCAAGTATTTCGGCGCGTCTCAGCCTTTCTAGGTTTTCGTCGGTGAGGAAGCCGCGCCTTGCGGGCGCGTCGAGCGAGGATATCAGCCGCTTGTCGTCGTGGCGGAATTTGCCGCTCATAAGCCCTCTCGCCAGGCTGGAATAGGCGAACACGGGCATTTTGCTTACCTGATACCAGCTCAGCGCGTCCTCGTCGCCGCCAATCGAAATACAGCCGCGCCAGGGCTGGCTTTTCTGCGCCGCCAACCCGAAGTTGGGCGAAGATACGGTTATGGGCGTAAGTCCGTGGCTCAGCGCGTATTCGTTCGCCGCGGCAATGCGCCCGTGCTCCCAGTTGGATACGCCTATCGCCTTCACCCTGCCGCGCTCTTTAAGCGAGTGCAGCGTCTCCAGGACGCAGGGAATGTCCGCCTGAGGGTGGTCCTTGTGCAGAAGCAGTATGTCGACGTAGTCAAGCTTCAGCTCGTCGAGCGAACGCGTAAAATCTGCCTTTATGCACTCCGCCTTGACGCGGTTGCCCCTTAGCAGGGAGGGGTGAGCGCACTTGGTCAGCACGACAATTCTGCTCCTGTCCTTGTCGGCAAGCCACCTGCCCAGCACCCGTTCGCTCTTGCCGTAAATTCTCGCCGTGTCGAAGGTGTTGATGCCTGCTTCCAGCGCGGCGTCCAGCGCCTCGTCACAGCTTTTGCCGAAGTCCATGACTCCGTTCATGCAGCCGAAGACAATTCTCGAAACAGGCTTGTCCAGCCCGTCAATCTTTCCGTATTTCATAATTTTTCTCCGTACTTGACAGTATATCACATTTAATCGGCGCTGTCAATGTCGGTATTGAAAGCTTGCCCTGCCAAAAAAGTACATAATTATGCAAAAAGTCGGCAAATTTCAGAAAATTATAAATTTTTTATCTTTCGGATATAACATTTTCATAAATATGTGATATTATCTTAATGATATTATTTATCGCGCGGGCAGATTTACTGCGCGGCATACGCGATCTGCGTAAGGAAAGGTGATTTTATGGTAACAAAGATGTCGTTCGGACTTGCGGGCGGAAGGCAGATCTACGCATACACGTTGAAGGGAGAGCGGCTGGAAGTGACCGTCCTCAACTACGGCGCAACCATTCAGAGCATTAAGTTTGACGGCAGGGAGCTCGTCCTCGGCTATGACGTCGTCGACGGGTACGTCATGACCAACAACTATTTCGGCGCGACGATCGGCAGGGTTGCAAACCGCATCGGCGGCGGCAGCTTCACGCTCGGCGGGCGCGCTTTCTCGCTCGAACTCAACGACGGCGGCAAAAACTATCTGCACGGCGGCAGCCGCGGCTACGACAAGCGCGTATTCTACGGCGAGGACAACGGCGAAGAAGTAATGTTCACCCTGCTCAGCAAGGACGGCGATCAGGGCATGCCCGCAAACCTCATAATGCGCGTCATCTACGCAATCGAGGGCGACGCGCTCAAAATTACTTATACCGCCGAGGCGACGGGCGACACGCTCTGGGCGCCGACAAATCACTCGTTTTTCAATTTCAGCGGCACGCCTGCGTCGGTGTGCGGCACCCGCCTGCGCATAAATGCGCACAGGTTCACGCCCATCGATAAAGACTCCGTTCCCACGGGCGAGATAAGGGAGGTCGCAGGTACGCCCTTCGATTTCACCTCCTTCAAGGAGATAGGCAAGGACATCTTTGCCGACGACGAGCAGCTTCGGTTTGCCTCGCACGGCTACGACCACAACTTCGTGCTCGACGGCGAACGCGCGGCAACGGCTGAGAGCGACGGGATAGGAATGGACGTCTGTACCGATATGCCCGGGCTGCAATTCTACACGGGCAATTTCCTCAACGATACCCGACTTCGCGGCGGCGTGTACGACGCACATTCGGCGTTCTGCCTCGAACCGCAGTATTTCCCCGACGCGGTCAACAAGGACAACTTTGAAACGCCCTTCGTCACGCGCGGCAGGACCTACACGCACTATATCAAGTACAGCTTCCGCTCGCTCTGACACGGTCGGCGGCAAGACCTCATTTAACCATATCGATTATTCGCGGCGGGCGCAGCCGATTTTCGGCTGCGCCCGCCGCTTCTTTTTTACCTCATATTATGCTTCTCGCTGCGACGTTTTCGTTGAGCGAGGGGAGGGGAGCCCCCGCGCGGATCGCGTAAAACGGGCTCTAATGTGTTCGTTTATGTTCGTAATCGGCGGTGCGGCGTGTTCATTTTTCAACATATCGATCAATTCAACCCCAAATATGGACATCGCGCCGCTTTTATGCTATACTCCAAGTGTAAATGAAAGAAATTATAATTTACTGTTAATTTCTGACAGTCTTTCGCCAAATTGCAGGCGCTTCTCCCCGTAGGGAGAGTAACAAAACCTGTAAGGCTGTCCGTTTACGCCGAGCAATCGGCAGCGAATACGCTCCTGAAAATCTCTCCTCCATATATGTCAATTTAAGGTTTCGTCTGCCTCCGTCCGACGAGGGCGCTTTTCAGCCTCTTTATGTCTGTTCACCGTAAAAGCTGCAAAGTATGACGAACCTCGGTTGGCTGCCAAGCGAAAAATGCCCCCGAATTTCGGGGGCATTTTTCTGTCTTATGTATTAAGGGTTTTAATGCGTAAACTTATTTAGTGGCGGCACACAGGCGATTCAGGCGCTTGCCGCGTTGCCAATTTTCTGAAATTCCTAAGCCGAAAAACCGATTAAATTACACGCTTGAAAATTTATTCGTTGAGGGATATATGCGGGGCAATTGAAAATTTCGCGCTCTTTTAACCCCGAATAACCGAGGGGGTTATTTTGCGCTGTTGTACACCGTCAGCCCGCTCTTTCTCAGCTTTTCGACCATGGCGTCGTCGGCGTTGGTGTAGATCGCGTCGAATTCCGAAAGGGTGCAGGTGCGGTACGCGCTCGACTTGTGGAACTTCGTCCTGTCGACGAGCAGAACCTTCTTCTTGCACTGCATGAGCGCCGTGCGCTTGACCTGACAGCTGTCCATCGAATATTCGTAGACGCCGTTATCGTCGATGGCCGCGCAGGAGCAGAGCATGAGGTCGGGCTTGAACATGAGGAGCGAGTTGCAGGCAAGGCTGCCCGAAACGGCGCTCGTGTTGAACTTTACCTCGCCGCCCGGCATTATTATGTCTATGTCCTCCTGTTGCGACAGCGTAAGCGCAAGTTGCAGGCCGTTGGTCACGACCGTCTTGTGCTTCAGATCGAGCTTTTTCGCCAGCGCGAAGCAGGTGGAGGAATTGTCGATGAAAGTCGTCTGGAAAGCGGGGATGTGGTGCGCGGCGATCAGCGCCGTTCCGTCCTTTTCTCTCGCGTTCTTGTCAAGGCGAACGAATATCGAGGTTTCTTCGTTATCCTCAATGTATAACACGCCGCCGTGCGTACGCGCGACTATGCCGAGCGTCTGCATTTCGCTTAGGTCTCGCCTTATCGTCGCGGGGCTGACGTACAGCAATTCTGCAAGTTCTTCCACGGTGGCCTTTTTGTGCAATTTGAGGTAGTTTGAAATTTGTTCAAAACGTTCCTTGATATACATATTCCATCTCCTCGGAAATGACGATAGCCGTCCTTTTATCCCGATAATAGCACACGCCGATTTCTTTGTCAATACGCCGAGGTGAAATACTGATTATATTTGTTCATTTATGCTCATTTATGTTCATTTCAGGGCAAATTTATGAAACTATTTCATATTACCAATCAAATTATAGGCTTATGTTGACAAGCTATATACAGGTGTGATATTTTATTTTTGAGAAAATAAGTCACGGAATGATAGAAACGCACTATTTGTCGGTTTTGTTCAAATTTGCTCGTTTTAGGGGTTAATCTTCAAAACGCAAAGAAATGAGCACGGCCGAAAAACAGTCCGGCGTCCGTGTTTTTGCGGCTTTCCGTCGTCGTTCCGCGCATATTTTTCTGAGGGGGAAACGTATGAAAATTTCACAAATAAGGACAGAAAATTTAACCTGCGGCTGCGTCACCGACGAGGCGCATCCCCGCTTTTCGTTCAGCCTCGAAGCGGACGAAAAGGACGTCGCCTTAAAGTCGGCGGAAATCTCCGTCGGCGACTGGAAGACGACGGTTGACGGGCAGGTTTTAATTCCCTACGGCGGCGCGCCCCTGAAACCCTTTACCAATTATACGGTAAAGATCAGCGCGTGCGACAACCGCGGCAACCGCGACGTTGCTGAAAGCTCCTTTGAAACGGGCAGAATGAATACCCCGTGGGAGGGCAAATGGATAACCGACGGGGCGTACGTTTTCACCGAAAAGGGCGTATCTCCCGTCCCCATGGTTTTCAGAAAGAGCGTCAAAACTGCAAAAAAGGTCGCCCGCGCCCGTCTGTACTCGACGGCGATGGGCATTTACGAGGCGACGCTCAACGGCAAAAAGATTGGCAAGGACTATTTCGCGCCCGGCTTCACCTCATATTTCACCAATCTCCAATATCAGACTTATGATATAACTTCCCTGCTCGCGGCGGGCGAAAACGAGCTTATGTTCGTCGTCGGCGGCGGCTGGGCGGTCGGCTCGTTCGTGTGGACGAGAAATAACCGCCACTATGCCGACAGACAGGCTCTGCTTGCTGAACTTCGCATAGAGTACGAGGACGGCACTTCTCAGATAATCGGCACGGACGAGAGCTGGCAGGTAACCGAGGACGGCGCTTACCGCTTCTCGGACATCTATGACGGCGAAACGTACGACGCGACGGTCGATATGAATACTATTGCATGGCGCAACGCGACGCGCGAAACGCTGAGGATAAACCCCAAAATTTCGGCGACCTACGGCTCGCTCGTCTGCGAACACGAAAAGATGACGCCCGTATCCTCGCATAAGCTTGCCGACGGACAGATCATCTACGACTTCGGTCAGAACTTCGCGGGCGTCATTAAACTCGACATAAAGAAAGCCGTAAAGGGGCAGAAAATTGTCGTAAAACACGCGGAAATACTCAAAAAGGACGGCACGCTTTTCACCGAGTTCCTTCGCTCGGCAAAGTGCACGGCCACCTATATATGCAAGGACGGCGCACAGAGCTATTCGCCCAGGCTGACCTACATGGGCTTCCGCTATGCTTCGGTGACGGGCATAGACGAAAAGGATATAGAGGTCTCTGCAATCGCGCTGTATTCCGATCTCGAACTCACGGGCAGCTTCTCCTGCTCGGACGAGCGCCTCAACAGGTTGCAGAGCAACATTGTGTGGAGCTCGAAATCCAACTTCATGGATATTCCCACCGACTGTCCTCAGAGGGACGAGAGGATGGGCTGGACGGGCGATATCGCGGTATTCGCGCCTACCGCCTGCTATAACTTCGACATGAGCCGTTTCCTCGAAAAGTGGCTCAAAGACGTAAAGAACGAACAGCGCAAGACGGGCGGCATACCTAATACTGTGCCCGTGCACGGCTACGGCTTCCCGACGACTATGCCCGTAATGGCGGTTGCCTTCTGGGGCGACGCCTGCCTGCTCGTGCCGTGGGCGGAATACGAGGCGAGGGGGGATAAGGAACTCCTCAGAAAGATGTATCCCGTAATGAAGAAGTATGTCAAGGCTTGCTCGTTCTGGGCAAAACTTTTAAGCTTCGGCAAGCGCAGATATATCTGGAACGTGCCCGCAATGCTTACTTTCGGCGATTGGGTTGCGCCCGATCTCCCCAAAATGCAGCAGTGGCAGGCAAGGGGCAAGTGGACGGGTACGGCAAGCCTTAAAAATTCCTGCTCGCTGCTCTCCAAGATTGCAGGCATACTCGGCGAAACGCAGGACGAGAAGAAATACGCGACTATGGCGGACAAGGTCGCCGAAGCGTACCGCGACGTATTCACCGACGGCGACGGCAAGCTCTTAAACGAATTCCAGACGGCTTACGTCCTGCCGCTCTATTTCAATATCTTCAAGGGCGAAGAAAAGAAGAAGGCGGCAAAAAATCTCGTCGACATCGTCGAACGCAATAATTACTGTATAGGCACGGGCTTCCCCGGAACGCCCTACATACTGTTCGCGCTGGCGGACAACGGCGAGGAGGAGACGGCGTATAAGATGCTCCTCAACGAAAAATGCCCTTCGTGGCTGTACGAAGTCAAGGTCGGCGCAACGACCATCTGGGAGCGCTGGGACGGACTTTCCGAGGACGGCGTATGCCATATCGGCGACGACGGCACGGCGGGCGTAATGATAAGTTATAACCACTACGCAAGCGGCGCTGTCGGAAAATTCCTCTATTCGAGGGTGCTCGGCATCGAGAGTACCGAGGCGGGTTACAGGCGCTTCAAGGTAAAGCCCGTATTGGGCGGCGGACTGACGAGCGCGGAGGGCTCAACCCTCACGCCTTACGGCAAGATCTCCTGCAGGTGGCAGAAGTCAGGCAGCGGAGAGTTTGCATTAAGCGTAAGCGTTCCCGTCTCGACCGAATGTGAAGTAGTGCTTCCCGACGGCACGGCGCACAGCGTCGGCAGCGGTAATTACAGCTTCACCTGCAAAATCTGACCATTCACATTCTTCATATTATTTTTCTCCACCCCAAGCCCCAGTCTTATCGCGGCCGCAGGGCTGCGATAAGACTGGGGCGCTTAAAAAGGACGGCAAAATGAAATATTTTCTTGCGATAGACATAGGCGCGTCTTCGGGCAGACACATCGTCGGCTGGGAAGAAGGCGGCAAAATAATGACCGACGAGGTCTTCCGCTTCGCGAACGGCGTTCACGAGCACGAGGGACATCTCGTCTGGGATATCGACGGGCTGCACAAAAGCGTACTCGACGGAGTAAAGGCGGCTTTTTCAAAGTATGCCGACATTCAGAGCATAGCCATAGATACATGGGGTTGCGATTACGTGCTCATCGCAAAGGACGGCGATATTCGCCCCGTATATTCCTACCGCGACGAGCGCACGGGCGAGGCCATAGACGCCGTGCATAAGCTCATTCCGTTTGAAAAGCTCTACGACAGGACGGGTATTCAGTTCCAGCCCTTCAACACGATATATCAGCTCTACGACGACCTCATGCGCGGCAGATTGAACGGCGCTACCGACTTTCTGATGATACCCGAATATTTAGCCTATAAATTGACGGGCGTGAAGATGCACGAATATACAAACGCCACGACTACGGGGCTGGTAAACGCCGATACAAAGCAGTACGATTTGAAGATATTGGAGGCGCTCGGCTTCGACAAGTCGCTGTTCGCGCCGCTGCACTTTGCGGGCGAGCCCGTCGGCAGGCTTACCTCGGAAGTCGAGGAATATGTCGGGGGCAACGCAACGGTAGTGCTGTGCGCGACGCACGACACGGGCAGCGCGGTAGAGGGCATACCCATGGAGGGCGAACAGCTGTATATCTCCTCGGGCACGTGGTCGCTTTTAGGCGTAAAGACGCCCCGCGCGCTGACCGACGAGGGCAGCCGAAAGGCAAACTATTCCAACGAGGGCGGCGTGGGCTATAACCGTTATCAGAAGAACATAATGGGAATGTGGGTAGTCAACAACCTCCGAAAGGAGCTCTGCCCCGAAAAGCCTTTCGGCGAGATAATAGCCGAGGCTCGGGCGAGCGGCTACGAACAGATTGCCGACATAAACGCGCCGCAATTTCTCTCGCCGGAGCGAATGACGGCGGCGTTCGACGCGTCGGTTGCCAACCCGCCCAAAAGCTGCGGCGACTATTTCAGGTGCGCGTTTTTAAGCCTTGCCGAAAGCTATAAAAGGGCGATAGCCGAACTCGAAGCCAACACGGGCAGGACGTATAGTAAACTCTATATCGTCGGCGGCGGCGCAAAGAACGACTACCTCAACGAACTGACGGCGAAGGCAACGGGCAAACAGGTTATTGCTCTCCCCATTGAAGCTACTGCAATCGGCAATTTAAAGATACAGATGAAAAGATAGCGACAAATATTTGTCACACAACTATTTATCGCTTGGAAATATGGATATTAAATAATTATGAGGTAAGGATATTATGAGCGAGATATACAAGCTTGCGAAAGAACAATATGCCGCTTGCGGCATAGATGCCGAGGCGGCGCTTGCAAAGTTAGAGCGCATCCCCGTGTCGGTGCACTGCTGGCAGGGCGACGACGTAATCGGGTTCGACGGCGGCGGAGCTTTGAGCGGCGGCATACAGACGACGGGCAACTACCCCGCACGGGCGAGGAACTTTGAGGAGTTGAAGTCGGACATAAGAAAGGCATTTTCGCTTATGCCCGGCACGAAAAGGCTCAACCTTCACGCCAACTATGCAATTTTGGACGGCGACAAGGTCGACAGAAACGAATACGCTCCCAAGCACTTCGCGCCGTGGGTTAAATTCGCCAAGGAGCTGGGGCTTGCGGGCATAGACTTCAACCCCACGATGTTTTCGCATAAAATGGTCAAGGACGGGCTTACGCTCTCCTCGCCCGACGAAAGCGTCAGAAAGTTCTGGGTAGAGCACTGCAAGGCGAGCATTAAAATATCAGAATACCTCGCCGACGAAATGGGTACGCCCACGCTCATGAATATCTGGATACCCGACGGCTTCAAGGACGTTCCCGCCGACAGATTGACGCCGAGGCTTCGCTTGAAGAAATCGCTCGACGAAATACTTGCGACAGGCTACGACAGAAATAAGGTAATAATCGCGGTCGAGAGCAAGGTATTCGGCATAGGCGTCGAGAGCTACACCGTGGGAAATAACGAGTTCTATCAGAACTACGCGGCAAAGAATAATATCTGCTGCCTCCTCGACAACGGACACTATCACCCGTTGGAATACGTCTCGGACAAGATCCCCGCGCTTTTAGCGTTCTACGATAAGGTTGCGCTTCACGTAACGCGCGGAGTGAGGTGGGACAGCGACCACGTCGTGCTTTTCGAGGACGAGCTCAAAGAGATCGCCAAGGAAATAGTAAGAAACGACGCGACCGACAAGGTCTTGATAGGTCTCGACTACTTCGACGCATCTATAAACAGGCTGTCGGCGTGGGTGACGGGACAGCGGGCAATGCAGAAAGCGCTTTTATATGCGCTGCTCATCGACCACGAGGCGCTTAAAAAGTTGCAGGACAACGCGGACTTCACCGCGCTTATGGTAAAGCAGGAAGAAGTCAAGACGCTGCCCTTCGGCGCGGTATGGCAGGAATATCTCGACCGTCAGGGGCTCAAAGAGGACTACCTCACAACCATAAGGGAATATGAAAGGCAAATAATAAAGGAGCGGGTATAAATGAAAGATATAATGACTGCACCCTTCGTAAGGGAAATGTGTGCGACGACGGCAAATATGTATCGCCTCGGCTGGGACGAGAGGAACGGCGGAAATATCAGCTATATGCTTGACGAAAGCGAGGTAAAGGAGTATCTTGATATAAATAACGTCATAAGAGAAATACCGCTTATGGGCGTGAACGAAGTCGACTTCGACATATCGCCGCTCATCGGTAAATACTTCATAGTGACGGGCACGGGCAAGTACTTCAAAAATGTTGAGGGCGATCCCGAAATCAACCTCGGCATAGTGAGAATTGCCAAGGGCGGCAAGAGCATAGAGCTTTTATGGGGCTATAAGGACGGCGGCAGACCTACCTCCGAATTCCCCGCGCACATGATGAGCCATATCGCTCGTCTCAAAGTCGATTCCGAAAACAGGGTAATAATCCACTCTCACCCGACCAACACGCTGGCGATGAACTACGTCCACGAACTCGACGAAAAGAAGTTCACGCATACGCTGTGGGAGATGTGTACGGAGTGCATAGTGGTATTCCCCGAGGGCGTTGGCATATTGCCGTGGATGCTGTGCGGCACTTCGGAAATAGGTAAAGCCACCGCCGCAAAGATGGAGGAGTTCCGCCTCGTAGTCTGGGCAATGCACGGCATATACGGCGCGGGCAAGACGCTGGACGAGACCTTCGGGCTCATCGAGACGGTCGAAAAGGCCGCGCAGATCTATATGCTCATCTGCAACCGCCCGAGGGTAAACACCATCAAAGACGAGGACATGGTCAAGCTCGTCAAGCTCTTTGGCGTTAAATACAGAAAGGATTTTTTGGATTTGTAAATGAAAAAGAAAGTAATCGCGCTCATTGCGCACGACGGCAAAAAGGCAGAAATCATAGAATGGGCAAAGAGGAATAAGGAAATTCTCAAAAATTACGACCTCTGCGGCACGGGTACGACTTCCAAGCGCGTATCCGAGGCGACGGGGCTTAATGTCAGGGGTTATCTTTCCGGACCTCTGGGCGGCGACCAGCAGATAGGCGCAAAGGTTGCGGAGGGCGAAATTGACGCAATAGTATTCCTCTGCGATCCGCTTACCGCACAGCCGCACGATCCCGACGTCAAGGCGCTTCTACGCATTGCCGTAGTCTATGACGTACCCATTGCCACAAACGTGTCTACGGCGGATTGCATTATCAAATAACTGTATATTAAGACACTTATTAGAGAGGTATAAATAAATGAACAGATTTATTCTCAACGAGACAAGTTACCACGGCGCGGGCGCAATCACAGCCATTGCAGACGAGGTAAAAAAACGCGGTTTTAAGAAGGCATTTGTCTGCTCCGATCCCGACCTCGTCAAGTTCCACGTCACCGACAAGGTGCTGAAAGTGCTTGAAAATGCGGGTTATGCTTACGAGCTCTACTCCGACATCAAGCCCAACCCCACGATCGAAAACGTGCAGACGGGCGTCAAGGCGTTCAGAAAGAGCGGCGCCGACTACATAATAGCAATCGGCGGCGGTTCGTCCATGGATACGGCAAAGGCAATCGGCATAATAATCGCCAACCCCGAGCACGAGGACGTCAGGAGCCTCGAGGGCGCGGTTGACACCAAGAAGCCCAGCGTTCCCATTATCGCCGTACCCACCACGGCAGGCACGGCGGCAGAGGTCACCATTAACTACGTAATCACCGACGTTGAGAAGAACCGCAAGTTCGTCTGCGTCGATCCCCACGATATTCCCGTCGTAGCCGTCATCGATCCCGAAATGATGGCAACCATGCCCAAGGGCTTAACCGCCGCAACGGGTATGGATGCACTTACCCACGCAATCGAAGGCTACATAACTAAGGGCGCTTGGGAGCTTTCGGATATGTTCCATTTAAAGGCTATTGAAATAATCGCAAAATCTCTGCGCGGCGCGGTTGCAAACACCCCCGAAGGCAGGGAGGGCATGGCTCTCGGTCAGTACGTCGCAGGTATGGGCTTTTCCAACGTCGGTCTCGGCATAGTTCATTCCATGGCACACCCTCTCGGCGCGCTGTACGACACCCCTCACGGCGTGGCTAACGCAATAATTCTGCCCACCGTTATGGAATACAACGCCGAAGCAACGGGCGAAAAGTACCGCGAGATTGCGCGCGCAATGGGCGTCAAGGGCGTTGACGAAATGACGCAGGAGCAGTACAGAAAGGCGGCAATCGACGCCGTAAAACAGCTTTCCCGCGACGTCGGCATACCCGCAGATCTCAAAAATATCGTAAAGGCGGAGGATATCGACTTCCTTGCACAGTCGGCTATGGACGACGCTTGCCGTCCCGGCAACCCCAAGGATCCCACCAAGGAAGACATCATCGCCCTCTATAAATCGCTTCTTTAATCAGCTTACAGATAATCTCCTTCAAGAAAACCTCTGAAAGCCCGCGCGGGACTGATCTATTCAGCCCCGCGCGCGGTCTTTTTTTACGCCTTTTAATCCTTTTGCCGCAGAGCGGAATGAGCATTATTCCGCCCGCCGTCCGCCGCCTTGGCGGCCACTCTCGCTGCCTCGGCAAAAGGTAAAAAAATGTCCATAAGTCGTAAAGATAGTTCTTGTAATTTCGCACATTTTTTGTTAGAATGTTACCGTAAAGTTCAAAGTCGGCGCGTTTTCGCCCCTGTCGGGGCGGTCAAATCGGCTTTTAAGGCAAAATCGAGATGACGGGGGCAGAGCATGAAAAAGATAAATTTTTGTAAGGATTGGGCATACAGAAGGCTGGGCGAGGGCGACTGGACGGCGGTCGAACTCCCGCACGACGCCGCCATATACGAAAAGCGCGTTCAGGGCGCAGAGGCGGGCGTAAATACAGGCTGGTTCGAGGGTTATGACTATGAGTATGTGAAGAAGTTCAATATTCCCGAAGAATACCGCGGCAAGGACGTCATTTTCGAGTTTGAGGGCGTCTACCGCAACGCCGAAGTGTACGTAAACGGCGAAAAGGTCGGCTATCGTCCTTACGGCTATACCAATTTCTATGCAACCGTCAACGATAAACTCGTCTACGGCGGCGAAAACGAAATGCGCGTAACCGCCCGCAATGCCGACCAGCCCAACAGCCGCTGGTATTCGGGCGCGGGCATATACCGCCCCGTGTATATGTACGTCGGCGACAGAAAGAGAATATTGCTCAACGGTATAAAGATAAGAACGCTCAAACTCTATCCCGCGATAGTCGAAGTGTACGTGCGCACTACGGCGGTCGGCGAAGTCGAAGTGACTATCGAAAAGGACGGCAGGCAGATAACCTCGGTCAAAAAGGTTCAGGAGGACGGCGACGCGGCGTTCGCGCTCGAAATACCCGACGCAAAGTTTTGGTCGCCCGACGATCCTCAGCTCTACGAGTGCAAGGTAAGGTTCGGAAACGATACCCAGAGCACGACTTTCGGCATACGCACGCTGACCTGCGACCACACCGACGGGCTTAAAATCAACGACGAGCGCGTAATACTGCGCGGCGCTTGCATACACCACGACAACGGCATACTCGGCGCGAGGTGCTATGCCGAGGCGGAGGAGCGCAAAATACGCATATTAAAGGAATACGGCTATAACGCCATTCGTTCGGCGCACAACCCCTGCTCCAAGGCGCTTTTGGACGCCTGCGACAAGCTCGGCATGCTCGTAATGGACGAATACGTCGATATGTGGTATATCCACAAGAACCGCTACGACTATGCAAGCTATATCGAGGACTGGTATGCCCGCGATATAAAGGACATGATCGAAAAGGACTATAACCACCCGTCGGTCATAATGTATTCGCTCGGCAACGAAGTGGCGGAGACGGGCGAAAAGCGGGGCATCGAATTTTTCAAGGCTATGAAAGCCGTCTGCAAGGAATACGATCCCGACCGCCCCGTAACTACGGGCGTAAATATCTTCTTCAACTATCTGTACGCGCTCGGCTTCGGGCAGTACAGCGACAAAAAGGCAGAAAAGAACCCCAACAAAAAGGTGGGCAGCGAATTTTTCAACAACCTCGCGGGGCTTATGGGCGACTCTTTCATGAAGACCATGGCGTGCCTCCCCGGTTGCGACCGCAAGACGCGCGACTGCTATGCCGTAATGGACGTCGCGGGCTATAACTACGGCATAAAGCGCTACCGCCGCGACATTAAAAAATATCCCGAAAGGATAATTTTAGGCAGCGAAACCTTCTGTTCGGACGCGTATGCGTTCTGGGAGATTGCGCGGGATAACCCCGCGCTCATCGGCGATTTCGTCTGGGCGGGCATGGACTACCTCGGCGAAGTCGGCGTCGGCAGCTGGGAATACAGAGAGTACGCGCCCGACTTCCTGCACGGCGTGGGCTGGCTGACGGCGGGCAGCGGCAGAATAGACCTTATAGGCAACCCCCTGGGCGAGGCGCTCTACACCAAAGTCGCTTTCGGGCTCGAAGATAAGCCGCAGATAGCAGTAGTGCCCGTCAGCCACACTTTTGAAAAACATTCTCCGTCGGCGTGGAAGTTCTCCAACGCGCTGCCGTCGTGGAGCTGGAACGGCTTAGACGGCAAAAAGGCGAAAGTAGAGGTATATTCGCGCGCGCCGAGGATAGAGCTGTATATTAACGGGCGCAAGGTCGGCGCAAAGAAGTTCAAAAAGAACTGCCGCTTTGACTTTACTGTCACCTACCGCGGCGGCGAAATCTGCGCGATTGCAAAGGATAAGGACGGCAGGGAGCTGGCAAGGAACAGCCTCTATACCGCCGGCGAGACCACCTGCCTGAGCGTCCGCCCCGAAAAATTGCAGCTTAAAAAGGGCGAAATAGGCTTCATTAAGCTCGACTATACCGACGACAGGGGCGAGGTCAAGCCGCTCAACCGCAAGAAGATAAAGGTAAGCGTCAAGGGCGGCAGACTGCTCGCCGTCGGCAACGCCTGCCCGTTCAACGCCGAGGGCTATACGGGCGACGAAACCTATACCTATTACGGCAGGGCGCTCGCCGTCGTCAAGGCTGAGGACGAGCTGGTGGAGATAACCGCCACCGACGGCGCTCTTTCGGGCAGCGCGACAATAGAGGTGCGCAGATGAACGCCGACGAACTCATCTCATCGCTCATACGCTTTTCGCGCGAAAAACTCGGTTTGGACGCGCGTGACGAGGAGTATAAGATAAACCGCCTCCTCGAAATACTCGGCGAAACCTGCTATTGCCCTCAACCTGTCGGGCGGCTTGACGTCAACCGCCTTGCCTCCGCGCTCGGCGCGTTTGCCGAAAGCAGGGGAATGTCTGCCGAGGCGACGATCGACGGCGTAATGGCGGAGCTGTCGCTCCTTCCCTCGGAAATTGATAGGCGTTTCAAAGAGATTTTAGTAGCCTTTGGAGCAAAGGCCGCCACCGATTGGTTTTACGGCTATTGCGTATCCGACTATTATGTAAAGCGCGCCGTGCTCGACAGAAATCCCCGCTTCGACGCGGAGGGGCTGACCGTCACAATAAACAAGGCAAAGCCCGAATTCCGCGATCCCAAAAAGGCGGCGGCTGGCAATTCGGTTGCGGGCGGCTATCCCGCCTGCGTAATCTGCCGCAGTAACGAGGGCTATGCTCCGCGCGGCAAGCGCAATCTTAGAACTGTGTCGTTAAAGCTCGGCGGCGAGGACTATTTCTGGCAGTATTCGCCCTACGGCTATTTCAACGAACACGGCATTGCCGTCAATTGCCGACATATTCTTATGTACGTCGACAGGACGACTTTTGTAAAACTTATGGATTTCGTCGATATGTTCCCTCACTATTTCATAGGTTGTAACGCGCCGCTCCCGAGGATAGGCGGAAGCGTGCTCGCGCACGACCATTTTCAGGGCGGCGGCGAAATTCTGCCCCTGCACAGGGCGAAAATCGCAAAATATCTCAAAAATGCAGCATATCCCGCGCTCACCGTCGGCATACTCGACTGGCCGGGCACGGTCGTCCGCGTCGTCGGCAGCGACAGAGAGCAGATTGCCTCCGCCTGCGAGGATATACGCCGCGCGTGGTGCGCTTACGACAATGCCGCGCTCGGCATAATAAGCGCCGATAAGGACGGGGCGCATAACGCCGTCAGCCCGACGGTCATAAAGACGAAAGACGGCTATGAGATGAACGTCATTCTGCGCAGCAACATAACCAGCGAGCGCTATCCCGACGGCGTTTTCCACGCCCACCCCGAATATCATTCCATAAAAAAGGAGAGCATAGGCCTCATAGAGGCGCAGGGGCTGTTCATACTCCCCGGGCGGCTGGAAGAACAGCTCGCCGCCGTCGCCGACTGCGTCAGAAAGGGCGCGCTCGACGAGGGGCTGTCGCAGTTTTCGCTCGTATTCGACGAGGTCTCGGCAATGGGCGGGGACGTCGACGAGGCGATGAGAAAGGAGCTCGGCAGTATCTGCCGCAGAATACTCGGCAATACCGCGGTATTTAATACAACCGAACAATTTACAAGGTTTTTAAGCGAGGTCGGCTATCATGAGTGAATATGAATATCAGGTGTCTGCGGCGGGCAGGATTAACATAATCGGCGAACACGTAGACTATTGCGGCGGCAAGGTCTTTCCCGTCGCGCTGTCGCTCAGAAATACGGTATACGTGCGCCCCAACGGCACTAATAAGATAAATATAAGGTGGACGACGCTCCCCGACGAAGTTTCGCTTGACATTGACAGGCTCGAAAGTTACAATAATCTTAAATACGGCAACTATCAGGCGGGCTGTGCGCTCGTCTGGCGGCAGGCGGGGCATAAGCTCGTCGGCTGCGATATGTTGCAGGACTGCACCGTGCCCTTCGGCAGCGGGCTATCCTCGTCGGCGGCGATAGAGGTGTCGACGATTGCCGCGCTCGCCGTCGTTGCGGGCGAAAAGATCGATCCCGTGGAGATTGCGCTGCTCGCACAGCGCGCCGAGCGGGAATATGCGGGCGTAAACTGCGGAATAATGGACCAGTACGCCTCGGCTTGCGGCAGAAAGGATATGTGCATGCTGCTCGACTGCAAGACGCTCGAATGTAAGTACGTTCCCTTCTCGACGGGCGACTATGCGCTCGTCATAGCCAACACCAACAAGCCGCACAGCCTTGTCGGCAGTAAGTATAACGAGCGGCGGGCAGAATGTGAAAGCGCGTTCGGCATACTTTCTAAGGTTATGGACATAACCTGCCTTGCCGACGTAAAGAGCAAAGATTTTGAAAAATACAGCCACCTTCTCGGCGGCAAAGTCCGCGACAGGGCAAGGCACGTCGTGGAGGAGTGCGAGAGGGTTGAAAGGGCGGTAGAGGCTATGGAGAGCGGCGACATTGTCGCCCTCGGCAAGCTTCTCAACGCCTCGCATAAATCGCTTGAAGAGCTGTACGAAGTGACGGGCAAGGAGCTCGACGCGCTTGCGGAGGCGGCGCAGAAGCACCCCGACTGCGTCGGTTCGCGCATGACGGGCGGCGGCTTCGGCGGCTGTACCATCTCCCTCGTTAAAAGGAGCGCGGTCGGCGACTTCATCGCCAAGGTCGGCGAAGAATACAGGCAAAAGACGGGCTATCAGGCGGCGTTCTACAATGCCGAAATAGCCGACGGAATAATCGTCACAAAATTGCAGACCAAATAACAGTCAGTAAATTATAACGGAGGTTCTCTATGAAAATACTCGTCACGGGCGGCGCGGGCTATATCGGTTCGCATACCTGCGTAGAACTCATCGAAAAGGGCTATGAAGTCGTCGTCGTCGATAACTTCTACAACTCCTCGCCCAAGAGCCTTGAAAGGGTTAAGACCATCACGGGCAAGAGCGTAAAGCTCTACGAGGGCGACATAAGGGACAAGGCGCTGCTCGAAAGGATATTCAGCGAGAACCAAATCGACTGGGTAATTCACTTTGCGGGGCTCAAAGCCGTCGGCGAAAGCTGCGCAAAGCCCATACTCTATTATGACAATAACATAGGCGGTACGCTCGCCCTCGTCGAAGTAATGGCAGAACACGGCTGCAAGAAGATAGTATTTTCCTCCTCGGCGACGGTCTACGGCGATCCCGAAGTGCTGCCCCTCACCGAAGACTGCAAGACGGGCGGCACGACCAACCCCTACGGCACTTCCAAGCTCTATCAGGAGAAGATACTCTCGGATATGTACGCCGCCGATAAGCAGTGGACGGTAGTGCTCCTGCGCTACTTCAACCCCGTCGGCGCGCACGAAAGCGGGCTGATCGGCGAAGATCCGCAGGGCATACCCAACAACCTTACGCCCTACATTTCCAAGGTTGCGATAGGCGAGCTCAAAGAAGTGGGGGTATTCGGCAACGACTATCCCACCCCCGACGGCACGGGCGTGAGGGACTATATCCACGTCGTCGACCTCGCGAAAGGTCACGTCTGCGCGATCGAAAAGATTGCCGCAAGCGGAGTTTACGTCTACAACCTCGGCACGGGCATAGGCTATTCGGTGCTCGACGTCATTCACGCCTTTGAAAAGGCTTGCGGTCACAAGCTTGCCTATTCCATAAAGCCCCGCCGCCCGGGCGACATAGCCGCCTGCTATGCCGACGCAGGCAAGGCAAAGAGGGAGCTCGGCTGGGAGGCGAAGCTCGGCATAGACGATATGTGCGCCTCGCTCTGGAAGTGGCAGACGATGAACCCCAAGGGTTATAAGGAATGATAAAAAATCAATTGCCCCGCATATATGCCTCAACGAACGCATATAAGCGAGGCTTTTTCATATCCCGCAACGCTTAAATTTATCGGCAATTGTTGCAATTGTCCGCGCGTTATGATAGAATATAGCGGAATATATCTTCGGAGGAAAATATGCAGGGTAAAAAGACATTATATCTCGTTCTCAGCTGGGTTTTGGGGGCGGCGATAATTTTCGGCATATATTTCGCAGGCTACTATGCGTTGCCCTATAAAGAGGTAATGCCCTTTGTCGGGCTTGCGCTGGTTTTCGTCCTGCTTCTATGGATAGCCGTAAACGTCGCCATAACGATAAGGACGAGCAAGCGCTTCAACGCAATGAACGCGCGTCAGGCATACGACTATTGCCTTGAAGTAAAAGGGCAGATAGAGGCGAACTATAAGGCGGCGGAAAAGGCTGTCTATTCCTCGCTTTCCAAGTGCTACGCCGCAATGGTTGCGCTGTTCGTGCTGGCTCTCGCCGCCGTCTTTCTCGTCGGCTCGGGGCTGCCGTCGTGGGGCATAATCGTCGCCGTTGCCGCCTGCTTCATATTGTCTAACTGTCTGTATCTTTTTTTCGTTCCGCTCATCTCGTCAGGGGAAAATGCAGATATCGGCATGAATGAGCAGGACTATTCGAAGCTTTACGCACTCTGCGAAAAAGCCGCCCGAACGGTCGGCTGCAACCGCTCTTTCATAGTGCAGGTCGGCGACAATACGGGCGTAATGGAGAACGGCAGGCAGGTAGTAATCATTCTCAACCCCGTCCACACAATGCTCTGCACCTCGGACGAGCTGTATGCCGTGCTGTTGCACGAATTTGCGCACGTCGTCAACGAGGACACGGGGCGTTCGTACCGCCTTTCGCGCGGGGCGGAGCGCTTTCTCGGCACGGATAACCTGATAATAACGCTTTTCATCTCGGCTTTTGCCGCAAAGTTCAGCATAAATTCGTCGTTTTACGATATTGCCGCAACCCGTCACCACGAAATGCTCGCCGACGAAGCAGTTGCAAAGTACGGCACAACGCAGGCATTCATCGACGCCACCGCAAAGAGCTGTATGCTCACGCTGTTCGACCGCCTGCCCCGCCGCGAACTCAACTATGACTGCCTTGAAAGCGCCGAGCCCGTTTCCGACCTGATGACGCGCCGCTACGAAGTCTATCTTAAATACAGACAGATCGAGGGCGACGGGTGGAAGAAAATACTCTCCGAGGAGTTGCCCGCCCGCATAGCCTCGCATCCCACGCTCAGACAGCGAATGGAGGCGCTGGGCGTAGAAAGCTATGACGACGGCAAGCGCGAGACGGACGAAGACTATATCGCCGAACAGAAAAAACTGCTCTCTTTCGCCGACGGAATAGTCAGAAAGAGTATCGAGCCCAACTATGCCGCAATGCGCAAGGAATGTTATCTCGATATTAAGGCATTGCTTGAAAAGTACGAGGCGGCGGAGAGGGAGGGCAAGCCCATTCCCGAGGACAGATTGACCGAATATATGCAGGCGTTTTACGGCATAGACAACGCCAAGGCTCTTGAAATTGCCGACAGACTGCTTGCCGCCAGCGACGAATACGCGCAGGCGCATTTCCTCCGCGGTCAGCTGTATTACGACGCCATGGACGACCGCTGCGTCGACGAGCTCCGCGCCGCCATAAGGGAAAACGGCAACTATTTCGAGGCGGCTAACGAACTCATCGGCAGCTTCGCCCTGCTTTCGGGCAATCAGCAGCTCATTGACGAATTCCGCACCAACATTCCCGAAGAAACCATGCAGAACGAGGACAAGAAAAAGAGCGACCTCTGGGATAAGTCAAAGCCCTTCTACGCCTGCAAGCTCGGCGACGACGTCAAAAAGGAGATATGCGACCGCATTGCCGAGTTCTCGGAAGGCAAGATAAAACAGCTCTATTTTGCCGGCTATGACGCCGACCGTACCTATATAGTCGTAGATTTCGGCACGAAGAAACTGACCGAGAAGCACTACGATATACTCAATAAACTGTTTGCGTATCTCGATTCCCGCGTGGAGAATTTCTCCTACGGGCTGTACGACGCGGTTACGGCGAACGCGCTCTCCAAGGCGCATATTCAGCCCTTTTACGTCAAGCCTAAGATGACGATAAAAGCCGATTAGTTGCGGCATATATGCTGGGCAATTGAAATTTTAATAGTATTATCAGCACAAAATCGGCGGGGCGTTTGCCCCGCCTTTTTGCTGCCCTGAAAGCCGCATATTTTTCCCGCGCATAGTTTTTTAGCCTGCGATTTGCTATCTCCCCGCAAAGCCCCTGCCGCGCCCGATTTCGTCCGCCCCCGCATAGCTCGCAAACGCTCATTAACCCGCCTCGCGCACATATAACGCGCACACATAATGTGCAAACGCTACGCCAAACCCGCCTCAAACTCGCCGCCGCACGCGCCGAAACCCGTCGAAATCTGCCGAAGACGCTGAGCGATTTTGCCGCGTAAGATATGTTTTCCGTGCGCAAAATATACCTTTCAGCCGTCGCGCCCGCGCACGTGACATATATCTTTAAAGGCAAAAAGAGCAATGTTAAATTGTTTCACTATTTGAAATTTATGCTCATATTTGATTGATTTTGATTGATTTGCGGGCAATTTCTGCTCGTTTTTCAAGTTTTCAATCAAAGCGAGCAAAGGCATTGACAAGGCAAAAACTGTAAGTTAAGATAAAGGCAAGTGAGAGAACTTCACACAATTTGTCAAAACGAATAATTCCGCAGCGTGTATGGAAAAAGAGCGCGCGGGTTATAAATATAATTTTTTTCCATAGAGGAGGGAAACGACCAAATGAAACTCAAAAAGTTTAAGCCGTTGTTCCGCGGCGTAGCGGCGACGACGGCGGCACTGCTCACTCTGTCTACGGTTGCCTACGGGGTTGCTAAATCCGACTTGGCTATCGGTTGGGTAGATGGGTTCTTCGGCATCAACGACCGTACCATCTATAACGAGTGGACGGAAGAAGTACCCGGTTATACTATTCCCGGCACGACGGAAGGCTATTCATATCTCAAAGGCAAGGAGTATGCTACCACCTATAAGACTGCCGATGAATATGCAACTGCCCTTAAAGAGCATGCTATCAAGCAGGGCGAGGAAGGCTTCGCGCTTCTCAAAAACGACAACGACGCGCTGCCCCTCAACAAGTCGACTGCGGGCAGCAAGGTTGCCCTTTTCGGCTGGAACGCATACAACGCACCCTCAGGTCATACGGGCGTAGTTGCAGGCAACGGCGTTGCAACCTCCGGCTGGGGCGGCGGCGTTACCGAATCCACTTCGAGAGAAGATCTCAAACAGATCACCCTCAAAGACGCTTTCGACAACATTGACGGCATCACCGTAAACAGCACCGTAACTTCCGACCAGTTTACGGGTAAGATGTCAAGCCCTTCCCGCGGCGGCGGTTGGGGCGGCGGCACGGCAACTCCCTGGGAAACCTATGAATATACTATTCCCGAAGTTGCGCCCACTACCGAGCAGGTAAACAGTTGGTCGATAGATAAGGCGTCGACGACGGGTATTGTCGTACTCGGCCGTGGCGGCGGCGAAGGCAATAACTATAAAGTTGACGCGGCAACCAACGCAGACGATCCCCTTGCGCTTTCAACTGACGAATTGAAGCTTGTAGAGCTCGCCAAGGATAAGTGCGCAAAGGTAGTCGTGCTCATCGTCTCGGCTAACGCAATGGAGCTCGGTCCTCTCGTAGAGGAAGGCGGTCAGTACGAAGTTGACGCAATCGGCTTCTGCGGTATCCCCAACGACTATCAGTATCAGGGCATTGCAAACGTGCTCGCAGGCAAGGTAAACGCAACCGGCGGTCTTACCGACACCTATGTATATGACAACAGCTTTACGCCCGCTTCCATCAATATGGGACAGCAGAAGTATAGCGACCTTGAGACGATCTCCGCAATGGCTGCCAACGATCCCCTCGGCAGAACGGGAAGCGACACCAACTATCGCGCAGATAATTACATCGTCGAGGCAGAGGGTATCTATGTAGGCTATAAGTACTACGAATCCCGTTACTACGACAGCATCGTAGATCCCGAGGACACCAACGCAAAGGCAACCGTAGGTTCGACCAAAGTCGGCGAGGCGTGGGATTACTCTAACGAAGTAATATTCCCCTTCGGCCAGAGCCTTTCCTATATCCCTTACACGCAGGAACTCACCAGCGTATATGTCGACAAGACGCAGAACGGCGATATAACCGCTAAGATTACCGTCACCAACAACGGCGACGAGGACGGTTATTTCCTCGCTCAGCTGTATGTAAGCAGACCTTACACCCAGTACGACATCGACAACAAGGTTGAAAAGTCGGCTATCGACTTCCTTAACTCCAAGAAGGTATCGGTCAAGGCAGGCGAGAGCGAAGAAGTTACCATAACTCTTCCCACCAGATATCTTGCAAGCTGGGATAGTTCCGCACTCAACGGCGAAGGTACATATATCCTCGACGAGGGCGACTATATCTTCACTGCGGCGGCTGGTTCGCACGCGGCTGTAAACAACGTCCTCAACTATCTCGAATATCAGACCGACGGAACGACAGCCCTCGGCGAGGTAGAGACCTGGAACCTTGACGCATTTGACGAGGAGACTTACTCCGTATCCAACGGCGTAGAGGTAAGAAACCAGATGGAGAATGCCGACATCAACTACTTCCTCGGCGAAGATACCGTTAAGTATCTTTCGAGAAGCGATTGGGAAGGCACGTTCCCCAAGAACTATACCGACTATGTAAACGACAGCGGTATTCCCAGTGAAGAAAAATTCACCATCAAGGGCGCAGAGAAGGAAGACGAATGGATCACCGAACTCATCAACGCTCAGTATAAAATTACCCCTTCCACCAATGAATCGGAGTGGGCAAACGTCGAGGGCGTTCTTCCCGAAGAAGTACAGAACGGCAACTTTGAGACCGTCTGGAAGTGGATAATGAGCATTGCCGTTTCCGATCCCGAAGCGTTTGCAGATATCCACTCTGACGAATGGCAGGCAGTTGCGGCTGCAATACCTCTCAGCACGGCTATATCCAGCGTCTCCGAGGCAGGCGGCACCAGCAAGATCTATACCGACCAGATCGGTAACCCCGGCAGCCAGCAGTCCGAGAGCGTTGCAGGTTATTCGCAGAAGCTCAAGCTCGATAACGGCAAGACCATGACGCTCAACGTGGCATCCAACACGCTGCTCGGTTCAAGCTTCAACCCCGACCTCGCTTATGAGTGGGGCATTATGGAAGGCGAAGGCGGTCTCTGGCTCCAGAAGACCGAAAGCGGCAGCAGCTTCTCCAGCTCGGCTATAACCGTCTGGGGTGCAGGCCTCAACCAGCACAGACACGCATATAACGGCAGAAATTCCGAGTATATGACCGAAGATCCCATGCTCGCTAACCGCATAGGTGCAGAACAGCTCCGCGGCGCAGTTGAAAAAGGTTCGATCTGCGGTCCTAAGCACATGGGCTTCAACGATCAGGAACTCAACCGTCAGGGCGTTGCTTGCTACATGACCGAACAGAAAGTCCGCGAAACCGATACCCGTTGCTATGAAGGTGCACTGAGAGTAGACGAAGGCAACGGTACGGGCGTCATGATGTCGTTCGCTCGTATAGGCGCAACCAACGTAACCAACAGCGAAGGCTACATCAAGCATATCATGCGCGGCGAGTGGGGCTTCACGGGTATCATCACCACCGATATGGGACAGAGCGGCTATCACGAGTTAGGTTCCATAATAATGGCAACCGTAAACGAGTGGGCAGGTTTCGGCAGCGGTACGTATTTCACGACCAATAACGATGACAGCTATACTCCCAGCAAGGCAAACTACATAACCCTCGGCGATGCAAGAAAGGATCCCGACTTTGCAGAACAGGCTCGTCAGACTTCGCTCTATCAGCTCTTTACGATAGCGCGCAGCGGTAGCGGTCTCTATGTAGAGCGCGTTGAAAATGTAGGCGAAGACATTGAAGTTCCCGGTTACACCATTACCCATAAAGATCCCGCAGGCACCTTGGAAAAGGCAGGATGGGAAAATATCTTCATAGCTCTCGAAGCGGTATTCGGTACGCTCATGGCTGTCTCCGCACTCGCTTGGATAGCAGCCGAAGTATTACCTCAGAAGGAGGAGAACTAATATGGATTTCATCAAGAAGCAAGGTATAGGCGTTTGGGTTTCCCTCGCAACTATCGTACTTGTAATTATAGGTCTCATCATTTACTCTGTGGCGCTTGCCGCAGGTACCGACCTGACTATTGCAAGCGGCAGCCAGCAGTTCTATGTGCTTGACCGCGCAGAGGATATGGTCATGACCTCGACCGTAGTTACCTGCGGCGTGCTCGCTCTCATATTCCTCGTAGTCGCAATCGCCCTCGGCGAATTAAAGCTCGAAGGCATTGCAGGCAAGGTCTGCGGAATACTCAGCGACGCGCTCAGAATAGTCGCTCCCGCACTCCTGATTGTCGTACTCATCAATTATCTGTACGGTTCGTTTACCGGTCTCGGCTGGACGTTCTTCTCCAACGAGGAGCTGGTAATCTATCCCGAGGCAATCGCAGTCGGCAAGCAGGTAATAACGGCAACGATATTCTTCGCTATCGCGGCGGTTGCAAGCATAGTCGCATCTTTCTTCTCGGTAGTGAAGAAGGAAAAGGCTGAGTAAATATCTCTCTTTCCCCAAAATTTCGGGCGCACACGTCACCGTGTGCGCCCGATTTTTTTAATCAGCGAAATATTTTAAATAATATAGAAAGACGCGCGTCATTTTGCCGTCGACTGTCTGCTTATGAACTGCGTCGAGACGGTGATATTGCGCGAGGGTATGTCGGGATTTTCAATGCGGTTTATGAGCGTCCGCATTGTCTCCGTGCCTAAAAATTTCTTGTCTACCGAAAAAGTGCTTATGGTGGGCGAGAGAGAGTAGGCGTCAGAGACGTTGTCAAACCCCGCGACGAGCACGTTTTTGGGTATCTTCACGCCCATATCTTTGAGCGCGTTGCACACGCTCCGCGCGATGAAGTCGTTGCCGCAGATGAAACATTCGGGCATATATTTAAGCTTGATTATCTCCGCCTTTAAGCTCTCCGCGTTGCCGTAATCGAAGTTGTCGTCGCTGCACAGTATGTCCTCCTCGCGGTTGTGCCTGACCTTTGCGCCCACCAGCCCGAGCAGCATACCCATATACCTGTCGTGGAAGCTCATACAGTGCCTGCTGTCGCCCACGAAGGTAAACCGCGTCAGCTTGTACTCGTCATACAGCCGCCTGACGAGACGGCGTATGCTCTGCTCGTCGTTCGCGCTTATTATGTCGTATTTCCTGTCCGAAACTATCTCGGAATGGGTAAAGTCGTTGAACACCACGGGCTTGCCGAGGTTGAGAAGCTTTAATATGAATTGCTTGTCGAAGCACTCGACGGCGACAATTCCGTCGGCGTTCAGCTCTTTAACATAGTTGGCGAACGCCGTAAAGGGAGTGCGCGCGCTATTATATATATATTGAAACAGCTCGTGATTATGGCGGTAACAGAAACTCTCAATGCCGCCGATCAGCGGAATGAAATAGTTTATATTGTTGAGCGGCTTGCCCGAGACGAGCAGTATTCGGTATTTTGCTGCGCTTATCTCTATCCTTTTTAAGTCGAGCGACTTATAGTTCATCTCCTGCGCCTTTTTAAGCACCCTTTCGCGCGTCTTTTCGGGCACGTACTGCCCGTTCAGCGCCTTCGCGACGGTATTGCGCGAAAGCCCCAGCTGTTCGGCTATGCTCTTTATTGTAACCGCCTTTTTCATTTCATTATCCCCCTGACAAAAAGGACGATCTCCGCGCGTAAAGCCCGCGCGGCGTTGGCAACGCACGGCTTTTTCTTAAAGCCCGCCGCCGCAAACAGCGCTTCGCATACACCCCGCACCGATTGTCGGCCTTGCTACCGCCCGAACATATTGTAACTTAATACAGCCGGAATTGCAATAGCTTTTTTTACAAAAGCAAAAAATTCTGGCTTTGCCTTATGTGCAAATGCAAAAAAATTTTGCAATTTCTTGACAATGGCGGAGGACGTTATATATGATAGATATACACAAATTATGTAAGGAGCGTACAGCGCACTTGCAAGAGGGGTAGTTATGAAAAAAATAGTCAGGACACTTGTTTCGGTCATCGTCGCGTTTGCCGCGCTGTGCGGCATTACCGCGTGCAGCGATGACGAAAAGGAATGTGAGCACGAGTGGAACTCGGGCAAGGTAACCGTTGAGGCAACCTGTACCGAGGAGGGGGAAATGACCTACACCTGTTCGCTCTGCGGCGAAACGAAGACGGAGGATATCGACGCGCTCGGCCACGATTTTTCGGGCGAGCTGGTCAATACCGACGCGCAGGGGCACTATCATAAGTGTACCCGCTGCGGCGAGACGGATACCGTCGAAGCGCACGTCATGGTTGACGGCGAGATAATCACCCCCGCCACGACCGAACACGAGGGCGCTCAGCGTATTTATTGCTCGGTCTGCGGCTATGAGAGCATAAAGACGCTGCCCGTACTCACCGATCACAGGGCTTCCGACGATTGGGAGACGGACGATACATATCATTGGCGCGAATGTGCCGAACACGAAGATTGCGGCGTAATCTTCGACAAGGGCGAGCACGAATATCTGACCGAGCTCGTCGATCAGTACGTTCCCGCAACCTGCGAGCACGACGGCTATTCGGTCTGGCAGTGCGTCTGCGGCAAGAGCGAACAGCACGTCATTCCCAAGGACGAAAGCCTCCACGAGTGGGATGAGGGCGTGGTGACGGTCGAGGCGACCTGCGGCCACGCAGGCGTAATGACCTACACCTGTACGCTCTGCGGCGAGACGAGGACGGAGGATATACCCGCACTCGAACATATCTGGGACGAGGGCGAGGTGACTACCGAAGCGACCTGCGGCCACGCGGGCGTAATGACCTATACCTGTACGCTCTGCGGCGAGACGAGGACGGAGAATATCCCCGCTCTCGAACACATCTTCTCCGACGAATGGGTTAACACCGACGCCGAAGGACATTATCACCAGTGCGTAAGCTGCGGCGCGATCGACGAAAAGATAGCGCACACGCTCGTATTGGTGCAGGACGAAGAAAACAATAAACACTATTGGGAGTGTTCGGTCTGCGGCTATAAGGGCGAACCGAGCGACCACGAGTGGGGCGAGGGAGTGATAACCACCCCCGCAACGCTGTACAGCAAGGGCGTGAGGACCTACACCTGCGAGTGCGGTGCGACCAAGACCGAAGTCATACCTGCGGGCGCAAGTTTCGCAGCTGACTTCTCGATAGAAAATCAGGACGGCGCATGGGGCTACGGCGCGGTCGAGATAAGCGATTACGATGCGGATAAATTCACGTTTGAATATACCTCCGCAACCGAAAAGAACGCCGACACCTGGCTCATCAACGGCGCCGAAATCAAGGCGGGCTGGATAAACGCTGCATGCCCCGTCGCAATAGTATATAATGTTGAAAACGATATAATCGCAGACGTCTCGATTTCGTTCGTCGGCGTCGACGACGGTTCGAGGGCTTCTCTCCGCCTCGCGGTAATAAGGGGAGGCGCGCTTGCGGGCGATGTTCAGTTTGCATACGACAACGGCGTCAATACGGCTGAAATGCAGAGGCTCGTCTGCCTCAAAGCGGGCGACGTCGTCTACCTCATTGTCAATCCCGAAACCGACGGCACTAATTCCATGGGCAACCTTGCCGTTGCGCTCAGCCCTGCAACTGCCGAACAGCAGGCGCATACCGCCGGCGACGTGACGGCGCACGACGGCGAATATCACTGGAAGCAGTGTTCTTCGCACCTCTATTGCACCGAACAGCTCGACAAGGCAGAGCACTCGTTTGTATGGAGCAAGGTCGACGAGAATACGCATAAGGGCGTATGCGAATGCGGCTATGAAACGGTCTGCGCACACGAATGGAACGAGGGCGAAGTCACCGCTCAGCCCGACTGCGAACACGCGGGCGAAATAACCTACACCTGTACGGTCTGCGGTGCTACCAAAATCGAGGTCGGCGAACCTGCAACGGGGCACGACTATGACGACGAATGGCACTACGTCAAGGACGACTTGACCTATCACTATCATCAGTGTACCGTCTGCGGCGCTTACGACGAGCAGAGCAGGGAGGAGCACGACTGGGTTGAGACCGAGAGGGTAGAGGCAACGCCCGACGCGGAAGGCAAGATAGTCTATACCTGCTCGCTCTGCGGAGCAATAAAGGAAGAAGTGCTCTATTACGAGCCGCACCAGCCTGCGGACGATTGGAGCCATGACGACACCTATCACTGGCACGCCTGCACGGTTCATGAAGGCTGCACCGAACAGCTCAACAAGGCAGAGCACTCGTTTGTATGGAGCAAGATCGACGAGAATACGCATAAGGGCGTATGCGAATGCGGCTATGAAACGGTCGGCAATCACGATTGGGACGAAGACGAAGTGACGGTCGAAGCTACCTGCGGCCACGCAGGCGAGATGACCTATACATGTACGCTCTGCGGCGCTCAGAAGATCGAGGAGATACCCGCTCTCGAACATATCTGGGACGAAGGCGAAGTGACGATCGAAGCTACCTGCGACCACGTCGGCGAGATGACATATACCTGTACGCTGTGCAGCCAAACCAGAACCGAGGTAATTCCCGCCCTCGAACACGAATTCGCCGAGGAATGGGTTAATACCGACGCCGAAGGACACTATCATAAGTGCGTAAACTGCGGCGCGATCGACGAAAAGATAGCGCATACGCTCGTATGCGTGCAGGACGAGGAAAACGACAAGCACTATTATGAATGTACGGTCTGCGGCTATAAGAGCGAACCGAGCGACCACGAGTGGGGCGAGGGAGTAATAACCACCCCCGCAACGCTGTACAGCGACGGCGTAAAAACTTACACCTGCGAATGCGGCGCAACCAAAACCGAAGCCATACCTGCGGGCGCAGATTTCGCTGCTGACTTCTCGATAGAAAATCAGGACGGCGCGTGGAGCTACGGCGCGGCGAATATAACCAACTGGGACGGCAATAATTTCGGCTTCGAGTTCACTCCCGCAACCGACAAGAACGCCGACACCTGGCTCATAAACTCCATAGAGATCAAGTCGGGCTGGGTAAACGCCAACGGCATGACCGTCATAGCTTATAAGGTCGAGAGCGACATAGTTGCAGACATATCCGTTTCGTTCGTCGGTATTAACGACGGTTCGAGGGTTTCTCTCCGCCTTGCAGTCTTCAACGCCGACGGCAAGCAGTGTATGCCCGTAGAGTTCATATATGACGAGTCGTCTTCGACCGCATCGCGCAACTTCACCCTTTCGCTGCTCGGCGGAAGCACCGTATACGTATTTGCCAACGGCGAGGGTGCGGGCGACAACGCAATGGGCGGACTGACCGTTCACCTTACGCCCGCAACCGTTGCGGCAGACTTCGGCGATGATTTCTCGACAGAAAATCAGGACGGCGCATGGAGCTACGGCAAGGTTGACTATCAGTGGGGCAATCCCGAAGACTTCACCTTCATCGCCGCATCCGAAAAGACCGAGGACGGCGAGGGCTGGAAGGCGGGAAACGTCGAGATCAGGAGCAACTATATAACCTTCGACGAAATGTCCGCGATAGGCTACACGGCTGAAAGCTCGGTAACTTTAAAAGCTTACGTAGTGCTTGAAGGCGTTACGGATGCAACCCGCGCCGACCTGCGCGTAGGCATCAAAAACGCCGAAGGGGTAATAAGGGAAAATCCCTCTTTCCACAACAATGTGAACGGAAGCGCGCTCTGCGTTACGGTTGACATAACGCTCAACGCGGGCGACACGGTATATTTCATCTTCTCCAACGGCAACGGGGGAACGCCAGAGGCAACCCCTGCGGGAGGATTACACATCTCTCTCGTTCAGACCGCGGCATAACAAATAATAAAAATACACGGTGCGGAGGCGCACGGCTGCGCCCCGCACCGATTGTAACGGTAAAGATTATGAGCATTTCCAAAAAGAAATTTCGTATAGCTGCCGCGCTCGCGGTGACGGCGGCTTGCGCGGCGACTTTCGCATTTACGGGCGCGGTGCATACCGCACGTGCGGAGGACACCGCCGACTATTCCGAACCGTACCGCAACCAGCTCTCGTATTCCGCATTGAGAGGGTGGAATAACGATCCCAACGGGTTGCTGTATGCGGACGGAGTATACCACATGTACTATCAGTATAACTATGACTGGCGCACGGGCGAGACCTTTAACGGTTGGGGAAATATGAGCTGGGGACACGCCACCAGCGAAGATCTCGTGCACTGGCAGGAGCAGCCCGTCGCAATTCCTGCATATCAGACCGTGGACGGCGTGTATTACGAGATGATGTTTTCGGGCAGCGCGGTGTATGACGAATACAATACCAGCGGACTGTTCGACGAGGGGGAGGACGGAAAAGTCGTCGACGGGCAGGGCATCGTCGCGCTTCTCACCCAGCCGCAGAACGGCGTACAGCGCCAGATCCTCGCATACAGCAAGGACGGCGGCACAAGCTTCACCATCTACGGCGAAGTCATCGGACAGGACAACCCCGGCAATATAGGCGACAACGAATTCCGCGATCCCAAGGTGTTCTGGTGCGAGGAAATCGGTAAGTGGCTTATGGCGGTCGGCGGCGGCTCCGTGCGCATGTACTCCTCGGAAAATCTCATCAAGTGGGAGTATCTGGGCGCAACGGGGCTCTGGGGCGAATGTCCCGATATCTCCCGCTATGAAACGGCGGACGGCGTTAAATACGCCCTCATCGTCTCGCCGGAGGACAAGTCGCAGAGCCACAGCTTCAACGGCACTTCGCGCGACGAGACCTTCTATCCCGCCGAATATTATTCCGTAGGCGAGCTCAACAGTCAGGGGCTGTTCGTGCCCGAAGGCGGGTTGAAGCGGCTAAGTTACGGCATTGACAGCTATGCCATGCAGACCTTCAACGGCTCGGCCGACGGCGAGGTCTACGGCATAAGCTGGGCGGCAAGCTGGAAGAACGTCGGACAGACCGAAGCGCTGCGCGAAAACTATAACGGCGGCATGACCATAACCTGCAAGCTCGATATGGTTCCCGACGGTTCGGGCGGATATATGCTCGAACGAACGCCGGTTTCGGGCTATGAAGACCTGAGGGGAGAGCTCTTATACGAGCGCACGGGCAAACTCGCCATGGGCGAAAATGCGCTCGGCGACGTCCACGCCGATATGTTCGATATGCAGGCGAGCGTCGACCTCTCGGAAAGCAATGCAAGCTACGTTCAGCTCAGTCTGCGCGTCTCCGCCGCAGAGAGCATCTCTATGCGCTACGACGTCGGCAGCGGCGTGCTCACCTTCGACCGCTCGCAGAGCTCGCTCATCGTAAATAACGAGGGCGTAATAACCCGCAGCGGCGGTCAGCGCACGGCTTCGCGCGTGGATTATTTCAGCCTGCCCGAATATATGCCCGTTCCTCTCGACGACGGCAGGCTTGATTTCAGGATAATCAGCGACCGCGCTTTCGTCAGCGTATTCGTCAACGGGCGCAGCCTTTTCGCCGCGGTATTCCCCTCGGCGGCGTCCGACGGCATGACGCTCTATGCCGACGGCGATATTTCGGCTGACGTCAGCGTCTGGGAAATGAACGGCATTTACGGCGACGTCACCCCTTCGGAGGCGCTCCTCGTCTCGGCAAGCAAGCTCGATATGTCTGTCGGCGAAAGCAAGGCGGTCATAACTTCTTCCTATTCCGACGCAGTCGGCGCGGACGAGGTGGAGTACGTAATTGTCAGCGGCACGAAATACGTCTCCCTCGCACAGTCGGGGCAGACGGCGTTCGTCACCGCAAAGGCAAAGGGCAGCGCCATAATCGAGGCGCGCACGCCCGCGCAGACGCAGAGGATTGCCGTATACGTCTATGAGGACGGCTATACGGGCGACATAGAATTTACCATGCCGCTGTTCGCATTCACCCGCCCCGACGACAACGGGGTGATAATAAGCGCAGGCACCGACGGCTTCATGTTCTCCGACGAGAGCGCGACAGAATTTTCCTATTCCGCTGACGTCTCGGTCAACGGTCAGGCTTGCGGACTTATGTTCGGCGTAAGCGATAATTTCTTCGACTACATAGTCGCCACGGCGGACTTTAAGGACAATCTCGTCAAGGTCTGGCGCGCGGGAATAGGCGACCTCGCCAGCGTCTCCTACGACTTCGGCGGCAGGACAGAATGTGCTCTTTCCGTCGTCGTCAACGGCGGCTCTGCGACCGTGCGCATAGACGGCAAAACCGCGCTCGTCTGTCCGCTTGCCGACTATTCTGGCGGCAAACTCGGCATCAACGTCTATAACGCGGAAGCGCGCTTTAACGACGTCACCCTGCGCCGCATAGAGACTTCCGTCTACGGCGGCAGCGACGTCTCGATAGCCGTGCCCGACATAACCGTATATAAGGTAGTCAACCTGACGGACGGCAGCGTTCCGCTCAACGAAGGCGACTATTCGTTCTCCGACGGCGTGCTGACGATAAACTCGTCCTATCTCTCGACGCTCGCGGCGGACGGCGTGTATACGCTCCGCCTCATCGGCGAGGAGGGCGAACTCGACGTGACGCTCGTGACAGATTTCGCGGGCATGCAGCTCAGTGCGACAGAGAGCGAGTACGCCCCCGGCGAAAGCGTCACCCTCAGCCTTGACGGCGAGGGCGGTCTGGTCGCGCTGTACGTCAACGGAACGGCGGTGGACGGCTCTGACTATTCGGTCGAAGACGGCGTGATAGTGCTCGGCGAGGAATTCTGCAAGAACCTTTCGGAGGGCAAATACACCGTGGTTGCCTACACTTCCTGCGGCAGACCTCAGGCGGAATTCGTCATCGCCAGACCGTACTCGGGCGGCGCCGACGAAACCGAGGCAAACCACATCTTCTTCTATGTCGACATAGTCATATTCGGCGTGTTCATCGTCGGATATGCGACTTACAGCATCATCGTCCGCCGCAGGCAGAACGCTTAAATTATTTTGCAAACGCGACAAAATCCGTCGCACAATATTGTGCGTTTGCACAAAAATTTTGCATTGCATTGACGGTATGCGGCAAATAAAGTATTATTGGTACAAAGCAACAGTTTATGAAAAAAATTTTCGGTCGTATCTGACGGAGGGAAAATATAATGGAAATAAATGACGCGGCTTTCGCCGTTAGCGCAGAGAGCGTCGGTGCGGTCGACGAAGAACTTGTCGAACGCGCTTACGAGGAACTGTCGGAGGCGGAGGAGGTCAGAAAGGAAGGCAACGGAAAGTGGCAGAAGTGGAAGGAAAACTTCAAGCGCAGAGGGTGGATACTCGTATTCATACTTCCCGCGCTGATATACATACTCATCTTCTGTTACGTGCCCATGTACGGAATACTTGTTGCATTTCAGGACTATATGCCCGGCGATGCCATAATAGGCGAAGGCACCGAATGGGTGGGCTGGCAGAACTTCCAGACCTTCTTTTCAAACCCCAACTTTTTAGACTATTTCATGAACACGTTTATACTGTGTATTCTCGGGTTCATCGTCGGCTTCCCCTTGCCGATAATCGTCGCGCTGCTCCTCAATTCGCTGCGCTCGAAGAAGACAAAGAAGGGGTTGCAGATACTCTACTATGCACCGCACTTCATATCGCTCGTCGTCATGGTCGGCATGCTCGAACTCATATTCGGTTCGGACGGGCTTCTTGACCAGATAAGCATCAAGATGGGCGGCGACGTCAACGGGCTTCAGCTTTTCCTCGACGCAGACGCATTCCGTCCGCTGTTCATCTTCTCGGGCAACTGGCAGGATTTCGGCTGGTCGGCGATAATCTATCTGGCGGCTCTTTCGGGCGTCGATCCCGCCCTGCACGAGGCGGCGAAGGTCGACGGCGCGTCGCGTTTCAGACGCATATTCAGCGTCGATTTGCCCGCCATTGCCCCCACGATAGTCATGCTTATGATACTCTCGGTAGGCAACCTCATGAACTGCGGCTACGAAAAGGTATTGCTCATGCAGACGGGCGGCAACCTGGAGACGAGTGAAATACTCTCCACCTATGTGTACACGTTCGGTCTGTTGGGCGGCCAGTACGGCGTAGGTACTGCGGCGGGACTTTTCAATTCGGTCATAAACGTCGTATTGCTCGTGATAGCAAACTATACGTCGAAGCGCATTTCCAACAACAGTATGTGGTAAGGAGGCAGGAATGGACGCCGGACAGTTAAAATCTTTAAAGCGCAAAAACAAGATAAAAGAGAGCAAGACGGACTATGTCTATTACGCGATAAGCGGGTTTATTCTCTTTCTGCTTGCCGTAATAGTCATATATCCTCTGTACTACATAGTTATAGCATCCATCTCCGATCCCGACGCGGTAATGACGGGCGACGTCTGGCTATATCCCATAAAGGTGACTTTCTCGGGATATGCCCAGCTCTTTAACCGCGACGATATATGGCGCGGCTACTTCAACACCCTTGCATATACGGTGCTCGGCACGGCGTTCAACATAGTGCTGACGATACCCGCGGGCTGGGCGCTTTCGCGCAACTATCTGCCCTTCCGCAAGGTGATAATGCCGCTTCTCATAATCACGATGTTCTTCGGCGGCGGACTCGTTCCCTATGTAATTCTTTGCCGGGCTCTCGGGCTTTACCAGAACCCGCTCATTCTGATAATAGGCGGAGGCGTAAGCGTCTACAACGTGTTCATGTGCAAGTCGTTCTTCCAGTCGAACGTCCCGCAGGAAGTGTTGGAGGCGGGCATGATCGACGGCGCGGGCGAGATAAGGACGTTCTTCGACCTCGTCCTTCCCGTCGCAAAGTCCATAATTTCGGTAATGATACTTTTCTATGCCGTAGGACATTGGAATAACTATATCGACGCATACATATTCAGCATCGACGAAGATTTCTATCCGCTTCAGACGGTGCTCAACGGGCTGCTCGACGCCACGGCGGGCGGCGAGGGCGAGGTGGTGCTCGAACAGATGAGGGCGGCAACCCAGATCAAGTTCACGTCCATCATCATAGCAACTCTGCCCATACTCGTCGTATATCCCATGGTTGAAAAGCACTTCGGCCAGGGCGTGCTGGTCGGCTCGTTCAAATAAGTGAAGGTAAAGAGATGAAAAGAATTATAATTGGCATAGTTGCCGTCGTCCTTTGGATAGCCTGCGTCATTCCCTTTGCCATGGGCAAAACGAGTTCAAGCGGCTCCGAACACGAATTTACGGTGCTTGCAATCAAGGAAGACAACGTCAAAGATTACAATTCGATGCCCGTATATTTAGACCTCGCCGAGGAAACGGATACTGACGTCTACTGGACGTTCAATACGTCAACGCAGTACGCGAACAATCCCGATCCCGTCGGCATAAACGGAATAGACGCGATATATCATTCCGGCTTTTCCAATCTCAGGCTCTATAACTACGGCAGGAGGGGCAGCATACTCGCGATAGACCAATATCTCTCGTATATGCCCAATTTCTCAAAAATACTTGACGACCGCCCCGACATAGCCGAGGCTCTCAAATCGCCCGACGGGCATATCTATTCGCTCCCGAGGGTGGAGGAAATGGGACTCAAAGCGTACCCCAACATACTTTTCCTCAATAAGAAGTGGGTGGGAAAGCTCATAGACGACGGTCAGCTCCCCGCGGGGCTGACGCTCGAAAAGAGCGACCTCGTCGACGGACTCGACCTCTCGCGCAACCAGTTCAAGGCCATACTGCAGAAGTTCAACGACCTCGACATGGACGGCGACGGAGATACCACCAACGAAGTGCCCCTGACCTTTGTCAGCGGCAACTGGCAGGGCAACGAATCCGACCTGATCGCCTCGTTCGGCGTTCCCGAAAACAGGGAGCACAAGACGATAGTCGACGGCAAAGTCGTGTTCACCATCGAGGACGAAAACTGGTACAACGCGATAGTCGAGCTCAACGACTGGTATAACCGCGGACTCATCCGCTCGTCGGCGTTCACCCAGTCGCAGGATAATTTCCTCGCCCGCGGTCAGGACGGCAGATACGGCGCGTTCTACTGGTGGGAGAAGGAGACGGTAGTGGCAAACCCCGACGACTATATCGTCGTCCTGCCCCTCAGCGACGACAACGGCAACCGCTACGTCGGCGTCAGCAACGAACTCGAGGTCGAGAAGGGCGAATGTGTTATTCTCTCCTCGTGCGAAAACCCCGAAAAGTTGCTCGCCTATTTCGATAAGTTCTTCGAGCCCGAGTATTCCGCACAGCTCAACTACGGCTCGATAGAGTCGGGCGCGTTCCTCAGGGAGCGCGACGAGCAGGGCAGGCTGGTTCCCAACGACGACCACGGCGAACAGTCGGCGGACGACTTCCGTATGAGGAACGCCCCTTACGGCGTCATCTACCTCACGCAGGAACAGTGGGAAAACGATGTGCAGATGGAATCGCGCGCCGTGCTCAGGCTCGACAGGCTTGAAAAGTACGTCAAGCCCTACACCTACGAGGGCGCGACGAGCATACCCAATCTCAATTATTCCGCCGAAGAACTCAACGAACTGAACGTGTACGAATCGTCGCTCACCAACAATATGCTCAACTGGATGACTACGGCGATAATAAGCGCGGGCGCGCCCTCGTACGACTCGTGGCAGAGTTTCCTCAACGAAAACCGCAAGTCGATTGACGCCGTCAAGAGCATAAACCAGACGGCTTACGACAGGTACGTGGCGGCGTTGGACGACGAGAATGAATAAATACTGACCGACGGGAGGTTGCAGGCTGACGATGAACGGTTTGCGTAAACTTGGCGACTATATCTGGGAATTCATGGTGGTGACGCTCATCGTGGCGGTCTCCGCCGTGACGGTGTTGCCCTTCATACCCGTGATAGTCGGCCTCAACGCCTTCTTCCGCCGCAGCATAGACGAGCGTCGGTTCAGGGACATCTTCATCGCGATAGGACAGAACTGGAAAATTCTCATAATCTATACCATTTTCCAGCTTGTGATGATCGTCTTCCCCGTGCTCAATATCTATTACTTCAACACTCACCCTGAAAATCTCAATACCTTCGTGCTTGCGGTAAGCGTCATCGCGCTGGTGTTCGGCGTATTTTACCTGGCAACCGCGCCGACGATAATCGTAAATATGGACGTAACCTTCTTCCAGCTGTTGCGCAACGGAATAATGCTGCTTTTCGGCGGATTGCTGCACAGCATAATCGCCGTTGCCTGCATAGCGGGGGTGGTCGCGCTCATAATCTGGTATCCCTACGTCGTCGTGCTCACGCTGTACGCGGCGCCGTACCTCGTTTGCAGGCTGATGTACGAAAATTTCTACAAGCTCAAAGCGCGGGCGCTCGGCACTACGGTCGAAAAACTGAGAGAGCAGGAAAACGCAGATGACTATCTTGACGAATACGGCAGGGTAAAGCACGACGAAAAAGTCAACGTGGAGCAAAAAAATGAAGAACAGAGCAATTAAATTTATAGCCGCTTCGGCGGCAGCCGTCGTACTGTCGGCAACCGTCGCGGGCTGTTCGGGCGAGAGTAATTCCCTGCCCAAAGTCGACGGCGCGCACGACATAGACTGTATAATAAATACCTCGGTGGACCTCCTCGACGGCGTTGTCGCGCTCGACAGGGAGGACGGCGACATAACCCCCGCTATGCAGATAACCGTATTCCCGCAGGCAAAGGTCGAAAACGGCTATGCGGTATTCCCCGAGGTCGGTGAATATTCCGTGACCTATACGGCGGAGGATAGCAGCGGCGGCGTCAGCGAAAAGACGGTAATAGTCAACGCCATCGCCCGTACGAGCTATTTCGATTTCCGCACCGTAAGCGGTTTCAGGGGCTATGCGAGCGGCGGGGCGCAGCTGACCAAAAACGGAATGTACGACGGAGTATATCTGGTCGAAGGCAGCGGCGCGCAGGTGGCGGAAGATATAGCGTTGACGCGCACGTATAGCCTGGATAACGGCTATAACTACACCTTCACCTATAACTATTCGAGCAGTATCGGCGGCAGGGCTTACGTGCTTGCGGACGGGCTGAGGGCGGCGGAAGTTTACATAGAGGAGGGCGAGGGCAGCTTCTCGTTCACCTATCTTCCCCGCGGCAACGGTTCGGTTTCGGAGACCGAAATTTCCCTGCTCCTCGGCAACCTCGGCGAGGTGACTTTCAACTTAAAGAGCGCAAGCTATCAGCGTCCGCGCGGCGAGACTATGGAAGATCTGACGGCCGACTTTTCGTTCAACGGCAGGGTAATATCCCGCTTCGACGGCACGAGCGGCAACTCGTTCGCGGGCGAAGGCGGCGCGACTGCCGTGCTCGAAATGCGTCAGGCTTCGGGCGAGATCTGGCGCGGCGGCATGTTCATAAATACGGGCATAGTCACCGAGGCGGGGCAGACCTACGGCGTCTCGTTCGACGTATCGGCAATCAACGACTTCCCGTTTGAAGTCGTAATTCAGCGCGACCAGTTCGACGAAAAGAAGTACGTCACCGAATACCTCAGCGGCGCCACGCAGAGCAAACACGTCAGCGACACCTTCACGCCTACGGCGGAAAATGCGGGCGCTCTCTGGATATACGTCCAGTCGGGCAACGCGGTGAACGACATAACGCTCAGAAACCTCTCCATAACCGTCGCCCGCTCGGGCGATAAGACGGAGAACATCGTCATGAAGGACTTTGTCCTCTCCGACAGCGACGGCAGGGGCAGCACGATGACGACCGCCGACGGCGGCTTTACCGTCAATATCCCCACGTTTGCCGACACCGACTGGAAACAGCAGGTCGCAAGCCCCGAATTCTATGTCAGCGGCAGTGGCGAAAACTTCATAATAACCTTCCGAGCAAAGGCGACCAAACCTGTCGTCTGCGTGTTTGCGGCTCCGCTTTACGGCGGGTGGGATCCGACGTTCGCATGGCAGCGCATAACCATAACCGAGCAGGAACAGGTCTTTTCCGTATGGTGCTCGGAGGCGGGCGGCAACCGCTACAACAACTTCGTATGGCAGTTCGGCTCTACCGTCAACCAGCGCTATTCGGACGTGACTATTGAAATTACGGATATAGAGATCAGCTATAAAAATAATACTTTGGATTGATTGTTATGCTAAATGAAACATTATTGCGCATAAATACGCAGATAGCCGAAGCCTGCGGCGCGGTAAAGCGCGATTTCAGGCAACGGTATCACATGATGCCGCCCGTCGGCTGGATGAACGATCCCAACGGACTGATAAAGTTCGGAGGGGAGTACAACCTCTATTACCAGTTCAACCCCTGCGACACCCGCCCGGGCACTATGCTCTGGGGGCACTTCACCTCGCAGGACCTCATAAGGTATGCCGACAAGGGCGCGGCAATCGTGCCCGAATCGCGTCACGTCAGCATCTTCTCGGGCGGCGCGACGGAATACGGCGGCAAACTCGCCGCGGTGTTCACCGAGCACTACGAGCACGAGGGCGTCCGCAGGGAGGAGATCTACCTCGCCCTTTCGGACGACGGAATGTATTTCGGCGGGCGCAGAAAGATATTCGACAACGACAGTCTGCCCGCAGAGATCAGCCGTTGCGACTTCCGCGATCCCTTCCCCGTAAAGCGCGACGACGGCTATTACGTGTTCGTCGGCGGCAAGCTGGTCGCCGAAGATAAGGGCATAATCGTCGTACTCGGCGGCAAGGGTCTCGAAAAGCTCGAATATAAGTTCAGCATAGGTCCCTGTTACGAGCTCGGCGACATGGGCGAATGTCCCTGCTATCGTAGGATAGACGGCAAGGACGTGATAATCTGCTCGGCGTGCAATGTGCCCAGGCGCGGCAACGAGTTCCGCAATATAAATTCAAGCGTGTTCATCGTCGGCTCGATAGATTTCGACAAGGGCGAAATGCAGGTCGACGGCATAAGCGAGACGGACAAGGGCGACGCCTTCTACGCGCCCCAGCTCATAAACGGCGACGACAAGCCGATAATGATTGCCTGGCACGAGATGTGGGGCAAACCCTATCCGACGAGCGACCTTAAACACGGCTGGGTGGGCTGCTTCACCATTCCGCGCGAACTCAGCGTCCGCGACGGCGTAGTCTGTCAGAACCCCGTCGGCACTCTCGATAAATATCTCGCTCCCCATCTCGGCAAGGGCGTTCCGCGCTGCGCGGATATACGCTTTTCCTTCGACGGCGACGGAACTTTCGTGCTCGGCGGCAGCGACGGCAGCGTAGAGGTGGGCTGCAAGGACGGCAAGGTCTATCTCGACACCGCGCGCTCCAATAACCTCAACGCCTGCGTCCGCTATACCGACGCAAGCTACGACAAGCCGACCGTCCGCATACTTCTCGACGTCTCGGGCATAGAGGTGTTCGTCGGCGGCGGAAGGGAAGCGATAAGCAGCAGAATATATATAAACGGCGATCTCGAAGTCACCGACTGTCGGTCGGTCAGCGGGCTCGAAGTCAGGCAGGTGCTGGTATGAAATTAAGAAAAGTTTTGGTTGCGGCGCTCGTCGCCGCTCTGCTGACGGGCGTTGCGGGTTGCTCGGGCGAGCAACAGCCCGTCGAGGAAGGGCAGGTAACTCCGTTCCCCATATCTTCCTACGACGAAACGCTTGCCGTTACGCTCGGCGACGTCATGCCCTTCTACGACGGCGAAGTTCTCAATATCTATCACCTGCAAAACAGCAGAGGCAGCCAGAGTATGTATTATCATCCCATCTCGCGGCTGACGACTACCGATTTCGTCCACTATGAGGACAGGGGTGTCGCCATAAGCTATGAGGAGAAGTTCTCGTCCCCCGACGCCGCGCTCGGCACAGGCTCGTTCATAAAGGACGAAGACGGGCTGTATCACTGCTTCTATACGGGGCACAACGCCGAAGAAGGTACGGGGCTTCCCTATATCGAGGTAGTCCGCCACGCCACCAGTCCCGACCAGGTCACCTGGACCAAGGACGAAGATTTCAACCTCTACGGCACGAGCAACGACTTCCGCGATCCCTACGTCTATTACGACGACTATGACGAGTGTTATTATATGCTCGTCACCACCAACCAGGACGGCAGGGGAGTGATAAAGAGATATTCGTCGCCCACGCTTTCGGCTGACGATTCCGAATGGAGCGACAGGGGCGTATTCTTTGCCAACGACAGCGGCACGTTCAATATGGAATGTCCCTCCTACGTCGAATACAACGGTTGTTGGTATCTCATGTACAGCGAGCAGGGCGATAACCGCGTCTCGCATTACCGCTACCGCACGGAACACGACGGCGACTGGTATAAGTTCGAGCGCGACACGATAGACGCCAGCGGCTTCTATGCGGGCAGGCTTGAATTTGTCGGCGAAAAACTGTACGCCTTTGCGTGGTGCGCCACCCTTACTGCGGGCTCGGTCGGCGATTTCGACTGGGGCGGCAACCTCGTCGTGCACGAACTCAGACAGCTCTCCGACGGCGAGCTGTGCGCCGTTCCCGTCACCGAGGTCGGCGAGATAATCTCCGCGCCCGCCGAATACACCCGCACAGACGGCGAAAAGGCGGAGGAGCTCAGCTTTATCGACGGCAAATTCGCCGCAAATACATTCACCAAGCTTTCGGGCGGCACCGTCCGCATAACCTTTGACATAACCCTCGACGACTATTCGGGCGACTGCGGCATGACGTTCGGCATAAGAGAGGGGCTCAACAACCGTCTCGGCAACGCCGTCGTCGCGTTCGAGCCTGAAAACAGTCGACTCGTCTGCTATAACGACGTTTCGAGCATAGTGCGCTACGGTTCGTCGCTCGCGCAGGTTCCCTTCGCGTATATGGCGGGCAGGACTTACGGCGTGACCGTGCTCATCTCGGGCGAGATAATCTCTGTCTATCTCGACGACGCGGTGGTGCTCACCCTGCGTCTGCCGGACATGAAAAACAACTACTTCGCGTTCTATTCAAACGGCGCGGGCGTCACTTTCGGAGGAATAACATTCTATGAGTAAGCTTTATTGCCTCGGCGAACTGCTCATCGATTTCCAGTCGGTGGGTACGGGTTCGTTGAAGGATACCAGACAGTTCGTAAAGAATGCGGGCGGAGCGCCCGCGAACGTATGCGTCCAGGCCGTAAAACTCGGCAGGGAGGCGGCGTACCTCACGATGGTCGGCGCGGACGGCTTCGGCGATTTCCTCACCCAGACTCTTAAAGACGAGGGCGTGGATACCTCCCGCGTGCTCAGTACGCCCGACTACGACACTTCGCTGGCGTTCGTCAGCTTTGGCGCGGACGGCGAGAGGGAGTTCAGCTTCTATCGCCGCGCGGCGGCAGATCTGCACTTCACGGCGGAGGACTTCGCGGACGTGACTTTCGACAGGGGCGACGTGTTTGAATTCGGCAGCGTCGCGCTTAAAACGCAGACGGCGGCGGACGCACATTCAGCGCTCATCAATAGGGCGAGGAGGTCGGGCGCGCTCGTCTGCTTCGATCCCAATCTGCGCTTCAATCTGTGGGAAAGCGCCGACAGGCTGAGAGAGGTCGTCAGGCAGTTCATTCCCCTTGCGGACGTCGTCAAGACGGGCGCGGACGAACTGCAATTCATAACGGGCAAGGCGACGGAGGAGGGCGTAAAAGAACTGCTCTCGTCGGGCGTAAAACTCGTGCTCGTGACCGACGGCGCGAAGGGCGCAAAGCTCTGGACGAACGGCGCGGAATGTTCCTGCGGCGGCTATAAGGTAAAGGCGGTAGATACGACGGGCGCGGGCGACTCGTTCTTCGGCGCGTTCATCGCCTGCCTGATGGACGAGGGGGCAACTCCCGAAAATATCGGCTCGATAAGCGCCGAAAAGCTTGAAAAATTCCTCTCCTTTGCGTGCAAGTGCGGCGCGTACACCACGACGGGCTACGGCGCAATACCCGCAATGGGCGATAAAATAACTGTTAATAAGGCGGTAAAATAAAATGGCTACGGTAAAGCTCGTAAACGTAAACAAGGTATATGACGGCGGAGTGCACGCCGTACACGATTTCTCGATAGACATCCGCGACAAGGAATTTATCGTATTCGTCGGTCCGTCTGGCTGCGGCAAGTCGACGACGCTGAGAATGATTGCAGGCCTCGAAGAAATATCTTACGGCGAACTGTATATCGACGATAAACTCATGAACAGCGCCGCGCCCAAGGACAGGGATATTGCCATGGTATTCCAGTCGTACGCGCTCTATCCGCAGATGACCGTCTACAACAATATGGCGTATGCGCTGAAGCTCCGCAAAGTTCCCAAGGAGGAAATCGACGCCAGGGTGCGTTCGGCGGCGGAAATACTCAAACTTACCCCCTATCTCGACAGAAAGCCCCGCGCTCTGTCGGGCGGTCAGCGCCAGCGCGTCGCGCTCGGCAGGTCGATAGTCCGCCGTCCCAAGGTGTTCCTCATGGACGAGCCGCTCTCCAACCTCGACGCAAAACTGCGCGTGGCGATGCGCAGCGAAATAGTGCGTATTCACAGGGAAGTGGGCGCAACGACCATCTACGTCACGCACGACCAGATAGAGGCTATGACCATGGCTTCGCGCATAGTAGTCATGAAGGACGGCTTCATTCAGCAGATAGGCGAGCCCGACTATATCTATCGCTATCCCGCAAATATGTTCGTGGCAGGGTTTATCGGCACCCCCGCAATGAACTTCCTGCACGGCACACTTTCGCGCGGCTACTTCCTGCCCGACGACAGCTCTGACAGGATAAAACTTACGGCAAAGCAGAAGGAACTGCTCAGAAATTACGAGGGCAAGCGCCTCGTCTACGGCATACGCCCCGAAAATCTCATCTACGAGCAGTCGTCGAGGTACGAAAAGTTCAGCGACCAGTCGTTCTCGGTCAGGCGCGGCATAGTCGAAAAGCTGGGCGACATAATAAACGTGCATTGTTCGCTCGGCGACAGAGAGATCATCATCAAGATGAACAGCAAGTACGAAGTGGGCGATCTGGAAACCATCCGCGTCGCGGCAGACAGCGAGTATGCGCGTTTCTTCAACGAGAGCACCACCGCCGCGATCACGCCCGAACACAACGAGTACGAGGAGGTTGCCGAAACCCCCGACCTCGAAGGCGACCATGTCGACATAATCGAACCGCAGAAGACGGGCTTTATCGCAAAGCTCGGCGAAAAGCTCAAAGGCTTGAAGAAAAAATAAATTGCTTTACCGTAACGGCAATATTGCACCCGCGGCTCTGCCGCGGGCTTTTGCTTTGCGCAGAATTTAAGCCGCGCCCGCAATAAGTAACCTCTTTTCCGCCGACGAAATATAATGGCAGTACAAAGAGGTATACTGAATGAAAAGCTTATTTGAAAATTTCTGCGGCAGGCCGAACAACTGCAATGTTCCCTGCCGCATTATTTATCGCTATATAATAGCCACAGGCGCGACAGGTCCGACTGGTGCAACAGGCGCAACTGGTGTAACAGGTCCGACAGGTGTTACGGGTGCAACAGGCGCAACTGGTGTAACAGGTCCGACAGGTGTCACGGGCGCAACGGGCGCAACTGGTGTAACAGGTCCGACAGGTGTCACGGGCGCAACGGGCGCAACAGGTGCAACAGGTCCTACGGGCGCAACAGGTGCAACAGGTCCTACTGGTGTGACTGGTCCGACGGGTGTAACAGGTCCGACAGGTCTTACGGGTGTAACAGGTCCTACGGGTGCAACAGGCGCAACTGGTGTAACAGGTCCGACAGGACCTACGGGCGCGACGGGTGAAGCGGATACTGTGACGGTAGGGACGACCACTACGGGCGATGCGGGAACGCAGGCTTCGGTGACCGATTCGGGAAGCGGAACGCAGCACATTCTCGACTTCGTCATTCCTCAGGGCATAACGGGAGCAACAGGTGTGACTGGTCCTACGGGTGTAACAGGACCGACGGGAGCAATGGGCGTGACGGGCGCAACAGGTCCGACAGGTGTCACGGGCGCAACAGGTGCAACAGGTCCGACGGGCATAACGGGAGCAACGGGCGCAACAGGTGCAACAGGTCCTACCGGAGTAGGAGTAACGGGAGCAACGGGCGTGACGGGCGCAACAGGTCCGACGGGCGTGACAGGAGCGACGGGCGCAACAGGCGCGACGGGCGCAACAGGCGCGACTGGTCCTACAGGTCCGACGGGGCCGACGGGGGCAAACGAAGCGGCGCAGGCGCTGTCGGCGTATTCCGTACCATCGGCCGTCGCGGCTAACAATACGGCGCTGTTATTCGACAAAAACGCACTGACGCAGGGCACGGGCATTACGCATACGGCGGGTTCGTCGACGTTCACAATAACCCAGCCGGGGCAGTATTTCGCCTCGTATAACGCTTCTGTAACCCCTGCGACGGGTACGACGCTGCCCGCGACAAATCTTCTGACGCTGTCGCTCAACGGCACGGCGCTTTCGGGCGGGGCTACCCAGCACCTGTTCTCGGCGACTGGGCAGAGCGCGCCGCAGTCGTCCTCGCTCGTATTCAACGTGACCAGCGTGCCGTCGACGCTCACCCTCGTGTCGTCGGGCGGAAGTTTCAACTATTCCAACCCCACGATGAACATTTTTAAGCTGTAAAAGTTGCGATAATTCCCGCCGATGTATTTTTTTTAGAGTAATTTCTCAAAATAGTTTTATCTTGTTAAAGGAGAAATTATGAAAGCAACAGGAATTGTCAGAAGAATAGACGAACTCGGCAGGGTGGTCATACCAAAAGAGATAAGATCCACCCTGCGCTTGAAGTCGGGCGATCCCCTCGAAATATTCACCGAGCGCGACGAACTCATGCTTAAAAAGTATTCGCCGATCGCCTCGCTCGAACGCTTTTCGGAGGGAACGGCAAAGAGCCTGAACGACCTTTCGGGCTATCTCGCGATAGTCTGCGATACCGACGAGGTATTGCACGCATTCGGCAGCGGCAAGCGCGAAGTGGCGGGCAAGGCGATATCGGCGCGGCTGGATAAGATAATGCAGGAAAGAAAGAGCTATATCGCCAACCTCTCGGAGGGCGGCGACATAGTGCCTATATGCGAGGGCGAGGACAGCGCGGTGACGGCGCAGATAATCGTGCCGATAGTGTCGGGCGGCGACTGCCTCGGCGCGGTGGCTCTGCTCACGAGCGAACAGGGCGCGAAGATAGAGGCGGGCGCCTGCAAGCTCGCCCAGCTTTCCGCCACCATACTTGCCGCCCAGTTCGAGTAAGCGGCATGAAAAAGCAGGGCTATCTCAAAGGGGCGCTGATAATTTCTGTCGGCGGCTTTGTATCCAAATTATTGGGCGCAGTCTACCGTATTCCCCTGATAGCCATACTCGGAGGCAAGGGAATGGGGATATATCAGATGGTATATCCCCTTTATTGCATCCTGCTCACGGTGTCGTCGAGCGGTATTCCGACGGGGCTCTCGCGTATAATCGCCTCCGACGGGACAAGCGGTGCCGAGCGCACGGCGTTTTTCATCTACGGCGGGGCGGGGCTGTGCGGCTCGATAATCATGTATATGCTCTCGGGAATGCTCGCGGCGGCTCAGGGCGAACCTGCCGTCGCGCTCTGTTGCAGGGTGATGGCGCCCTCGGTATTTTTCGTCGCCGTATTGTCGGTAGTGAGGGGCTATTTTCAGGGCAAGGGCAATATGTACCCGACCGCCCTCAGCGAGATTGCCGAACAGGCGATAAAGGTCGCGCTCGGCATTGCGCTTGCGCGGCTGTACGCGGGCGATCTCTATAAGAGCGTAGCGGCGGCGGTATTCGCCGTGACGGTCAGCGAGGCGGTCTGCGCGGTATTCTGCGTGCTCGTCTACGCCGTCGACGCGAAGGGCGCAAAACCGCTGTATCTGAGGCATAGTGCGGGGGCAAATGCCGTTTTGAAGTACACTCTGCCGCTCACGGTATCGGCGCTCGCGCTGCCTTTGAGCCAGCTTATTGAGAGCATAGTCGTCGTCAATCTTCTCCGCGCCGTCGCCCCGAGCGACGCGACTTCGCTCTACGGCATATTTTCGGGCTGCGCCGTAACTCTCGTCAATCTTCCCGTGTCGGTAACCTACGGACTTGCGGCGGCAAGCGTGCCAAAAATCTCCCCGCTTGCGGGCGCGGGCAGGTTGCGCGAAGCCAAGGCAATGGCAAAAAAGGCGCTCATGTATACGCTTGCGCTCTCCCTGCCGTGCGCGGTGTTGCTGTTCGCGTTCGCGCCGCTCGCCACTAAAATAATCTTCTCCTCACTCGCCGCGGCGGACCGCGCGCTCATCGTCAGGCTGGTAAGGATAATGGCGGTAAACGCCGTCACCTGCTCGCTCGTGCAGACCTCGTCGGCGTGCATAACCTCACTCGGCAAACCGCTTTTCGGCACTTTATCCCAGTGGACGAGCTGCGCCGTGCGCATACTCCTTTCCGCCGCCCTCGTCGCATACACGCCCCTTTCGGTAAGCGGCGCGGCAGTTGCGGCAAATTGCTCGTATTTGGTTGCCCTCGGGCTGAATATCTGCTATATTATAATGGTAAAACAGACGGGGAGGCAGACAGATGTCGGTAACATTGATAGGATTGGGGGTAAGAGAAGGACAATTAACACTTTCGGCGAAACGCGCGCTTGACTGCGCCGACGAGATAATTGCCCGCACGTCGTCGGGCAGGGCGTTCGCAAGCCTCGACGGGTATACCGTGCGTACGCTGGATGAGCTGTATTCTTCCAGCCGCAACTTCGATACGCTCAACAAAAAACTTGCAAAGGCGGTGATTGACGCCGCCAGGGACAAGAATGTGTGCTATTGCGTCGAGGGCTCGGTCGGCGAGGATATAGCATGCGGAATAATACTCAATAAGCTTAAAGACGCGCGCGTCGAAGAGGGCGTTTCCAAGTCGTCGCACATCAGGGCACTTGCCCGCATGAACGCCGACTCCGTCACGGCAGTTTCGGCGTATTCGGTGCGTACCATAAAGAGCTGCGCTTCCGCCGTGGTCTACGACATAGACGACGGCTATGCCGCGTCGGAGACCAAGCAGGTTTTAAGCGATATTTTCGGCGAGGAGAGCGACTGCGTATTCGTCAGGGGCGACGAGGCAAAGCGCATAAAGGTCTACGAGATAGACAGACAGAAGGACTACGGCTCCGACTGCGGCGTCGCCTGCTCCAAGCCCGAATTTTTAAGGCAGGAGAGGTACGACTATGACGACGTGTTGAAGATAGTCGCGCTCCTTAGGGCGCCCGGCGGCTGTCCGTGGGACAGGGTGCAGACCAACGAGAGCATAAAGCAGAACGTCATAGAGGAGGCCTACGAGCTTGCCGACGCAATCGAGCGCGGCGACGACGACGGAATACTCGAGGAGACGGGCGATGTGCTGTTGCAGGCGGCGTTCCACTCCGTGCTCAAAGACGAGCAGGGCGTATTCAACCCGACCGACGCGACGACGGCAGTCGTTAAGAAGCTCATTTTCCGCCATTCTCACATATTCGGCAAGGACAATGCGGCTACCGAGAGCGAGGCTTTGGGCGTATGGGATAAGAACAAGGCGGAGGAAAAGAACATGACGACCTTTGGCGAGCGGGTTGCCGCCGTTCCGAAGAATATGCCCGCCTGTATGCGCGCGCAGAAAGTCGGCAAACGCGCTGCCAAGAGCGGAATGGATTTCCTCTCCCCCGTTTCGGCTTCCGAAAAGATGTGGGAGGAGGTGGAAGAACTCGTCACGGCGATGAAGAACGAGGACAAGGACGCGACCTTCGACGAGGCGGGCGACGTGCTGTTCGCGGCGGTCAATACCTGCCGTCTTGCGGGCGTCGACTGCGAGGAGGCGCTCTCTCACGCCACCGACAAGTTTGTAAAGCGCTTCGTCGAGTGCGAAAAGCTGATAATTGCCGACGGCAAGGACATAACCGACCTCGACGGGCTGGAACTCGACTACTATTGGTTGAAGGCAAAAAATGTCAATACATAAGATAGATATAGGCGGGCTTGTCACGCCCAATAACATATTTCTCGCCCCGCTTGCGGGATATACAAACGCCGTATTCAGGGATATGTGCCGCCGCCTCGGCGCGGGACTGACATTCACCGAAATGGTCAGTGCGAAAGGGTTGTGTTACGGCAGCGCGGGCACGCGCGAACTGCTTTTAAACCTCCCCGAATATGACGGCATAAAGGCGTGTCAGCTGTTCGGCAGCGAGGAGGAGTATCTCCGCCGCGCGGCGCAGAGCGAGGAGCTTGCGCCCTTTGAACTAATCGATATCAACATGGGCTGTCCCGTGCCAAAGATATTCAAAAACGGCGAGGGTAGCGCGTTGCTTGCCGATATTCCGCTTGCCGCACGGCTCGTCAGGGCGGTCAAAGAGAGCGGCAAACGCGTCTCCGTCAAGTTCAGGACGGGCATAACGGGCGACAAGCTGGTCACCGCCGATTTTGCGCGGGCAATGGAGGACGCGGGCGCGGACATGATAACCGTGCACGGCAGAACGCGCGACAAGATATATTCGGGCGAGGTCAACTATTCAGAAATCGCCCGCGCGAAGAACGCCGTAAAGATACCCGTAATAGCCAACGGCGGCGTATTCACCCCCGCCGACGCGCAGAAACTTATGGACGAGACGGGCGCGGACGGCGTAATGCTCGCCCGCGGCGCAATGTATAACCCTTTCCTGTTCGCCGAAATAACGGGCAGGACGGACTTCGACAGGCGCGAATGTATTGAAAGACAGCTTGACTTAACTTACAGATATTACGGTGACAGGTTTGCCACCGTCTATATGCGCAAGATGATAGGTTTCTATGTAAAGGGCTGTGCGGGCGCGGCTCAGCTCCGCGTCAGATTGCTCTCCTCCGACACCCGCGGGGAGATAGAAAGTTTGCTTTCGCTCATACAACTGTAAAATTCTTTAAAGATTGTCCGGCTTTCTGCAAGGCAATCTTTTTTTATTGCCTTTTTGCAAGCAATGGGATATAATAGCGTTATGAAAAAATCAGTAAAAGTAATTACTTCCGCAGCTCTCGCGCTGACTATGTTGGCGTTTTCGGGCTGTAAAGAAGAAGTCAGACAGGGAACGATGGACCAGTACAGCACATTCTATTCAATGGGTTCGTTCGCCTATCTGTTTGCAAGAAAATCTGCCGATGAGATAGCTTCTTCGCCCGTCGAGGAGCTCAATGAGCAGTTCGACAAGCTCTGCGACGGTATATCGGACATACTCACCGGGCTGGAATATTCCATCAGCTCGTCGGTCGAAACCTCATATATCTACAAGTACAACATGGCGGAGGCGGACAGCTGGGTTCAGATAGATTACACGACGTACCGCGTGCTCTCCAAGGCGATAGAAATTTACGAATTTACAGGCGGCTATTATAACCCCGCCGTCTGGTATTGCGTCGACCTCTACGGTTTCACCACGAGGGTAGAAGACTCTGACGAGGCGGCGTATTGGAGAGATCCCGTCACCAACGAAAAAGGCAATCTGCTGTATTATCCCCTGCCCGAAGAAAAGTACGTCACGGCGTTCAAGACGCTTGCCGAAGGGTTTGCCGACGTCGAAGTCAAAAGCGAGAACGGCAAATATTACGCATATAAGCCCGCGCACGTCGTCGAAGTCGACTGCATAACCTATTCTTTAAGGCTCGACCTCGGCGGTATAGGCAAGGGCTGGGCGGTCGGCGAAATCTCTGACCTCATGGACGAGTTCGGCTATAAGCACGGCTATTTAAGCTTCGCATCGTCGAGCATGGCGTTAAAGGAACACGAGACGGCAATAAACTATACCTTGCAGGCGCGCGATCCCCGCTCGGAAAGCAACGGCGGACTGTTCAGAATTCCCGTAAAGAACTGCGAGCTGTCGACGAGCGGCGACTATGAAAAATATTACGAAATTGACGGAACGCGCTATTGCCACATCATTAACCCCATGACCGGGCGTCCCATCGAGACGGGCGTTGCGTCCGTTACGATAGTCGGCGGCTCTGCCGCAGAGGACGACGCTCTGACGACGGCAATCTCGGCAATGGGCAAGGAAAAGGCGGTAGAATTCATAAATGCCAACGAGGAATACTTTGAAGGCAAGACGATCGTCTTTCTCGTGTTCGAGGGCGACGAGGGCAAGATAATAACCAACGCCCCCGACGAAATTGAGGTTATGAATGAAGACTATGTCGTTGCAAACGACGTAGTTGACGGAAAAATAGTATTAAAATGAGGATAGCAACCTGAATGTCGCTTAAAAAGATTGACCAGGTCAGGGAAGGCAAGCTCTTTCGCGTGTGGGATATTCTCGTCTATGCGCTCGTAATCGTCGTGTCGGTCGTGCTGATTGTCGTATTCACCTTCACCCGCGACAACACGCCGCTGAGCGGAGTGATTATCTCCTACAAGGGGCAGACGGTCTTCACCTATGACTTCCAGAACAACAAATATGAAATAACCTCCGCCGAGCATATAACGGTGGTGGAGGACGAGGCGGACAGGCTGCTCGTGCGCTTTACCTGCGACGAGGGCTTCAACGACATAGAGTTCGACCTCGATGCCGTCTCCGTGAAAGTGGTCGACACCGATTGCTCCGTGCATAAGGACTGTCTCTATTCCACCCCGCTGACGGTCAACGGCTCCATACCCATTCTCTGTCAGCCGCACGGTCTGGTCATCCGTCCGCTCGTGGTCGTCGACGACGGCAATATAATCGTCTGATCTATCCGCCCGCGCACGGCTTGAAATATTAAACTAAGCGCATTAAAATTTCAGATAATTTAAGGTATTCAGCGCCCCGCAGCGTAAAGCTGCGGGGCGCATTTTTTATGCCTTATCAGAGCCCTTAAAAAAAGGCGTTCGTTGCGGCATATTCCCCGCCCGATTGCGAAAATCTGCCGTTTTACGCCTGCCTGCAAACGGCAATGATATTGCCCGCACCCCCCTGAAATTGCATTTCAGCCGCCTTATAATTTGCTCTTGAAATTGCGCAAAATGCGCCTCAAAACTCTCGCTCTAACCCGCCGAAAAGCGCACAAAAAAACCGCCCCGAAAAATCGGGGCGGTAAATTTTTGCTTTACGGCAGAGCGGTTTACTTTGCCTCTCTGTCGATGATGGTGTGGCGGGGGCAGACTGCTACGCAGGTCTTGCAACCCGTACACTTTGAATAGTCTATTACGGGCAGATTGTTCACCATGGTGATCGCGCCCTGAGGGCACTTCTTGGCGCACATTCCGCAGGCAATACAGCCTACCTTGCAGGCGTTCATTACTTCCTTGCCCTTGCACTGCGAATTGCAGGCAACGTAAACGGGCGCAGACGCGGGTATGCGTTCGATAACGTGCTTGGGGCAGGCGTTTATGCACGCGCCGCAGCTCACGCAGGCGTCGGGGTTGACACTTGCAAGCTTGCCGTCAACGGCAATGGCGTTTTCAGGGCAGACGGCCTTACAGTCGCCGCAACCCAGACAACCGTACTTGCAGACCTTGTTTCCGCCGAGCAGGGTGTTGTTTGCCGCACAGGTGGGGTTGCCGACGTATTGGAAAGCGTCAACCGCATTTTCCGCGCCGCCGTTACACTTTACGACGGCTACCGTGCGTTCTTCCTCTTTGAGTTCAATGCCGAGAAGCGCGGCGATTTCCGCCTTCTTTTCGGGCGAAGTTACGTGACAGTCGGAGAGGTCGCCCTCGCCGCAGGCAAGCTTGGAAGCAAAGCCCGCACAGCCGGAGCAGCCGCAGCCGCCGCAGTTTGCGCCCGCAAGATTTTCAAGAATTTTCGTGACCTTTTCGTCCATGTCGACCTTGAATATCTTGCCGACGACGAGAATGAGCGCAACGATCACGATGGCAAGTCCCGCAAGGATGCCTGCCACAATACCGACAGTTTTCCATGTTTCGGCGGTGACTTCGCCCAATTTAACAAGTAAATTCAACATTTAAAACCGTCCTCCTTAAATATAGGTGAATACCGTGAATGCCATGCAGATGAAGCTTGCCGTAATCATGGATATGGGGAAGCCTGCAAGCGATTTTGAAACCTTGACGCAGTTGAGCTTTTCCCTCATGCCGCTCATGATAATCATTACCAGCGTGAAGCCGAGGCCTGCAAACAGCGCATACAGCACCGCCCAGCCCATATTCATCGTGGCGTCGCCGATAATGTTCGACATATCGCCAATTACCATTTCGCACACGCCGAGCACGGCGCAGTTGGTGGTGATGAGGGGAAGATATATGCCCATTGCCTTGTAGAGCGAGGGGGAGAGCTTCTGTATGATCTTTTCGATCATCTGAACGAGCGACGCAATTATGAATATGAATACGATTATTTCGAGGAAATCGAACCCGAGGGGAACCATTACATATTCATATATGGGATAGGTAACCGCCGTGGCGAGCACCATAACCAGCGTAACCGCAACGCCCATGCCTACCGCAGAGGAGGTCTTTTTGGAAACGCCCAAGAACGGGCAGATGCCATAAGTCTTGACCGTAATGAAGTTGTTGGTCAGAACGGCAGCTAAAACTATTGCAATAAAAGTAGCCATCTTTTAAGCCTCCTTTACGGGTTGAGCGTCAACCGTCTTGCTGTCCAAAAGGTTTTCCCTTGCCACTTTGTTGCCCCTTATTCTGCGGCTTCTCATGAACGTGTCGATGATATAGGTGAATACCGCAATCGACAGACCGTAGATGATGAACGCGCCTGCGGGGGTGGCGAGCGCCGAAATCTTGAAGGACATAATCTGTACGCCGAACAGCGAACCTTTGCCGAGGAACTCGCAGATAATACCCATAACGGTCAGCGCGAAGGTGAAGCCGAAGCCGTTTGCAAGGCCGTCCACCGCGCTTTCAAGCACGTTGTGCTTGTTGGCGAATGCCTCCGCTCTGCCGAGTATTATGCAGTTTACGACTATGAGGGCGAGGAAGCCGCCCAGGCTGTCGTAGAGGTCGGGTACAAGTTTATTGAGTATCATTCTCGCAAGCGTAACCAGCGTTGCGATTATGACGATATAAGAGGGAATTCTTACTTCGTTGGGTATAACCTTTCTGAGTGCCGAAATGAGCATATTGGAAAGGGTTAAAATTACGACGACCGTAAGTCCCATGCCCAGCGCGCTTGAAGCCGAGGAGATAAGTCCGAGCGTAGGGCAGGTACCAAGTACGAGCATGAACGTCGGGTTATTGAAAATCAAACCGTCAAGCGTAATCTTAGCGTATTTATTTTTCATTATGCTTTACCTCCTATCGTAAGTGCCAGGTCATAGTTGGACGTCGCGAAGTATGCTGCGTAAAGGCAGAGGAAGTTGGACTTGGTCGCGTGCGTTTCACTCGCTCCCGTTGCACCCGTCTCGATGAGGCTGAGATCGGTGTCGTCCGCATTTTCGCCGAGAACTGCAAGGAAGTCTTCCGCACTCTTGCCGACTATATAAGTGCCGTCGAGAATATCGGGCATCATATATTCGTTATAGCCGTAGGTCGAGCCGTTTACGTCTATATTGAACGCAGTAACCTTCTTGTCCGCGCCGACCGAGATGGTAAGCTCGAACGCGCCTGCCACGCCAAGTCCCGTAGTCTTGATGTCGTAGGTGATTACGCCGTCTGCAACCGTCCACGCGGTCGCGTCCATTTCTATATACTCGGTGTTGACTATGTTTGCAAGCATAGCCGAGGTATAAGCCTCGTCATAGTTAGCCGTCGCAAACAGAGCGGCATAGAGGCAGAGGAAGTTGGACTTGGTCGCGTGTGTTTCACTCGATCCCGTTGCGCCCGTCTCAATCTGGCTGAGGCTGGTGTCGTCCGCATTTTCGCCGAGAACGGCAAGGAAGTCTTCCGCGCCTTTACCGACAATATACGTGCCGTCAAGAATGTCGGGCATCATATATTCGTTATAGCCGTAGGTCGAGCCGTTTACGTCGATATTGAACGCAGTAACTTTCTTGTCCGCGCCGACCGAAATGGTAAGCTCGAACGCGCCTGCCACGCCAAGTCCCGTGGTCTTGATGTCGTAGGTGATTACGCCGTTTTCGTCAACCGTGTGCGAGGAAGCCGCGCCGTCGATATATTCGATATACGCATAGTTCTCATAAGGGTTGCCGGCAATCGACTGACCTAATATCTGGCTCTTTACGAAGTCTACGGCGGTGTTTACGCCGTTGGTTATGGCGGTCGTCGAGAGGGTTACGCCCGTAATCAGTCCCGTCGCGTGAATGTCGTTTACGTCGAAAGCTTCACCGTCGACATAATGCTGCGAATAGTACTGGTATACCTCTGCGGGGATAGAGCTCGTAAGCGTTTCGCCGGGAGCAGTATCGATGAGCACGTTGCCCACGCCCGAAACGGCATTGTTTTCGACCTTAACGACTACCCAGCTTGTTATTGCGCCGCCGTAGCCGCCTGTACCGCTGGCATTAATTATATAGTTGCCGTCCTTGGTAACTTTATAGACTTTGTTTACTTCTCCGTAGTTGAATTTGGTCTCCAGATCGTCGAGACTGATTTCCTCGGTTTCGACGCTTTCGCCGTAAATCTTGCCGAGAACGCGGTCAAGCTTTTCCTGTTCGGAAACATAGAACAAAGCGTTGCATATAGTCAGCAGTATGCCGCATACAAGCAGTATGGAAAGGAGGACTACTATACACTTGAATGCCGTGCCTTTAAAAAATTGTTTTGCAGACATTTATTTGACCTCCTTGACTTTCTTTTCCCTCTTATAGCCGAAGGGCTTGCCGATGATATACTTGTCGATGAGGGGAACGACGAGGTTCATGAGAACTATTACGAAGGAAACTACTTCTATTCCCGTATAATACCTGAGAACGGAAGTAAGTATTGCAAGGCAGACATAGTAAACTATCTGTCCGTAAACGCCCTTGGGGGAGGTGACGTAGTCGGTTGCCATAAATATTGCGCCGAACATCAGACCGCCCGAAAGCGCGAATGAGGGGAACAGGCTTATGTCAAAGCTTGCCGTAGCGCCCTCTTCGGGGATAGCTGCAAGGCAGACCGAAAGGAATGCCGAGAGCACGATATAGAGGAGGGGCTGCCACCACTTGATGACCTTTCTCACGCAGAGGTAGATATAGCCGACTATGAGTGCTATCTTGCAGGTCTCGCCTATGCAGCCGGCAAGTCCCGTGCCGAGCAGCAGGTCGACGAGGCTCATTGCGTCGCCGTTGCCTTTTAAAAGCGCGCCCGAAAGATAGGTTGCGCCCGTCGTCACGGTGCTGCTTTCAATCGCGCCGAAGTTTGCCGCCGTGTAGGTGGTCAGGGAAGTGAAGCTTATGAATATGAATACTCTGCCCATGGCTGCGGGGTTGACGAGGTTTCTGCCCGTGCCGCCGAATACCATCTTGACGAGCGCGATTGCAACCACCGCACCGATGAGTATTTCATACCACTTTACGCCCGAGGGAACGATGAGCGCGAGTATTAAACCCGTAACTATCGAGGTAAAGTCAAACTGTTTCCACCACTTCTTGCATACGCCTGCGGCGTTCTTGCACTTATTCTTGAAGCCGCCCTTTTCGATGAAGAAGTAGACGAACTCCGTCGCCACCGCGCCGAGCACGGCGGTAATTTCAAGCACGAATGCATTTACGCCGAAGAAGATAATTCCGCAGATCGCGGCGGGAAGAAGCGCGATTATGACGTCGAGCATTATGCCCTTGGTCGTGCGCTTTGATTTAACGTGGGGAGGGGTGGATATTACTATGCTGTTATCCATTATTTGCCTCCTTTTTTAGCGGTAGCCCTTACGGCAGCCTTGGTCTTTCTTATCGCCTGAATTAAAGGCCTCTTAGCGGGGCAGATGTACTCGCACGCGCCGCACTCAATGCAAGCCATCGTGTTGCCGAGCTTGGCAGCCGTCTCGAAGTCGCCTGCAGCCGAATAGAATGCGGTATTCATTGGCATGAGGTGCATGGGGCATACGTCCGCGCACTTGCCGCAGTTGAGGCAGGCGGTGGGTTCTTCGGCAGCCGCTTCCTTGTCGGAGAGCAGTAAAATGCCCGAAGTCGTCTTGTGCGTGTAAGCGTCATAGCTTGCAATCGCAACGCCCGTCATAGGACCGCCGAGTATTGCCTTCTTGGGTGCGGAAGCTTCGCCGCCGCAGTAAGCAACTATGTCTGCAACGGGCGTACCTACCTTGACGAGCAGGTTCTTGGGCTGAGCGACTGCTCCGCCCGAAACGGTGAGCACCCTGTCGATGAGCGGTTTGCCCAGCTCTACCGCCTCGTAAACCGCGTAGGCGGTGGCGACGTTCTGCACGACTACGCCGCTGTCCGCGGGCAGTTTGCCTATGCCGACTTTCCTTCCCGTAGTGACGTAGATGAGGTGCTTTTCGCTGCCCATCGGGTACTGCTTTTTGAGAATGACGGGCTGAATGTCGTCGAACGCCTCGAAAGCAGCGATAGCGTCGGGCTTATTCGCCTCTATGCCGATGACTATCTTGCTCACGCCCAGCGCCTTGGCGATATACCTCGCGCCCTTTGCAATCTCCGCCGTCTTTTCGACCATAAGTCTGTGATCGCAGGTGAGGTAGGGCTCGCACTCCGCGCCGTTGAGAATGAGCGTGTCGACGGGCGTTTTAGGTGCGACCTTGACGGCGGTGGGGAAACCTGCCCCGCCCAGACCGACTATGCCGCACGCGCGAATTCTCTCTTTGATGCTCTCCGCCGTGATGTCCGTAAGAGGGGGGAGATAGGCTTTCTCGCCGCTGCCGTCGTTTTTGATGACGACGAAGGGTTCGGGGCCGCAGGCGCAGTTTATTTCTTTTACTTCGACCACTTCGCCCGCAATGCTTGCGAATACGTCGGAGGAAATAGCGCCGTCGGCTTTGGCGATAATCTCGCCCTCCTTAACTTTTTGTCCCTTCTCGACGCAGGCAACGGCGGGCTTGCCCAGCGACTGACACAGCGAAATATACGCCGTATCGGGTGCAGGCATAGTCTCGCACGGGCAGTCGCAGGCAAGATATTTCATGTCTTTGACGTGAATGCCGGCAAAAAAGGACTTTGCTTTAATTGCTTTCAAATCAGAACCTCCTTCAAGAGTTTGTTTACAGAATTTATCTTAATCTCGTCATCGCTTTACGCCCAGCGCCTTTTCAAAGACGCTGACGGGTACCCGCCTGAAAATAATCCACACGACAAGACCAATGCACGCGCCCGAAACTATGCCCAGCAGCATGAAATAGGGCAGAAGCATTATTGCCGAGGGGGTAGCGGAAACTATTACGTTGACGATATTCTGGGTAATGTTGTGAAAGACCGCCGCGACCACGCTGACGGCAATTATGCTAAGACGCGGGTAGACGACGTACAGAAGGAGCGAGCTTACCGCCATGGACACAATTCCGCCCGTGAACGAGTAGACTAGCCCCCAGAGGTTATTGGCAAATATTGCGCTGAGAAGCGTTCTTACCGTCACGACGATGAATGCCTCGACGGGAGAATAGATTATGAGAACGGCAAACGAAAAGGTGTTGGAAAGCCCTAATTTCGCCCCGGGAATGATGAGCGGGGGAAAGAGATTTTCTATGAGAAAAGTTATAAGGCTCAGCGCCGTGAAAACGGAAAGCACCGCAATCTTTTTGGTTACATAGTGAGAACCTTTCATATAGTCAATATTATATACTATAATCTCGCATTAGTAAATATTTTACGGGCAATTTTAATAAAAAAATGTGACCAAACTTAACTTTTCGGGTGTTGACAAAAGTACTTTATGCGGATATAATATACTGACGGAGGCTAAAATTATGAATTACGAGTATAAAAGAAAAAATATTTACAAAGAAGCCGACGAAGGCATGAAAGAAAGCATTTTTGCCTACGCGGAGGAATACAAGAAGTTCCTCTTTAATTCCAAGACCGAACGCGGCGCGGCGCATTCCGCGCGCGAACTTGCCGAAGCGAGGGGATATAAGCCCTTTGAATTCGGGCAGAAGATAAAGGCGGGCGACAAGCTCTACTTCATCAACAGGGATAAAAACATATTCCTCATGAGGGTGGGTAAAAACGACATCGAAAAGCGCGGAATAAAGATTATGGTCGCGCACGTCGACAGTCCCCGTCTCGATCTCAAACCCAATCCGCTTTTCGAGGACAGCGGCATAAGTTTTCTCAAAACGCACTACTACGGCGGCATAAAGAAGTATCAGTGGACGACCATTCCTCTCGCCCTGCACGGCGTGGTTATGCTGCCCGGCGGCAAAAAACTCAATATCTGCGTCGGCGAGGAGGAGGGCGATCCCATATTCTACATCACCGACCTTCTGCCTCATCTCTCGCAGGAGCAGAACACCAAGCCCCTCGGCACGGCGATATCGGGCGAAAACCTCAACGCGGTAATCGCCACCATGCCCGACAAGGACGAGGAGAAGGACGCCGTCAAGGCGGCAGTTTTGAAGCTTCTCCACGACAAGTACGGCGTCGAGGAAGTCGACTTCGAGACCAGCGAACTCTGCTTCGTGCCTGCGGGCAAGCCCCGCGACGTCGGCTTCGACAGATCGCTCATCTCGGCTTACGGCCACGACGACAAGGTGTGCGCATATCCCGAAATGACCGCGCTCTTTGACTGCGACAGCGACGACACCATAATGGCGGTATTCGCCGACAAGGAGGAGACGGGCAGCGAGGGTGTGACGGGTATGCAGTCGCGCGTCATTCTCGACGTAATCGACAGCATCTGTTCGTCTCTCGGCGCAAATCCCATCGTCGTAAGGTATAAATCGCTCTGCATTTCGGCAGACGTAACGGCGGCTTACGATCCCGCCTACGCAGACGTCTACGAAAAGAGAAATTCGTCGTATATCAACTGCGGCGCGTCCCTCACGAAGTACCACGGCGCGCGCGGCAAGTCGTCCACCAACGACGCTTCCGCCGAAACCGTCGGACATCTCAGGGATATATTTGAAAAGGCGGGCGTAATCTGGCAGACGGGCGAACTCGGCAAGATCGACGTCGGCGGCGGCGGAACGGTCGCAATGTATATCGCCAACCTCGGCATAGACACCTGCGACATGGGCGTTCCCGTGCTCTCCATGCACGCCCCTTACGAGGTCATCTCCAAGGCGGACCTCTATTCCATGTACCTCGCGATGAAGGCGTTTTGCCAGTCGTAAATGCTGAATTTAAGGCACGGCGATTGCCGTGCCTTTATTACGTAAAGCGGGCGCAACCCATCGGTTGCGCCCGCAGTTTTTTCTTGTATTTCAGCCGCCGAACACGGCTTTTATGATGAGCGTGAAGATAAATGTCGCCACCGCGCCGACGAATGCGAGAAATATCTTGTACGCAATGTCCCTGCGCCGCTTTTTTGCCGAGCGCACGTATTCCGCTCCGTCGGGGCGGAGGGATATGACGTACATCTTTTCGCCCCGCCTTTCGGAGGAAATGACTTCGAGATAGCCGCCGCTTTCCAGCGCGTCCAGCGCCCCGTCAAGGCGTTCGGCGGTGTTCTTCGCGCCCGACGGCATTATGCTCATTATGTCCAGCGGCGACACCAGACAGCCGTCCGTGCCGTCGCACAGCGCGTAAACGGCGTTCATTACGGCGTTCTGATAGCGTGAAAGCATCTCCTTACAGCAGCCCTCCGAGAAATACCGAAAGTCCGCCGCCCAGCGCCCCGCCGAAAAATGCCGCCGCCAGCATAGCGACGGCAAGCGCCGCGCCGTTCGCCCTTCGGGGCTGTTCCGCGCTCGTCGTTCCGCCCAGCGCCGCCCTTGTTTCGGGCGTAAAGGGTTTGAGGTAGGCGAGGCAGAACGCAGGGCCGCGGGCGTAACGCACCTCTATGCAGCCCTCTTTTGTAAGCCGCGTAAGCGCGGCTTCGAGCGCGTCGCGGCTGCGTTCGTCTTCGGGGAAGACTTCGAGCAGTTCGTCCTCGTAATATATTGCGTATTTCCCGACCTGACCTTCGCTCAGTTTTTGGCACAGCGCAGCGTAAATTTCGTCCATTACTATATATTGTCGGACAAAACGCGCCTTTTTATTCCCCGCCGCCCCCGAAAACGAGCGAAATGCCGACGAGCACGACGGCGAGCGCCGCGCACATTACGACGTAGCAGGCAACCCTCAGCGCCTTGCAGGCGGTGAAATAGTCGTGTTTTTTCTGGGCGTTGAGAAAGGAAACGCCCGCAAGTTCGCACAGCATGCTGCCGAACAGCAGGTATGTGCCCGCGCCCTTTATGCAAAAGGCGAGCACGAACATTATAAGTCCGACGGCGAACGCGCCGAGGGCGATATAGAAGTGCGTCCTCTTGCCGTCGCCCTGTCCGTCGTCGTTATTTTCGGGTATGCGGTCATTCATTGTCGTTCCTCGCTTCCGTGTGCGCGCTCGGCGACACGAGTATGGTCTTGTATTGAGTATAGTTGACAAACCCGGCGTTTGCGCCCGACGGTTTTCTGACAAATTTTCTCTGCGTATAGTCTACGGCGACCTTGTCGCTCTGCCGCGCTTCAGAATAGTAAGCGCACACCTCGGCGGCAAATTTTATCGCCTCGTCCGTCGGCTGCCTGCCCTCGCAGACTATCGCCGCGTGGGAGGAGTGGTAGGACTTGACGTGCAGCCATATATCGCTCTCCGAAAGGCACTTCAAAAGCCTGTCGTTCTGCACGTTGTTGCGCCCGCAGAGCACGGTAAAACCGCCGCACTCGTACCGCCTGAAAGGCAGCGGAGCGTCCTTGCCCTTTTTGGCGTTTTTTCTGTCGGGCGCGGGCAGTATCGATAGGGCGACAAGCTCCTCCGAAATGCCCGTCAGATCGGGCATATCCTCGGCCGAATCGATGCTCGACCGAATAGAAGCGAGGTATGATAACAGCGCCGTCACTTCCTCTTTCTGTTGTCCGCAGCTCTCGGCTGTGCGCTTGAGTTTTGCGTACTTTTTATAGTATTTCTGCGCGTTCTGCGCGGGCGTAAGCCTCGCGTCGAGCTCGATCTTTATTTTGCCCGCGTTTTCGTCGTAATAGTTGACCGCCTCAAAGCTCTTGTCGCCGCGTTGGATGGCATATATGTTGGAGGTAATCAGCTCTCCTTTAAGTCTTATTTCCTCCGTCTGCTCACATTCTGCAAGCCGCGTTTCAATCTGTCCCAGCCGCTTTTCCGCCTTCTTGACGGCGGAGGAAAGGGCGGAGGTGAGCTTCCTCTTTGCGTCCTCGAAAAGCCGCTTGCCCACGCAGAAGTCATAGTACGCCGCCTGCGCCTCCAAGAGGGTGGGGTAGGACTTTTTGTCTGCCGTTGCAGAGCGCGCGCAGAAGTCGAGCGGCTGCCCGTCCGAATAAGTTATGCAGGGCGAAATATCTTCGTCCGAAACGTAGGCAAAAACCTCTTTCGCGCTTATGCCCTCGCCGTAACAAAGAACCATGTCCTCGGCGGTCACGCGGGCAATGCCCGCCACGTTGTCGGCAATGAGCTTTGCCGCGTCTCCGTGGGGCGCGTCGAACAGCCTTTCAAGTGCGGGCAGGTCGAAGGGGCTTACCTTGTCCTGCTTTTCGGGCAGGGCGTATTTTGCCCCGCACAGGGTTATTCGCCTCGCGTTGTTTTCGAGCGACGCGACTTTTAGCGCGCCGACGATAATTCCGTCCTTGGTCAGCACCGCGTTAGAGTATTTGCCCATAATTTCGAGGTACAGCCTCATGTCCGTGCTCTCGAATTCCGAAAAGCACTTAAAATCGAAGCAGATAACCCTCTCGAACCCGACCTGCGAAATCGCCGTGATCTGCGCGTTCTGCAGGTGCTTTCTCAGCAGCATGCAGAAGTTGGGCGCAACCTTGGGGTTGGGCGTTTCGCGCTTTTCCCCCGCGCTTATCCTGCAATATTTTGCCGAAAGACAAATATCAAGTTTAACCGTGCCTCTGGCGGTGTATATTAAAAGGGAGAGCCAGTCTTTCTCGGGTTGATTTATCCTCGATATTTTGCCGCCCGTAAACAGTCGGTCAAGCTCTCCGGTAACGTGTCTCAGCGTATATGCGTCCTGCGGCATACCTACCGTCCTCTGTTTTTTAACTGACCTAATTATACGGCAAAAAAAATAAAAAGTAAATTGATAACGGCTTCAAAAACGCTTTTCAAAATAAAAGTATTGTGTTAAAATACTGTCCGTATAAAATAATTTTGTATAAAGCAAATCAGGAGAAGACAATGAACTACACTTACGCAGCAGCAGAAAAGAGCACCGTAAAGCTTACCATCACTTTCAGCGGAGAAGAATGGAAGGCGGCAATCGACCAGGCTTTCGCAAGGACGAGGGGCAGATATTCCGTTCCCGGTTTCAGAAAGGGCAAGGCACCCAAGGCGGTAGTTGAAAATTACTACGGCAAGGGCGTTTTCTTCGACGAGGCGTTCAACGTACTCTATTCCGAGCACTATCCCGCAATCATCGAAAAGGAAAAGGCTAATTTCACCGTCGTCGGCGATCCCGAACTTGCGGTTGAAGATATGTGCGAAGACAAGGTCGTTCTTTCGGCTGTCGTACCCGTCAAGCCTGAAATCAAAATCGGCGCATACAAGGGTTTAGAAATCAAAAAGTTTGAATATAATGTAACCGATGAGGACGTCGAGAAGGAAGTCGGCAAGATAGCTTACAGAGAGGCAAAGACCGTAGACGTAACCGACCGTCCCTGCAAGAGCGGCGACACCGTAAATATCGACTTCTCCGGCTCGGTAGACGGCGAGAAGTTCGCAGGCGGCACGGCAGAGGGCTATGACCTCGAACTCGGCAGCGGCTCGTTCATTCCCGGCTTTGAAGATCAGGTCGAGGGCATGAAGATAGGCGAGGAAAAGGACATCGTCGTAAAGTTCCCCGAGGACTATCAGGCAGAAAACCTCCGCGGCAAGGATGCAACCTTCGCAATCAAGCTCAACGCCATCAAGGGCAAGGAGCTTCCCGAACTCACAGACGAATACGTAAAGAAGCACACGGGCAGCGAGACGCTTGCAGACTATAAGGCAAAGGTAAAGGAACGCCTTGAAAAGCAGGCAGAGGCAAACGGCAGAGACCAGACCGAGAACAGCATACTCGAAGCCATCTCCAAGACTGCGGAAGTCGAATTGCCCCAGGCAATGATCGAGAGCGAAATCGACGTCATGGTACAGAATTTCTCCAACAGGCTGATGTATCAGGGGCTCAAACTCGAAGACTACATCAAGTACATGGGACAGACGATGGAGCAGTTCCGCGCACAGTTTGCCGAGCAGGCTAAGGCAAGGGTAATCTCCCAGCTCGTCATCGAAAAGATAATAAAGGACGAAAAGATCGTCGCAACCGACGAGGAAGTGGACGAGAAGGTTGCCGCACAGGCAAAGGAAGTAGAAAAGGACGTCGAGGAATACAAAAAGACCATCGATCCCAGACAGCTCAGCTATATCAGAAACGACATAATAATCACCAAGCTGTTCGACTTCCTCGCTGCAAACAACAATCTCGTAAAGTAATCGCAAACCTCGGGGGCGGCTGAAAATTATTTTGGCCGCCTTCTGAATTATTGACCGCAGATCCTGCGGCAAAGGAGTTCGTAAATGGAAAAGGGCGCACTTATTCCCTATATAGTTGAACAGACGTCGCGGGGCGAACGCTCCTACGACATATATTCGAGACTGCTCGAAGACAGAATAATCTTTTTAAGCGGCGAGATTGACGACGCCGTCGCCAATACGGTCGTCGCCCAGCTCATCTATCTCGAAGCGAAAGATCCCTCCAAGGACATTTCGCTTTACATCAACAGCCCCGGCGGTTCGGTTTCGGCAGGGCTTGCAATCTACGATACGATGAACTATATCAAGTGCGACGTGTCGACGATATGTATAGGCATGGCGGCAAGCATGGGCGCGTTCCTGCTTTCGAGCGGCGCAAGGGGCAAGAGGTACGCTCTCCCCAACAGCGAGATAATGATTCATCAGCCTCTCGGCGGCGCGCAGGGACAGGCGAGCGACATAAAGATCGCGGCAGAGCATATTCTGAGGACGCGCGAAAAGCTCAATAACATTCTCTCGCAGAATACGGGCAAGTCGCTCACCCAGATAGAGATAGACACCGACAGGGATAACTATCTCACCGCACAGCAGGCGCTTGAATACGGCCTCATAGATAAAGTATTCGTAAAGAGATAATTGTCTGAAAATCAGGCAATAATAGATACTGCGACCGCACTTTTACGCGGTCAAGGTAGGGAGTTTCAATGAAAGATAACCATAGATACTGTTCGTTCTGCGGCAAGCCCGAAGACCTCGTCAAAAAGCTCATTGCCGGACAGAACGGCGCATATATCTGCGACGAGTGCGTGGAAATCTGCGGCGATATGTTAAAGGATTCCGAGACGGAAGAAAGCGTTGCGCCCGTGCCCCTCAAAAAGCCCGCCGAAATCAAGGCGGAGCTCGACAGGTACATCGTCGGTCAGGACGAGGCGAAAAGGGTGCTGTCGGTTGCCGTCTACAACCACTATAAGCGCATAAACCACCTCGGCAAGGACGAGGGCGATCTCGGCGACGTCGAGATTGAAAAGAGCAACATTCTGCTCCTCGGTCCGACGGGCTGCGGCAAGACGCTGCTTGCTCGTACGCTGGCAAAAATACTCAACGTGCCGTTCGCAACGACCGACGCGACGACGCTCACCGAAGCGGGCTACGTCGGCGAAGACGTGGAAAATATCCTCTTAAAGCTCATACAGAACGCCGACTATAACGTCGAGCGCGCGCAGAGAGGTATAATTTACATCGACGAAATAGATAAAATAGCAAGAAAGGGCGAAAATGTATCGATCACGCGCGACGTTTCGGGCGAGGGCGTACAGCAGGCTCTTTTGAAGATAATAGAGAGCACTGTCGCCAACGTACCCCCGCAGGGCGGCAGAAAGCATCCCCAGCAGGAATGTCTGAGAATAGACACGACGAATATACTCTTTATCTGCGGCGGCGCGTTCGTCGGGCTCGACAAGATAGTCCAGGCGAGAAAGGACACCTCCTCGCTCGGCTTCGGCGGCGACGTCAAGACCGAGGATAATGACGTATATAAGTCGCTCGAAGAGGTCAAGCCGCAGGATCTCACCAAATTCGGTTTAATTCCCGAATTCGTCGGCAGAGTACCCATCGTCGTCGCGCTTCATCCGCTCGACGAAACGGCGCTCGTCAACATTCTCACCCAGCCTCAGAACGCCATAATCAAGCAGTACCAGAAGCTTATCGCCATGGACGGCGTCAAACTGACCGTCGAAGACGAGGCGGTAAGGGAGATAGCCCGCACGGCAATCAAGCTCAAAACGGGCGCGAGAGGTCTGAGGACGATAATCGAAGGTTTCATGACCTCGGTAATGTACAGGATACCTTCGGAGGCGAACGTCGAAGAAGTCGTCGTCACCAAGGACTGCATAACCGACAGGGCAGAACCTGTAATAATTTACAAAAAAAGCGCGTAAATAGCTGCATTTCAGGGGGAGCGGTAATCGCTTCCCCTTTTTCGTGGTAAAACTCCGCACTATAAGGAGGAAACAATGTCAGAAGAAAATAAATTTCTGCCGGTAGTGCCCCTCAAAGGCATGGTCATCTACCCGTACATCACGGCGACGATAGACGTCGGCAGGCTGGGCTCGCTCAATGCCGTCAAACAGTCGCTCGACAGGGGCAAGCTGTTCGTCGCCGTCGCCCAGCGCGACGAGAACGTCGAGGAGGTCTCCGAGGGCGACATATATTCCTACGGCACGGTCGTATCCGTCCAGCGCATAGCCAACCTGCCGTCCAACCGCATCCGCGTGACGTGCAAGGGGCTTTACAGCGTCAGAATAGCCGCAACCTTCAACCAGGAAGGCTGTATGTTCGCCATTGCCGAACCCTCCCCCGCGATCGGCGGCGAGGACGAGCTGGAGGAGGCGTATTTCCGCACTTCGCGCTATGCGATTTCGCAGATTTTAACGTCGTCGCCGACGCGCTCGGCAAGCGACGAGCTCGCCTCGCTCATAAACCGCACCGAGAACAAGGAGGAGTTCATCTATTGCGCGGCGGAAGCCGTAAAAATGCCCGTCGAAAAGAAGCAGTCCCTGCTCGAAGTACAGAAACTCGTAGATAAGTTCAGCATACTCTACAATAAAATGCTCTCCGAGGAAATCGAGATAATAAAGCTCGAACGCAAGATAAACGCGTCGGTCAAACAGAGCATTGAAAAGGGGCAAAAGGACTTCTATTTAAGGGAACAGCTCAAAGCCATTCACGGCGAACTCGGCGACGACGAGAACGAGAAAATCGAGCTCGAAGAACGCATAAAGGCAAAGGGAATGCCCAAAGAGATAGAGGAAAAGGCGCTGAAAGAACTTTCCAAGATGTCGAGAATGCAGACCTCGTCGCCCGACTATAATGTGCTTCGCGGCTATATCGACTGGCTGCTCGACCTCGAATGGAGCAAGCGCACGGAGGACACCGAAAAGCTTTCGGACGCGGTGCGCATACTCGACGAGGATCACTACGGGCTCGAAAAGGTCAAGGAGCGCATAACCGAATATCTCGCCGTGCTCAAACTCACGGACGGAATGAACGCGCCCATACTCTGCCTTGTCGGACCTCCGGGCGTCGGCAAGACGTCGATAGCAACGTCGGTTGCGCGCGCGCTCGGCAGAAACTTCGTCAGAATGAGCCTCGGCGGCGTCAGGGACGAGGCGGAAATAAGAGGACACAGAAAGACCTACGTCGGCGCAATGCCGGGGCGGATAATCGCCGCGCTCAAAAACGCCGGCTGCGTCAACCCCGTGTTCCTGCTCGACGAGATAGACAAGCTCTCCTCGGACGCCGTTCACGGCGATCCCGCAAGCGCGCTTTTAGAAGTACTCGATCCCGCGCAGAACTCGACCTTCCGCGACAGGTATCTCGAAGTGCCTTACGATCTCTCCAAGGTGCTCTTTATAACGACCGCCAACGACGCGTCGACAATACCCGCGCCCCTTCTCGACAGAATGGAGATGATAGAGCTGTCTGGCTACACGGGCGAGGAAAAGAGGGAGATAGCAAAGCGCTATCTCGTGCCCAAAAAAGTTAAGGCAAACGGACTTGCCGAGGGAGAAATAACCTTCTCGGACGACGGAATAGACGCAATCTGCTCGGGCTACACGCGCGAGGCGGGCGTGAGAAATCTCGAAAGAAAGATTGACGCGGTCTGCCGCAAGGTCGCCGTCAGCAAGGCGGGCGGCAAAAAGGTCAAAGCGCGCATAACGGCCAAGAACATAGAAAAATATCTCGGCGCGCCGCGCTACGAAAAGGGCGACGAGCTGCCCGAAAACAACATGATAGGTGCGGCTACGGGGCTGGCGTGGACGGCTGTCGGCGGCACTACGCTGACTATCGAGGTCTCCGCAATGCACGGCAAGGGCGAAATCCTGCTTACGGGCAAGCTCGGCGACGTGATGAAGGAGAGCGCCCGCGCGGCGATAAGCTATATCCGCTCGCACGCCGACGACTACGGCCTGAGCGACGAGAGCTTTGAAAATACCGATATTCACGTCCACGTGCCCGAGGGCGCAACGCCTAAGGACGGGCCGAGCGCGGGCATAACCATGGCTACGGCTATACTCTCGGCGTTCACTCAGAAGGAGGTCAGGCGCGACGTGGCTATGACGGGCGAAATTACGCTCCGCGGCAGGGTATTGCCCATCGGCGGGCTCAAAGAGAAATCGCTCGCGGCATACCGCATAGGCGTAAAGGACGTTATCATTCCCAAGGACAATATAAAGGACCTCGAAGAAGTGCCCAAGGTCGTCAGGGACGGCGTTCATTTCATACCCGTCAACACGGTCGATGAAGTGTTCAGAAACGCGATAATCGGCATATAGTGCGGGGGCAATAATACTTATCATGGTTAAAATCACCAACGCAAAATTCATCACGAGCGCCGCGTCCAAATCGCAGTTCATAACCTCGGAAAAGCCGATAATCGCCGTCAGCGGCAAGTCCAACGTCGGCAAGAGCTCGTTCATTAACGCCCTCGCGGGGCAGAAAAAGCTCGCCAGAGTATCGCAGGATCCGGGCAGAACGCGCCTTATAAACTATTTCGACTTCGGCAGCTTCATACTAGCCGACCTCCCCGGCTACGGCTATGCCAAGGTCAGCAAGGCGGAAAAGGCGAAGTGGGCGCAGCTTCTGGACGATTTCTTCAACGAGGGCGGGGTAAAGCACGTCATATCGCTGTGCGACGTCCGCCACGAACCGACCGAAGACGACCGCCTCATGGTAAATTTCCTCTATGCGCGGCTCATTCCCTTCAACATAGTCGCCACCAAGGCGGACAAGCTCTCCCGCGCTCAGCAGGATAAGGCGCTCACGGTCATTGCCGCCGCTTTCAAGTGCGGCAGAGGGGATATAATAGTAACCTCGTCGCAGACGGGGCAGGGGCTCGATAAGGTGTTGGAGGAGCTAGAAAAGGTCATCCAACCCGAATGATATTCCCGCATATCTCGTGCCTGTCGTCCTGCCGTTTTGCGGGGCGCGGCGGCGCTTAAAATTCAGTTCGTCCGCACATAAGTGCGGGGCAATGCAATTTTATTCAGCTTTTTCGCATCGTTTTACGGCACAATTCAAAAAAAATAAGAGGCTTCGGTTAAACTGAAGCCTCTTGCAGTTTTTTCAATTATTATCAGTCGTTATGGCAGAGCATAAGTATGCCGCCGATCAGGCTTACGAAAAGCAGAGAGCAGATCTTGAAGCCAACGCCGATGGGCTCGCCGTTGTTGAGCTTCCTGAACGTCACTACCGTCATAGGTATAGCCCAAATCAGGGGAATGATCGACCATGCAACGCTCAGACAGCCGAGTACCATGAATACCTTTATGGCAGTAGCAAGACCGCCGCCGCTCTTTTTAACTGCTGCCGCAGCGGGCTGAACGGTTTCAGCTTCGCATACGTTTCCGCAGTTGGGGCATACGGATACGCCGTCTTCAAGCTCTTTTCCACACTTAGTGCAAAAATGCATAATTATTTACCTCTCTTTTATTTTTACTTACATAATATGTTACTACACAACATTTCTTTTGTCAATGAAATAATATATTAAATGACAAAAATTTTACAATTATTCCTATTCTCCGACAAAAACATTAATGCTTATTATCTCAGACATATTCGCCGTCCTGCCGATGTTCTTGCCTGTCGCCCGAAAGAGCTGACGGTTTGAATTATTGTAGTACGGACAGAATCATTGCCGTGAATGCGGCAACGGCTATAATTATGCAGCCCGCAGAGATCGTTGCGGCGGTTTTTTTGGGGCGGCAGTTGAGCTTATTTTTTACGTTAAATCTTCTTGCCGCACTCGGGGCAGAATTTGGAGGAGGGGGCAAGCTCCGCGCCGCACTCGGGGCATACGCGCTTGACGTAAGCGCCGCACTCGGGGCAGAATTTGGCGTTTGCAGGCAATACCGCGCCACAGGCGGCGCACTTGTTTCCGTCTTTGCCGGTGAGCGAGTTGCCAATTTCCTTTCCGATGTCCGCGCCAAGACCAAGCCCGATTCCCGCGCCGATAACCGAGCCCGCCATTCCGGGGTTTTTCGCCGCTTCGACCATTGCGTCAGCCCGCGCAATGCGTGTGTATATGTCTGCGTTGTCGCGCAGAAGCCCAAGCCGCGCATTCTCGTCTATCGCCTTTTCGACTTCGGGCGGAAGCGAAACGCTCTCGATATTGAAGGAGGATAACTCTAACCCGAACGCCTTGAACCTCGGCGAAAGATTGTTGAGGACGGAGGAGGACAGCTCTATAAGGTTTGCCGAAAGGTCGGCAATGCCGATCCCGCCCGAGCCTATCGCGTCGGATATGCCCATGACGAGTACGGAGCGGAGATAGTCCTCGACGTCGGCTGTTGTAAACGAGTGCCGCGTTCCCGAAAGTTCTTTAAGCAGTTTTTCCGCGTCGTTCACCCTGAAAGAATAAGTGCCGTAGCCGCGCACGCGCACCGCGCCGAGTTTGGCGTCGTTTATTATAACGGGCGTAGCCGTACCCCACTTGTGTTTTAAAAATTGCTTTGTGGATACGAAGTATATGTCCGATTTGAAGGGCGATTCAAACGCGTAAGCCCAGTGAACGAGGGCGGTTAGAATGGGCAGAGTTTCGGTATTCAGCGTGTACATACCCGGCTTGAATATATCGGCGAGGTTGCCCTTGTCGCAGAATATGCAGACCTGCCCTTCGCGGACGGTCAGCTTAGTGCCCCACTTGACAACGCCCTTGCGGGTGTCGTACTTATGCAGTATTTCGTTGGGAGATTCTTCGCTCCATTCGATAATATCTAATAATGACATACAATCCTCCGCGCCCGTTCGGGCGTTTAAATACATTTTTATTATAACACAAGGGGGTAGGGCTGTCAATACTCGCCCGTATATTGACAAAAGCCGCCGAAGGTTATATAATGGAGCTATGAAAGAGGTCAGAAGGTATATAACTACCCTGTTGATAGTTGCAATATTGCTCACCGTCATGTTCGTCTCGGGCGTCCCGATGATAGTCCTCGGCGCACAGCATAAAATTTATGCCGTAATGGGCGTCGGCATTGCGTTCACGGCGATCGGCTTTTACGGAATGCCCGTCGGCTGGGTGTTTTTCGGCAGCAACGTCTCGTTGAAGCGGGTTGTGTTTGCCATAGTCGAAGAAAATCTCTTTACCGTGCAGGAGATTTCGTCCCAGCTCTCGATGAGCGAAGATACCGTCAGGGCATTTCTCGACAAAGCGTTCAACAAGGGCTTTTTAAAGGGGTATAAGCGCACGGGCGATATTATAACCGTCAACGACAACGTGCCCGACGCCAGAAGGGAGAAGGTGGCGGAATGTCCTAATTGCGGCGCAAAGTTCACCTATACGTCCGCGTCCGCCCGCTGCCCGTACTGCAACTCCCCCGTGGTCAGCGACAAATAATTTATTGCGAAAAATAAAGGCACATAAAAGATATTCAAAAGAAAAATAAAAAAGATATACATATACAAAAGATAATATAACGCCGAGGCGAAAACCATTTCGCCTCGGCATTGAATTTTTAAAATGTAAAACTTTAAAAGAATAAATATTGCGATATTCATAACGAGCAAACAAAAACTGATTTGTGCGGACTTACGCTTTTCAAAAACGCAGGCAATTTATTAGTGTTTGCGTCAGTCGCTATTTTCGTTCATAAATTCAGGGGCTATTGTAATAAAGCCGCCTTGTCCTTGACTTCTATGGTTTCTGGCAATACCCGCCCAATCGAGTATTCCTGCATAGTATGTAGAGCGGCGCAGAGTAGTATCTCCTATATGTGCTCCATAGAATTCGGTGGCAATAAAACCGTCTATTGTGTCTAACGGTAAATCATCACTGCCAATCTTAGCACCGCTTTGTGCGGCGCTATCGCCGCGATACATTTTGCCGCCTAAGGAAATTGCCTTTTTTACAATGGCGTCAAATATGCGCCATTCTAACACAACGCCGCGCAGCCCTTTCGACTCTAATCCGCCTTTTGTCGAAGAAAGCCAGAAAGGTACAGGCTCACCTTTGAGCACAGGCATAAGTGCCTGACCGCCGCACTCAATAATTTTTTCTTGCAAAGTTTGAATGACCTTGCTTCCGTTTGCTGTTGATGCTAATTCGTGTCTGTCAATCATATTTTTCCCTCCGAGTTTTAAGTTAATTGTATTAAGTAAGCTTCTTATATCTCTTTTACTGATATTGTAATCGATTTCCATTTTAGAAATATTGCCTTCGACAAGAAGAAACTGTTTGATAAATTTCCATTCGTCAGAATTCAATTCGGCAAGCTCATTAACTGCAAAATTTCCGTTTATTTTAATTCCGCAATTCTGGCACGAGAGTTCGGTAATAATTAAATCGCTGCCGCAAGCAGGGCATTTTTTCAATATATTGGTTGACATATCTGTAACCTCCTTTACTGTATCTCGATTATATCATATAAAAAACAATATGTCAAATAAATAATCACATATTTAATAAATAGAATAAAATTTTAACTCATAAATAAAAATAGGTACGATTTTAAAGCATAATGAATAATTCTAAATATAATCAAGCGACAATAACGCGCAAAATATAAAATAGCCGCGGCGAAAACCATTTCGCCGCGGCATTGAAGTTTTAAACAGAATATTTAATTTTTATCGCATGATTAAATGATGAGGTGTCTGACAACAGCGGCGGAGGAGATTATTGCACAATCGTCCGTAACAAATTATTCGGCGGGGGTTTCGATGACGGGTATGCCGTATTTTTCTGCGTCGGCTGACGGAATATAAAGCCATTGTTCGGGCCCCGTGTCGCGCATGAGCGTGTTGCAGTTTCTGTATTTAGTAATATACATCAGCGTCCAGTGCAAATCGCCGACGCACCCGCCTAAGTGCAGGGCAAAAACGGCGCCTGCAATCACGCCGTAATAAGGCGAGATGAACCATAGTCCGACGGTCAGGCTCAAAAAGATGATTGAAAACACCGCAAAAGGCATTATAAGCGAGGCGATCGAGGCTTTTTTGCGAATATAGATATTCGGAACGCCGCAGAAAGCCACCGTCAGGGTAAGCCCGAATGTAAGCTTCTGCCCAGTGTAAATTTTGTATGTTATGCCGTGAGTAAGCTCGTGCAGAATGATATACAGAATATAGGCAAAGCAGGCAATTATCAGCCCGAGCATTAAATTGCCGTCGGAGGGCGTTTGACCGTCATTCACCGTAAATGCAATCAGCAGTAGTATGGGCAGAATTATCAGCAGCGGCAAAAAGGACAACAGAGTATAAAATAAAATTATTTTTCCGTCTTTCTTTGCGTCCACGTGTTTGACGAGTACATAGCCCTCGGGCAGGCTTAATTCAAAGTTATCCGACTTGTTCATAAGGAATTTCTCCGATTGAGTTATCGCTTGTGATTATCGCAAATAATATAACACAAACCGCAGAGCATTTCAAGCATAATGCAAAAATATAGCTTTTAACCGTCATATACAGATTTAAAAGCCCGAACGGCAAGTGGGAGGAGGCGTATTTTGTCGGGCTCGACGCCCGCCAAAGCGTCGCTCGCAGAGAGTTTCGTTGCCTGCAAATTTCAATAAAACTCGTCTGCTCGCTCGCGCGTAAGGAGCGGAGCGACGGAATAGCGATTGTTGCGCGTTGCGCCAATCGCGTCACCACCGAATACGGGCTTCTGTCTAACACCTCTCACACGTCAAAACGAAAAACACCGCGACAAAAATGGGAGAAGGTGGATTTTGCCGAAACCCCGCACACGGGGACCTCTCGGCAAAGCGTCACCGCACGGGAAGCGTGCTGCCTTATAATCTGGCTCCCTTTGCCGTGCGGTTCGCGCGCACCACCGAAAGCCTCGGGGTTCTTTTTACCACCTCCTCCCGCCGACGACGAAAAAGACACAACCGTTTTGGTTGTGTCTTTTTCGTGGTGGGAGGAGGTGGATTCGAACCACCGAAGTCGGAGACGTCAGATTTACAGTCTGATGCATTTG
>CALVHL010000004.1 GCA_944327625.1 uncultured Clostridia bacterium
CCGCAACCTCAGCGGTGTGAATTGCCGCGACTTCTAATAATCGAGAGCAATCAATAATGTCGCGGCAAGGGAGGCAGCGCCTCCAAAACTCGTCAAATTTGTTTTCGTCACCAGAAAACAAATTTACGAAACATAAAATAAATAACGGGCGCAAGCAGGGTTCTCAATCTCCGTAAGGACAACGGCGCTTTCGGTCACCGTTCGCACGGGAAGCTATGTGTTCACTCATCTCGCTCGCACACGAAAGGTGGGTGACCACCTTCCTATGAAATGTGCTCGTTCGTCCCTGCGCCCGCGGTTTGCTTCCTAAATAAATATGTCGCGCAAGCAAAATCGCATTTTGCGCCAGCGCACCACATTTGTTGCTGCCGCAACCTCAGCGGTGTGAATTGCCGCGACTTCTAATAATCGAGAGCAATCAATAATGTCGCGGCAAGGGAGGCAGAGCCTCCCAAACTCGTCAAATTTGTTTTCGTCACCAGAAAACAAATTTACGAAACTAAAATTGTAAGGAGTTTTATCATGGCATTATACAGCGAAAAAGTAATGGATCACTTCACCAACCCCAGAAACGTCGGCAAGCTTGACGACGCCGACGGAATAGGCGAGGTAGGCAACGCCAAATGCGGCGACATAATGAAGATATATATTAAGGTAAAGGACGGCATAATAACCGACGTAAAGTTCAACACTTTCGGCTGCGGCAGCGCCATCGCGTCGTCGTCCATGGCTACCGAGATGATAAAGGGCAAGCCGCTTTCGGAGGCGCTCGAACTGACAAACAAGGCGGTTGCAGAGGCGCTCGACGGGCTTCCCGCTCACAAACTGCACTGTTCGGTGCTCGCCGAGGAGGCTATCCGCGCGGCAATCAAGGACTATTACGACAAGAACGGCATAGAATACGACCACGCAATGTTCCCCGATCCCCACGAGGAGGAGCAACCCGCCGAGGAACAGGACTGAGTTAATGGCTAAGGAGCTCAGCGAGTGCGCTAAGATAGAACGCAGCATAATTACCAAATTCCGCAAGGGGATATGGACTAAATTTTTGCAGGCGGTAAAGCAGTATAAGCTCATAGAGGCGGGCGACAGAATTGCCGTCTGCATATCGGGCGGCAAGGACAGCATGCTGCTTGCCAAGTGCGTTCAGGAACTTCTGCGCCATTCCGACATACCCTTCGGGGCGGAATATATCGTTATGAACCCCGGCTATAACGCCGAAAACGCCGCGCTCATCGCCGAAAATCTCGAACGGCTGGAAATCCCCGCAAAGATCTTTTCGTCTGACATATTCGAGGTCAACGACGAGATTGGCGGCGAGCACCCCTGTTATCTCTGCGCGCGCATGCGCAGGGGCTTTCTCTACGCCCGCGCCAAAGAGCTGGGCTGCAACAAGATTGCGCTCGGTCATCACCTCTCGGACGTCATCGAAACGACGCTCATGGGCATGCTGTTCGGCGGACAGATTCAGGGCATGATGCCCAAGATAAAGAGCGCAAATTTCGAGGGGATGGAGCTCATCCGCCCGCTCTACTGCGTGTCGGAGGACGACATTCTGCACTGGAAGGAGTATAATAACCTCAGGTTTATTGCCTGCGCCTGCAAGCTTACCGAAAACCTGCCGCAGGGCGTGCAGGGACAGTCGGGCAGACAGGATATTAAGGAGCTCATAAGGTCCTTCCGCAGCCGCAACCCCGACGTCGACGCCAGCATTTTCAAGAGCCTGCATAACGTCCAGCTCGACACCCTGCCCCAATTCAAATACAAGGGGCGGACTTTCGGCTTCAATGAGAAGTACGAGCGGGGCATCGACATAGATTATCTGACCTGACGGGCAGATTTTCGGCAAATAAATTTTATTTTTGCCCGAAAAACGATTGACAACGCCCTCGGCGTAGGATATAATTACGGAGTAAATCGAATAAAAACTCATTTGACCGCAGACAGCAAGGGCAGTAATGCTTGAAAATCTTGCCGAGGTGATTGGGAAAAGCATTATAACGTATATGCAGACCTTATGCCTCGTCGCGGCGTAAGGTTTTTTGTTTTTTACGAATACAATAGGAGGTAAAAAAATTGTCAGCTAATTTCGAAGCAAAGAAAGTAGTCGTAAATGAGATTGTTGAAAAAATCAAAGCTTCCAAATCGGTAGTATTCGTCGATTATAACAAGCTCACCGTTGCAGAAGTTTCCGAACTCCGCGCAAAGTGCAAGAAAGCCGGTTGCGAATACAAGGTATACAAGAATACGCTTGTAAGAAAGGCATTCAACGAGCTCGGCTATAACCAGTTCGACGCAGACCTCAACGGTCCCACGGCGATAGCGTTCGGTCAGGACGAGACGGCTGCCGCAAAGGTAATGGTAGCGGCTTCCAAGGACTATGACGAAAAGATAGTTCTCAAAAGCGCGTTCGTAGACAACGCTTATGTCGACAAGGCAGGCGTCAAGGCACTTGCGACCATGCCTTCCAAAGAGGAGCTCATCGCAAAGATGCTCGGTTCCATGCAGGCGCCCATCGCAAACTTTGCAGGCGTTCTTTCCAACCTTATGTCGGGCATCGTTCGCGTACTCGACGGCATTGCGAAGTCCAAAGAGGCTTAATCGCACAAACCAATCTGCGGGGCAGCGGCAACCCGCGAAAAACCGCCGCAAAAAAATCATTAAATTCAATTAAATTTTCCGGAGGAAATTAAAATGGCAGACGTAAAGACTTTTATCGAACAGATCAAATCCATGACCGTACTTGAGCTCAACGAGCTCGTTAAGGCACTTGAAGAAGAATTCGGCGTATCCGCAGCCGCTCCCGTAGCAGTTGCAGCAGCTCCCGCAGCAGGCGCAGCTCCCGCAGCAGCAGTTGAAGAAAAGACCGAGTTCAACGTAGTCCTTAAGGACGCAGGCGCTAAGAAGATCGACGTCATCAAAGTCGTTCGCGCATTCACCGGCCTCGGCCTCGTAGAAGCTAAGCAGGCAGTTGAAAAGGGCGGCGTGCTCAAAGAGAATGTAGCTAAGGAAGAAGCAGAGAAGATCGTTGCAGATCTCAAAGCTGCTGGCGCTACCGCTGTTATGGAGTAATCGTAAATTACGACAGGCAAATAAAAAAGGGGCTTGCGGAAACTTCCGCGGGCCTCTTTTTTTTGCGCCTCCGAAGGGCATAAAAATAGCCGGGCAACCGTGTTCCCCGACTATTTTTAAATGACTATCAGTGTGTGCCGGATTAAATCTAAGGGAGGTAAATACCGTCGCCTTTCCCTTTACTGCAATCATTATATACCGTCGTGCGCTAAAAAAGTGCTAAATAATTACGCAATAAAAAAAATAATCGCCACATTTGTCTAAAAATGTCATTGACGGCTGGCAATTTATTTGTTATAATTTATATATATTGTTAAAAACTGTAATCTATTATATGTGTGCCGTCGGGCACGAAAGGGGTAGGTTCTGTGAAGATAATTGCCGTTGACGACGAAATCAGCGCATTGCACGTAATACTCAACGAAACAATAGAGTTAGGCGAGGTAGACTGTCGCTTTTTCAAAGATAACGTATCCATGATAACCGCGTATATCGCCGCGAACCGCGTCGACGCCGCCTTTCTCGACGTCAATATGCCAAACATAAACGGGTTAGAGCTCGCCGAAAGGCTTGTCGCCATTTCGCCCGAGATAAAGCTCGTGTTCATAACGGGGTTGGCGATCGACGCCGACGACCTGTCGCCGTCGGTGAGGGCGCGCACGATAGGTTTTCTGTACAAGCCCTACGACCGCGCGGAGCTTCTGCGCTATCTCGATGAGATAGGCGGGCACGTGCGCACCATGACCGTCAAGACCTTCGGTTCGTTCGACTGTTTCGTCGACGACAAGATGGTCGCCTTTTCCTCGGGCAAGTCCAAGGAGCTGTTCGCCCTGCTCATCGCCTATAACGGCAAGAGCCTTTCGATGGGCGACGCTATTTCGCAGATCTGGCCCGACCACGAGGTGCAGAAGGCCAAAAAGCTCTACCGCGATGCCGTATGGCGGCTGCGCAAGACGCTGAGGGATGTAGACTTTAACTGCGTCACTTTCAATAGGGCAAATCTTTTGCTCGACAAGAGCAACATAAGTTGCGATGTCTGGGAATATATCGCGGGCGAACGCAACGACTACGGCGGCGAATTTTTAAAAAGTTACGAATGGAGCATTCCCTATCAGCTCCGCCTTGACACGTTGAAGCGTTAGCGCGTCGCGTTGAAGATGAAAAGCGCGTAAAATGCCCGTGTAATTTAGTAAAAAGGGCGGTATGCGGCGGTAAATTACTTGACTAAACGCAAAGTTACGGGTAAAATAAAGTAGTATATCAAGTACTTTAACTAAACAGGTAAAAAGATGTCATTCAAGAAATTTGGCCGCATAATATGCGCAACTGCAATCTCCGGGCTGATAATTGCCGCACCCGCGCTTTCGGGCTGCAATTCCTCTCATCCCGAAGCCGAAATCACCGTCGAATTTGCGGGCGAGACCTACGTTCTCGAATATAAAATGTACCGCAATATGTATCCCCAGACCGTTCAGCACTTCATCGAACTTGCAGACAACGGTTTCTACGATAACACCATCATACACAACTACCAGACGGATAAGTGGTACGGTGGCGGTTATAACTATGACGAAGACGAGGAAATCGGCTATACCGCGTCATTCGAGGACGGCTCCGAGAGTATGCTCGACTATCTCGACGCGACCTCCAAGGAGGGCGAATATGCAACCCTTGCAGCTCCCGATAACGGCAAGATAACGCCCACCGTCTACAAGAATTTCGTCGACGGCAAGCTGGACGGTGCGCTCAACACGCTCATCGGCGAATTCTCGAATAACCAGCACAAGATCGAAAACGGCGCGCTCAAAGCTTCCTACGGCTGCCTCAGAATGTACTATACGGCAAAGGAAGTGGACGGCGTGTGGGTATATCTCGACAAGCAGGGCTCTCCCGAGGGCGTAATGGGCGAATATAAGTACAACAGCGCGACCAGCCTGTTCACCATTCAGGTCAACTCGTCCACGTCGTCCGATTCAAGCTATTGCATCTTTGCAACGCTCGAAGACACCACCGTGCTCGACGACCTCAAAGACGCGGTTTCGGATGCGTCCTCCGACGTCGGCTCTACCAACTTCACTAAGGAAGTTTCGCTCTACGTCGACAACTATGACGAATATGTGGGCATGAACGTCAACGAAGTCACCTACAAGCTGACCGCAACGCCCATAATAATCAAATCTGTCAAGATAACCAAACGCTGATGACGCTATTCGGGCGGCAACCTCGGTTGCCGCCCTTTTTTTGCGCCCTTTTCCGGTTGAATGGAAAAAGGCGCTTCTATGCCGCACGTCTTAGCTTTCGGCGGGGAGTACTCGCTTTTCCTCGCGCATATCGCATATTTTGCGCCTCCGTTGCTTTCGTCGGGGAATAGCATTTTTTGTTGATATGCGCTTATTTTCGCGCCTCATTGCCAAAATTGAGGGCTTTGCCCGATATCAAACCGTAAAATCGACCGCATTTTGCGCCTTTTTTCTCTCGCGGGGAATAGGGCGCATTTTTTGTGAATAAAAATATTAACTATGGTTAAGAATTTGTTGACAAACGGCAAAGTCGGGTATATAATGTAGATACTTAACCAAGGTTAAGTTTTTAAAAACTATGCGGAGATGAGAATATGCCTCTTTTAATGGCTCCCTGCAACAGGGAAATGGAAGTAAGGAAGATTTCGGCCGATGACGGCATAAGAAAACATCTTATGGAGCTGGGAATAGTCGTAGGCAGCAAGATAACGCTTATTTCAGGCGGGCCTAACGGCGTCATCGTCATCGTCAAAGAGGGCAGACTGTGTCTGGACGGCGCGATCGCGCGGAGAATACTTGTCGCGTGAAGCCCTATTTTTTCGACTGATTTTTTAAAGGAGATATAGATGAAAAAACTTTTAAGCGATTTTGCCGACGGCGAACGCGGCAGAATAGTCAGGGTAAACGGCGAAGGCAGGGTGCGCCGCCGTCTTTTCGACATGGGCGTAACCCCGCAGGCCGAGGTGACTTTGCGCAAGCGCGCGCCCCTCGGCGATCCCGTCGAAGTGACGGTCAGAGGGTACGAGCTGACTCTCCGCAAGGACGAGGCGGCATGCGTGGAGGCGGAAATATTATGAGAACTTTCGCGCTTGCAGGCAACCCCAACTGCGGTAAGACGACGCTTTTCAACGCGCTTACGGGCTCGACGGCGCACGTCGGTAACTGGCCGGGCGTAACCGTCGATAAGAGAGAGGGCGTTTACAGGGCGCAGGGCGAAAAGGTCGCGATAATCGATCTGCCGGGTATATACTCGCTGTCGCCGTACACCCCCGAGGAGGTCATCTCCCGCAACTACATACTCGACGAGAAGCCCGACTGCATAATCAATATAGTCGACGCGACCAATTTAGAGCGCAATCTCTATCTGACCACGCAGCTTCTCGAAACGGACGTGCCGATGATCATCGCCCTCAATATGATGGACGAAGTCGAAAAGGCGGGGGATAAGATAGACGTAAAGGCGCTCGAACGCGCTATCGGCGTGCCCGTCGTTGCCGTCTCCGCGTTGAGAAAGAGCGGCATTAAGGAGCTTATGGCGCGCGCCGTCGCCCTCCCCGCAGAGCGTAAGGGCACTACCGTGCTCGGCGGCGGACTGAGCGGCAAGATAGAGCGCGCAAGACAGTTCTTTGAAAAGCTCGGCGTGTCGTCGCCCCTCTTTCACGCCGTCAAGATGCTCGAAGCCGACGAGATAGAGCTCGCGCACGAGGGCGCGAAGGAGGTGTTTGCCGAAATAGCCGTCTCCGACGACCTCGAAGCCGAAATAGCCGACGCGCGTTACAGATATATCTCGGCGCACTTCTCGTCGGTCAAGTCGGCGGCTTCAAAGGGCGCAATGACGAAATCCGACAAGATTGACAGGGTGCTCACCCACAGGGTGTTTGCTCTGCCTATATTCCTCATAGTGCTGTTCTTCATATTCCACCTGACTTTCTCGGAAAATCTGTTCTTTCTCAACGGCTTTACCGAGGGGCAGGCGTGGATGCCCTCGCTCGAAGATTTAGGGCTGTATGCCGACGGCGAGCCCGTGCATTTCGGCGCGGAACTGCTTGCCGCGTTCTATGACGGAACGGTATATTCGCCGGGCGTAATACTCACAAACCTGCTCAATATCGTCCTCGACCACATTTCGTCGGGCGTAGTCTCGCTCATGGAGCTGGGCGGCGCGGCGGAATGGGCGACGGGATTGGTTGGCGACGGCATACTCGGCGGCATATTCGCCGTGCTCGGCTTCCTGCCGCAGATACTCGTGCTGTTCCTCTTTTTCTCCATACTCGAAGACAGCGGGTATATGGCGAGAATAGCCTTCGTCCTCGACAGGATATTCAGACGTTTCGGGCTGTCGGGCAGGGCGTTCATGCCCATGATAATGGGCTTCGGTTGCTCTGTTCCCGCGGCGATAAATACGCGTACGCTCGCCGACGAAAAGGAGAGGACGGCGACCATAAGGGTAATTCCCTTCTTCTCGTGCGGCGCCAAACTGCCCATACTCACGGCGGTTGCGGGCGGCATAGTCGGTGCGTTCGGCGTGGGCAATGCCGATGTTATAACCTTCTCCATGTATATTCTCGGCGTAGTCACGGCTATCGTCTCGGTGCTGCTCATGAGAAATACCACCCTGCGGGGCGAAACGCCGCCGTTCATAATGGAACTGCCCGCATATCATCTCCCCGGGTTCGTAAATTTAATGCTGCACCTCTGGGATAAGACCAAACACTTCGTCAAAAAGGCGTTCACGATAATATTCGCCTCGACGGTCATCGTCTGGCTGCTCTCGCACCTCAGCTGGAATTGGCACTATCTTCCCGACGAGCAGATGAACGAATCTATGCTCGCGTCGGTCGGAATGCTCATTCAGCCCATATTTACGCCGCTCGGCTTCGGCTCTCAGCTCGGTCAGTTCGGCTGGGTATTCGCCGTCGCCGCCCTGACGGGACTTATCGCCAAGGAGAACGTCATCGCTACTTTCACGACGCTTGCCGTCTGCATAGGCGCTTACGTCGGCGAGGGTACTGAAAGCGGCGTCGAGGAGCTCGTCGGGCTTATCGGCGTAATCTCGGCGGATACGGGCATGGCGCAGGGACAGCTCATCGCCGCGCTCATAGCGTTCATTGCGTTTAATATGACGACGATACCCTGCTTCGCGGCGTGCGCGACGGCAAAGGCAGAACTGCCCGAGGGCAAGTTCAGATGGACGCTCGCGTTCTGGCTGGCTGCAAGTTTCGCCGTTTCCTGCATAATATATACCGTCGGAAGCTGGTGGTGGACGCTGTTCGTATGGCTGGCGGTATTTGCGGCGGTCACTGTGGCGATAGTGCTTGCAAGGCGAGGCAAACTCGATTTCATCAAAAAGAGAAAAGGGAGGTAATATAATGTCGCCTGTCGATATAGTCATAATAGTTGCGGTAAGCGTCGCGTTCGTCGCGGCGGTGACTGCGATAATAGTAAGAAAGCTCAGAAAAAAGGGCGGCTGCGATTGCGGCTGTTCGGGCTGTCCGCACGCGGGTAACTGCCGCGGCGGAAAAAACTGACGGTAAAGCACACACTACACTCCGCAAATATAAAAGGAACGGGGCGGTCTCTTTCGGGGGATCGCCCCGTTTCGCTGTTAAATGTGCTGTCATTATGCGCAAAAAAGTTTCATAAAGCCGCATAAATGTAAAATTATCCGCATACGCTTGCAAAAATGTGAGTTTATGTGTATAATAAAAAGGTAATAAAATAAATATGCCGCAGGCAAACCGTTTAATCACCCTTTTGCGCCCGCGGTCTGTTTCCTGAATAAATATGTTGCGCAAGCAAAACCACGTTTTTGCGCATACCTGCGACCTACTACGCTGACGCTCCGTGCGACCGACTTCGTCGGGCGGGCAGCGGAGGGAATGCCCTCAATTCAGTAATATGAGAGCCCTTATAATTGAGGGCAGGGAGGCAGCGCCTCCAAAACTCGTTAAATTTGTTTTCGTCACCAGAAAACAAATTTACGAAAAAAAGGAAAATTATCACACATAGGAGTGTCAATATGATTAAATTATCGCAGAAAATATCAGGCATCGCGCCTTCGATGACGCTTGCAATCTCTGCAAAGGCGAATGAAATGAAGGCTAACGGCGAGAAGGTCATCTCCTTCGGCGTCGGCGAACCCGACTTCAATACTCCCGAGCACATCGTTCAGGCGGCAAAGGACGCGCTTGACAAGGGCTATACCAAGTACGTCGCGGCGGCAGGTCTGCCCGCGCTCAAAAAGGCTATAGCAAAGAAGCTCAAAGAGGAGAACGGGCTCGATTACGATCCCTCGCAGATAGTTGTCTGCAACGGCGGCAAGCACGCCATCTACAATGCCATGTATGCGGTAATCGAGGAGGGCGACGAGGTGCTCATACCCAAGCCCTACTGGCTGACCTATCCCGAGGTCGTAATGTGCTGCGGCGGCGTGCCCGTATATATCTACGCAACTCCCCGTCACGGCTATAAGGTTACCGCCGCGCAGATAGAGGCGATGATAACCCCCAAGACCAGGATGCTCATTTTAAACAGCCCCTGCAACCCCACGGGCGCGGTATATACCGAAGACGAGATAAGGGCGATTGCCGAGGTCTGCGTAAAGCACAATATCGTCGTATTGTCCGACGAAATGTATGAAAAGCTCATCTACGGCGGCGAAACGCATTTCTCGATAGCTGCGGTTTCCCCCGAGATGAAGGAGCTGACTATAATAGTCAACGGCGTGTCCAAGTCCTACGCCATGACGGGTTGGAGATTGGGCTTCGTCGCCGCTCCCAAGCACGTCGCAAAGGCAATCGGCTCGTTCCAGAGCCACACGACCTCCAACGTCAACACGATGACGCAGTATGCGGCTATCGCCGCTTACGAGGGCGACCAGAAGCCCATGGAGGATATGGTCAAGGCGTTCGGCGAGAGAAGGAAGAAGATGCTCGAAGTGCTCGAAGGCATGAAGTCCTTAGGGCTCGACTACGTCAAGCCTGACGGCGCGTTCTATGTAATGCTGCTCTGCTACAACCTCTACGGCAAGAGCTATGACGGCGTAAAGATCAACGGAAGCATGGATTTCTGCGATATGCTGCTGACGCACGAAAAGGTTGCGGCAACGCCGGGAATTTGCTTCGGCGACGACGATGCGATAAGGCTCTCCTACGCGCTTTCGATGGAGGATATGCTCGAAGGACTGAGGAGAATAGGCGATTTTGTATCCCGTCTGAAATAAAGTTGAACAAATAAAAAAATAGCAAGAAATTTTGCGAAAAGTATTGAATTTCCGCCCATTTATGATAGAATAGGAGAAAAGGTAGTTTTTGAAACTATTAGGAGGTTCAATAAATGATAAAAATTATATACGGCCCAAAAGGTACAGGTAAGACCAAGCAGATAATCCAGGCTGCCAACGCCAACGTCGAAACGGCGAAGGGCTTGAGCGTATTCATTACCGATACCGACCGTTATATGCACGACGTCGTGAGAGATGTCCGCTTTATTAACGTCACGCATTACAATGTCGCAGGGGAAGAAGCTCTCTGCGGATTTATAAAGGGCGTCATCGCCGGCAATTATGACATAGAGAATGTCTACGTCGACGGCATTGCAAGGATAGCAGGCAAGAATTTGAGCGAACTTGCGGGTACTTTCTATATGCTTGAAAAAGTGGCAAACGAAAGCAACCTCGTAATAACCATAACCTGCAGCTGCGCAAAGGAAGAACTGCCCGACTTCGTGGCTAAATATTGCTGATAAGACACTGTTCAGGCTTTTACGGCGACTCCTTCATAAGGTGTCGCCGTATATTTTTAATTCAGGAGAAAGTAAAGATGTATTTCGTAAGCACAAGGGGCGGCGAGAGAGTGACGGGCGCCCGCGCAATAGTCAAGGGGTTGTCCGACAACGGCGGACTGTTCGTTCCCGAAAATTTCCCCGCCGTCAGCCGCGAGGAGCTTGAAGCCATGCTCGGCATGAGCTATCCCGAACGCGCGGCAAAAGTTCTCTATAAATACCTCGACGACTATGACGAGAAAGGGCTTCTCGACGCCTGCGAGGCGGCATATAAGAAATTCGAGGGCAACGATCCCTGCCCGCTCGTAAAGATATCCGAGGGAATGTACATTCTCGAACTGTTCCACGGCCCCACCTGCGCATTCAAGGATATGGCGCTGACCGTCCTTCCCTATCTTCTCAGAAAGGGCTGCGACATCTGCGGCGTAAAGGAAGAAATACTCGTCCTCGTCGCAACCTCGGGCGATACTGGCAAGGCCGCGCTCGAAGGCTTTAAGGACGCGGACGGCGTAAAGATAATGGTATTCTACCCCGACGACGGCGTTTCCTCCATGCAGAAATTGCAGATGTGCACGCAGGAGGGCAATAACGTCAACGTGGTCGCCGTAAAGGGCAACTTCGACGACTGTCAGACGGCGGTAAAAAATATCTTCAACAGCGCAGAATACGCAAAGATACTCAAAGACAAGAACGTATTGCTCTCGTCGGCAAACTCCATAAACTTCGGCAGGCTCGCGCCGCAGATCGCCTACTATTTCTCGGCATATCTCGACCTCGTGTCCTCCGACCAGATAAAGATGGGCGACGAGATCGATTTCTGCGTACCCACGGGCAACTTCGGCAACATACTCGCCGCGTACTACGCAAAGAGAATGGGGCTGCCCGTAAGGCGGCTGCACTGCGCGTCCAACATGAACAACGTGCTCACCGATTTCCTCTCCAAGGGCGAATACGACGTCCACAGGGAGTTCTATAAGACGACTTCGCCGTCGATGGATATTCTCGTCTCCTCCAACCTCGAAAGGCTGCTTTTCGAGGTCTCGGGCAGGGACGCTAAGGTCACGGCGGAGCGCATGAAGGAGCTCAAAGAGCAGGGCGTTTACAGAATTACCCCCAAGGAGCAGGCGGACATAAACGCCGTGTTCGACGGCGGATTTGCCGACGAGGACGACGTCGTCGAGACCATATACGACCTGTTCTGCGATACGGGCTATACCATGGATACGCATACGGGCTGCGCAATGAAGGTCGCCAACGACTGGAAGTATAAGAACAAGAAGGACACGACCGAAATGGTGGTCGTCTCCACCGCAAGCCCCTACAAGTTCCCGCAGGACGTGCTCTACGCCGTCACGGGCAACGACGTGAGGGACAGCTTCAAGGGCATAAAGCGCCTGCACGCCGCAACGGCAATGGCAGTGCCCAAGTCGCTCTCGACTTTGAGGGATAAGCCCGTGCGCTTCAAGACGACCGTGCACAAGGAAAAGATGTTCGACGAAGTTTTAAAGTTTGTCGAGGGCAAAAATTAAATAAAATCAAGCCGTCCGCCGCCTTTGAAGCGGCGGACTTTTACCCCCTTATAATTGTGTTGGTTAAGGCATATTGCCGCACCATTTACAATTTTTCTTGTTTTTTAACGCCCCGCGCGGGCAAAAATTTCGCCATTGTGTAAATTGTGTGTAGAAAGGCGTTAAATTGGGTGAGAGCGTCAAGTTTAAGCAGAAAATCTTTGCCTTTTTTACTTGACTGTGGTAAAATGATTTTATAAAGAGGGATAATATGGAAAATACCGTAAAGAAATTATATTCGGCAGTTCAGCCGACCAATAATCTGACGATAGGCAATTATCTCGGCGCGATAAAGCAGTGGGTTCAGCTTCAGGACGAATACGACTGCACTTTCGCGATAGCCAATATGCACGCCATAACCGTCCGTCAGGATCCCGCAAATCTGCGCAGAAAGACGCTCGAACTGCTCGCGCTCTACATTGCCTGCGGCGTAGATCCCCAAAAGTGTACTCTCTATCTCCAATCTCACGTTCCCTGCCACGCCGAACTTGCGTGGGTGCTCAACACCTTCACTTACGTCGGCGAAATGGAGAGAATGACGCAGTTTAAGGATAAGAGCGCCAAACACGCCGATAATATAAATATGGGGCTTATGGACTATCCCGTGCTCATGGCGGCGGACATACTCCTCTATCAGGCGGACGTCGTGCCCGTCGGACTGGACCAGCGCCAGCACCTCGAAATAACGCGCGATATCGCCGTTCGCTTCAACAATATCTATTCCCCGACTTTCACCGTCCCCGAGGGGCTGTACATGAAGGTCGGCGCGAAGATTGCAGACCTTTCCGATCCCTCCAAGAAGATGAGCAAATCTGCCGAAAACCCCAACGGCTCTATCTTCCTCACCGACGACAGGGATACGATACTGAGAAAGTTCCGCCGAGCTGTCACCGACAGCGGCAACGAGGTTAAATTCGACGCCGAAAACAAGCCTGGCGTCAGCAATCTGCTCTCCATCTATTCGGTATTCTCCGACAAGACGACGGCGGAGGCGGAGCGCGACTTCGAGGGCAAGGGCTACGGCGATTTCAAGCAGGCGGTGGGCGAAGTGGTCGCCGACAGGCTTGCGCCCATTCAGGCGGAACAGGCAAGGCTGCTCGCTGACAAGGACTATCTCAACGCCGTGCTTAAAAGCGGTGCGGAAAAGGCGTATTCGGCGGCGAGAAAGACGCTCTCCAAGGTGTATAAAAAGATAGGATTTTATCAGCTTTAAAAGATGTTCGGATATATTAACCCGTCTACGCCCAATCTTTTCATCAAGGACGACATACTGTATAAGGCGCTCTATTGCGGAATGTGCAAGTCGATAGGCAAGGGCTGCGGAAATGCTCCGCGCGCCGCGTTGACCTACGATACGGCATTTATGTCGGCGCTTCTGCATAATATAAAGAACTGCGACGTGACGATAGAAAAGCGGCGGTGCATACTGCATCTCATAAAAAGACGCCCGATGGCGCGCGAGGACGAACTCTCCGTCGTGATAGGCTGCATGAATACCGTGCTCGCCTACCATAAACTGCTCGACGACAGGCGGGACGGCGAAAAGAAGGGGATATTCTCCTTCGTATTCAGGCGGGGCTATCGCCGCGCGGTGAAAAAGCACCCCGAAATAGGCAGAATAGTCGAAGAATGTATGCGCTCCCAGCGCGAGCTTGAAAAGGGCGGTTGCGCGATAATAGAGCAGGCATGCGAACCCACCGCCGAGATGATGCGCCGTCTTTCGGACTATGCGCTCGGCGAATACGCCACCGAGGACACGGGCGCGCTCATGTACGACATAGGCAAGTGGATATACCTTGCCGACGCGCTCGACGACTATGACAAGGACGTGAAGAAGGGGCGCTACAACGTGCTTTTCAATGCGTTCGGAAAGGATACCAAGGCGGAGGCGGTCGCGGCGTTCGGCGACGAGATAAACTTCATCTTCAACGCGCTGTTCGCCGATATGCGCCGGCGGCTCGGCGGCATAAAGTTCTACTTCAACCGCGATCTTACGGACAACATTATTTTAATAGGAATACCCTCTCGCACGCGCAGGCTGGTATACGGCAGGTGCGGCGATGGCAAAAAGGAAGACAGAAAATGAATAAACGCAATCTCGAACTTCTCGAATTGGACGAAACCGCCACGAGGCAGGACATTGAGGAAGCCTACGCAAGGCTCCGCGACAAGTACAGAGAGGAGAGGTTCCTCGACGGCGAGGCGGGCAATAACGCCGCCAAAATGCTCACCAAGATAGAGACTGCCTATAAGGAGCTCATCACCGAACTCGACGAAGAAGCGCGCGGCGACGCCAACGGCGCGTCTTACGAGCGGGTGGAGGAACTCCTGCGGGCGGGCGACATACAGGAAGCCCAGCGCGTGCTGGACAGCTTCAACGAAAGGGGTGCGCAGTGGCACTACCTTCAATCCGTCGTATTTTACAGAAAGAACTGGGTGAACGAGAGCAAGAAACAGCTCGAAATCGCCATGCACCTCGAACCGGACAACGAGAAGTACAAGGACGCGTACAAAAAGCTCAACGACAAAGTCGAGAAGGACGCGGCAAGCACTTCGGCGAATAACGGTCAGAGCGTCTATCAGGGACAGAACATGAACACATATCAGGACGATCAGATGGGCGGCAATTTCTGTACTGCCTGCGTGGAGTGCTGTGCGCTCAACGCCTGCCTCAATTGCCTTTGCAACGGCTGTTGTCATTGATAATCTATGCCTAAAAATCCAAACAATAAATCCTTTGAAATAGCTTTGTCGGGAATATCTTGCGCGCTTGCGGTCATTGCGCTTTCGCTGGGCATACTCAGCGGCGTTCTGCTTGCCACGGGGTATTTTGTCGGGATAATCGCGCTCATGCTGCCGCTGTCCAAAAAATTCTATTTCGGGGATTTTTTTGCTTATCTGGCGACAGTCGCCCTGACGATAGCCTTCGGCGCGGCGGCTAAGTTCTGGGATCTCGTGCCGTTCATAATGTTCTTCGGCATACACCCGCTCGTCAACGCGCTGCAACTGCGCTTCAAGGTCAACAAGATATTGGCGTTCATCATAAAGGCGCTGTGGTTCGACGCGACGCTCATAGTCGGGTATTACCTCGTCTATGACGGGCTTATCGGCGGTTCGTTCCTGCCCGAGGAGGTGTACGAATTTGTGCGCAACTATTTCTTCGTGCTGGTTTTCACCGTCGGCACGGCGATATTCGCTGTCTACGACTTCATAGTTTTCAGGTGTCAGGCGGCAATGGACTATCTGATGTACAGAATAAGGAAATAACAGATGATAAAGAATGAGGAATACATAGGCGAGGTCATAGCCCTCGGCAGCGAGGGGGAAGGCGTTATCAGGTCGCAGGACCAGACGGCGTTCGTGCCCTTCTGTCTGCCCGGCGAAAAGGTCAGTTTCAAGGCGCTCAAAGTCAACGGTTCGGCTGTGTTCGGCAAACTCACCGAGGTGCATACGCTCTCTCCGCACAGGGTTATTCCGCTCTGCCCGCAGTTTGAAAAGTGCGGCGGCTGCCAGCTTCAACACGCCGACTATGAAACCCAGCTCGCGTTAAAGCGCGACACGGTTCGCAATTGCCTCAAAAAGATAGGCGGGCTGGAAGTCGACGTCTCGCCCGTCGTCGCCAGCGAAAAGCAGTACGGCTATCGCAACAAACTCGCCCTGCCCGTCGGGGTGGATACATACGGCAATAATATTGTCGGCTTTTACGCGCCCCGCTCGCACAGAATAGTGCCCATAAATTATTGCTGTCTGCAGATGGAGTGGTCGAAGCCGCTCATTTCCGCCCTGCTCGATTTTATGTCGGCGGAACACCTCAAAGGCTATGACGAGATAGCCTGCATAGGTCAGGTGCGGCACATCGTCGCAAGGGAGATAGGCGGCAGATTGCTCATAACCATCGTCACCGCGCGGAAAATCGACCTCGCGCCCTTGGGCGAATTGCTCAGAAAGAGCTTTAAAAACTTTACGCTCGTCAACAATGTCAACTCATCGCGGAGCAACGTCATTTTCGGAAAAGAGTGGCATATATGCCTCGGCGAAGCCACTTTCACCGCCGTACAGGACGGCATAAAATACAAGGCGGGGGCTAATACTTTTCTGCAAGTCAACGACGACGTGCGCTCGCGCCTCTATCAGGCGGTGGTCGACGCGTGCAGGGACGAAGACGCGGTCGCCGTCGATCTTTACAGCGGCGGCGGTATGCTCACGGCAATGCTCGCCAACGCCTGCCGCGCGGCTTACGGAGTGGAGATCGTAAGACAGGCGGTAGACTGCGCGGACGAGCTCAAAAAGCTCAACGGGCTGAGGGATAAGATGTTCAATATCTGCGGCGCGGTCGAGGACAAGCTTGAAGAAGTATTCGCGCAGACGGCGGGATATAAGCGCGTCGTCGTCTGCGATCCGCCGAGAAAGGGAATGGAGCGTTCGGTCGTCAATGCCGTCGCAAAGAGCGGCGCGGATAAAGTCGTGCTCATTTCCTGCAACCCCGCGACGCTCGCGCGCGACCTCGGCATACTGTGCGGAACGCTGACGGAAGTCGACGGTCAGCTTGTAAAGGCCCCCGACTATGCCGCAGCCAACGCAAAAGCGCCCTATAAAATAGTCTCCGTCACGCCTTTCGATATGTTCCCCCAGACCAAGCACGTCGAAACTCTGGTCGTACTCGAAAGGAAGTAAGAGCAAAAATAAGCGATTTCAGGTCAAAAACTTCGTTTTTTGACCTTTTTTCATGCAAAAATTTATTGTATATACATTTAAGCGATACGATATTTCAGTCGTTTTTGTCATATTTCAGCACATATTATCAGCCACGCATAGTATTAGTAGATATGTCAATTTAGTGCGATGATAGTAACTTTGGATATGTCAGATGTGGCGCTTGATTTAAGCTTAATTTTATGCTAAAATATGTGAAAGATGACAAGTGGGGTAAATATGATAGCGATCATTTTGGAAAACAATGAAGAATATGTTTCGCCCGTCTTTGCATTGAGATGGGCGGGGTGGCAATCGGAAGTGCTCGCCTTCAATAAAGAACGCTCGCATTTAAGGCGCATAAAAATGTGGCATCCTCGTCGTCAGGTGTTTATTGTCGATTGGGAAGAATTCGGTTGCAAAAAATCTGTCTGGGAAGGGTATGACTGGGTACTTCAAAACAAAGAATTATGGAAGGCCGTGCGCTTCGGTAAAAAAGCCGCAATAGATGACTTCCCGCGGTTTAAAGAGTATGCGGAAGAAATCATTTTGCCCGAATGGTTTGAAGTAAAAGGCGAAAGGGACATTCAAAGTCTGATGAATGTCTCAATGTTTTTTCATGATTCGATACCGATAAGAATAGATAAAAGCGAAAACAATATCGAAATTGAATTTGATACCACTTGGGATTGTATAATTACGGTAAAATTTGAGGGAGTGCGGGCAAGCGAACTTGTTGACCGCATAGGCATAATTTACGACTCCGCCCTTGAAAAAACTGACGGGGCCTATGTCTGGAAAGTAACATGCTTTGAGCCCGGAGAAGCGGGCGGAATAGTTGGCTTTTTGCCTGTTTCAGGAGAGCCTTGTATCGTCTGCGATAGGATAGAATGGAGCATAAAAATCGGCAAGAGTAAATATTGCGCCAAAATCAAAGAATATGAAAGCCTCTATGATTTTTACCTTGATTTGAAGTCCGTGTCCGAAAATGTGTTCCTCAAAGAGGATAAACTCATTTTACATCATCAAAATGACACACTAATCATCGAAGAAGGCAGCAAAGGCTATATAACAACTCTTAACGGCAAGAAAGAAAGGCGGCAATGGGAGGAGCAGGACATTTTCGAGTATGCAAGAGAATTTTTAACACAGGTCAATCCCGAGGATATAAAAGAGGAGGTGCTGGCGGACGTTGTTTCCGTCAAGCCGCTTTATGCCTGGCATTATGTCAGATTTGTATTGCTCTTTGCCGTTCTTTGGTCTGCGGTCGGGTTGCTCCTTATGCTTTTTGCGAATGTGCATTGGCTTTTGTGTACGGTGCTGTTTTTTGCATTTTCGTTGCTTATTTTTATTGTGTCGATTTTCGCTTCATTCAAGGAAAAAGAGAGAAGATATATCATCACGCCGACAAAGATCTATTATTTTAACGAAAATGTTTCAAATTTAACGCTTGAAATTTCTCAGATAAAAAATATAAAGCTTTATCGCAGCTTAATAAAAAAGAGCGCAGGCACAATAAAAATCAGGCAAAAGAGCGGATCGGATTTTGGCTATGGGCTGATTGCCGTAAACGATGCCGAAAGAGTTTACAATCTTATCAGACAAAAGATTGCGTAGCAGTTTATATATCTGAACAGGCGATATCGGTAGTTGTGCTTATATCGAAAAAGGGCGAACAATCCTTGATTTTTTATATCAAAAAGAGCATTACGCTTCACGTCGAAACTCTGGTCGTACTCGAAAGGAAGTAAGTTTAATCGGCAAAGAAGTTCGCCTCAGTCATGCCATCCGTGCGTGATTGAGGCGTTTTTTTTATGAAAGGGCATTTTCTACCGCCGTGACTGCCAGGAGGCGGCGAAGGGCGGCGAAAAATTAGAGATTGATTATTGTAAGCGGCTGTGCTATAATGTAAAAAAAGATAGCGGTATGCGCCGTGCATTGCGCCGTCTCGGCGGATAATCGTGGCAATACCGCACAGAGGTTAAAAATGAAAAGCATAGTCATCTATTTTTCGCGGGCGGACGAAAATTATGCCGTCGGCAACATTACTAAGGGCAATACCGAGGTCATTGCGGAGTACATAGCGCAGTTCAGCGGCGCAAAGCTGTTCAGGTGCGATCCCGTCGTGCCCTATTCCGCAAACTATCGCGAGTGCTGCAAGGAGGCGGTTGCCAAACAGCGCAGCGACGCCCGTCCCGAACTCGTCAGCTATCTCGACGGCATAGAGGAATACGACGCGGTGTATGTCGGCGGCCCCATATATTGCGGGGAATATCCGCAGGAAATTTACAGCCAGCTTGACAGGCTTGATTTTGTCGGCAAGACAGTCAGGCCGTTTGCCACCCACGAGGGCAGCGGGCTGGCAAGGTGCGCGGAAGTGCTCAAAGCGAAGTGTGCGGGCGCGACCGTAACGGACGGACTTGCCATAAGGGGCAGGGACGTCTATCTCGACGAGAGCAAGAACGCCGTGCGGGAATGGGTTGAGCGGCTTAGCTGAATTAAAGGCGCATTTACCAGCCCCGACTGAAAAAGCGAGGATAATATTATGAGCGCAGGGGAGAAAGATCTGAAAATAAGCGGCGAAGAATTTTTGTATAACGTCAGGCTTTACAGGGTAAAATTTCCCGATTTCTGGCAAAAGGCGTACGGCGAAAAGAACGGGTTTTACGCAATGGTAGAGGAATACGCCGGGCAGTTCGTCGAAAAGATGAAGCGCGGCGAGGAATATCTCGAAGGGGATAAAATACAGCATTTCTGGCATGAGCATTGCTTTTTCTGCTGGAACAAGGCGGCGACGGACGCGCAATGCGTGTTCTACTGTACCGAGGATATGCAGTATTGGATATGCGAAGACTGTTTTGAAAAGTACAGGCAAAAATTCGGTTGGGGCGTCGGTCAGGGCGAAGAACTGTGCGGGAAGGAGCTGCATTGCAGGCAGTCGATAGTTACAGCTAAATAAATGATATTGCGGTCAATCCGCGTCGGAAGTAACGCAGATAAAATAATTATAGCGCAAGAGGGCAGGGGTTTTTACCCCTGCCCTCTTGCGCTTTCTTAACTTTTTCTTGTGAATAATCCGTATTATCCGCCCTCTGCGGACAGCCCTTTGAGATAATGAGTATTGACAACTCCCCCGTCGTAGTGTACAATAAATTTAGAGTAAGCGATTATTTAATCGCGAGCAGGAGTACTGAAAGGAGGGAAATACTATGAATATAGTCAGAAAATTTGCCTTTGCGCTGTGCGGTCTGGCGTTTGCCGCCTGCGCCACAGTTGCGGCATTTCTGCTCTTACCGCAGGATATTTCTGCGTCGGCAGAGACCGCTCACGACCACGACGACGGAACGTGGACGGCGATAACCGCCGCATATCTGACCGAAAGCGGCACTACCTTTACGGACGGCAACTATTATCTTGCCGAGAACGTGACGGCAGATATTACCGTGAACGGCGAAGTCACGCTCTGTCTCAACGGCTACGTCCTCAGTGGTACGGGCACGACCAGCGTAGTTACCGTAAAGGTCGGCAGTACCTTTAACCTTTATGACTGTCAGGAGGCAAGCGAAGCGGCGGAGCATCAACACGCTTATTATGTCGTCAGCACCTCTAGGAATATTAGAAGGTATATCTTCGACGACGGCACCGAGGAATGGAGCGCCGCTTACGAAGCGGCGGAAGACAAGGGAACGGTCAGCGGCGGCGTGATCGGCGGCGGATACGGATATACGTATCATTCGTCCAGATATGGTGGCGGCGTGTATATTGAAATCGGCGACACGGGCAGTACGTTTAATATGTACGGCGGCAACATTACAGGCAATACGGCGACATTCGGCGGCGGCGTGTTCGCGAGTGAATTGAGCTCCGTTAATATGTACGGCGGCAGCATTACAGGCAATACCGCTGGTAGCGGCGGCGGTTTATACTTAGAATGGGATAACACTTTCAATTTCTATGACGGCAGGATAGAATACAATAGGGCTGATATCAAAGCTTGCGGAGTGTATTGTTTTGAAGGAATCTTTAATATGTACGGTGGCAGTGTTTCATACAATATTACTACAGATTATTCTACCAACGGCGGCGGAATATTTGTGGAAAACTCTACCTTTAACTTATCCGACGGCAACATTATCGGCAATGTTATATGTTCAGACACAGGTTACGGAACTGGTAGCGCATTGAATGTGATTAACCATGCCGTCGTCAATATGACGGGCGGTACGATATCCGGAAATATAGGTAATGCAGCCGTGTATTTAGCTACTGATTCTTTTAATATGAGCGGCGGCAGTATTACCGATAATGCAGGTTATGACGATAAGTATTGCGGCGGTGTTTATGTGGCGAGTGGTACGTTTAACGTGAGCGGTGTACCCGTTATCAAAGGCAATACCATAAACGGCAGTGTAAGCAACGTAAAAGGTACTATCAACGTAAGCGGCGAGCTCTATAAGGGCGCAACTATCGGCGTTACCGCAGACGAAGGGACGACGGTCATCACGGGAGAGGCATATAAAATTGCATATCCCAGCAGATATTTCTTTGCCGACGATCCTACGATGGGCTTCAGCTTTAACTCCGACGGCACCATACAGTTGGTAAAAGGCTATTATACCGTCGTCTACGTCGCAGCCGACGGAACGCAGACGGAAAAGGTCTATCCTATCAGCGCGGACGTCACGTTGGAAGCGGCGGACAGCGAAGGCAATTACGACTGGTCGCTGAATAAAGGAAGCCTTAATGCGGACTATGCAAGCGGCGCGACTATTGCGGGCGGTCTTTGCTCTGAGCACGACGAAATGATCACACTATATGCGGTTGAGAAAAACTACACCGCTTCCGATATAGTCCTGCGCGTGACCGATACGCACATTCAGTGGAAATATTCGCTTGAAGACGACGACGCTTGGCGCGACCTCGTTGCGCTTACCGACATTACGGGCGCACAGGGGCCGACGGGCGCGGACGGACAGGACGGCGCGGACGGACAGGACGGACAGGACGGACAGGACGGCGTTACCCCCAAGTTACAGATCAATTCTCAGACGAATATGTGGGAAGTTTCCTACGACGACGGCGCAAGCTGGACTTCGCTCGGCGTAAAGGCGACGGGCGCGGACGGTCAGGACGGTCAGAACGGACAAGACGGTGCGGACGGCGCGGACGGCGCAAACGGCACGGACGGCGCGGACGGGCAGAGCGGCGGCACGGTTGCGCTCTACGTCCTTTCAAGCATTTCGCTTGCGGGCGTGATTGCCGTTGCAGTCATTCTCATACTTAAACGCAAGACGATATTCGGTTAATGACGATATGTCCGCCGCGCACGGCGCGGCGGACGCAATACGGCTCTTTGGGCGGCGGCAGGCATATTGCCTGCCGCCGTCCCCGCTTTTTTGCGCCCCGCATATTGAAAGTCGGCGGTTTATATGTTATAATGTCTCAGATAGTTCCGGCGGCCGCAACGGTTGCCCGAAATTTTAAAATGCCGCCGCGTTGCCGCATTGTCTTTCGGCGCGGGCGGAACGCCGCAACTTATCGCGGCGAAAGGAGAGAATGGTTATGCTGGCACTCATATCCGACGGCGAGCGGGCGTATATTTCCACCGTATTTGCCGAAAAAGAAACGCTCGGCTCGTCGCTCGTCGCCGTGTTCGACGCGGACGCTTCGCGCGTTGAGGTGATCGACAAATTCACCCCGAACGGAATGACGCCGCGCGTATTATTCACCCAAAGTTCCCCGCCCGTCGGCAAGCGCTCGGGCTGGAAAATCTATGAAGATATCGCGCTCGATTGGTTCATTCCCCTGCTCAAAGGGGGCGGCGGGCACGAGGTGGACGAATATTTCGTCTCGAAATACGTCTTTGACGCTTCGCCCGACGATTGGCAGGAAATATCGACCGAGGCGCAGGCGCTCGCCTTCAACGCGCAGAATATCGGTCTGTATGTGGGCACGGTCGCAATGAAGGAGGGCGACGACGGCGCAATTGAGATATTTATAGACACCGCCGCCGATTTCCGCATAGAGCTGCGGCTGTACGGCGTAATCGACGGGGAGGCGTTCGGGCGCATTTATAACGCCTACGAGGCGGGCATTTCGCTCGTCGACGGCGGCTTCGAGCTCAATATCTGCGGCGACTCGTCCGAGGGCGTAGACGGCTACGACAGAAACGAGCTCGTGTCCTGGTCGGTCGTCTTCGATAGCGCGGAGTGGAGGGCGGAATTCAATCCCGAAACCGAACTTGCCGAAGCGGAACTTCCCGAGGCGGAGCCGTACACGATTGACAAGCTGTTTTCGGACATCGGACGGAGCGTGGACGGAGTGCGGCTGGAGAACGGGCGCATTTTTTACGGCAAGCGCGGCGCGGACTTCGTCGTAGAGCAGGTCGGCAAAGATTTCGACGTGTTTTTAAACGGCGTGCGATATATGACGGGGATAGCCGCTGAAGATGCGTGCTTTGTCATAAGTTCGGCTTTCGGCGAACTGCGCATAAGCGAGATAGAAAAGGACATATATTATCGTACGCCGCTGTCGATTGCAAAGACGCTTGCGACCGTAATAATACCCATAGCTTTGCTCTGTATCGGCAATGCGGCGTATGCTCTGTTCCTGCTGTTCAATTCCGATAAGGACACTGTCGGGAATGCGCCGTTCATACTCTTCATATCTCTCGCCGCCATGGCGTTGCTTGTATTCTGCGCGATTAAGTACGGGAAAGTCAGCGGCGAGTATGTCTTAACGGGCGACACTCTGTTCTTTGCCGAGGGGGAGAAACTGATGAGGGTTTTCGGCCTTTGCGACGTAATCAGCACTCGCGTGAGAAAATTGCCGTTTACGACGGAGGGCAGAATAGAGCTTGTCTTTAAACCCGACGGACTGAAATTAAGTCTGAGATCAATGAAGAATGCCGTCAAACTCAACGCGATGATCAAGGAGCTTTCGGCAAGAATTACCGACGGCGACATACGCTGTCACTGACGGCGCTCTGCCCGATTGGTGCGGCAATATGCCCCAACCAACGCTGTTTTTGCGCCCGCAAAATACCCGTCAAACACCCGCCGCAAGCCCTAACTAACGCCCGATTTCGCGCCCATAATTATTGCGAGGTTGCCTTTACAAGGGGCGGAATATGTGCTATATTGTTATCTGTCCGACGGGGCTTGAAAAGTCGCCCTCGTCGGCGCAATATAATTTGAGGAGGACGGAAAAGTGGATCTTAAAATCTATTCCGACTGTATAGAATGGAAGGCGACCGACCAGGTCTACACGCTGATGAAGCAGGAGGCTTTCGCTTCCCAAAAGGTGCGGATAATGCCGGACTGTCATTCGGGCTCGGGCTGTGTGATAGGCTTTACCTCGACCATGTCCGACAAGGTCATACCCAACGTCATCGGCGTGGATATAGGCTGCGGCATGCGCGTTGCCGAACTCGGCGATATTGCCTGCGACCTGCCCGCCCTCGACGGCTATATCAAGCGCAAAATACCCGCAGGTATGCAGGTCTGCGACGGTGCGGACGAGAGAGGGGTTAAGATAATTTCTCAGCTTCGTTGCAGGGATAAGCTTACCAATATGTCGTGGCTCGAACGGTCGCTCGGCTCGCTCGGCGGCGGCAATCACTTCATAGAGCTGGACAAGGGCGAAAAAGGTCTTTATTTGGTCGTACACACGGGTTCGCGCAATCTCGGCAAGCAGGTCGCCGACTATTACCAGAAGCTGGCGGTAAGGCGCATAAAGCGCGAGAGCGATGAGGAAAAGGCAGAGATGGCGGCGGCAATCGCCCGCCTCAAATCGTGCGGGTTGCAGGTGCAGATACCCGACGAATTAGAGCGGATTAAGAAGAAATATCGCGAAAATACCGCCATTCCCGACGATCTGTGCTATCTTTGCGGCGCGGATATGGACGACTATATGCACGATATGCGGCTCTGTCAGCAGTTCGCGATCCTCAACCGCACGATTATTTCCGATAAGATACTCAACTTCCTCGGCGCGGGCAGAATCCGCGTGTGGGAGTCGGTGCATAACTACATCGACGAATTCAACATAGTCCGCAAGGGCGCAATCTCGGCGCACGACGGGCAGAAAGTCATAATCCCCATGAATATGCGCGACGGCTGCATAATCGGCAGGGGCAAGGGCAACCCCGACTGGAACGAGTCTGCGCCCCACGGCGCGGGCAGGCTTATGTCGAGGGCGGAGGCAAAGCGCAATCTCTCGCTTGACGAGTTCACGCGCCAGATGGAGGGCATATATACGACGACGGCGGACTATTCGACGCTCGACGAAGCGCCCATGGCTTATAAGCCCGTCGAGGAGATACTTAAATTCATCGGCGATACGGTCGACATTGAGGAAATCGTCAAGCCGATTTATAACTTCAAGGCGGCAGAAATGTAGTTTCGTTGCGGCATATATGGGGGTTAATTGAATTTACGGGCACATAGTCGCAAGGTGCGGCGGGGAATACCCCGCCAATGCGCTTTCAGTCTTTTTTTCTCATTCTTCCTCGTCCGACGGCGTAAAATGCGCCCCTTTCGGGGGAGTACAGGCGCTCAAATACCGCTCGTCTTAAAAGCAGGCGAAAATATGCGCGCCCTACGGCGCAACTGCCCTCAAACGGGCGGAAACTTATCCGCGCATTTCTCTGTTTTGCAAAATTTCAGTCATTTTTGGCTTTTATCCTGCGGCGCGGGCGCATTTTACAGATTTTTCAACAAAATAAGCCCCTACTTATTGCCGCAAAATTATTGACAAAATAGACGCGCAATATTATAATAATGTCGTTGAATAGCTGAGATAATAGCAAAGCGCCCGAAAGAGCGTGACGCAAAGCTTTAAGAGCCTAAGTTCCCGCAATGCGGAATATGGTTGTCAGTTGCCGAAAAACAATTAAGTTTGTCTTTCGGCTTTTTTATTTTCTCTGCTTGAAAAAATCTTTGAAGGAGGGCGGAAATGACTAAAAGAAAGACCGTTGCGGTCATAATCGTGTCAATATTGCTCGCGCTGTGCGTGGCTGTCGGCGCGGTCGTTGCCGCCACCGTCACAAAGACGAGATATACCGATTTTACCTTTACTTTCGGTCAGCTTACCGCAACGCCCTCCGTCACGCAGGATAGTCAGTCCGTAACATTTAATAAGTCGGGCGACAGCAAAACTTTTACCGTCAATGTCGACAATGCGGCGGGAGGCAACGCCGCTACATATTCGTTTTCGCTTGACGCAGGGCTCAGCGGCGTAAGCGGGGCGCAGTTCCTCGTATTTATCGACGATGTTTTCGTCGGTACGCTCGCCTCGGTTCAATCTCAAAGCTCTGTTTATGAAGGCATAGCCCTTGCGGGCGAAAGCCTTTCTCATTCCTTGGCGGTTGAATATCACAACACGGGCGCACCGTCGCAGGTCGGCAACATAAGCCTTACCGTCAGCTGCACGGCTCGCTCGCTGGATACCCGGACGCACACCCTGATTCCCTCCGAAGACGACCTTTTATATACCCTCCGCGCGATTGTCGGCGGTTACATAACCACGCCCCGCACGCTCATTCTTACGGGCGACGTTGCGCTTTCTTTCGCGGCTGAATATGACCTCAAAAAAGTCGTTCTTAAAATAGACACTTTCGGACATTCGCTCTCGTTCGGCGGTTCGACGCTCGTCAATGCCGACGTGGAGATTTATTCCTCCCGCGCGGCAACTTCCGAGGGCAGCACGGAGACTGCGCCCGCAATCTCCGCTCTTGTTGTGGGGGCTGGCTCTTTCGTCAATTTCGCCGACAGCGTTTCCGTAAGCGAAGTAACGCTCTCCGACGGCTATAATTCGGATGCGGCGATTGCTGCGATTAAGTCATACCTTTCGGCTGATTTCGACGGCAGAAAGGTTGAGGCAGGCAATGATACAGGCGTTGAGAAAGGTGACAAATATTTAGGCAGTCTTGCGGTATATGCGGACAACATTACTTGCACTGTCAGCGGCAATACCGTAAAGATAACTTGCGGCGGTGCGACATATACGGCATATACCGTTGACACGGTCGCAACTTTTACGGGTATTCTGGAGGGTATAATGACCGCCCAGCGAGCATCTTCGAGCGATAAAGGCGAGACTGATAAGGGGTGGGATTATACCGTTGACCATACCGACTATGATTTCTATCTTCCCGTAACGCTTGCAAGCGGCACGGACAGCGCGGCGGTGGTGTGGGGCAGCTCGCTCCCCTCGGTGGTCGGCTATGACGGCGAATATGTGCCTGCAAACCGCGCTACTACCGTTCAGCTCACGGCGGCGGTTTCGGCTTACGGGCATACGGAATACGTCACCTACTATGTGCGCACGGCGGGGCTTTCGTTCGCCGAAAGAATGAAAAATATGTGCTCCCAGATACAGTCGCCCACGCTTGCCAAGACAAGCGCGCACACGCTTGTCTCTGCGGACAGTATAAACTCATTTATTTCTGAGTACGCCGTAACCGATTTTACGGGCAGCGGCGGCGGGACGAGCGTTGGCGTTGCAACCGACGAGTACGGCAACATAACCGTAACTGCGCTCAACGGCAACAGTGAGGAGGAGATTGTCACCCTCACCGCATCATTTTCCGAGGACGGCAAAAGTGGTACGGAAACATTCAATATTCCCGTCTATATCGATGTTGCGGCGATAAATCCCGAAAAGGTCCTCGATGTGGTGCAGGAGGAAGCGGCAAAAATCAATGTCCTCGAAAATATCCTCAACGACCATTATCACGAACTGCATGAAAGTTGCGGTCAAGGCAGTTTCACCCTCCCCGCGACCTATCCTTTGGGCAGCGTAGTCGGCGCAAACCCTTCGCTCGGTCAGACCGAGGCGCAGTATTTAATCGGCTATGCGGTAGAAGGCGACGGCTATAACAATGCCGCCGTAAGCATTGCAAAAAACGGCGAAATTAACGGCAATATTTTCAATATCGATCCCGAAAAGTTGCTCCCCGTACAAAGTCAGCTTCATATCCGCATTTATCTCTACGGCACGGACGGCACTTCGCAGACCATTTCCGATAATATTGCTAACAAGCAGTATTTTACTATCGACCTGCCCGCGGCGTTTACGGTCGGCAATAATGCGGGTTTTGTCAGCAACGCAACGGATAGTAACGGCGTAGATTATGTATTTGCTCAGGTTCGCGATCAGGTGGAGGCGGTTCAAGCTGCTAAGCTTCAATCGTGCGAAAATCATTCTGTTGAGGAGCGCAAATTCATTCTCTTATACAGCATAAACCTTGCAAACCGCAACGGACTTACAGCGCTTGACCTCTCCGCGCCAGACGGTGTGGAGGGTTATAAGGTCAGCTCGATTTACGGCCTTACGCAGTTTACAAATCTCACTTCGCTCTATCTTGCTAATACGCATATCGGCGACGAAAGCGCGTATCAAGTAGACGGCACGGCAGTCAAGAATATGGACATAATCGCAGGCCGTACAACGCTTGCAACGCTCAATCTTGAAAACTGCGACATAACCACGATAGTCTCCTTCAAGGCGCTGACAAATCTTACTGACGTCAACCTTGCGGGCAACACAATACTTCGGAACATTTCTGCTTTGCTGTTATCCTCAAAGACGCTTGCAACGCTCGATATTTGCGACACTTATGCGGCGCTTTACGATATTGAAAGTGGTACTCAGACCATTGAGAACAATGAGATTACCTGGCATTATCATTCGGTATTGGAGGAGCTTTACGACGACTATGTCGCGGCAAATAGTGCCGAGCCGACCTATTATATAAGCGGTCACTCGGACAGCCATACGGTATATAACCCCTATGTCTTCGGCAATAGCAGCGACGACATAGTCAGAGAAATAGCCAAAAACTACGCCTACCGCTTTGAAAACATAATCGAAATGACCAACGTCATTCACCTGCAAAACACGGTTATCGTCGCGGGCGGCGAACCCTATGCCTCGATAAATTGGAAAATCGTAGACATTACCGACGCGGACGGAAATAAGCTTACGGAAGGCACGCACTACACGACCTCGACTTCAGATTTCTCTAAGCCGCTCGTGCTCGACCTTACGCCCGGCAAATTCCGCCTGACGAGGGGATATACGGTAGACAGTACAACGGGTGCGATAGAGTATAATGGGGACGCGACGGGTTGGGTTGTCAACCTTGAAATGACCATAACCGTCGCCGGCAGGAGCTATTCGAGGAATTTCTACATAAGCGTATTGGATAAATTCAGTACGACTGACACCGACGGGCAGTCGTAAAAAATCAATTGCCCCCGTACTATGTTCCGATTAACGGCAAAAATCTATAAAGGAGTGTGGCAGAGAAAATGAAAAAGAGATTGCTTTCGGGCATAATTCTTCTCGTGTTCGCAATCGTGCTCAGCGCGGGTGCGTCCTTTGCCGCGCTCTTTGAAAAGTCATCTTCCGCAAGCGGCGAAGTTACGGTCGAAAACGGGCATACCGTCTACTATATTGCCAATCAGAGCGTGCTGTTCGGCATTGGTTACAACGAAAAATATAACGACTATGCCGCCGTCACGGAATACACCGCGGACGGCGTTGGCGAAACGACGAAAAAGTCCAACCGCATAGTTTTGCTCTTTACGCAGGACATAAAGCTCAGCGCCGACATTGTCATAAACCGCGACGTCAATATCGACCTCAACGGTCACACGCTCGACCTCAACGGGCATACGCTCACCGTGCGCCACGCATACTTCGGGCAGTTTGCGCTGTACAGCTCTGTCGAGGGCGGTGCGGTGGTAAGCACTAAATCGGGCGGGCAGTTTGCCGTTCAGACGCCTAATGCCGAAATTAAAATCGACGACAGCGTTGCGGACGAAAGCTCGCTTATTTCAACCGACAACGCGCTTGCGTCTGTCGCGCTCGAATACATAAAGAATGTCTTTAAGTCGGGCGGCGCGGGAATGTACTATACTTCCGGAGGTCATCTGCCATTCGTCTACCGCTACGGCATACACGAACTTGACATAGAATATACGATAGTCGATGGCGCGGTAAGCGCGACTATCGGCGATCAGACCGCGGAAAATATCGCCGTGGTCGCTTCGTCGGCAGCGGAGGCGGCAAAACTCTGGCTTGCCGATTATATGCAGACATACGCCAACGGAATAGGCGGTTATGATATATACCACACCATAACCCTGCCCTCAGGCAATAACTATACGGGTACGCAGTTTACATATTCGGCTACGGATATAACCGACAATGGCGAAGCGGCGGGCAGCGTGGCCATAACCCGGAGCAACGATGAAAGCGTTTATTTTATCTCGCCTGCCGCGACGGTTTCGTCGTTTACGCTCAATGAGGGTGCGACGGGGCTTTCGTTTACGTTCATTACGCGCAGTTCAAGCTATCGCAACGACATTGCCGCCGACATTATAACCGCCATTCTTACAAGAGAGGATGAAAAATCTGAAACGGGATATAGCACCGCAAACGGCATAATTCTGACGGCTATTTACGGCGGTCAGGGCGAGGTTGACAATGCGTCAAGCTATTTGTGGTCGGGCAAGGACGGCACTTTTTTCACTCTGCCCGCAACCCCTTCGGGCATTTCCATGGGCGGCGTTGGCGATTATACCGCAGATATAACGGCAGATGCGCTCGGGCTTGACGGCATATCTTACGAATTTGTCGACGGCAACCCCGCAAATGTCTATGCGCTCAATGGCTACACCGTCGGCTTCTATAACGACGGCTCTACCATAAAAGACAATGCGGAAATATTTGAAAGCCTTGAAATGATAACGGCGACCTTGAAGGTCACGCTGACAATCGACGAAAAGGAAGTCGTCATGAACGTCATGATCGGCTTCTCGTGGAGCGGTGACGAAACCATTACGGGCGATGCGGGCACGGGTTCGCCCTCTAACCGCTTCGGCGCATACTTCAACCGCTTGCAGAGCGAGATTAACGCCGCAACCGACAATCTTTCCTATAATAAGGACTTTGAAATGCGCGCCAACTTCGACGGCGATCCCTACATTGTATACAGCCTTGTAAGGGTGGACGGGAATGGCAACCCCATTGCCGACGACGGGCTTCTGACCGTCCTGTTCGACGGCAAGACTTATACTTTCAGCGGCGACACGCCGTCTTTAACCCTTGACGAATTAAAGGCTGAGGGCGCAAAGCATATATTTAAGGTCGATTATTCGCTTCTTCCCATCTGCGGCGCATATTATCGTATATATGTGCATTATAGTTTCGGTACGGGCTGGGCGAAGGTCACGGACAGCTTTTTCACGCTGTATCTTCCCGGCATAGTGCAGGTCGGCAGGGGCTATGATGCGGACGGCAATTTCGCCGATAACGGCACGGTCTATTTTGTAAACGACGACGCGGGATTATACGAGCATATAAGAGGTCTTATAAGCCCCGATGAAACCTATATTCAGACGGCAGACCTTACAAAGGAAGTGGCGTTGTATCTTCACACTTCCGATATATTTGACAATATTCAGCCGACAAGACCGAGCGGCATAAGTAATTTCAGCGGAACTATAACCGGTTATAACTGGCTTACTATACTTCCCAACATAACCGTGCTTGATGTGTGCGGCAGAAAGTTCGGCGACAGTCAGCTTTCATTGCTGACCGACCATAACAACCTTAAAGAGCTGTATATCGGCGGGTATAGCGATGACATAAATGCTAACCTGACCGCGCTTGACAATCTGCCGTCTTTGCCCGCGCTTGAAATTCTTGACATAAGCTATTCAAAGGTAAGCCTCTTTGACAGGGTGACAAAGGCAAACTATCCCGCACTTAAAGCATTCTGGTGCGGCGGAATAACTATTGACAGAGAAATTAACCTCATTATATTTTCCTTTACCATAACCGATTGGCGTTACGGCAGCAACGGCACGCAGAACAGGGATACGCTTGCCCAGCTTGTCGCGGCGGGCGTAAGTGTCAATAACGGCGGTTCTTTCGGCGAAGAAAATCCCATTGAAAAGGCGCTTGCACAGATTATCACGCAGGAAAATATTATGGTCAACGCCGCCAATATTCCTATGCTGTATTATTATGTAGGCGGCGCAGAAACTTCACTCACTTCCTATACGGCTTATCTCGCGGCAGGTTCGCCTCAGCTCTACTATTCGCAAAACGGAGCAGAAACTGCCATAGACGGCACCGAGGTCGGAACGGCGTTCAACGCGCTTTTAAGAAGCGTTGAAAAAATCTATGTCCAATTCCCCAACGACAACACGGCAATCGCGCAAAACAACGGTGAAGGCGGCACCGCCGCTTCAAGCTATGGTTTCCAGCAATTGTCTGCCGAATATGTCAATGACTGGGGCAGCACGGGTAAAAGAAATTATCTGCCGCTTATAGGTATGCAGCTTGATGAAATTGCTTATGACGCGGACGGCGCAATGGAGGCTGTCACCATTCGCATATCCTATTATACGGCTATACAGAACGGTAGCGGCAATCCTCTTACAGTCAATGAGGAAGCTTATTTCGTTCAGCACGAGCTGGGCGTTGTTTATAGCGAAGGGAATTCTGATTATCAGGATATAGTCTATAATTTTAAAGATCTTGCTAAGCCCTATCTTACCGACTATGTAGATAGTGAACAATCAAACGACTGGAAAGAGACAAATGCGCTTATTAACAATCTGTCGCAGATTATGACGATAATACGCACTTTCAGCGACAACGAAGAAGTTATAATAAATCTCTATAACCTTCTCGGCAACGGAAATGAAGGCGATGACGGTTGCAAACACAACAATTCTACTCCAAGCGATTACAATGAAATGTACACGGCAATATTTGAGCATTTTGACGAGTGGTATGCAGGTATAATAAACAAGACGGTAGAAAACTTTAAAGCAACTGACGAATTTACAAAGTTCGAAACTATAATTGGCAGCACCAGAAACGCAATGTCGGTTTATGATGGTTTGTTTGGTTTTAATTCTACTGATGGATTTTGGATAGAAGGCAATGGATTAAATAGGGATAATTATGCAAATACGGGTAGCTACAAAGGCACTGATAATGCAACTAATATGACAACGCTTATCAATAATTATAATGGGCTTGCAGATGCTGTGAAAATTAGTTTGGAGGAAAGTAGTTATTCTGGTCGTGAGAATTATAGCAATGTTAATTATTCATTTTATAATTGGCTTGTAAAAATGGATAATGAAATGCGTACGACAGCTGTTAGCCTTTCAGGTATAGGCAGTTGGGGTGAAGGTAATCCTCCTACGGGTGCTGGTATAATAGAAAACCTCACCGAGCCGACTATGCCTGAAAATGAGTACGGGCAGATTTCTGTCGCGGGGCAGAGCGGTATGCTCACCATGGACGAAATAAATCAGTTTATTTTCAGTTCGGTTACAATGACGGATGATATTTATGCTCGTCTCGGGGACACGCTTGCGGCATTAAATTCTACCGATAGAGTAACACTCGGCGACTACGGGCTATCCAAGTTACAGCAGGCATACGACAGCTATACAACGACTTAACGCACAAAAAATTTTTAAAGGAGGGCGTATGAAAAAGGGCAACTTAATATTTTCGATAGTCTCGCTCATTGTCTCTGTCCTCCTTTGCGGAGGGGTTCTGCTCGCGTGGTTCTCGCTCAATCAAAAAGTCGGTGCGGGCGGGCTGGACGTCAATATCTCGTCGGGACAGCTTGCCACAATAGATAGTATTATCGTCGAAAAGCAGACGAGCGGCTCTGACGAGTGGCTGCTTGCCGCCGAATATAACGGCGAGAACGACCAATGGACGACTAACGAAACGCTTACGGGCGGCAATATAAACGGTATTCTCGAAGGCGACGTGCATAAATTCACCGTAACGCTTGAAAGAACTCCGCTCGCCGAGGGCAAGACGCTCTCCGTCTCCGCGCTGTTCAGCGGAATAACCGTCGCTCATTCGGCTAACTCTGCAACATTCGCCGAAGGGCAGGGCTATGACGACCTCAAACGCTTCTTCCTCGTCAGCAACGACAATGAAAATTACAGTAACGACAGGTCATTCTACACCGCGGACGACAAGGTGACGCTCGCCGAAGGGCAGGAATGGGCGGACGACGGCACAGAGCTGACGGACACTTTCACCTTTGTTTTCTACATAAAGTTCCACAATGTCGCCACAGACGACGATTGGGCGGGCACAACCATACCGACGATAAATTTCAAGGGCTGTTCCGTCAAGGTGGACGTGCTGTCAATTTCGGTCTCGGCAGAGGTCGGCGGGGGAGGTGAATGATGAAGAAAAGCCTCATTTTTTCAATTACTTCGCTCGTAGTGGCGATATGCGTGGCGGCAGGTACGCTGTTTGCGTGGTTCACGGGCGGCGACGCGGCTTATGAACTCCAATTTTCGATAGCCGTCGTCGATATGAAACTTATTTTGTACCGCATTGACGACTTTGACCTCGACGGCGTACCCGACCTCGACGCGGACGGCAATTATATCACAAAAACGATATTCGACACGAGCGAAGCTACTTCCGACGAACAGATACAGGAAGCAATGAAGACGGGCGACAGCATTGAAAACTTTATGCCCTCGCAGGTCTACACCTATCGCCTCGACGTCTACAACAGCGGCGACGTCGACAGCTTCTTAAACCTCAATATGACGACGAACGTGCCCCAAGGCTATACAATATCTTACAAGGCATTCTGGTATAAGGACGGAGTTCGGGACGACCTCGATCTGACGGACGCAGAAGTTGCAAGTGAGGACGAAATTTACATTAACGGCGACGAGGAAGCCAACTCTGCGCCCGTTCCGCTCGTAACCGACAGCGGCAAGACCTCGCTCGAACTGTACATTCAGGTCATCTTTGAGAGCGCGGAAGGTACGGACGGAGACACGGTCGACGGCTCGGCTAACGCGGGGGCGGCAGGCTACGGCACAAAATTCTACATAACCATATCGGCATAATGCCCGACTGAAAAGCAAAATCAATTTTATAAGGCAAAAAGGTTGCGCCCTCCGCAAGACAGCGGAGGGCGCAACTATTATAATATTCAGTTTTTACTTATCGCCCTTTATGAAGCGTTCGAGATAGCGGAGGACTTCCCGCGCGTCAATCGGCTTTGCTATGTGCGCGTTCATTCCGTAATAGAGGCACTTCTGAATGTCCTCGGCAAATGCGTCCGCCGTCATTGCGATAATGGGAATATCGTTGTCCGCTCTGTCGCTTTGGCGAATTGCGGCTGTCGCCTCATAGCCGTTCATTATCGGCATTCTGAGGTCCATGAGTATTGCTTTGTAATAGCCGACCTCCGACGCGAGGAACTTGTCGACGCATATTCTGCCGTTTTCCGCTCTTTCAAGGCAGAGCCCCGTCTCGGACAGCAGTTCGTTTGCAATCTCCCAGTTGAGGTCGTTGTCCTCGGCAAGCAGTATTCTCGCCTCGCCTATCGACTGTCCCGCCGCGGCCTCCTGCGCGCTGTTCTCGCCTCCGCCGAGGAAGGGCAACAGCCCCTGATACAGCGTCGATTTGAACAGCGGCTTGGGTATAAAGCCCGCAATGCCCGCTTCCTTTGCGCGCGGCTCTATCTCCGCCCAGTCGGCAGAGCTTATAAGCACTATGTCGACGGCGCGCTGGGTAAGTTCGCTTATGCGCTTAGCCGTTTCAAGCCCCTTCGTCACGGGCATATTCCAGTCAATCAGCACTATGTCGAAGTATTCGCCCGCGGCGTGTCTGCGGGTGACTATATCCAGCGCGGCGTTCCTGTCGGCGGCTGTATCGGCGTCAATGCCCAGCGAGGCGAGCAGTTTGCCCGTAATCGAGCACAGCTCCTCGTCGCTGCCCACCACAAGCGCCCTGCACGGCGGCAGGCTCAGCTTGTTGTCGGGGTTGTCAAGCTTTTTGAGGTCGAGCGTCACGTGGAATTCGCTGCCCTTGCCGAGGTCGCTTTCGACCTCTATCTTGCCGTTCATCGCGTCGACGATATACTTAGTTATCGTCATTCCCAGCCCCGTGCCTTCGATCTTGTCTATTCTCGCATTGTCCTCGCGGGAGAACGAGAGGAAGATCTTGTCAAGGAACTCCTTGCTCATTCCCATGCCGTTATCCCTGACGATAAAGTGCGTACGCACGAAAGCGTCGCCGAGGGGAGAGGCTTCCTGACGGAGCGTCAGCGTGATTATTCCGCCGTTCTGAGTGAACTTGACGGCGTTCGACAGCAGATTTAAAAGCACCTGATTGAGCCTTACGCCGTCGCAACTGACGTTTTCGGAGATTATGTCCTTGATTATTATGTTGAATACCTGGTCCTTCGCCTTGATCTGCGACTGCATTATGTTGACTATCGCGTCGGTCGTCTCCCTCAGCGAAAGGGGGTTATAGTGCAGCGTCATCTTGCCGCTCTCGACCTTGGACATATCGAGAACGTCGTTTATGAGCCCTAAGAGGTGCTTGGACGAAAGTCCTATCTTTTTGAGGCAGTCCTCGACCATTGCGGGGTTGTCGGCGTTCGCAGTCGCAATGGCGGTCATTCCGACGATGGCGTTCATCGGCGTCCTTATGTCGTGGCTCATGTTGGAGAGGAATTCGCTCTTTGCCTTGTTAGCGCGTTCGGCTTCGTTCCTCGCCGCTTCAAGGTTTAAAAGCTGCTTTTTGGTCATTCGGTAATACATATAATATATGGCCAGCAGATTTAAAAGCAGCAGGCTGAAAATAAGTACGGTTATCGTCGAGCGCTTGATTGCAAGCTGTTCGACGGTCTGGTCGAGCGTAGAGTAGGGCATTACCGTCACGAGGTACCATTCCGTGCGGTCGAGCGGCGCACAGTAGATGTGCCTTCTGCCGCCGTCGGCGTTGATCATTCCGAAATAGTCCTCGCCGTTTTTCAGCGCCGTCTTCAACTCTTCAAGTATTTCTTCGGACGACTTGCCGTCCTTGGAATAGGTGAGCGCCTCAAACCTCTCGAAGAAGGTGTCCCATTCGTCCTCGTGGTTCCTCACAACGTATTCGCCGTTGCGCTGTATTATGTGCGAATAAATGAGCGCGTCGTCCATATACAGCGACATTGTCTCGTTTATATAGTCGAGCGGCATACTTGCAAGAATGGCAATGCTCTTTTCGCCGTCGGGCAGGGGATAGCTCGCCGGCATGCCGAACAGCAGCCACTTTATTGCCCCGTCCGAGGTCGTCGCCGAGGCGACCTTCTGTTCGCCTTCGAGGATAGACGAAACGAAATATTGGGGGTATGTGAGCGAAAGGTTATCGCCGTAGACCGAATACAGCGTGCCGTCCTCGCGGCAGAGCAGGACGTGCTCAAATTCCCGTTGTTTGCCGTAGGTTTCAAGCTCGGCATATATTTCGTCGGTCGGAAGCCCGCTGTCGTCGGGCGTTTCCGCTACGACGTGTTCAAGCTGTTCCATCTTTATGTCGATGATAGAGTCGAAGTGTAGCCTGAGCTGATAGCTCATCTCCGACATATAGATATTGCCTATCGTGTCGACCGTCTCGTCGTTGTACTTCTGCGTATAGACGAACATGGTGGCGAATATCACGAGGCACATGAGTACCATTTCCGCAAACGTAATCAACAGAAACCTGTTGGTGCTGCGCGTGCGGCTATCGGTCTGCCTTTTCATAATTCCGCACCCCTGAGCTCCTGAATTGTGCCGATCGTCTCGCGGTAGTTTCTTTCAAGCTCGGGGAAAAGCGCCTTTGCCTCGACGATATTCCCCGCCCGCAGCGCCTCCGTAACGGCGGAGGCGGAATTGCCGAGCTTGTCGAAGCTTAAATTCTGGCACACGCCTTTGAGCGTATGCGCCGCCCTGAACGCCCCCTCGGTATCGCCCGAGGCGAGCGCGTCCTCAAGCTCTTTATAGCTGGGATCGTCTATGAATTTGAAGGCAAATTTAAGCGTCAGCCGCTCGCCGCCGAAGCGCGAAGTCACGCTCTTATAGTTGCCGCCTATCGCCTCATAACACTGCAATAAGGTCATAGTTTTCTCCTCACGATTGGTCGTCTATCGGTGAAATATTTGAAAATGTGTGTTCCATCGATTTGTCGTAGAAATAATACTGGCTTCTGCCCGACTGTTTGGCGCAATAAAGCGCACGGTCGGCAGAGAGGAACAGGTCTTCGTAATTATAGTGCAGCGTCTTGTCGTAAGCGGCAATGCCCATGCTGACAGATACGGTAAAATCGCCTATTTTACCGTTCAATGCGGTAAATATGCGCTTTACTATGTTTTCGGGGTTCTCTCGGTATCCCACGAGGAAGACGAAGAATTCGTCGCCGCCCACCCGCGCGACTATGTCGTTCTTGCCGCGGACGCTCTGCCTCAGCCGCGAGGCGATGTGTTTAAGCACGCTGTCCCCGAACGAGTGCCCGTAGCTGTCGTTGGCTGTCTTGAAGAAATCGACGTCCAGCATAATGAGCGCACATTTCTCCGCGCCGTTTTTAAGCTTTTCGCGGATGAGGTCTATCGCGGCGGATCTGTTCAGAAGCCCCGTCAGGCTGTCGTGTGTCGCGCGGTATTCGAGGTTGTCGATAAGGCTCTTCATCGCGTCTATGTTCATCATCTTGCCGATTACGCCCGTATATCTGGGCGGATCTTCGTTCGACCATATTGACTTTGCAACTATCCTTATCCATTTTCTGTGCCCGTTGATTGTCACCCTGCATTCGTGTTCGACCACGGGGTTTTCGGGGGTTGTGTTTCTGAGTTTTGTGACGAGTTTATAGTATTCGTCGGGCGAGAGCGAGCTGAGCATTTTCTCGTTTTTTTCGGGGCTGTAAAACTCTTCCCCCAGTCCCGTATATTCCGCCGCCCACGAGGATATCTTTACGACGGGCGGATCGACGGTGTATTCAAATTCGACTTCTTCGGTCATCTCGTCGATGAAATCGGAGCGGGTGCGCTCCTTTTCAAGTAGCGCGACCGCGCTGTCTGACCTGTTAATGCCGTTGTTTCTGAATAAGTCGTTTATTATTTTGCCCGACTGTCTGTCTGCCATCAGCTCGTTCGTCGTCTCGGCGAGCAGCCTTTCAAGATCGTCCGAAAGTTCTTCAAGACAGGAGAGGAGTACGGGGTTGAACGCGCCGCACTCGCCGTTCAGTATCATTTTTACTGCCTTGTCGTGCGGCAGAGCGTCCTTGTAAACGCGTTTACTCGTCAGTGCGTCGTATACGTCCGCCAGCGCGACGACCTGTGCCGAAATGGGTATCTGGTCGCCTTTCAGTCCGTCGGGATAGCCCTTGCCGTCGTACCGCTCGTGGTGCCAGCGACATATATCTGTCGCAACTTTCAAAAGGGGTTCGTCGTTATGTTGCTCCATCTTCGACAGCATATCCGCGCCTATCGCGGCGTGCTTTTTCATTATCTCAAATTCTTCGTCGGTCAGCCGCCCTGGTTTATTTAGTATTTCGGTGGGTATGGCAATCTTGCCTATATCGTGCAGGCAGGACGCCATGCAGATTATCTCGATATCCTCGGAAAGGAAGCGGTGGGAGCGTATTTTCTGCAAGAACTTCTGCAAAAATATCTTGACGAGCGCCTGAATGTGCAGTACGTGCATGCCGCTTTCGCCGTTACGGAATTCGACAATATGGCTCAGAATATGCACGAGGGTATTGCTCTGCCGCTCCCTTTTGAGTATCTGCTCCTCGACCATGTCGGCAAGCCGCTTCTGCTTGGTGTAGAGCTGCAAAGTATTCGCCACGCGGTGCTGAACCATAAGCGCGTCGAACGGGCGGGTGATGAAGTCTATGACGCCAAGATCGAACGCCTGCTCGACGTAGGAGGGCGAGTTCTCGGCGGAAATCATTATGAAGGGTATCTTCTCGGTCATTCCCTCGTCGTTCATCGCCTGCAATACTTCAAAGCCGTTCTTTACGGGCATGACGTAATCGAGTAGGACGAGCGATATTCTGTCGCCGTATTCGTGCAGGCTGTCGATCGCCTCCTGACCGTTCTTTGCCTCGATTATCTCATAGTTTTTGAGTATTTCCGCAAGTATTGCGCGGTTCATTTCACTGTCGTCGACAACCAGCAGTGTATATTTTGAAGTAATGCTTGCCAAGGCAATTCTCCTTCGGGGTGGCGCGAGATAGTGCGCCCGTTGGCCGTCCGCGCGCTCTGCGTAAGGCGCGGCGGACGGGCAAAAAATTCCCGCTTGATCTAATCATAATTATTATATAAAATTATAATTACAAGGTCAAGTTTTTGAACGCCGATAATGTCGAAAAAGGCAACGCGTATTGCCCCACCCCTCAAAGCCATTTTGCCTATTTACAACCGCTCCGTTTTGTGCTATCATATATTCAGGCGGGAAATTCCGCCCGCGCCGCGACTGCGGCGGTTAAAATCTGAACTTATCGAGGGGTAAATTTATGTTAGGAAATTTTGTCTATTGCAATCCCACAAAGCTCATTTTCGGGCCTGACGCGCTCGAAGGGCTGGGCGAAGAACTCAACAAATACGGCAAGCGCGTAATGCTCATATACGGCGGCGGCAGCATAAAGAAGACGGGGCTGTACGACAAGGTGATAAAGACACTCGCTGCCTGCGGCAAGACGGTCGTAGAGGACGCGGGCGTAATGCCCAACCCGACCTCCGTCAAGCTCGACGAGGGCGCTAAGATTGCGCGCGAAAACTCCGTCGACTTCATACTCGCCGTCGGCGGCGGCTCGGTCATAGACTATGCCAAGGCGGTCTCGGTGTCGGCGTACTGCGAGTACGATCCGTGGGAGAAGTACTTTATCCGCTTCGAGGACGTCAGCTGTAAGATAATTCCCGTCGGCTGCGTGCTGACCATGGTCGGCACGGGCAGCGAGATGAACGGCGGATCTGTAATAACCAATCACGAGCAGAAGCTCAAAATTGGCCACGTATTCGGCGAAAACGTCTTCCCCAAGTTCGCCATACTCAACCCCGAACTGACCTTCACGCTGCCCAAAAAGCAGATGGTTGCGGGCTTCTTCGACATTATGAGCCACATTCTCGAACAGTATTTCTCGGGCAGCGACGACAACACCTCCGACTATATAATGGAGGGGCTGCTCCGCTCGCTCATTCACAGCGCTAAGATCGCCGTCAGAAATCCCCTCGACTATGAGGCGAGGAGCAACATTATGTGGATTGCGACGTGGGCGCTCAACACGCTCGTCGCCAAGGGCAAGTCGACCGACTGGATGGTGCACATGATAGGTCAGGCGATAGGCGCGTACACCGACGCGACGCACGGAATGACGCTTTCGGCGGTGTCGCTCGCGTATTACCGTTACATACTGCCCTGCGCGCCCGAAAAGTTCGCCCGCTACGCCGTCAACGTCTGGGGCGTAAACCCTCAGGGCAAATCGCTTGAAGAAGTCGGCGAAGAAGGCCTGCGCGAGATGGGCAGGTTCATGGAGGAAATAGGCGTTGCAATGCACTCCTCCGAGGTCGGCGTAACCGAGGACATCATACCCGGCATTGCAAAGGCGACGCTCATAATGGACGGCGGCTATAAAATACTTACGACAGAAGAAGTGGAGGAAATACTCCGCGCCAGCCTCTGAAAGGCGGGTGTTTAAGCCATATATGCAGGGCAATTGAATTATCTGCGGCATATATGCGGGGCAATTCATTCGTTAAGACATATATGCGGGTTAATTCATTCGTTAAAGCATATATGAGGGGCAATTCGTAAGTTGCGCGAAAGCGTGCGAAAAACGCCGTAATATTGCGGTATTTGAGGCATAGTGCTGGGGCAATTACGTAAAAAGGCAATAAAAATGCGGGCGGCAACCTCTGTTGCCGCCCGCTCTGTCGTCAGAAATCATGAATAATGTCTTTCGCCGAATATCGCCGTGCCCAGCCGTATCATATTGCTTCCGCACTCTACGCACAGTTTCCAGTCTCCGCTCATGCCCATAGAGAGGTGTTTAAAACCGCCGTACCGCGCGTTCAGCCCGTCGTAAATGCCCCTCATGCGCGTTGCAAGCGCCCTTAGAAGCTGCGTATCGTCGCTCTCGGGGAGCATTGCCATAAGCCCGTCGATCTCGATTGAAGGGAGCGCTTTAACCGCAAGGTACGCGCTCTCCGCGTCGTCCGCTGAAAAGCCGCCCTTGCTCTGCTCGTCGCCGATATTTATCTGCAACAGCACGTGCGCCGTCAGCCCCTCGCGGGCGTATCTTGCCGAAATCGCCTCGGCAAGTTCAAGCCTGTCGACCGACTGATATAGGTCGGTCTTTCCGACGAGATATTTTATCTTGTTGGTCTGTAAATGCCCGATGAAGTGCCTGCGCGCCGAGGGCAGAATATCGTCGTTCTTGTCCCTGAATTCCTGCGCGTGGTTGTCGCCTATGTCGGTTATTCCCGCGGCAATCGCCCGATTTATCTCCTCGACCGTGCGCGTCTTTATCGCGGCGACAAGCGTAACCTTTTCGCCGAACGGGTTGCGTTCGGGTATTTCATCGAGTAGTTTCTTTACGTTTTCTTCAATCATATACGCTCTGCAATGAGCTCCGCCATGCGGCTGCCGCTCACCTTCGTCCTGCCTTCTTCCATAATGTCCGCCGTGCGGTAGCCGTCTTCAAGCACGCTCTCCACGGCCTTTTCTATCGCCTCGTATTCGCGTTGAAGCGAGAAGCTGTCTCTCAGCATCATCGCCGCGGCGAGAATGGTGGCTATGGGGTTGGCTAAGTCCTTGCCCGCAATGTCGGGCGCAGAGCCGTGTATCGGCTCGTAAAGCCCTCTCGTGCCGTCGCCGAGCGAGGAGGAGGCGAGCATGCCGATAGAGCCCGTCACCTGCGCCGCCTCGTCGGAGAGTATGTCTCCGAATATGTTTGAGGTGACCACCACGTCGAACTGCGCGGGGTTCTTGACTATCTGCATCGCCGTATTGTCGACGAGCATATCCTCGACGGTTATTTCGGGGTAGTGCTTTGCGGCGTATTCGTGCACCGTCCTTCTCCACAGCCTGCTGCTTTCAAGCACGTTCGCCTTGTCGACAGAGATAATCTTTTTGGTGCGCTTCATTGCAAGTTCGCAGGCGATCTTCATTATGCGCTCTATCTCGTAGACCGAATATTTTTCGGTGTCCCACGCATACTCGTCTTTGCCTTCGCCGCCCTTGCCGCGCTCGCCGAAGTAAATGCCGCCCGTAAGCTCTCTTACGATGATGATTTCAATGCCGTCTTTTACCGCCTCGTATTTGAGGGGAGAGGCGGAAACGAGACTTTTCCACAGTTTCGCGGGGCGGATGTTGGAATACAGTCCCATCGCCTTGCGTATGCCCAAAAGCCCCTTTTCGGGGCGCTTGTCGACGGGCATATTGTCCCACTTATAGCCGCCTACCGCGCCTAAAAGTACGCTGTCGGAGGCAAGGCAGCCCTCTACCGTCTTTTCGGGCAGGGGCGTGCCGCAGGCGTCTATCGCCGCGCCGCCTATGTCGTAGCGGGTAAAACTGAATTTATGCCCGTACTTTTCGCCTACTTTATTGAGAACTTTAATTGCGCCCGCGCATATTTCGGGGCCTATCCCGTCGCCTTCAAGCACGGCTATCGAATAATTCATTTCTTTGCGCTCCTTTTTGCGAGATTGTTTAAAAGTCCGCCGTCATCGATTATGCCCCTTATGAACTCGGGGAAGGGCTCTGCCGTAAAGCTTTCGCCCGTCGTCTTGTTGCGTATTACGCCGCTCGCAAGGTCGGCTTCGACCTCGTCGCCCGCCTTAATGCCCTTTACCGCCGCGGGGCATTCCATTATGGGCAGCCCGATATTGATGGCGTTGCGGTAGAAAATTCTCGCAAACGAGTTGGCAATTACAAGGCTTACGCCGCTCGCCTTAATTGCAAGCGGTGCGTGTTCCCTCGACGAGCCGCATCCGAAGTTGTCCTCGGCGACTATTACGTCGCCCTTTCTGACGTTCTTGACGAATTGCGGATCAATGTCCTCCATACAGTGCGAGGCAAGCGCCGCCTCGCTGCTGTCGTTGAGGTATCTCGCGGGTATGATTACGTCCGTATCGACGTCGCTGCCGTATCTGAAAACTTTTCCGTCAATCTTCATAATTCAAATCTCCTTTAAAGCTCGTCCGGCGTGCTGAGTCTGCCCGTAACGGCGGAAGCCGCCGCAACGTAGGGGGAAGCGAGGTAGACCTCGCTCGTCACGTGCCCCATTCTGCCGACGAAGTTGCGGTTGGTCGTCGAAACCGACCGTTCTCCCGCCGCAAGTATGCCCATATACCCGCCGAGGCAGGGGCCGCAGGTGGGGGTGGACACGACCGCGCCCGCGTCTATGAATATGCTTAAAAGCCCTTCGTCTATGCACTGTCTGTACACGCTCTGGGTGGCGGGTATGACAATTGCCCTGACGCCGTCTTTTACCTTTCTGCCTTTAAGTATTTGTGCGGCAATGCGCATATCCGAAATTCTGCCGTTCGTGCAGGAGCCTATGACCACCTGATCGATTTTAACGTCGCCCCACTCGTCGGGCGTCTTTGCGTTTTCGGGGAGGTGAGGGAAGGAGACCGTCGGTCTAAGTGCGCCGAGGTCAATTTCGTACACCGCGTCGTATTCGGCGTCCTCGTCCGCCTCGTAAATTTTTACGGGGCGCTTGAACCTGCCCTTCATATATTCCAGCGCGACCTCGTCGACGGGGAAAATGCCGTTCTTCGCGCCCGCCTCGATGGCCATGTTGCATACCGTGAAGCGGTCGTCCATCGACAGATTTTTAACGCCGTCGCCCGTAAATTCCATGCTCTTGTACAGTGCGCCGTCGACGCCTATCATGCCTATTATGTGCAGTATGAGGTCCTTGCCGCAGACGTATTTCGACGGCTTGCCGTGCAGTACGAATTTAATCGCCGAAGGCACTTTGAACCAGCAGGTCTGGCTTATCATTCCCGCCGCCATATCCGTCGAGCCTACGCCCGTCGAGAACGCGCCGAGCGCGCCGTAAGTGCAGGTATGGCTGTCCGCGCCTATCACGAGGTCGCCCGCGCCCACGAGCCCGAGTTCGGGCAGCAGCGCATGTTCAATGCCCATCTTGCCCACGTCGAAGAAGTTTTCAATGCCCTGTTCCCTGGCGAAAACCCTGCACGTCTTGCACTGTTCGGCGCTCTTTATGTCCTTATTGGGCGCAAAGTGGTCCATGACCAGCGCAATCTTGTCCTTATGCGCAACCTTTTCCGCGCCAGACTTGATAAATTCGCGTATCGCCACGGGGCCGGTAATGTCGTTTGCAAGCACTAAGTCGAGTTCGGCGGAAATGAGCTGTCCCGCCTTGACCTCTTTGAGCCCCGCGTGCGCGGCTAGTATTTTCTGTGATGCTGTCATTCCCATTGTCAATTCTCCTTATCGCCTTCGGCGGCGGAAGAGTCGGAGCTTCCGACTTCGTCGCAGAACACCAGCTCGTCTGCGGCGCGTTCGTCGTCGATGAAATCGACCACTACGCTGCCCTTTGCGGTGTATGCGCTGAAACTGTTTTTCGCCGTCCGTTCGCCCTCCTCGGTGGTGGGCGAAGATGCCGATTTCTGCGTTATGCGCAGGTTGAAATCTTCCTTTCTGCCGACTATTTTGGCGGTTATGTTGCCGTTTTCGGTTTCAAGTACGCAGTCGCGGGTATTCAGCCCGACTATGCCTATATTGCCCTGCTTGCTCCTCACGACGGCAAAGCCCGCAAAGGTATTCTGCGCGAGGAACTCGGTCGAACGCGCGTTGACGAAAAGTCCGCGCTTGAAGGTAGAGTCGCTTATGAATACGTCGAGGTCGTCGCCGTTAATCTCCGCGCCCTCTGCGTCAGTGTCCGATATGCTCGCATTGCCGGAGTTGATATTTATGGCTATTTCGCCGTAAATGCCGCCCTCGAGCTTTACGTCGCCCTTTCTGCTCGTCACGCTGAGCGCGGGCACTATGTGTTCGGGTACGCTGACGGTAATCGTCAGTCTGTGCCTGAAAGGCAGGGGCAATCTCGTCTGTCTGTCGCAGCTTATATACAGCGTGCCCTTGTCGCTTGCCGCGTTTGCGCCGCCCGTCGCGGGGAGGATTACGCTCAGCGTGCTCTCCGTCGCCTTTTTAAAGATTATATCGGCTTCGGTCGCGTTGCACTCGATGGCGGAAATGTCGCCGTCGACGTTGAATATACATATTTTTTCTTTCATATTATCTCAATTATTATATGTGTGAATTGTTCGGAATATCTTATTTTCTGAATACCGCGCCCTCGGATGCCGAGGTTACGCTCTGTCTGTATCTCGCAAGATAGCCTGTAACGGGCTTGACGAGCGGTTTGAACTCGGCGTATCTTCTCGCTATCTCCTCGTCGGAAAGGCGCGCGTTGAGCGTGCAGGCGGTTATGTCGATATCTATGATGTCGCCGTCTTTGAGTATGCCGATAAGTCCGCCCGCGGCGGCTTCGGGGCAGACGTGACCTATCGCCGCACCCCTCGTCGCCCCCGAGAACCTGCCGTCGGTTATAAGCGCGACGGTGTCGCCCAGTCCCGCGCCGACGATGGCGGAGGTGGGGGTGAGCATTTCCCTCATTCCCGGGCCGCCGAGCGGCCCTTCATAGCGGATGACGACTACGTCGCCCGCCTTTATCTTGCCGCCCGAAATTGCCTTCATAGCGTCTTCTTCGCTGTCGAAGCACTTTGCGGGGCCGCTGTGTACGAGCATCTTGGGATCGACCGCAGACTTCTTTACGACGCTGCCCTCTTTCGCGAGGTTGCCCTTCAATATTGTAAGCCCGCCCTGTGCGGAATAGGGCTTGTCTACGGGGCGTATTATCTCGGGGTTGAGGTTGTGCGCGTTTTTGACCACTTCTTTAAGCGGAACGCCGCTCGCCGTCATTACTTCGCCGTCCAAAAGCCCCGCGTCAAGCAGTTCTTTCATTACTGCGGAAATGCCGCCCGCCTCGTTGAGTTCCTCGATATAGTGCTCGCCCGCAGGTGCAAGACGGCAGAGGTTGGGCGTTTTTTCGCTTATTTCGTTGAGTATGTCGACCGAAACCTGCTTGTCGCTCAGCCCCGCCTCGCGCGCGATCGCGATGAGGTGGAGTACGGTATTCGTCGACGCGCCTATCGCCATATCGACGGTTTCGGCGTTTCTGAAAGCCGCCTTGGTCATTATGTCCGACGGGCGGATATTCTTTTCTAATAGGTTCATAACCGCCGCGCCCGCGCGCTTTGCAAGCGCAAGCCTCTGGCTGTAAACCATGGGCAGAGTGCCGTTTCCGGGCAAAGCCATTCCCAGCGCCTCGCACAGGCAGTTGAGGCTGTTCGCCGTGAACATACCGCTGCAAGAGCCGCAGGTAGGGCAGGCGTTGCACTCGAAATCTTTAAGTTCCTCGGCGGAAATCCTGCCCGCGTTGTACGCGCCGACTTCCTCAAACATCGTAGAAAGCGAGGTCTTTTTGCCGCGGACGTGTCCCGCAAGCATGGGGCCGCCCGAAACGAATATAGAGGGGATATTCACCCTCGCCGCCGCCATGAGCATGCCTGGAATAATCTTGTCGCAGTTGCCGATGAATACCGCCGCCTGAACGCCGTGCGCCCTTAAAAGTATTTCGGCGCTGTCGGCTATTATCTCTCTCGAAGGCAGGGAATATCTCATTCCCGAATGTCCCATGGCTATGCCGTCGCAAACGCCGATCGAGGGCATTATTACGGGCTTTCCGCCCGCGGCGATAACGCCTTCGGAGGCGGCTTTGGCAATCATATCAAGGTGAATATGCCCGGGTATAATGTCGCTCTGCGCACAAATTATGCCGACAATCGGCTTATTCATCTCCTCGTCAGTCCAACCCAGCGCCCTTAAAAGCGAGCGCTGAGAGCTCATGTCCACGCCTTCGCTGAATATATTTTTCATAGCTTAAAAGTTCCTTTTTTTATTTGCAAAACGGTGGGGGAGTGTTATCCTGCGCCCCGCCGTTCCGTATTATTCCGCCGCACCCGTCAAAGCGCGGTTTAAATTGTTGCATTTAAATTTCTGCCCGTTTCTTAAATAATCTACGGCGCAAGCAGGGTTCTCAATCGCCGTAAGGACAACGGCGCTTTCGGTCACCGTTCGCACGGGAAGTTATGTGCTCACTCATCTCGCTCGCACACGAAAGGTGGGTGTCCACCTTTCTATGAATTGTGCTCGTTCGTCCCTGCGCCAGCGCACCGCATTTGTGGCTTAGCCACCTACTACGCTGACGCTCCGTGCGACCGACTTAGTCAGGCGGGCAGCGGTGTGAATTGCCGCGACTTCTGATAATCGAGAGCCCTCGAAAGTCGCGGCAAGAGCGGCAGAGCCGCTCAACCTCGTCAATTTTGTCGCTGTCACCAAGCGACAAAATTACGAAACCCAAGTATCAATTCACATGATCCCCATAACAATCTCTGTCTTTGAGGGTATGTCTGCCCCTTGCAAGCACGGTTACGCCCGTCCTCTGCATTTCGAGAATGCCGAACGGCTCTATGACTTTGAGGTAGGCGTCCAGCTTTTCGGGATCGCCCGTCAGCTCCAAAATCATGGTATCTATCGACAGGTCGACGACCTTTGCCTTGTAGACCTCGTTTATGAGCGTAATCTGCGAGCGCACATCGCTCGTCGCCGCAACTTTGGCGAGGAGCAGTTCTCTGTAAACGCAGTCGAGCTCGTTCGCGCAGCCTATCTTCTTGACGTCTTCCAGCTTGTCCATCTGGCGGATCATCTGATAGAGCATATATTCGTCGCCGATGAGAATGACCGTCATTCTCGACAGGTCGGGATCTTCGGTCGCGCAGACGGTAAGGCTTTCAATGTTATAGCCCCTGCGCGAGAAAAGCCCCGAAATTCTCGTCAGGACGCCGCTCTTGTTGGCGACGAGTGCGCTTATCGTATATTTCTTGGTTTCGCTGTCCATATCAGTTGTCCTCCATTTTTCTCAGCTGCGTCTCGTAGGTTGCGCCCGGCTTAATCATAGGCAATACGTTGTCGTCGCAGGATATGCGGCAGTCTACGAGCACGGGCTCGCAATTCTTCTTAGCGTAATCGAACGCCTCTTTGAGCTTTGCCTTCGCGTCGTCGTCCTTGTCGATGACTATGCCCTTTGCACCGAAGCTCTCTGCAAACTTGACATAGTCGGTCTTTTTATTGAGCGTCGTCTGCGAAAATCTGTGCTGGTAGAATATCTTTTGCCACTGCCTTACCATGCCGAGAACGCCGTTGTTCATAAGCAATATGACGAGGGGAACGCCCTCGGTGACGGCGGTGGACAGTTCGTTCATGTTCATATTGAAACAGCCGTCGCCCGTAACTAATACGCACAGCTTGCCCGTGCCGAACGCCGCGCCTATCGCCGCGCCCATGCCGTAGCCCATAGTGCCGAGGCCGCCGCTCGAACAGAACAGCGCGGGCTTATTCATCGGGTATTGCTGCGCCGCCCACATCTGGTGCTGTCCTACGTCGGTGATGAGCGGGCTGTCGTCGGGCGCAAGTTCGGAAGCGGCTTTAAGTATGTCGTAAGCGCGCACGTTGACAATCGCGTCCTTCTTGCCGCCCGCTTCTTTCGCCTCTTTAATCCATTCGCCGCCCTTATTTTCAAGCTTGGGAAGTATGGCGTCTATGAACGCCTTTGCGTCGGCGAGCACGGCAAGCGTAACGGCGACGTTCTTATTGAATTCTGCATTGTCGACGTCGACGTGAATGACCTTCTTGCCGTTTGCGAACAGTTCGCGGTTGAGCGCGACTCTGTCCGAAAAGCGCGTGCCGAGCGCGATTATGCAGTCGCTGGCTATAAGCGCGCGCGCTGCGGCAACCGTGCCGTGCATGCCCAGCATGCCCAAGTTGCGCTCGTCGTTGTCGGGCAGTGCGCCCTTGCCCATAAGGGTGTAGGTGACGGGCGCGTCAAGCTTTTCGGAAAGCGCTTTAAGCTGAGTAAACGCCCTGCTTGCCACAACGCCGCCGCCCGCGATTATGAGCGGCTTTTTGCTCTCGTTGACCGCCTGTGCAGCCTGCGCTATCCTCTTTTCGTCGACGGCAATCGTCTTGGGGGGCAGAGGTTTTGCGGGCTGGTAATCGCATTCGGCAATCTGCACGTTTTTGAGAATGTCGATGAGTACGGGGCCCTTTCTGCCCGAAGATGCGATGTTGAACGCCTTTCTTATTGTGTCGGCAAGTTCGTTTACGTCCTTGACGATGAAGTTGTGCTTGGTTATGGGCATGGTAATGCCCGCAATGTCGACCTCCTGGAAGGAGTCTCTGCCCAGCATATTCAGTCCGACGTTGCCGGTTATGGCGACGAGCGGAATACTGTCCATATACGCGGTCGCAATGCCCGTGACGAGGTTGGTCGCGCCGGGGCCGCTCGTAGCGAAGCAGACGCCCACTTTGCCGGTAACCCTCGCATAGCCGTCGGCGGCGTGTGCTGCGCCCTGCTCGTGCGCGGTCAGTATGTGGTGAATCTTGCCGTTTCTGTAAAGGGCGTCATAGATGTCGAGAACGGTTCCGCCGGGGTAACCGAATATGGTGTCTACGCCCTGTTCCAAAAGGCAGTTGATTAAGATGTCAGCGCCTTTCATTTTCATGATAGTGTCTCCCTCATTATAATTCGCCTTATTCGGCGTCAAGTTTAAATTATTATTTATATATTGTACAACCTGCCGCGCGTTTTGTCAACCTGCGCGGTATATAATAATGTATAAATTCTGAATATAATTGAATATTCATGTATATTTGTGGCGAAATTTCCTCATTTTTGCCTTAATCGGGCAATCTTTCCGCAAAAAAATGTGTAATTAACGCAGACCGCGCGTCCTTTCCCTCAGGGGGAAGGACATATTTTTTTGCCCTCAATCGCCGTCATTTGTCAACTTTCGCCTGCCCGTCGGCATATTCTACATTATCGCTATGAAAAAACTCAACGCAAGGGCGAAGCTCGGTTCGCTGAAAAGGAAGGGGGTAAAGATTGTCGGCAGGGATGTCTTCGTCGACGGCGAAGCCGTGGTAGAGCGCGGTGCGACGCTGTATTCGCCCTGCACGATAGTCGGCAAAAGCCATATATGCGCGGGGGCGCAGGTGTTGCCCAACACATATATCCGCTCGTCGCATATCGGCGGCGGCACAAGTGTGTCGGCAAGCACGGTTTCGGACAGCCGAATTTGCGGCGACTGCACGATAGGTCCCTACGCACATATCAGGCAGGATTCATTTATCGGGGAGGGGTGCAGGATAGGCGACTTCGTCGAGATCAAAAATTCGATGCTCGGCGAAGGTTGCAAGGCGGCGCATTTAAGCTATATCGGCGACGCGAGCGTGGGCAAACGCGTCAACGTCGGCTGCGGCGTAGTGTTCGCGAATTTCGACGGAAAAGTCAAGCGCGGCACTATCGTCGAGGATAACTGCTTTATCGGCTGCAACTGCAACATAGTCGCCCCCTCGCATATCGGCAGGGGCGCGTATATTGCGGCGGCTACGACGGTATGCGGCGAAGTTCCGCCCGCCGCGCTGTGCATCGGCAGGGTGCGCCCGAAAATGCTCGAAGGCAGGGGCGCGGGGAGGTATATCGACGGGTAAATATTTCGGTACGGACGGGTTCAGGGGCAGGGCGGGCGTGACTATCGACAGCCGTCAGGCGTTTGAAGTCGGGCGCTTTCTCGGCTGGTATTTTCTTACCTCGCGCGGCAGGTGCAGGGTGGTTATCGGCAAGGACACCCGCCTGTCGTCCTATACGCTCGAATATGCGCTGGCGGCGGGCATAACCGCGTCGGGCGGCGATGCGTATATAATGCACGTCACCACCACGCCGTCGATCTCTTTCGTCGCCCGCTGCGACGGCTTCGACTGCGGGGTGATGATTTCGGCAAGCCATAACCCATACTCTGACAACGGCATAAAGCTCTTAAACTGCCGCGGGGAAAAGATGGAAAGGGGCGTGCTCGAACTAATCGAACAGTACCTCGACGGCGAGCTCAAAGTCGGCGGCGACAGGCTCAGCCTGCCCTTTGCGAGCGGCGAAAAGATGGGCAGGACGATAGACTACGTCGCGGGCAGAAACCGCTATACGGGGCATCTCATCGCGCTGTCGGCGAACTCCTACAAGGGGCTTAAAATCGGGCTGGACTGCGCCAACGGCGCGGGGTACAAGATAGCCCGCAACGTGTTCGAGGCGCTCGGCGCGACGCTCTCCGTAATCGGAGACGCACCCGACGGGCTCAACGTCAACGAGGGCTGCGGCGCAACCGATACCCGCCCGCTCTGTCGGCTGGTAAAGGAGCGTGGGCTGGACGCGGGCTTTGCCTTCGACGGCGACGCAGACCGCTGTATATGCGTCGACGAACGCGGTCAGGTCATCGACGGCGACGGCATAATGTACGCCGCCGCGCTCGCCTTGAAAGACAGGGGCGAACTGCTCGGCAACCGCATAGTCGCCACCGTAATGAGCAACGGCGGGCTGAAAGAGAGCCTTGCCGAAAGGGGCGTGGAGGTCGTCTCCTGCCCTGTCGGCGACAGCTTCGTCTGTGAGAAGATGGCAGAGTGCGGCGCGGTGCTCGGCGGCGAACAGTCGGGGCATATCTTATTCGGCAAGTTAGAGAACACGGGCGACGGCATAGTCACCGCGCTCATGCTGTCCGAAATGATGGCGGAAAGGGGCGTCCGCGCCTCCGAGCTCGTCAGGGGGCTCAAAAGATTGCCGAGAAAACTTACGAGCTTCAAGGTCAGGGATAAAGCCGCGGCGCTCGGCGACGCGGCGGTTGCGGCGGCCGTCGCCGAGGCGGAGAAGTTGCTCGGCGGGCGGGGCAGGCTGCTCGTCAGGGCGTCCGGCACGGAGAGCCTCATAAGGGTGCTCGCCGAGGGCGCGGGAGAGCGCGACTGCGCTCTCGCCGTCGAGGTCGTCGGGCGGGCGATAGAGGCGTTCAACGGACAATAGGAGGGGGTATGTGCGGAATAATCGGCGGAATATCGCTTAGCGCAAATGCCGCGGCGACGGTCTACGACGGACTGCTGAGGCTGGAATACAGGGGCTACGATTCGGCGGGAATATCCGCCCTCGACGGCGGCGCGATAACGACTGTTAAGCGCGGCGGCAGGGTGAGTGCGCTCGGCAAGGACGCGGCGGCGCTTGCGGGCAGGGCGGCGATAGGGCATACGCGCTGGGCGACGCACGGCGCGCCCTCGGATATAAACGCTCACCCGCACAATTCGGGCGCGTTCTCGCTCGTCCACAACGGCATAATCGAAAACTATGCCGAGCTCAAAGCCGAACTCGTCGCTCGCGGGTACTCCTTCGCCTCCGAGACGGACAGCGAGGTAATAGTAAAGCTCATCGACGACTGTTTTTCGGGCGATTTTCCCGCCGCAGTCGCGGCGGCTTTAAGGCGGCTCAAAGGCTCTTTCGCCGTCGCCGTGCTGTACGCGGGGTTCGACGGAGTGATCGTCGCGCGGTATAAGAGCTCGCTCATCGTCAGCGGTTGTAAAGAGGGGATATTTGCCGCCAGCGACGTGCCCGCCCTGCCTGCGGACGCCGAAAATATTTTCGTGTTGGAGGACGGCGATATCGCCGTAATAACGAGCGGCGGTGTGCGCTTTTACGACTTCTATTTAAACCCCGTCGCGCGCGTTCAACGGCACATAGTAAGGGGGGAATACGACTCTGACGCGGGCAATTACCCGCATTTCATGCTCAAAGAGATCTGTCAGGATGCCCGCACCGTCGCCGACACCGCCGAGGCGTTTTCGCGCAGCGCCGACCTTGCGGCGATAAGCTCCGCCGTCGGGGACGCGGAGGAAATAATAATTACGGGCTGCGGCACGGCGTACAACGCGGGGCTAATGGCAAGACGGTATTTCGAGCAGGCGGGCAAACGCCACGTGCGCATCGAGATTGCCAGCGAACTGCGCTATTACCCTCCCGCCGACTGCTCGCGCGCGCTCGTCATAGCCGTCAGTCAGAGCGGGGAGACCGCCGACACGGTCGAAGCGGTGCGCCTTCTGAAAGCGCGCGGGGCGACGATAATCGCCGTCACCAACTGCGGCTATTCGGCGATAACCCGCACGGCGGACATTGTCGTTCCCGTCTGCGCGGGCGCGGAAATCTGCGTCGCCGCCACCAAGAGCTATCTCGGTCAGCTTGTCGCCCTGCGCCTCATCTCCCGCGCCCGAAGCGCCCTCGCGGAGGCGGAGGAGCTTGTTGCCGTCGCCCGCAAAATGCCCGAAGTGCTCGCCTGCGACGAGATGAGCTCGCTCTTTGCCGACGAGTGCGCGCAGAGCTCCGCCGTCTTTTTCCTCGGCAGGGGCGCGGACTACGACGCGGCGGTCGAGGCCTCGCTCAAACTCAAAGAGGTGTCGTATATTTTCAGCGACGCCTATCCCGCGGGCGAACTCAAACACGGCACGCTCGCGCTCGTCGACGAAAGTACGCTGTCGGTATTCGTTATCTGTCAGCCGCTTACGGCGGAAAAGTGCATAAACGCCGTGCACGAGGTGCTCTGCCGCGGCGGTCGGGTGGCGGTGATAACCGACGATGACGCGCTCGCCGCCCAGCTCGTCGGCATACCCGTCTGGAAACTGCCCGCCGTAAATAGCGAGCTCTCGCCCCTGCTCGCGGCGGTCGCCCTGCAACTTACGGCGTACAAGGCGGCGGTGCTTCTGGAAAGAAACCCCGACAAACCCCGCAACCTCGCCAAGAGCGTTACGGTCGAATGATAAAAAAAGCTCTTGCGGCGGCCGCCGCAAGAGCCTTTTTTTACTCTGCAAGTACATTAAACTTCTGCGCTCACGTCCGATATCGCCGATTTTGTGCCTGAAAAGTACAATAACAAGCAGGGGAAGGGTTATTCGCGGGAAAAATAAGAAAAAATAAATAAAGGGCAACATAAATGTTACCCTTTAATGCGAGTAGGTTTAAAAATGCCTGGTCGGAAATGCCCGACATCGCAATAGCTATTATATTCATATATACATAAAAGTCAATACATTTTTTACAACTTTCTGAAAATGAAAATGCGATTTCAAAAAAAATAAGGGGTTATTATGGAACAACAATCAAAGAAATTAGGGAGACTATATCCTTATAATATTGTCCTTATAATATTGTCTGTCAGTTCGGGTACTTCACGTACTTTTTCTTCATTATGTCTATGTCGCGGTCGGTTATGCCCAGCTCCTTTTTGCAGTACTCGGTGACCGAGCCGTATTTCTCGTCTATTTCGCGTATCGGCAGATATTCGGGCTTGGCTTCCATCATCGCCATGAGGATTTTCCTGAACCTGCGCGGCACGGGTACCACCGTCAGCGCGACTTTATTCCAGAAGAACTTGCCCCTCAAAAACTGCTTTGTGGCGACGTAGTCCTGAATTATCGTCTTTTCGTCCACCCCTAAAAGGCTCTCTATAAGCATTGCCACAACGCCCGCTCTGTCCTTGCCCGCGCTGCAATGCCAGAGAATACAGCCCTCGTTTTCGACGATCAGGCGGAGCATTTCGGTAAGCTGCCGCTTTGGTTCTTCCGAAAAGAAGATAGAGCGGTACATCTCGATCATATAGTTGTCCGCATTGCCGAACTCCGACTTTATGCGCTTTGACTCTATGACCATGGTCTTTCTCATGCTCTTTTCGCGCGTAATGCCGGGCGTCGCCGTGCAGAGAACGGGCAGGTGGTAATATTCCGCACCCTCCCACAGCGTGTCGGGCGTCTCGTCGCACTCGGTATAAATGCGCAGGTCGACGACCGTCGTCACGCCGTAATCGCGCAGGGCGTTCAGCGTTTCTTCGGAAAGTTTATAAAGTTTTCCGCTCCTTATCAGCTTGTTCTTTACTATCGTGCCGCCGTCTGCCGTGGGCATTCCGCCGAGGTCGCGCGTATTCGCAAGCCCTTTAAGGTTTAATCTTCTGATATGCATACTCATATTGTATCACTAATAGCTTCTGCCGTCAAGGGGGCGGCAATATACAAATATGGAGGGAAGTACTAAAATTTACCGCAAAAAAATCGTGATAAAAATGTTTAACGCCCTTTTTGAGGTTTATATTTATATTGTAAGCAAGTTGAAAAGCAATAAAAACCAAGGAATTCAGACATGGCAGAAAAAGAGAAAAAGCAAAAGCGGCAGACGGCCGAGGGGGAACAGCAAGAACCCGAAGCAAGCTTGCCGCAGGATGAAGGCGAACTGCCCGAGGCAGAGCCCGAAAAGGCGCCCGAGGAGCAGAAGGAGCCTTCCGAACTTGACAAGGCGCTCGCCGCGGCGGAGGACTATAAGCGCAAATGGTATGCGGTCTCTGCCGAATACGACAACTACCGCAAGCGCACGCAGACGGCAACTTCCCAGGCTTACGCCGACGGAAAGACGGAGGCAATTTTAAAGCTTCTGCCCGTCGCGGACACCTTCGGCTACGCCTACGATGCCGCACCCGACGAAAAGACCAAGGCGGGCATCGACAAGATAGTCAAGAACTTCACAAACATTCTGCTTTCGCTCGGCGTCGAGGAAATACCGCTCAATGTGGGCGATAAGTTCGACGAAAGCGTGGCGGAAGCCGTATTAAATACGCCCTGCGGCGACGGCGACGAGCCCAATACCGTCAAGGCAATACTCAAAAAGGGTTACAGACGCGGCGACAAGGTAATACGCTTTGCGCAGGTCTCCGTAACCGTCGAATAATCAGGTAAAATTCTAAGGAGATATATAATTATGGGAAAAGTAATAGGCATAGATTTAGGAACTACTAACTCCTGCGTGGCCGTCATGGAAGGCGGCGAGCCCGTCGTAATCGCCAACAGCGAGGGCAGCAGAACTACGCCCTCCGTCGTATCTTTCAAGGCGGACGGTTCGAGAATAGTCGGTCAGGCGGCAAAGCGTCTCGCCGTTGCCCAGCCCGACAAGACGGTCATCTCCATCAAGCGTCACATGGGCGAAAGCTATAAAGTAAATATCGAAAAGGGTTATTCGCCCCAGGAAATCTCGGCGATGATCCTCTCCAAGCTCAAAGCCGATGCAGAGAGCTATCTCGGCGGCAAGGTGACCGACGCGGTTATCACCTGCCCCGCATACTTCAACGACTCCCAGCGTCAGGCGACCAAGGACGCGGGCAAGATCGCGGGCCTCAACGTGCTCCGTATCATCAACGAGCCGACGGCTGCCGCGCTCGCTTACGGCCTCGATAAGCAGGAAGGCACGCAGAAGGTCATGATTTACGACCTCGGCGGCGGCACGTTCGATGTCTCCATTCTCGAAATAGGCGACGGCGTGTTTGAAGTACTTGCCACCAACGGCGATACCCACCTCGGCGGCGACGACTTCGATAACAAGATAATCGACTACCTCGTAGATACCTTCAAGAAGGATACGGGCGTAGACCTCTCCAAGGATAAGATGGCAATGCAGAGGCTCAAAGAGGCGGCAGAAAAGGCCAAGATAGAGCTTTCGGGCATGTCCTCGACCAACATCAACCTGCCCTTCATCACGGTTGTCGACGGCGCTCCTCAGCACCTCGACATCGACCTCTCCAAGCAGAAGTTCGACAGCCTCACCGCAGACCTCGTAGAGAGAACGGTAGAGCCCATGAGAAAGGCAATGGCGGACGCAGGTCTTTCCTACTCTGACATCAACAAGGTAATAATGGTCGGCGGTTCGACGCGTATTCCCGCCGTATACGATAAGGTCAAGAGCATTACGGGCAAAGAGCCCTTCAAGGGCATCAACCCCGACGAATGCGTTGCAATCGGCGCGGCAATTCAGGGCGGCGTGCTCAGCGGCGAAGTCAAGGACGTCCTTCTTCTCGACGTCATGCCTCTTACGCTCGGCATCGAGACGCTCGGCGGCGTTTCGACTCCCTTAATCGAGAGGAACACGACCATACCCGTCAAAAAGAGCCAGGTATTCTCGACCGCGGCAGACAATCAGCCAGGTGTTGAAATAGTCGTCCTCCAGGGCGAGAGAAAGTTTGCAAGGGATAACAAGGTACTCGGCAAGTTCATGCTCAACGATATACCTCCCGCACCCAGAGGAGTGCCTCAGATCGAGGTTACATTCGACGTCGACGCAAACGGCATAGTCAACGTAACCGCAAAGGATCTCGGCACGGGCAAGAGCCAGAATATAACCATCACGGCTTCTACCAATCTCTCCGAGGAGGAGATCGACAAGGCCGTCAAGGACGCCGAAAAGTACGCCGAAGAAGACAAGAAGCGTAAGGAAGCCGTCGACAACAAGAACACGCTCGAAGGCCTCATCGACTCGGTCGAAAAGACCGTAAAGGAGGCGGGCGACAAGCTCTCCGACGACGACAAGAAGACCTGCGAGGACGCGGTAGCAAGGGCGAAGGACGAACTTGCAAGCGGCGACAACGACAGGATAAAGGCGGCAATCGAGCAGCTCAATAAGGACATTCAGCCCGTCATCGCAAAGATGTATCAGAGCGCTCAGGGCGCGGCAGGTAACGGCAACGCCGACGGCGGCAACGGCGACGATACCGAATTCCGTCAGCACTGATAAGCATAAATCCAAATAATTGCCTGAATTTGCAGCGCACGGCTACCGTGCGCTGCAAACGGGTATAAAAAGGCAGTCATTCCCCGCATAATATTGCGGCGGAAAGCGCCTGACGACTACCCCAAACGGAGAAGATTAGCTTAAAATGGCAGAAAAGAAGAATTACTACGAAATCCTCGGCGTGTCCAAGACGGCTACGCAGGACGAAATAAAATCGGCGTACAGAAAGCTCGCCAAGCAATATCACCCCGACTTCCACCCCGGCGACGCCGTCGCGGCGGAGAAGTTCAAGGAGATAAACGAGGCGAACGAAGTGCTCTCCGACGAAAATAAGCGCAAGCAGTACGACTTCGAGCTCGAACACCCCGGCATGGGAAGCATGGGCGGCGGTATGGGCGGAATGGGAGGCATGGGCGGCTTCGAGGATATAATTTCCTCGATGTTCGGCGGCTTCGGCGGTTTCGGCAGACAGGGCGGCGCGCCCCAGCGCTCGCGCGGGGCGGACATCGACCAGACCGTAAGGCTTTCCTTCCTCGACGCCATCAAGGGCTGCTCTAAGGAGATAAGCTATTTCCGCAACGAGCCCTGCAAGGCGTGTTCGGGAACGGGCGCAAAGAACGGCACGGCGTTTTCACAGTGTACGCGCTGCGGCGGCAGCGGCAGGGTAAAGTTCCAGCAGGATACCCTGTTCGGCAGGACCATTCAGGTCGGCGCCTGTCCCGACTGTAACGGCACGGGCAAGAAGATAACCGAGCGCTGCCCCGACTGCAAGGGCGTAGGCTATACGAGAAAACAGACGACTTTCACCGTCAATATTCCCGCGGGCGTCGACAAGGACAGCTCGCTCCGCAAGCGCGGCTATGGTCAGGCTTCGCCCAACGGCGGCGATCCCGGCGACCTCTACGTATATTTCAGGATAGAGCCGCACAAGCTCCTCAGAAGGGAGGACAGGGATCTGTTCGTCACCGTGCCCATCAGCTATATGACGGCGTGCGCGGGCGGCAAGATTTCCGTTCCCGGCATCGACGACACGCTCGACCTCACCATACCCGCGGGTACGCCCAGCGGCACGCGCTTCTGTATTAAGGGCAAGGGCGTGAAGACGGTCAACGGCACGGGCAACCTCTACGTCACGGTAGAGATAGACATACCCCAGAAGCTCACGAAAGACCAGATCAAAAAGCTGTCCTCTTTCGAGGAGACGGTTACGCTCAAATCGTGCGACAGAATGCAGAAGTATTCCTCCGACGTCTCCGCCCTCTACGGAAGAAGCGTCGGCAAGCAGTAATAAAACCGCGCAGAAAATTAACGCAATCGCAACATAAATTTGCCCGTCCTTTACCGTGAGGACGGGCAGTTTTTTTATGATTTTTTTTCGACTGATGACTTGCCGAAGAACTTTTCTGCGAAAGATGTGTACGCTTGCAGATATGCGCATATTTACCGCTGAGCAGCCGTTAATTGCGGCATAGTGCGGGGGCAATTGAATTTTCTGCCTTCGGCGGCGGAATATGTCTGTTATTCACGCAAAAAAGTGCGTTGGTTGAGGCATAGTGCGGGGGCAATTGCATTTTGCCGACTTTTAAAAAACCGTGCCTGAAATGCGCGAAAAAGTGCGTTGGTTGCGGCATATTATGCGGTCAATTGCAATTTTTCGGCATAAGTCGGGGCGAAATAAAATAAATTGCACGTATCGCGGCTTGCAAAGTTGCGGCGCAGGGAATTGTGGTTATACGATATATAAAAAAGGGCGGGGACGAAATTGCTTTCGTCTCCGCCCTCGTTTGCGGCAATGCGCCGCGCGTCAGATCTTGGGGTTGGGTTTGTACGAGGTGTGCAGTATCTCGTGCGCCCTGTGGCTGTTGGGGAAGTTGAGATAATCGTTGTAGATTATGTCTATCGTGGGCGAGTCTGCCGAACGGCGATAGCTGTTGGTGTTGTCGCATGAATACAGCGCCTTGGCGCGCGCCTCTTTGAGTTCGACAGAGTTTCTCACGCTGTCGGGCAGGGTGGGCTGACCGCCGCCGTTTACGCAGCCGCCGGGGCAGGACATTATCTCGACGAAGTCGTACTTCTTTTCGCCCGACTTTATGCTCTCGACGATCTTTCTCGCGTTGTCCAGGCCGCTTGCAACGGCTACCTTAATGGTGTGTCCGGCAACGAGGTAAGTGGCTTCCTTTATGGGGTTGCTGCCGCGGACGGCGAAGAAATCGAGCACTTCAAAGCTGCCGTCGAGCATGTGCGCCGCTGTACGGAGAGCGGCTTCCATAACGCCGCCCGTCGCGCCGAATATCGCGCCCGCGCCCGTCGCGGTTGCAAAGGGGTTGTCAAATTCTTCGTCGGGCAGTTCGGTGAACTTGATGCCCGCCGTCTTGATCATTCTCGCAAGTTCGCGCGTCGTAATTGCAACGTCGACGTCGCCCTTCATCTCCTCTCTCGCGCACTCGTATTTCTTTGCCGTGCAGGGAATTACGCTGACGACGAATAGCGAGGCGGGATCGATATTGTTCTTCTCGCACCAATAGGTTTTGAGCAGTGCGCCGAACATCTGCTGGGGCGACTTGCAGGTCGAAAGGTGGGGTATCATCTCGGGATAGGTCTGCTCTATGAACTTTATCCACGCGGGGCAGCAGCTCGTGAACATGGGCATGGGCTTGTTGGTCTTAATGCGGTTGATGAGTTCGCTCGCCTCCTCCATAATCGTGAGGTCGGCGGTGACGTCCATATTGAACACCGCTTCGGGGTTGAAGCGGCGGATAGCCGCAATCATCTTGCCCTCTACGTTCGTGCCGATGGGCATATCGAACGCCTCGCCGAGGGTTGCCCTTACGGAGGGAGCGGTTATGAATACTACTTTCTTGCTGCTGTCGGAGAGCGCCGCCCATACTTCGTTTATGTTGCTCTTTTCGGAGAGTGCGCCGACGGGGCAGTCGACCACGCACTGGCCGCAGCCCACGCAGGGCGATTCGACGAGCGGGCGGTCGAACGCGCTGCCGATATGTACGTTGAAGCCCCTGCCGATAGGACCTATCGCGTATATTCCCTGCTTCTTGCAGGCGTTGACGCAGCGCATACAGTTTATGCACTTATCGTTATCCCTTATGAGATAGGGGGTAGAGTCGTCGAGGGGCAGCACGAAGTCCTCGCCCTTGAACCTGTCCTCGTCGACGCTGTAACCGAGCGAAAGGCGCTGCAGCTCGCACGAGTGGTTTCTCTCGCAGGAAAGGCACTTCTTCTTGTGCTTGGAGAGTATGAGTTCGAGCGTCATCTTTCTCGACTGGCGGCACTTTTCGGTGTTCGTCCTTACTTCCATGCCCTCGGCCACGGGATAGACGCAGGCAGCCACGAGCCCTCTCGCGCCCGTCGCCTCGACTACGCACATTCTGCAACTGCCCATTCGGCTGACGTCTTTGAGGAAGCAGAGGGTGGGTATTTCGATATGCGCCTGCCTTGCCGCCTGTAAAATGGTCGTTCCTTCGGGAACGGTTACGGGTATTCCGTTAATTTTAAGGTTAATCATCTTAGTTTCCATCGTACACCTCACTTTCTCTCAATGGCGTCAAACTTACAGTTAGCCATGCACAGTCCGCACTTTACGCACTTTGCGGTATCTATGACGTGCGGCTGCTTGACGGAACCCGAAATGGCGTGTACGGGGCAGTTCCTTGCGCACAGCGTACAGCCCTTGCACTTGGCGGGATCGATATGGTAAGTGAACAGCGCCTTGCACACGCCCGCGCGGCAAATCTTTTTGGTGATGTGCTCGTCATATTCCTCCCTGAAATAGCGCAGGGTGGAGAGTACGGGGTTGGGCGCGGACTGACCGAGCGCGCACAGCGACGACTGCTTCATGTGGTTGGACAGTTCTTCGATCTTGTCTATGTCCTCGGGTTCGCCCTTGCCGTCTGTAATCTTGGTGAGCAGCTGTAAAAGCCTCTTTGTGCCTATTCTGCAAGGCGTACACTTGCCGCACGACTCGTCTGCGGTGAATTCGAGATAGAACTTTGAAATGTCGACCATACAGGTGTCTTCGTCGAGTATTATCATGCCGCCGCTGCCCATCATGGAGCCTATCTGAATGAGGCTGTCATAGTCTATGGGAACGTCTATGCACTCTGCGGGGATACAGCCGCCCGAAGGACCGCCAGTCTGCGCCGCCTTGAACGCCTTGCCGTTTGGTATGCCGCCGCCGATCTCCTCGACTATTTCCCTCAGCGTCGTGCCCATGGGCACTTCGACGAGGCCGACGTTGGTAATTTTTCCGCCCAGCGCGAATACCTTTGTGCCCGACGAATTCTTCGTGCCAATCGACGAGAACCACGCCGCGCCCTTCATTATTATGGGGTTGATATTCGCCCAGGTCTCTACGTTGTTCAATATGGTGGGCTTGCCGAAAAGTCCTTTGACGGCGGGGAAGGGAGGACGGGGACGGGGCTCGCCGCGGTGACCTTCAATGCTCCTCATCAGCGCCGTCTCCTCGCCGCAGACGAACGCGCCCGCGCCGAGACGTATTTCTATGTCGAAGTCGAACCCGCTGCCGAGTATGTTCTTGCCTAAAAGTCCGTATTCCCTCGCCTGAGTTATGGCTATTTTAAGCCTTGCCACGGCTACGGGGTATTCTGCGCGGACGTAGATGAAGCCGTTGTGCGCGCCTATCGCATAGCCGGCTATCGCCATTGCTTCAAGTACGCAGTGCGGATCGCCCTCGAGCACCGAACGGTCCATGAACGCGCCGGGATCGCCCTCGTCGGCGTTGCAGCAGACGTATTTGACGTCGCCCTTGGACGCCTTGGCGAACGCCCATTTTCTGCCCGTGGGGAAGCCCGCGCCGCCCCTGCCGCGCAGACCGGACGCAAGCATTTCGTTGATTACGTCGTCGGGACTCATCAGAAGCAGTACCTTTTCAAGCGCTTCATAGTCGCCTGCGGCAATCGCCTCGTTGATATTCTCGGGTGCGATTACACCGCAGTTGCGGAGCGCTATTCTCATCTGCTTTTTATAGAAGGGCGTTTCGGCGAAGGGTATTATTTCGCCGCTCTCTGTAATCGTGCCCTTGTAGAGGTATTCCTTGACGACCTCGCCGCCCTTTTTAAGGTGCTTTTCGACTATCGTCTTGGCGTGTTCGGGCGTCATCTGCGAATAGAATACGCCCTCGGGATAGACTATCATTATAGGACCGAGTGCGCAGAGCCCGAAGCAGCCCGTCTTGACGACGAGCACGTCGTCTATATTGTTCTCCGCAAGAGAAGTTTCAAGCTGTTTTAAAACTTTGAGCGAGTGGGAGGAGGTACAGCCCGTACCGCCGCAGACGAGCACCTGTTTGCGGTATTTGGTCTTGGCGGCAAGCTTTTCGCCTTCTTCCCTGATTATGCGGCGGACAGCCACTATGTCGTGATACTTTTTGCGTATGCAGTCTAACTTTTCGGGAGTCATGCTTTTTCCTCCTGTCTGTACTTATCGAGAATGTCCTTGACCATATCCGGGGTAAGTTTGCCGTAGACGTCCTCGTTTATCATCATTACGGGCGCAAGTCCGCAGGCGCCGACGCAGCGGCAGCTGTCTATCGAAAACAGTCCGTCCGACGTACACTGACCGCACCTGATGCCAAGCTGCTTTTCGACTTCTGCAAGTATTTTGTCAGAGCCCTTTACATAGCACGCCGTGCCGAGGCATACGCTTATGCGGTATTTACCCTTGGGGAGAAGCGAAAACTGCGAATAAAACGTGGCAACTCCGTACACTTCCGAAAGCGAAATGTGCAGTTTCTCGGCTATCGCTGACTGAACTTCGATGGGCAGATAGCCGTAAATGGCCTGAGCCTCCTGCAATATGTGCATGAGACAGCCCGGGGTGGAGTGTGATTCTTCGATTACGGCTTCAAGCTTGGCACGCTGTTCCGCCGTTTCGCTGAATGGCATTTTGTCCTCCATGTAATCCTCCTTGTGGAATATAAAAAAGGTTATTTGCACGGCGCGCGGATATATTCTCATCGTCGCATAAGTGCATCTTAATGCCATTATACCATAAAAGTCAGCCTTTTCCAACTAAAAGAATGAAAAGATATATAACATTCTGTTATATTTTTTCCGGTTTTGTCGCAAACTGTCGCCCGTTTTCGGGTAAAATTATTCCCGCGTACGCTCTCGCGCCGCGGGGGGAAGGGGAAAAGAAACATCAGCCGAAGCGACCGTTGATATAGTCGTCGGTCTTCTTGTTTTTGGGGTTGGAGAACAGCTTTTTTGTGTCGTCCATCTCAATCATCTCGCCGAGGAGGAAGTAAGCCGTCTTGTCGGCTATTCTGAACGCCTGCTGCATATTGTGCGTGACCATAATAATGGTCATGTTCTTTTTGAGCTCCATGCACAGTTCCTCTATCTTGCCCGTCGAAATGGGATCGAGCGCGGAGGTGGGTTCGTCCATGAGGAGTATCTGCGGCTCGACGGCGAGCGCCCTCGCTATGCACAGCCTCTGCTGCTGTCCGCCCGAAAGCCCCAGTGCAGATTTGCCCAGACGGTCCTTGACTTCGTCCCACATCGCCGCGCCTTTGAGCGACTTTTCGACTATGCCGTCAAGCTCGCTCTTTTTGCGTATGCCGAACGTGCGCGGGCCGTAAGCTATGTTGTCATAGACGGACATCGCAAGCGGGTTGGGGCGCTGGAACACCATTCCGACGTTCTTTCTCAGCATTGCGAGGTTCGCGCCCTTGGCGTAGATATCGGTGTCGCCGACCTTGATTTCGCCCGTAATCTTGCACCCTTCGATGAGGTCGTTCATGCGGTTCAATGACTTTATGAGCGTAGACTTGCCGCAGCCCGACGGACCTATCATTGCGGTAAGCTGGTTTTCGGGGAAGTCCATATTTATGTCTTTGAGCGCGTGGAACGTGCCGTAAAACAGGTTCATGTTGCGCACCGAAACGGCTACGCCGCCCTCGATTTTAAAGTTTTCAATTTTCTGCATTTGCGACCTCTTTCTTTGTCAGTTTGTCATACATTTTCTTAAATATTCCCTTCTTGCCCGTCGCCCTGTTGTGGAAGAACGTCTCTATTACGGCGATGAGTATGTTTAAAATCAATACTAATATTATCAGAACGCTGCCCGTCGCGTAGGCGAGGGGGACTTTCGAGGAAAGCCCCTCGGTCATAAAGTTGTACATCATAACGGCAAAGGTGCTGCCCTGCGACATTATGCTCTTTGGCATTTTGACCGCCGAACCTGCGGTGAATATAAGCGCGGCGCTCTCGCCGACTATTCTGCCTATCGAAAGGATAATGGCGGTGATTATGCCGGGCAGAGCCTGAGGCAGAACGACGAGGAAAATCGTTCTGAGTTTGCCTGCGCCGAGCGCAAGCGACGCCTCTCTCATCGAGTCGGGGACTTCCGAAAGGCTTTGTTCGGTCGAGCGGATGACGGTGGGCAGTATCATCAGTACCATCGTCAGCGCGCCGCCTAAAATGCTGTAACCCATATCAAGCACCGTGCCGAAAAAAATCGCTCCGAAAAGTCCGAAAAGTATTGAGGGAACGCCCGCGAGCGTATCTATGAAAAGCCTTACGACTTTGACGAATTTAGAGCCGCGTTTGGAGTATTCGTTGAGGAATATTGCCGCACCGATGCCCAGCGGCAAGGCTATGACCAGCGAGATTAAAATGATATATCCCGTCGTTGCGAAGGCGGGCGCAAGCGTGACGTTTGCGTTGGTGCTCTTGCCGAAAAGGAAGTGCCATGAGATATTCGGAAGCCCCTTTATGAGTATGAATGCTACGACGGTGACAAGCACGGTTGCGACTATCGCAGCTATGATATAGCTCAATATCCACAGTACGTCCTGAACGGTACCCGTGCGCTTATAGTCGTGGTATTTTTCGGTTTCTCCCTCTTTTATTTTTCGCGTGAAGAAGCTGTTGCCCGCGACGGCATTGTTCTTCTTTACCATCCACAGGCACAGGTTAATTATGAGAATGAACAATAGCAGTACGAAGCCCGTTGCAATCAGCGCCTGTTTGTGAAGCCCTTCGGCATAGCCGAACTCCTGAACGATGTTGCTTGTCAGCGAGCGTATGGGCAGGAAGAAGGATATGGGGTATGAAACCGAGCCGCCCAGAAGAAACTGCACCGCCATGGTTTCGCCGACGGCTCTGCCTATGCCGAGTATTATGCCCGCTATTATGCCGTTCCTCGCCGCGGGCAGCATTACCTTGAATACCGTCTGATTTTTGGTGTTGCCGAGTGCGAGCGAGCCCTCATAGTACTGCATGGGCACGCTTTCAAGGCTGTTTTTGGCAATCGAGGCAATCGTCGGCAGTATCATTATGCTGAGGACTAACGCGCTCAGAAGCAGCCCGTAGGCAGAGCGCACGCCCGTGAGATCTTCGAGCAGCGGCTTCAAAAGTTTGAGACCGAACAGACCGAAGACTATCGAGGGTATGCCCGCAAGCAGGTTAATTACCTGCGAGTAGATTTTTTTGAGCCAGACGGGGCAATAATATACCATGAATACGGCGGTGAATATCGCCAGAATACTGCCTATCGCGACTGACAAGGCGGTAAGCACTATGCTCGTCACTATCATCGGCAATACGCCGAACAGCTCCTTGGCGGGTTGCCACTCGCTCGAAAATATGAATTTGAAGAAACCTATCTCGCGGAATACGGGTATGCTCTCGTAGAGGATGAATACGACTATTGCAAATACTGCGAGAATAGAAAATGCCGCAAAGGCAATAAATACGGCCTTTGCGATATTTTCGGAATTGAAAGTATTTGCAAAATTGCCCCTCGTAAAGAGCTTTTTCTTAACTTTTACGTCGGTATTTGCCATTACTTTTTACCCTGCTTTTGTCAGTTTCTCTCGACGGTAATCTGACCGTTGGCGGCAATTATCGCCGCGCCTTCTTCCGAGAAGATGAAGTCGAGGAAGGCTTTGGCAAGCTCGCTCAGTCCGTTCTTGGTGTTGTACACGAGGTTGAACGGGCGGGAGAGGGTGTAGCTGCCGTTCTTTACGTTCTCGGTCGTGGGCGCAACCGCAGTCGCGTCTGCCGTCGCCTTATAGTTGAGCCCTTTTATCTTGCTGTTGCCCGCAAGCGCTTCGAGGGAGACGTAGCCCATTACGTTGTTGTTGCTCTCTATTTCGTTGACTACCAGCCCCTGATTGGAGAATTCGGGCATATTGTCGTAAATCGAAGCGTCGCTGCCCTTGATGCCTATAAGCTCCTCGAACGCCTCTCTCGTGCCGGAGGAAGCGTCTCTCGAAACCGCGTCGGCAACCGTGCCCTGAACGGCGGTGTGGTCGACGTACAGCGAATAAACTTCGTCCTTGGTGACTTCCGTAACCGTGCAGGCGCTGTTTACTATCAGCGCGATGCCGTCGATCGCTATCTGAACGGTGGTGAGGTCGGCTTCGTCAACTTCCTTTGACGCCATGCCGAAGTCTACTTTGCCCTGTTTTGCGTCGGAAATGCCCGCGCTCGAACCGCCCGCGCCGACGTTTATGGACACGTCGGGGTTTTCGTTCTCGAATGCGTCGGCAAGCAGAAGCATGAGGGGGTTGACCGAGGTCGAACCCGAAATGTCGAGTTCGCCGCTGAGGCCTTCGCCGCCCGTTTCGTCTCCGCCGCAACCCGTCAGTGCTGCCATTCCGCAGCCCATTGCCGCGGCAAGCGCGCCGCTCATGATGATCTTTACAAATTTGTTCATAGAAAATACTCCTTTTTTTCTCTAACTGTTTTTTCTTGTTTTCGTGCCTCAATAATAGCTCTCAGTTGTAAAAAAGCTCACCGCAAATTTGTAATAAAATTGTAAAAATAAGAAAATTGTTTGATTTATCTCTGACCTTATACTATAATGGTGAAAATCGGAAGTGAATATGAAAGTTAAATTTTCGCCTTACATGGCAGTTTTGGCAATATTTATAATCTGTGAAGCGGCAATTTACGTTGCATTCAACGCAATAGCCGCGGCGGGCGGGAGCGATCCCGTATATCTCAAATATTCGTCCATACTCGTATGCCTCGCGGTCGCGGGCAGTATGTGTTATTTCTGCGGCAGGGACGGCATAGTCCTCACCGTCGCGCTGGCGTTCACGGCGTTTTCGGACTATTTCATACTCGTTCGCGACGACAACTACGAACTCGGCGTATGCACGTTCATCATTACTCAGTTTGCCTATCTTTACAGATTGTATGCGGACAGACCGGGCAAGATATGCGTAACGCTCGCCGTGCGCGTGTTGCTCGCGGCGGTGGTCATGGCAATACTCAAAATGTACGCCACGCTCGACTTTCTCGTCGCCGTCGTGACGATATATATAGTAATGCTGTTCGTCAACCTCGTCGAGGCGGCGTATCTCGGCAGATACGGCTATAAAAACACGCTGTTTGCGATAGGTCTCGTGTTGTTCTTCTGCTGCGACGTCTGCGTCGGATTGCACAACTTCGACAGCGTGCTCGGCGTAGAACTGCCGCAAGGGCTGATTACTTTCGTCAGCTATGCAATGTGGGCGTTCTATCTGCCCTCGCAGGTGTGCATAGTCTGTTCGGCGCGTCGCGGCGGACTGATACTCGGGAGGGGCAAGAATGAGGGAAAATAAAATTTTTCGCGGCGCGCTCACCGCGCTGTTCATCGCCGCGCTCGTCGTCGTTGCCATAACCTTCGCGATAGGGCTTCCCATCTATTGCAGGTTTTTCTACTATATCCAGATAAAGACGCTGGGAATGGAGGAGGCGACGGGCTGGTCGTACGACACCATAAAGGCGGCTTACGACGACGTCCTCAATTACCTCACCCTGCCCGGGCACGACTTCGGCACGGGCGCCCTCAAATGGTCGGAAAGCGGAATGTCGCACTTCGTCGACTGCAAAGTGCTCTTTAACCTCAACCTCGGCTGCTTTATCGGCGGCGCGGTCGTTGCCGTGGTTATAGGCTGTCTTGACGCGTTCAAGGTCGTCAGGCTCTGTCGCCCGTTTGGTTTCAGACCTGCCTTTCTTTCGGGAATAATCGCCCTCGCCCTGCCCGTCATGCTCGTGCTGCTCGTCGCCGCCGTCGGGTTCGACAGGGCTTTCGTCGCATTCCATTCGCTGTTCTTCCCCGGCAAGGACAACTGGATATTCGACGCAAGCACGGACGAGATAATTCTCGTAATGCCCGAACAGTTCTTCATGAACTGCGCGATAATCATCGCCGTCGGACTGGTTGCCGCGTCGGCGGGTATGATAATTTATGCCGTCGCAAGGCGGCGCGCTGAGCGCAGGAAAGCCGCAAAAGCAGTCGGCTCGCAGGCATAATCGGCGTAAAAGCTTATCGCCTTCAAAGGGTTAAAATTCAATGGGATACATAGAGACGCGCCCCCTTCCCAAGTCAGAGGAAGGGGGCGCGTCTGCGCGTTAAAATTCAGGTTAATCGCGGCATATTGCCGCACCAATTCAGTTGAGCGAAAAATCTACGGTGAATTTGCTGCCCTCGCCCAGCCTGCTCTCGACCGAGATGTGCCAGCCCTGCCGCTGACAGATCTTCTTGCATACTGCAAGCCCCAGCCCGAAGCCGCCGTTCTTGCCGCTGTGCGATTTATCGACGGTGAAGAAGCGGGAGAATACCTTGTCCATATTTTCGGGCGCAATGCCTATGCCCGTATCCTCTACCGAAAAGTGCTTGAAGTTGAGTTCGACGATCACCTTGCCGCCGTCCTTGTTGTAGCGTATGGCGTTGCGTATAAGGTTGCCCGCAAGCTCGCTCATCATCTCGTGTCGGCTGATTACCGTAATGTTGTTCTCTGTGCGGTCGACAAGCTCTATGCCGCGCTTGTCCGCCTCAGGTCTGACTACGGCAAGCGTCTCCCTGACTATCTTCGTAAAGTCAAGCTCGTAGGGCGGCAGGTCGTCGCTGTCTATCTCGTTATAATTTATTATGCAGGCGATGAGGTTGGTCAGCCTTTCGGTCTGCGCGGAGATGGTCGAATACGCCGTCTGCCTCAGCTCCTCCGAAAGCTGCCCCGAACACAGCAGTTCGGCATAGCCCTTTATGGAGGTGAGGGGGGTATTCATCTCGTGCGTGACGTTGGCGATGAATTCGTTTTTGCTGTCCTGCGCCTTCTGCACCATCAGCCGCTCGTTTTCCAGCTCTCTCATCTGCGAATTTATGCTGCGGTTGCGCTCGTTCAATACGTCGCAGATAGTCTTCAATTCGGGATAGCCCGTGCTCACTTCGCCGCCGAGCGTCGCCTTGGTCGTCAGTTCCTCGACGGGGCGAAGCATGAAATAGGTGGCGAAATAGGTGAACAGCAGGCAGGCGACTATGTCTAAGAGTATATAGGTAATTACCGACGACAGGCTGCGCAGCAGGAACGCCCATTCTGACTGTGTCGAAATGGCAATTCTCACGAGGTCGCCGCTCTCGGTCTGCCTGCAATAATATACCATATTCTCGCCGAGCGTCTGGCTCTTTCTTATTGCAAAGCCCTCGCCGCTTTCCATTGCCTCGGCAATTTCCTCCCTGTCGCTGTGGTTGGGCAGGTTTTCCTCGCCGCTGCTGTCGCCCGCAACCTCGCCCTCGGCGGTTATGAACGTCACGCGCGCGCCGCCCAGCTTTTCGGAAAGCGCCTTTGCCCCGTCGTCGTCGAAGGAATATTCCTCGTCGTACATATTATAGTAGACGGGCAGAACGCTCTTTGGCTGGTCTATGACCGCGTTATAGTAAGAACTCGTGAACGCCAGCGTGAAAAATATTATGCCGAGCAGGGTGGTTATAAGGGATATAATAAGTATGCGTTTTCTCATATTGCCCCCGTAGTATGCCGCAATTATCAGGTCAAGGCGTGAATTTATAGCCCACGCCGAACACCGTTTCGAGGTTGGTTATTCCCAGCTTTCTCAGCCTTGCGACGTGGTTGTCGAGCGTCCTCGTCTCGCCCGATTCATAGCCCCATATTTCGGTCAGCAGCGTATCGCGCGTCAGCACCTTCCCGGGGTTTTTCATAAAGAATTTAAGCAGCTCGAATTCCTTTCGGTTGAGCGAAAGCCTGCTTCCCGAAAGCTGCACTTCCATGGTCTCCTCGTCGAGCGTCAGCTCCCCGCAGGAAATTTTTGTCTTTGCCGCCTTTCTGCGAATAACGCCGTTAATCCTCGCCGTCAGTTCGAGCACGGAAAAGGGCTTGGGCATATAGTCGTCCGCGCCGAGGTTCAGCCCGTTCACCCTGTCTTCTTCCTTGCCGAGCGCGGAAAGCATTATGCACCATACTTCGGGGTGCGCGCTTTTAACGCTTTTCATTACGTCCAGCCCGCTTCCGTCGGGCAGCATTATGTCCAGCAGGGCGACGTCGGGGCGCTCGTCCTGCACCGCGTCGAGAAATTCCCTGCACGTCGGGAAATTTCTGACCGTCAGTCCGTTGAGTTCAAGCGAAACCTTTATCAGCCCGCTTATCGATTGATCGTCTTCGAGGACGAATATTTTGCCTTTCATCTTTGCCTCCGAAGAAATTGTAACACAAACGCCGCGCAATATCAATCCGAGGAGTATAAAAGCCGTGTCATAAATGTAATAAAAAAGTAAAATGTCGGGTGCGGCGGGTGAAAGGCAGGTAAAATGTAAAAAATAGGCGGCGTTGCGCCAAAAAAATCTCCCGAGGCAGTTGATAAAAGCTCGCCGTTATGTTATAATTTCAGCGTACCGTAAAATCAAATAATAATTATGGAGAAATTTTAAGATGAAAGAACAGAGCGTTGTTACCGATCTCAGAAAACAGGTCTTCTGCGAGATTGCAAAGATAGCCTACGAATCAGACAATATTGCGGGCGACATCGAGGCAATTCCCTACAAGATCACCCCCGACGAAGTTCCCCATTACAGGGAGAGCGTATACAGGGAGAGGCAGATAGCCGCCGAGAGGGTGCGCCTTGCGATGGGACTTTCGCTCCGTCCTGCAAATAAGCCCGTACATATCACCGAGGGACTTACCGAGAGCAATATTTCGGACAAGTACTATGAACCGCCCCTCATGCAGGTCATTCCCTCGGCTTGCGACAAGTGCCCCGACAACGAGTACGAAGTAACCAATATGTGCCGCAACTGCGTCGCCCATTCGTGCATAAAGAGCTGTCCGCGCGGCGCAATCTCCATTGTCAACGGCAAGTCTTTCATCGACCAGTCGAAGTGCATAAAGTGCGGCAGGTGCAAGGCGGCTTGCCCGTACGACGCAATCAGCCATAAAGTACGCCCCTGCGCCAACGCCTGCGGAATTAAGGCGATCTCCTCCGACGAATACGGCAGGGCAAGCATAGACAATTCAATCTGCGTTGCCTGCGGTCAGTGTATGTCCGCCTGTCCTTTCGGCGCGATTGCCGACAAATCGCAGATATTCCAGCTCATTCAGGCGATAAAGAAGGGCGACAAGATTATTGCCGCCGTCGCGCCCGCAATCGTCGGGCAGTACGGCCCCAAGGCGACGCTCGGCAAGATCAAGACGGCGCTTTTAAAGCTCGGCTTCTCGGATATGTACGAGGTCGCCGAGGGCGCGGATCTCGGCTGTATTGCCGAAGCTCATCACTACGTCCATTCGGTTGCGACGGGCAAATTGCCCTTCCTCCTTACCAGCTGCTGCCCCGCGTGGGCGGTGCTCGCCAAGACGCAGTTCCCCGACTTCGTAGAGGAAGTCTCGCAGGAGCTTACGCCCATGGTCGCCACGGCGAGAAAGATCAAGGAAGTTCACCCCGAAGCGAGGGTGGTATTCATCGGCCCCTGCGCGGCAAAGAAACTTGAAGCGTCGAGGCGCACGATAAGGAGCTTCGTCGACTTCGTCCTGACCTTTGAGGAGCTCAACGGAATGTTCGCCGCAAAGGAGATAGTTCCCGCAACGCTCGACGAGAGCCCGCTCGACACGACGAGCGCGACGGGCGCGGGCAGAGGTTACGCCGTAGCCGGCGGGGTTGCCGCCGCAATCGAGCGCACCATAAAGGAATATTATCCCGAAACCGAGGTCAACGTCTACCACGCCGAAGGGCTTGCCGACTGTAAGAAGATACTCATGCAGGCGAAGGCGGGCAAGATAAAGAATTGCCTCATAGAGGGCATGGGCTGTCCGGGCGGCTGCGTCGCGGGCGTCGGCACGGTAATATCCCCCGAAAAGGCAAAATTCTTTGTCGGCTCCTATTCGGAGGGCAGCGAAAAGCAGGTTCCCGACGAGGCTTCGCTCGAAACGGCGGAACGCCTCACCAAGATGAAATAAGAATAATCGGAATACGCAAGCCCCGTTCTGATAATGGACGGGGTTTGGATTAAATAAGGGTTAAAAGATGAAATTTACCGAACTCACGGTTCACACCACCAGCGAGGGCAGCGAGCTCATCGCCGACATAATGTGGCGGTACACGACCTACGGCGTGGCAATATCCGACGTAAAGGACGTAATCGCCCTGCAAAAGGACAAATCGCAGTATTGGGACTATATGGAGGACGGGCTCGCGGACGATACCTCGGGCGACGTAATGGTCAAGGCGTTCATCGCGCTTTCCGACACGCCGAAAGTCGTGCCCGAGATAAGGGCGGACATAGAGGAAATGGCGGCAAACTGCGGCGGCGCTCTGTCGCTCGGCTCGCTCGAAATGACGCGCCGCGAGATAGAGGGCGACGACTGGATAGAGATCTGGCGCACGCATTTCCGCCCCATTCACCTCGGCGCGATAGTCGTCGTGCCCGAATGGATCGAATACGATAGGCAGGACGGCGAGCAGATAGTAAAGCTCGACAACAACATGGCGTTCGGCACGGGCGAGCACGAGACTACCTCGATGTGCATAGAGCTGTTGCAGCAGTACCTCACGCCCGAAAGCGTGTGCATTGACGTGGGCTGCGGCAGCGGCATACTCGGCATATCAGCCGTCAAGCTCGGCGCGAAGTACGCCTATCTCACCGACATAGACATAGTCGCCGTCGAAAGCGCGCGGCACAATGCCGAACTCAACGGCGTCTCCGACAAAATAGTCGTCAGCCGTTCCAACCTCCTGGACGACAGCTCGCTCAAAGGCGACATAATGCTCGCCAACATCACGGCGGACATACTCGAAAACCTCGCCCCGTCCATACCCAAAAACCTGAAAAAGGGCGGCGTGCTCATTCTCAGCGGCATAATCGACTGTAAATTGGACAGGGTTATAGAGGTGTATTCGGCGCAGGGACTGACGCTCGACAAAAAGGTCAAAAAGGGCGAATGGAACGCCCTCGCGTTCAGGGCATAATGAGTACGCCGAGAAGATTTTTCGTCGACAGAATTGACTATCCCGCAGTTACGGAAGTCGTAGTCGACGGCGAGGAATTTACCCACGCCAAGACCGTCCTGCGCGTGACGGAGGGGAGCGAAATAACCCTGCTCGACAACAGCGGGAGGGAATACCCCGCGATAGTTGCAAAGATAGACAAACGCGCTTTGACGGCACATATTACGGGGGCAATCGTCGGCGACAGAGAGCCGCAGGCGGACATATTCCTGCTTTGCGGCGCACTCAAAGGCGACAAGACCGAACTCGTCGTGCAGAAGGCGGTAGAGCTGGGTGTGTCGCGCATAGGCGTATTTTCATCGAAGTACTGCGCGGCGTATATGAGCGAGGGCAAGTTAGAGCGGCTCAACCGCGTCTCGCGCGAGGCGGCTAAACAGTGCCTGCGCTCCCGCGCGCCCGAAGTCGTCTGCTTCGACGACCTTTCCTCCGCGCTTGCGGCCTGCGACGGCTATTCCGATAAGCTGTTTTTCTGCGAATTTGCAACCTCGACCGACTGCGATTTATCTGCGCTTGGCAAGTCCGTCGCGCTAATCGTCGGCAGCGAGGGCGGCTTCTCCGACGAGGAGTTCGCCGCCGCAAAAATGCTCGGGTTTGCGGGCGTAACGCTCGGCAAGCGTATACTCCGCGCCGAAACTGCGGCGGTCGCCGCCTGTACGCTCGCGGCGTATCTGACGGGTGAACTCAAATGAGGGCGGTGGTCTTTACCCTCGGCTGTAAGGTCAACGAGGTGGAGAGCGCCTCGATAATGGCGACGCTCGAAGAACTCGGGTTTGAGACCGACGACAGGCTTTCGCCCGCGGATATATACGTCTTAAACACCTGCGCCGTGACGAGGGAGGCGGAGAGAAAGAGCCGTCAGCTCGTCGCCCGCGCAAGGAAATTCAACCCCGACGCGGCGGTGTACGTCGTCGGCTGCGCGTCCGAAAAGGACGGAGTGCAGTTTGCCGACAAGGGCGTCAGATACGTCGGCGGCGCGAGGAATAAAGAGCAGGTAGTCGCCGAAATTTCCTGCGACTTCGGGCTGGGCTGTCCCGACCGCCTCGCCCTTCCCAAGGCGGTGCGCACCCGCGCGTTCGTCAAGATAGAGGACGGGTGCAACAATTTCTGTTCGTACTGCGTCATACCCTATCTCAGGGGCAGGGTTCAATCCCGCCCCGCAGAGGACATAATTTACGAAATTTCCCGCTGCGCCTCGCCCGAAATAGTGCTTACGGGCATAAATATTTCGGCTTATTCGGACGGCGGCAGGGGGCTTGCGGGGCTGATTTCCCGCCTCGGCTTTTCGGATAAGCGCATAAGGCTGGGCTCGGTCGAATGCAGCGTGATAGACGGCGAGCTTTTAAAAGCGCTCGGCGCGCTTAAAGATTTCGCGCCGCAGTTTCATCTGTCGCTCCAAAGCGGTTCGGACGCGGTGCTCCGCGCCATGAACAGGAAATATACGCGGGCGGAATACCTTGAAAAGTGTGCGCTCATCTATAAGTATTTCCCCGACGCGGCGATAACCACGGACATAATAGCCGGCTTCCCAGCCGAGCGAGAGGAGGACTTCGAGGACAGCCTTTCGATAATAGACGAGGTCGGCTTCGCCCGCGTTCACGCATTCGCGTTTTCGCCGAGGGAGGGCACGGTCGCGTGGAATATGCCCGACCTGCCTGCGGCTGTCAAGTCAGAGCGTCTTAAAAGGCTGCTTAAAAGGGGCGAGGAGGCGGAAAAATCGTACATAACCGCCCGCACGGGCAGACGGTACGAGGTAATATTTGAAGATTTTGACGGCGAATATACCCAGGGCTATACCGCGGGTTATATCAAAGTCTATCTCGCGGGCAGGCACGAAGGCAGGGGCGCGGTAGTGCTCGGTCAGCCGTTCAGGGACGGTGCGCTCGCGACAGAGGGTTAAGATGTTAAAAGTAGCAAAGAGTGCAGGCAACAGACTGACGACGTTCATAAAGCAGACTTTCCGCCGCCATACGGGCAAGGAGTATTGCGAGCTGCTCACGCGCGGCATAAACTGTAAGTCGGGGGAGCTCAACCGCTGTTACCCCTGGGCGTATATCAGGCTTTTTGCGCTGCTCATCGGGCTTTACGCCGTATTCCTGCTCATCATAAGGTTTACTAATAACGAGCTGTACGCCCCGACAGCCAACCTGCTCGCGGCAATCTGCTTCAATCTGCCCTTCCTGCTGTTTTTATACGAGCTCTATCCCGAGCGCGACCTCTCCTTTATAGGCGTGTGCCTCACGCTGCTCATCGGCGGCACGTGCGCTCAGGTGCTCGTTCAGGTGCTGTACAGCATATTCACCGCACCCAACGAGTGGCTCAACGCCGTATATGTCGGCTTTTTTGAAGAACTCTGCAAGTCGGGCGCGGCGATAGTCGCCATAATAATCGCCAAGAAGAAAAGTCCGCTCGCGGGCTTTCTGTACGGCGCGGCTGTCGGCTGCGGCTTTTCGGTCTGCGAGGATATGGGCTATATCTTCGTTCAGTCCAACGCCCTGCCCGCAATGAACCTCACCTCGATGATAAGCGTCGGCATGGCGCGCGGACTGTCCGCGCTGTGTACGCACACGCTCTGGACGGCAATCGTCGGCTGGGCGTACTGCTTTTTCGACAGACATCTGTCTAACGTCGTATTCTATCCCGTACTGCTTTTAAGCTGCGGGCTGCACATTCTGTGGGATCTGCCCGTAGAAAGCGTCGCGCTCGGCATAATCTACGGTGCGGACGTCATAATAGGCTGTTCGGTCAGCGCGGCAATGCTCTCGTCGTCGCGCAAAAAGGTATTTTCCGCCGCTTCCGACGGCGAGGCGTTCGACGCGGACAGCCAATCTCTCGACAAGACCATGCCCGAATACTGGCAACACGCGGGACATCTCGCGCTGGTCATCGGAAGTTTTCTCATGTCGCTCGCGGCAATATTCTATTGCGCCGTTCCGTTCAGGGAAACCTACGGAACTCAGTCGTTCGACAGCGCGCAGAGCTTCGTGCTGTTCATGCAGGACGGGCACGACTATTCCGCCGATCCCGACCGCCCCTACGACGAGAGCATATCCGACGCGGACAGGACGGTGGAGGAGGACGGCAGAATAGTCAGCGTCATTCAGACCGTCGAGGAGGACGGCGCAACGTACTCCTATATGTATCCTGCGACCTACGACGAGGAGAGCGAAAAATATTATTATTTCACTCCGTCGCTAATAACCGTCACGGTTGACGGAATGGACTATATACTCGAACAGATCTACGACCACGGCGAACTTTACGCCTCGTTTTTCAGGATAAACGGCGAGGTGGAGGTGACGGGTTACAATCTCGAACGCGACGGCGGCATAACCGTATTCATCTACGACGCCGACTTCGTCCGCGACCTGTCAGAGCCGAGGTATACCATACTTTTCATCTTATTTGCGGCAATTTTCGCGGCGTCGGTCATAACCTATGTCGCGCTCAGAATAAAAGCATGGAGGGTAAAAAAATGCTTGACGAACAATGTATCTTCTGCAAAATAATCGCGGGCGAAATTCCTTCTAAGAAGGTCTATGAGGACGATTGGATGTGCGTGTTTGCGGACGTCGAACCCAAGGCTAAGGTTCACCTTCTCGCCGTGCCCAAATCGCACTTCAAACTGCTTTCGGAGGCGACCGACGACCAGATGGAAATCATCTCCTATATGCTGACCAAAATTCCCCGCATAGCAAGGGAAAACGGTTGCGAAAACGGCTATCGCCTCATCATAAATCAGGGTGAGGACGCGGGGCAGACGGTGTTCCACCTGCATATCCACATACTCGGCGGCGAACCGCTCGGCGACCTTTAATCGCGGCATAGTAAGGGGGCAATTATGATCTACACGATTGAAAACGATGTATTGAGGCTGTCGGTGAACGGCAACGGCGGCAGCATGACCTCGCTCGTCTATAAGCCGAGCGGGGAAGAGCGGCTCTGGCAGGGCGACGAGCGCTGGTGGAAGGGGCAGGACGTCGTCATCTTCCCCATTGTCGGTCACGCGGGCGGCTTTGTCGCAAAGGGCAAAAGCTGCGCGCTCAAATCTCACGGCATAATAAGGTATTCCTCTCTCGAAGTGCGCTCGCTCTCGTCCGAGGCGATAACCCTCGGCTTAAAGTCCGACGCTGCCACGCGGGAGAACTATCCATACGACTTCGACTTCGAGATAAGCTATGCGCTCGAAGGCAACAGCCTGACCGTCGGCTATTTCGTGCGCTCGCTGTCGGGCAGAATGCCCTTCTACGTCGGCGGACATCCCGGCATGAAGGCGCCGAACGGCAGGGCGGAACTCACATTCGAGAACGAGGAATATCCTCTCGAATACCCGCTCGAAAGCGACGAGGCGCACCCTCTCGGCAGGGTGAAATCGCTGACGCTCGACAAGGCGTTCTTCAAGAAGTACAAGACCTGTCAGCTCGGCAACCTCTCGGGCGGCGCAATTTACGCCCGCACGGACGACGGCTATCGCTACACCTACAAGTCGGACTGTCCGCTCGTCGCGCTGTGGTCTAACGAGGACGGCGGCGACTACGTCTGCGTAGAGCCGTGGTGGGGCATAAACGACTATCGCTCCGCCCCGCGCGAGATAACGCTCAAACCCTTTATGAACTTCGACGACGGCAAGGGCAGCAAATTCAGATATACTCTTTCGGTAGAAAAACTTTGAAAGCTCAACAAAGAAAATAATATATTTTCCGAGGTGCAGTAATTCAATATAAATCAAGCAGGGGCGCATTGTTGATATGCACCCCTGCCCTTTTACTTCAAGTCACAAAGGATGTTTCGACTATCTTTTCATTAAGCAGATTGCTCTTATTTATCAGCTTACACTTCCGTCCGAAGTTTCGTCGGGGATAGGCAAATCGCTGACTATGGGAGGAACGACCTCGTTTGCGTCGTTCATGATGCAATCGGGACAGATATCGTCTGCACTCGCTCCGTTGCATGCGACATAGGTGTCGCCTACGGCTGCCGTCGCGCCGAATTCTATGGGTACTTCTATGCATACGTCCTGACTTATCGTGAATACGCACTGACCATTTTTTACACCGTTACAGGTGTATTCGCCTGCCGTTACGGTAGGCTTTTTTGCAACATCTGGTAATCGTTGCGCCTGCCGTGGCAAAGGGCGTTACGGTTACGGGTACGCATACCGAAGAAAGCTGATATGCAACTGTGGGGCAAGTCTGCTTGTTATCTATAATATCCGACATTTAATGTCTCCATAAGAAAATAATATTCAGAGCTTACGCTCTCAATAATCAATATATGTTGCGGTAACGGTAATGTGACAATAGCTCATATAATGGTCTGTATGAAAAGAAAAAAAATTTTTGCGTGGGTTATAAACGCGCTTATCCGTGCCATAAGGACTGTGGCGCAGACAGCAATGGCAAACATCGGGGTTATGTCGGTTATGTCGGAGATAAATTGGATAATGGTATTGACGTCCTCTGGCGTCGCGGGGCTTATATCCGTTCTGATGTCTGTTACCAGATTGCCCGAGATAAAGTTAAAATAAGAGCCCGTCGGAGCAACGTTTGCTCCGACGGGCTTACGCTTTTCAATCGTCATACGAACGGGTGTTCCGCCTTGATGACGGCGAAATAATCTTCGTTCTTCTCCTTTATTTTGTTTGCTACCAGTTCGGCGGCCTGTTCGTCGTCGTATTTGCTGTCCGTGGGAATACACAGATCGAATATCAGGTTATAGTGCTTTCCGCCGTAGGTCATTCGGAAGTCGTGTATGGTAAAGCTCTCGTCGACCTCTTTGGCGCACTGTTCGGCAAGTTTTCTCATCTCGCCGACGTGTTCGTCGTTGACGTCTATGGGATCGATGTGAATGGTTACTATGCACCCGAACTTGTCGTGCATATCCCGTTCTATGCAGTCGATTATGTCGTGGGCATAGTTGAAATTGCTGTCCGACGGCACTTCCGCGTGGAAGGAAACGATAAGCCTTCCGGGGCCGTAGTCGTGCACCATCACGTCGTGTATGCCGATAACCTGCGGATAGTTCTTTACGAAGTCGTAAATTTTTTGCACGAATTCGGGATCGGGGGAGGAACCGAGCAGCAGTTCGATTGTCTCCTTAGCCGCCTTAATGCCCGTAAAGAGAATGAACGCCGCGACGGCAATGCCCGCCCAGCCGTCTATCTCTATGTCGGTATAGCGCGCGACGAGCGCGGAGGCGAGTACGAGCGAGGTTGCCACCGTGTCCGAAATGCTGTCGAACGAGGCGGCGCGTATTGCCGCCGAGTTGATCTTTTTTGCAATCTTGCCGTAGAAGAAGAATAGCCAGAGCTTGACGAGTATTGCCGCGCCGAGCATGATAAGCAGCGCGTCGCTGACCTCGGGCGGCTGCGGGGTGATGATCTTCTCGACCGACGAAGTCAGAAGCTCGAAGCCGACGACTATTATCAGCATATCCACGATGAACGCGCTTATGTATTCCAGCCTGCCGTGCCCCATGGGGTGCTTTTTGTCGGCGTGTTTGCCCGACATTCTGAACCCTATCAGCGTGACTACGGACGAGCTTGCGTCCGACATATTGTTGAATGCGTCGGCAATGACCGCCACCGAAAAGGTCAGTATGCCCAGCGTCAGCTTGCTTGCGAACAGCAGCACGTTGAGTATTATGCCTGTAATGCTCGACAGCATTGCGTACCTCTCCCTGACCGCGGGATCGGCGACGTTGTCCCTGTCCTTTACGAACAGCCGAATGAGAAAAGAAATCATGGTTTATTTTTCACCCACCGATAGATAATTAGTTGATATTATATTATATGCCTCGCCGTTTGTCACGATTTTAGGGGCGGTAAATTAAAAAAAGTACAAATTTTTTGCCCGTTTCTTTGCCGACGGCAGCGCAATCGCCATAAATTCTAAAAAACATGACATTATTTTTAGATTAGGTATTTTAATTATACTTTTTCTGTGTTATAATGAGGTCGGAAAGTATGAAAAAGGGGGTTGAGCCATGCGCGAATACTTCGCATCCGACGAAAACAAGAGATATTCCGAGCGGTCGTCTTGGCGCGAGAACGCGCACGCGGAAGAAGTTTTCCGCTGCGAAGAAGTCTATCGCTCCCCCGAAACGCGCTCTGACGAGGGCGCGGAAAGGCCGCAGAAAAGTACGCCGCAGCGCAAGAGGCGCACCTTCACCGACCGACTGCTCGCGGGCGGGGTTGCGCCCGTCGCCTGCACGGTTGCGGGCGGCGCGGTCATAGCCGTCGCGGTCGTCGTCATGGCAATCAGGATAACCCTGCTCGCGGCGGTGGTCACCATGACGGGCATCTCGCTCGATTTCAGGATAGAAAACGTCGGCGACTATTCGCTGACGCTCTATCTCTCGGGCGTCGGGTACGAGGGCGAAATACCGCTCACCTCCAAGGACGACACTTACAGCGTAAGTTTCAGCGGGCTTATGCCCGACACCGACTATCTCGCCACGATATGCGATCAGACGGGCAAGGTGCACTATTCAAAGACCTACACGACGCTCCCCTACGAGCCGTCGCTCGTCCCCGTCGAAACGGGCGTATCGCCCGAGATGATATTCCTGCAATTCAACTCCGACGACCTGCCCGACCTGTTCAACGTCTACGTCAACCAAACGCCGTACAGGGGCGATTTCACCAAGGACTATCCGGTTTTACAGCTCGAAGGGCTCAGCCCCGAAACCGACTATGAAATACGCATAACCGACGTCGACACGGGCGACTGGCTGTACTATGAAACTTTCACCACGCCGTATATTTCCCTCTACGACGTCTCGGTAATGCCCTATCAGACGATGATCAGCCATACCGTGACGGCGGAAGTGCCCGAAGGTCACTATGCGACCGTCCGTCTCGTCGGCGACGGCTATGATAATGAGTATAATATCGGAGGTTATTACGAGCCGATGTCCGAATTTGTCGGGCTTCAACCCGATACGCGATACGTCCTGACGGTGGAGGACGACCGCGGCAACGTAATCTACGAGCAGGAGATATACACCCTGCCCGTAACGCAGAGCCTGACGGCGACGGTCACGGAGAGTTCGTTCGATACTCTGCAATTGCAGTTTGCGGGCGAGGCTTTGGAGAATACCTATTACGAAGTCTATCTCGACGGCGAACTCTGCGATACCCTGATGAGCGGCGAGGACGGAATTGTCGTCCTCGAAGGGCTTACGCGCGACACGACTTACGAAGTGGCGATACGCGACACGTACACTATGGACTATATGTTCGTCGGTCAGTTCTCCACGCCGGCGGTAATCTTCACCTTTACCGAACGGCAGGCGGGCGAGACGGAGCTCATGCTGTTCTACACGCTCGACAACCCCGATTTGAGGGAGATAATTCTCGTCGTTAGCAGCGACGGGCAGGAGGTCGGCAGGGCGACTTCGGCAGAGGACGGCGAACTGTTGGCGTATATCGCCGTCGACGATACCCGTGCGGAATACGAACTTGAAGTATTCCTCGACGACGGCAGCCTGCTCTATTCGACGGTATTGCCTCAGATCAGCACTGCCTGACGGCGGTGCGCAAAACTAAAAATCATTCCCTTCGGGGCAATGTACGATAAGGGGGAATAAACTCATGGAAAAGCAGACAGAAACGGCAAAAAAACGCGACGTCGTCGCCTTGGCGTGCAGAATAGTCGGGCTTATCATCGCGCTCGTCTATTTCGTCCTGCTCATTGCGGGCAAATGGATATTTGCCGAAGACAGCGTGTTCTATAACGGCATAAATATCTTCGGCGACGCCGCGCAGCCCAACGTATGGCTGCGCTCGCTAAGCTATATAATATTCCTCCTGACGCTCTCGTTCGTCGTGCGCTTCGTGCTCAAACAGGTAACGCGCTTTCTCATGCGCGGCAAGGCGCTCGTCGACCTGTTGTGCAGTTTCATTAAGTATATCGCCGTAATAGTGCTCATATTCGCCGTGCTCAGCACGTGGGGCGTAAACACCACGGCGTTGCTCGCAGGTATAGGAATACTCAGCTTAATCGTCGGCCTCGGCGCTCAGCCGCTTATCGAGGACATAATTGCGGGGCTGTTCATCGTCTTTGAAAATATCTTCGACGTCGGCGACATAATCGTCGTGGACGGCTTCCGCGGCACGGTCAAGGAAATAGGCATACGCACCACGCAGATAGAGGACGCGGGCGGCGACATAAAGGTCGTCAATAACTCGGACATCCGCACGCTCGTCAATATGACCAGCCAGCTCTCGCTCGCCGTTTCGGAAATAGATATCGAGTACGGCGAATCTCTCGAACGGGTGGAGGTCATAATAAAGAACAACCTCGACGAAATGCGCGCGAATATCCCAGACATTGCCGAAGGTCCGTTCTATATGGGCGTTTCCTCTCTCGGCTCGTCGGGCGTGACGCTCCGCTTTACGGCGAAGTGCCCCGAAATGCAGAAATTCCAGGTCGAGCGCGACCTCAACCGCCAGCTCAAACTGCTGTTTGACCGCAACGGCATAAGCATACCGTTCACGCAGATAGTCGTGCACCGCCCCGTCGAGTTTGCCTCCGACGGCGCAGCGGGCAACGGCGAAGCGCAACAGTTTGTCGACGAACAGCGCAAGCTCTCGCGCGGGATAGGCGACGACGAACAGCAGGACTGACCGCCTTTATTGAGAGATAACCGTCCGCACATTTGACGCGGACAGGTCAGATTTATTCAGACCGACAAATATAATATAATCGTGCAACGGCTGCGGGCGCTTTCTGAAAGCGCCCGCAGCTTTTCTCTCCCCGCCGCGGTTGAATTTTTCCGCGACGGAGAGAGACAGAGAGCTCATTAAGCCAAAAATGGCAATTTTTCCGTCGGTATTGACATAGCGGACAATTTTTGACAAAATAAAAACGGCATATATATCGATTGTTTACTTAATCGCACTTATGCGGCAATCGCTGCCGCGTCCGTCGATGCAGAGGGGCGCAATAACCGCCGAAGGGCAAAGATGAAAATACCCGTCGCGCAGGGCAAAAGACGGGCTGTCTTTCGGCAATTTCGGGCGGCCGCTTAGCGCGCTTTTTCGTCGGCGTCGCCTGCCACACGAAAGCCTTACTTAAAAGTTTAATCTGCCCGCGGGCGTCGTCGCGTTCTGCGGAGCCGAAAGGGGGAGGCGGCGGCTCTCTTTCGGTGCGTTGCGGCAGAATATTCTTATAGCCGTATATGAAGGAGGAATTTTATGACAAGGACTTTAAAAAAATTTTTAGTTGTTCTGCTCTCGCTGTCGACCGTGCTCTGCGCGGCGGTCATGCTCGCGGCGTTTGCGCCCTCGGGCAGTGCGTTTGCGGCGGCGGTCTCGTCAGAGCCGGACGAAAACGGCGTATCGTTCAGCTATGAGATCGTCAGCTCGCCTCTGAACGGGGAGTACTATTTTGCAGACGAAAGTATAGACATTGAGATTAATGTGATCGTGCCGTCGGAAGTGACGCTCGAAGGCGTCACTCTGTATTGGTATGAAACCGAACCCGACGGCCAGGACATGTCTGTCGAAGACGTGACGCAGCCCTGTAAGATACAGATCGACGTCACCTACGCCATGGCAGAGCAGGGCTCGGTGACGTTGACTATTAAATTAGGGTACACTTTGAATGATCAGCTGTATCAGATTTCTGAGACGGTGTCTCAGATTCCTACGGGGTTACCCAAGCCGGTCATCACCAATGTGAGCGCACTGCGCAAGCAGGGCGAACTTTCCGTGTCCTTCAAAAGCGACGTCGCCGGCACTTATGCTTGCGTCGTCTTGGAGGACGGGCAAACCCTGCCTGACGATTGGAGCTAGATAAGTACCCAACCAATGGTCGCAGGCGACAACGCCTTCACTATTTCGGACGTTTCTTCCACCGCAAAATAGATTGCCGTCATGGCGTGGAATGTCAGCGGAAATTCTATAAGTACGGCTGTCAGCGCCGATATTACTGACTATATCTATCCTGTGATAGAGGCGTTTACCCTGTCGGATGATACGGTTACCCTTCCGTACAGCGACACGGTAAATCTCGGCGGCGAAGGCAGTACGCTGTATAATTTCGATGGCAACAATCGTTATGCCAGGCTCATAAAGGTCGAGGCTGAGGCAGGGCAGTTGCTGAAACTTGAATTCTACGGCAGCAACTTTGTCGTCGATACGATGATCGAAATTTATCGGAAGTCGGATGACGCATACGAAGGTTTGGAATATTACGACAACGACAACAAAAATTATTATGGTGAAAGCGCTTATTACTTAATACTTGAAGATGGTATATATGGTTTTGCGTTCAGGCAATATTCTAATTCTTCAACAGGTCTGTGCAATTTGGAAATCTCTGTTGCTGGCGTGTATGAAGTAATGTCTTTGGAGGATGGCTTTGATGCCCTCACCGAAACCGCCCTTCCGTACAGCGGCACGGTAGATCTCGGCGGCGAAGGCAGCACGCTTTATGGTCTTAACTACCATGGCACGTTCGGCAAGCTCATAAAGGTCGAGGCGGAGGCAGGGCAGTTGCTGAAGCTTGAATTCTACGGCGTCACCGAAAAAACTAATACAGTTATAGAAATCTATCGTCAGTTGGAAGGTGAGTATGTCAGGGGCAATTTTTCCAACTATGACAACACGAATGGCTACGGTGAAAGTGCGCTTTACCTTATACCGGAAGACGGCGTTTACTACATCGCGTTCTGGGGATATAATATATCCGTATCTGGTATCTGTCAGATCAATGTTGAACCGATTGAAGACACAACCGTCTTTACGGACGGGCTCGATTTTACTTCGGCGGACATTCCCGAACCGCAGCCGCAAGCCCTCTGGAAGTGGGATGCCGAAAGTTTGACGCTTACTCTGATGGACGGGTGCTGTTTTTATAGCGATAATTATTTTGAGTATTTGATTTGCCTTCCCGACGGCGCCACCGTCGTAATTGAGGGAAACGTCTCCATGACAGCTTATGTCGATGTCGCCATTTACGGGTTAGGCGAGCTGACGATCTGCGGCGCAGCCGCACAGGTTTCTGTACTGAGCATCCTGAAAAGTGATACGGCAATTTATTCTGTCGGAGATCTGCGGTTAGAAAATTTAAGTCTGAATTTAAAATCGTATGGTACTAACTTGTCTTCCGACGCATCCGTCACCCTTCAGAATGTTGCGTTTGAAGGCAGTGCTCAGGGTGTTTCCATTGGTGCCGCAGAAGATCTTTCCGTGTTTGACAGTGCCATATCTATATATGGCCCGGATTGCGGACTGTATATTCCCTATTATGGCGGTGAGATGCTGATTTCGGACAGCGTACTCAATGTCGAAAAAGTTTACAGTGCAATTTTCCTGGGAGAGGGTAATCTCAATATTATAAACAGCGACATTTCGGTCATCTCGGCTAATAGGGGAATTGAGGTAGATAACGGAGATATGCTTGTAATAGACAGCGATATAACCCTGGCAACTATGTATGAGTTAGGCATCTCCTGTGCAGGCGACAGCGTTATACTTGGCGGAAAGATGAGTTTGTTGTGCTATAATGGCTGTTTTGGAATATACGGAAGACTTGTTATCTACGACACAGCTTTTGACTTTACGAATGAATACGAAAATTATGGCGACGTCTTCAACGGAGATAAGTTCCTGATTTTCAGTGACGAGGACGTCTGCCTGTACGGCTATGACGGTACTCTGCTGTATAAAGGGGCGTGGGACGCTTCGTTTGTGGATAAGGCGGAATATACCCTTCTGGTTGACGGCAAAAAAGTGGCGCGCTTGACTAATCTGCATGAATACAGGGTAACCGTTTCCGGCGGCGGCATCAACGGCGGAGACGACGCGGAAGTCGTCGTCGTTTCGGGCGATTAGGTTACCGTCACGGCGAACTCCGCATCTGCGGGCAAACAGTTCAAGGGGTGGAGCACGGACGGCGGCGAAACGATAATCAGCACGAATGAAACGTATACTTTTACCGTATCCGAGGACATCGAGCTGACGGCAATTTTCGAGGAGGTCTCGACCGAACCGACCGATCCCACAGATCCCACAGATCCCACCGATACGACCGAACCGGAAGGACTTTCGGGCGGAGCTATTGCGGGTATTGCCGTCGGCAGCGTTGCGGGCGCACTCGTGCTTGTATATGCGGTCTGTGCAGTGCTCTACAAGAAGAAAGTCTTAAAAGCGGCGTTCTTCGGCAAGATTTTCCCCTTCATAAAGTGATCTGACGACCTCTATCGGGGAGAAAAATTACGGCTTATCCTTTAAGGTGAAAAAGCTCGATTTTCTGACAATATAGTTGCTCTTTTGCAAAAACTGTCATCAGGGCCGCCCGTTCTCGGGCGGCCCTGTATTTTTTAAAGGCGGTGGGGGGTAAAATCCCCGTAGGAATTTTGGCGGACGGAATTCAAATCCCGTCTCAAACGTCGCAAGGGAAACGCCGTTTTCGGTCACCGCTCGCACGTGGTTATGTGCTCGCTCATCTCGCGCATACACGAAAGGTGTACTACACCATTCTATGAATTGTATGCGCTCGTCCTTCGGTTCGACGGAACAAAAGGCGCAGGGTAGAACTCTTGCCGACATACAACGAAAAAGACCAGAGCAATTTTTGCTCTGGTCTTTTTCGTGGTGCACCGTAAGGAATTCGAATCCCTAGCCTTTGGTTCCGTAGACCAACGCTCTATCCAGTTGAGCTAACGGTGCAGATGACTATGTCGCCGAAAATCAGTTGAAATAATATGCGCCCCTGACTGACAGCTTAACTATTTTACTAAAAATATTCAGCTTTGTCAAATACTTTTAAATAATTTGCAAAAAATATATGCCTTATTTGTCGGCGCGAAAAACGCCCGCACCAAATATGCCGATATGTGCAGGCGTGCATTTTGTTCAGTTTAGTATCCACACGGCGAGGTTGAGCGCGGTCGCAAGGCTCACCCAGAGCGGGTACAGCGCCATAATAAACGCCCAAATCTTGTTTATTCTGTATATTTCCGCAACCAGCGCAACGGCGGCGACGAGGGTGAGTATTATCGCCACTAGCCCCGCAAGCGGTTGCCGCAGGGTAAAAAATATCAGACACCACAGTACGTTCAGCGCGCCGTTTACCGCCGCGACTATTGCCAGCCTTTTGCCGTCCGTTCGGTCTTTGAGCGAAAAGCCTATCGCAAAGAACGCGAGGGCGTAGATGACGCTCCACACAATCGGAAAGAGTACGCTCGGCGGCCATTGAGTGGGCGTTATAAGGGCAGAGTACCAGTCCTGCCCGAGCGCCGCGAATACGCTGCCCAGCGCCGCCACGACGACTATCGCCGCCGCCGTCAGCAAGAATTTAAGATTATTGCTCATACAATAATGATATGCAATCTGCGCGGCAATTATAATTCGGGCGAAAATTAAAGGGCGGGCAGGCGCAATATTGTGCCTGCCCGCTGCCCGTCATCTGTGAAAACCCTCGAATATGTACAGGGCAATCTCTCTTTCGCGGTCGTCCATTCCGTTGATGAAGGACTGCGTAATCTCATTCAGCGGCGTAATGAAAGCGTCGCAATCGCCCTTGGCTTCAATGTATTTATGAACTTCAAAAACTTCGTCCGTAAAGAACTTTTTGCTCGTATTCGGCTCGTTGATGTCTATGCTGTCGCCGTTGCAGATAAGTATGTATTCAAAGCAATCGACTTTGCCGTTGTTCGACTGGTGAATGTCTATCTGTACGCCGTCAATGTCCTCGTACCTCACCGTTCGCGCCCCTATCTGAAAGTATTTGGAATAGGTTATTCCGTCCTGGTTATAGCCGCAGTAATTGTTTGCCGCCAGCGCATAGAAGGGGAAAGTGACGACGAATAATATTAGAGATGCCATATAGAGGCGCTTGTAACAATCTTGCCTGCTTTTTGCGTTGACTGCTTCTCTCGCCGCGACATCGAAAAACGGGCGCTTTATTGAAATCACAATGATATATGCCAAAGATATATCCGTGAACATTGAGGCGAGAGCCCCGATATATGCCGTACCGAAAAATATGGGTGTGTTGCCTGTTAAAAAAAGTCCGTGCAAAAGAAAAATAATGCCTAATTGCACGGCTAAAAGCACCAGAATAATGGGCAGGACAACCATGCCGTACTGATGACTGAGCGATTTGAAAAACAGAACGGGACGCCTGGTCGCAATGAGATAGTCGCCCTCCGCAACGAGCTGCGGGTGAGCGTATTTTGCGGGGTTGACGATTATGTCTCTCAGTTTGAGCGACAAAAAGAGTGTAACCGCAACATATATCAACAGCAATGCCGAAAGAATGAATATCCTCATCGATTATTTCTGCCTTTTAAATTTTTTTCTCAATTATAACATTTTCCTATCAAAAAATCAACAAAAATATAAGCGCTCGGCGGCGTTTGTCGGCGTTCGTCGGCACATATTGCCGCCCCAATCGTGCTTTCCCGCCTCCCTTGCGTACGGCTCTGTTTTTTTAATTCCGATTTCCGCCTTTCATCCGTCGATAGGCATAAAAACTTTCTGCGCGTCGAAGTAGCCCCTTAGCCTGAAATTTCAAAGTAATCAACGGCAAAAAATAATACGAACCCGTTTTCAGAGTTCGTATTATTCCCTAATGGCGGAAGGTGAGGGATTCGAACCCCCGGAAGCTCTCACTTCAGCGGTTTTCAAGACCGTCGCTATCGACCACTCAGCCAACCTTCCAGATATTTCGGCGCAGCCTTTCGCGCGTCCGACAGTCCATATTTTAACAGACGCCGCCCTTTATGTCAATCGTTTTTTCGGCTTATTGAAATTACGCGTTTAACTTACCGAAATATTATTGTCAATCGCGATTTTCTGTGTTATAATTTTAGAAGGAATATTTTTACCTTGCAGGAAATCAACCGCTGATTTTCAATCATACTATGTACAGGGGGTACGAGATGGATAAAATATTGCTCGACGGCATGGGCGGAGACAACGCACCCTATGCCACCTGCGAAGGCGCGGCGGCGGCACTCAACGCCGACAAGAACCTCTATATAATAATGACGGGCAGAAAGGAAGTGCTCGAAGCCGAACTCAAAAAATACAAGTACGATACTTCGAGGCTGGAAATAGTCGATTGTCCCGACGTGATTGACATGAACGACAGCCCCACGGAGGCGGTAAAGCGCAAACAGTCCTCGCTCATGGCGGCGTATTGGATGCTCAAAAAGCAGGACGATATCTGCGGCCTCGTAACCGCAGGCTCGTCGGGCGCGACTATCGTCGGCGGTCAGCTCATTCTGGGCAGAATAAGGGGAATTAAGCGCCCCGCGCTCTGCCCCGCGCTGCCCAACGTGCGCGGCGGCACTACGCTGCTCTGCGACTGCGGCGCGAATGCCGAATGTAAACCCGTTATGCTCTGCCAGTTCGCCATACTCGCGTCGGCTTACGCCCAGGCGGGGTTCAACATATCCAACCCGAGGGTAGGGCTTCTCAACAACGGCACGGAGGAGCACAAGGGCGATCCGCTCCGCCAGGAGACCTACAAATACCTTTCGGAGATGAAGAACATCAACTTCATCGGCAATATCGAGGGCAGGGATATAAATTACGGCGACGTAGACGTCGCGGTAGCCGACGGCTTCTCGGGCAACGTGGCGCTCAAATCGGTCGAGGGCTGCGCCAAGATGATACTCGCCAACATGAAAAAGCAGTTCACGTCTTCGCCCGCGGCGCTCATCGGCGCGCTGTTTATGAGCGGGGCTATAAAGCGCCTCAAAAAGAACCTCGATTTCAACAAATACGGCGGCGCGCTGCTCATCGGGCTCAAAAAGGTCGTGGTAAAGAGCCACGGCTCGTCCAAGCCCGTATCCATAAAGAATTCCATACTCAACGCCCTGACGATATACCGCAACGGGCTCATTCCCAAGATAGAGGAGATGCTTGCGGGCGTCGACCTCGACAATCTCATCAAGCAGGAAGATTAAATGGACTTTGAAAGCATAGAGAGGCGGCTGGGTTACAGATTTAAGGACAGGGGAAAGCTGCGGCTCGCCCTGACGCTCTCGTCGTACGACGGCGAAAGAAACAACGAAAGTCTGGAATGTCTGGGCGACGCTCTGCTTACGTTCATCGTGGCGGAAAAGTACTTCAACGAGGGGCTTTCGGAGGGCGAAATTTCTCAAAAGAAGCAGGAATATCTCTCGGATAACGCCCTCGCGCTCGTCTCGGACAGGCTCAAACTCGACGAAGAACTTTTAAAGGACAAGGGCGACACGCACAACAAAAAGGCAATACCCTCGGCTTACGAGGCGGTGACGGCGGCGATATATCTCGACGGCGGGCTGCGCGCGGCGAGAAAATTTGCGCTCTCCACGCTCTCGCCGCTCAAAGTTTCGTTCAACTATATTTCCGCCTTGCAGGAAGAATTGCAGGCGCGCGGCAAGCGCCCTCCCGAATATGTAAAGGAGCAGATCGGCACGCCGCAACAGCCCGTAATGCGCGTCACGGTAAACGTCTACGGGAAGGAATTTTCCGCCGAGGGCGGCAATTTTGCCAAGGCAAAGAAGCTGGCTGCAAAGGCGGCTTACGAATATTTAATGCAAACCGCAACGGACGGTAAATAGATATGGTTCAATTCAAGAGCATAAAACTTATCGGCTTCAAATCGTTTGCCGACAAAACTGAGATACCCCTGACCGACGGCGTCACCTGCATAGTCGGCCCTAACGGCTGCGGAAAGAGCAACGTAGCCGACGCCATACGCTGGGTTCTCGGCGAACAGTCTGCCAAGGTGATGAGAGGTTCGCAGATGATGGACGTCATCTTCAACGGCACCGAAAAGCGCAAAAAGACGAGCTTTTGCGAAGTTACCCTGACCTTCGACAATACCAACCGTATATTCGACTATGACGCGGACGAGCTGGAGATGACGCGCCGCCTTTACAGGGACGGAACGAGCGAATACCTTCTAAACCAGCAGCCGTCGAGAATGAAGATACTTACGGGGCTTCTTCACGGCGCGGGCGCGGCGAAAGAGGGCTACTCGATAATCGGACAGGGCAGAATAGCGCAGATAATGAACTCCCGCCCCGAGGAACGCCGCTCGATATTCGAGGAGGCGACGGGCATAGTCGTATTCAAGGACAGAAAGGCTGACGCGGAGCGAAAGCTCAACTATTCGCGCGACAATCTGTTCGTGTACGCACAGAGAATGCAGGAAGTGGAGCGTCAGCTTGCGCCCCTTTCGAGGGCGGCGGACAACGCGCGCAAGTATAACGACCTCTATTCCAACCTCAGAATGCACGAGATCAACACCTACATATACCGCCACGACGGCGCGGCGGGCGAGAGGGAGAAGATTAACGCCCGCATAGACAAGATAAACGAGCAGATCGCGCAGAACAACGAGCTGGCGAATAACCTCCTCAGCGACTATGAAAAGTGCAGGGAAGCGCTCTCGGGCGCGGACGGAGTGCTCAAATCGCTCAACGAGGAGCGGCTTGCCTTCACGGTCGGGCTCGAAAGGAGCACGGGCGAAAGCAAGCTGTTCAGGGAACGCGCCAACGCCGTCAAATACAAGCTCCAGCAGGCGCAGGAAGAACTGGCGTTTTCAGCCAAGCGCACGGTCGAACTCGACAGGGAGATCCGCCGCGCGGAGGAATACGCGGGCAAGAACGGCGAGAGGATAGAGCGGCTCAACGCCGCGGGCGAACAACTCAGAAGCGAGATCGCCGCCCTCTCGGAGAGCATAGCAAACTATGAAATAATGACGGGCGAGCACCGCAAGAAGGTCATGGATACCTTCAAGGACCTCACCGAAATGAAGGAAAATATCGGTTCGCTGTCGGCTAAGAAAGAGCTTATCAAAGAGCGGCTCGGCGAAATGGACGAGGCGATGGATAACGCCAGGAGCGAATATGAGCGGCTCAAAGGCGAATACGGTCAGGTGCTTGCCGAACAGGAATCGCTCAACAAACTGCTCGGCGGCGAGAACGAGCTCACCGAAAGCTCGCGCGAAAAGATAGCGGCGGCGAACGACAAATATCAGACCTACGTCAAGCGCATTTACGACGCGGAAGCGCAGATTTTCTCGCTCGAGCAGAGCCTCAAAACCTATACGGCGCTGAGGGATAAGTTCGAGGGCTATATCTATTCTGTAAAGCGCCTCATGTCCGACGCCAAGGGCAACAGTCAACTGTCTTCGAGGATAATGGGGCTGATTGCCGACGTCGTCAGCTGCGATCAGGAATACGAAGTTGCGATAGAGACGGCGTTCGGCGGCGCAATGCAGAACGTCATAACCGAGACGAGGGACGACGCGCGTTACCTCATACAGTATCTCAAAGCCAACAGGGCAGGTCAGGTGACTTTCCTCCCCATCGAGGCGCTCCGCCCGAGGTACGAAAGCCAGCAGATAAAGTCGGCTTGTCAGGAAATGGGCGCGGTCGGGCTGGCGATAGACCTCGTCCGCTACGACAAGAAGTATGAAAACGTCATACATAACCTCTTGGGCAATACGCTTATTTGCGACGATATTCAGAGCGCGACGATAATTGCGGGCAGATATCCCCGCGCGTTCAAGATAGTCACCCTCGACGGCGACCTCATCGCAACTTCGGGTTCGATGACGGGCGGCAGCCGCAGGGAAAATTCTGCCAACCTGCTCGCCAACGAGCGCAAGCTCAAAGACATATCCGACGAAATAGCCGGCAAGCGCGCGACGCTTCAGCGCGCCGAGGAGAAGAAGAAGGAAGCGGAGCAGGAGCTCGCCGCCGCGAGAGCGGAGGGGCGCGACCTCGACGAGAGGCTGCAAAACGCCCGCCTCGAACTTGCCACGGCTAACCAGAAACTCTCCAACTTAATGCTCAACATGACCGACAAGGAGAGCGAATATTCGGTATACCGCCAGTCCCGCGCACAGCTTGAAGCAAAGCTCGGCGAACTCGACAGTCAGTATACCTCGACTTCCGCAGGCGCAAGCAGCCTTACCGAGCAGTCGGACAAGGTCAATTCCGAAATGGACAGCGTCAGCGAGCAGTACGAGCACACCACTAAGGAGCGCAACTCCAAGATGGAAAAGCTCAACTCTATGCAGGTCGAAATAGCCTCGCTCGAAAGCGCGCTCAAATCCAATAAGGAGAGCGCCGAACGCGCCCGCGCCGAAAAGGACGCGCTCATAAAGAAGGCGGCCTCGTTGCAGGCGCTCGTTCCCGATATGCAGAGGGAGCTCTCCGATTTCATGGACAGGGCGGCACGCGCCGCGCTCTCCTCGGAGGAGCAGGCAAAGCTCGACGCACTCGTCGCGAAGATTGCCGAGGTCGAAGAACGCAAAAAGACCTTGAACGAGCGCGTCGTCGAGATAGACAAGGCAAGGCTGGACACGGCGTCGGAGGGCGAACACCTCACCGAACGCCTGCACTCGCAGGAGATGGCGCTCCAAAAGGTCGACGCCGACCTCGATTTCCTCCAACAGCGAATTGAGGAGGAGTACCACGAGGACTATGAGGGCTGTCTCAAATACAAGGTAGAAAACTACGACATATCGACTTCGGCTTCGTCCATCGCCAACTATAAGAGGCAGATAACCATGCTCGGCCCCGTCAACCCGACGGCAATCGAGGAGTTTGAGGAACTCAACGAGCGGCACGAGAAGATGCTCTCCGAAAAGGCAGACCTCGAAAAGGCGATCGACGACCTCGAAAAGGCGCTCAACGAGATAAGGGACGAAATGCTCAAAATCTTCAACGAGGGCTTCAATACCATAAACGAAAACTTCAAGCGCACCTTTAAAGAGCTGTTCGGCGGCGGCAGGGCAGAGCTTCAGCTCGACTATACCGACTGTGACGATCCCCTCGACGCGGGCGTGGAAATAGTCGCTTGCCCTCCCGGCAAGAACCTCACTAAAATTTCCCTGCTCTCTGGCGGCGAGCAGGCGCTCACGGCAATCGCCATACTGTTTGCAATCATTCAGATGCGTCCCATGCCCTTCTGCGTGCTCGACGAGATAGAGGCGGCGCTCGACGACGCCAACGTCGGCAGATACGCAAGCTTCCTCAAAAAGTTCGCCGAAAAGACGCAGTTCATCGTCATCACGCACCGTAAGCCCACCATGGAAAAGGCGGACGTGCTGTTCGGCGTTACCATGGAGGAAAAGGGCGTTTCCAAGATAGTTTCCGTCAAGCTGTCGGAGGTCGAATCGCGCCTCGGCGGCGATACGGTCGCCTGACCTTAAATTTTCAATTGGTGCGGCAATATGCCGCAACCAACGCCATTTTCAAACACATTTACGGAGATAATAATGGGCATATTTTCAAAACTTGCAAGCGCGCTCAAAAAGACCAAACAGACGCTTTCAAACGCGATAGGCGCACTCTTTTCGCGCGACAGGTTCGGCAGCGAATTCTATGACGACCTCGAGGAGGTGCTCATAAGTTCGGATATATCCGTCACCACTGCTGAGGAGATAGTCGAAGAACTGCGCGAAGAAGTAAAGCAGGAAAAACTTAAAGATAAAGAATTTGTCATCGACACGCTCAAAGACATATTGCAGGAAAAGCTTGACGAGGCGGAAGTTCACGAAATAGAATATCCCGCCGTCATAATGCTCGTTGGCGTGAACGGCGTGGGCAAGACTACTACCGTAGGAAAACTGGCCTCTTATTTCCTGCGACAGGGCAAGACAGTCACGGTAGCCGCGGCTGATACCTTCCGTGCGGCGGCAAGCGATCAGCTGACCGTCTGGGCGGAACGCGCCAAGGTCAGGATAGTCAAGCACGAGGAGGGCAGCGATCCCTCGGCGGTAGTGTTCGACGCGCTGTCCTCGGCAAAGGCGAAGAATACCGACGTGGTCATAATCGACACGGCGGGCAGACTGCACGTCAAGGCAAACCTTATGGAGGAGCTCAAAAAGATGTCGAGGGTGGTAGAGCGCGAAATGCCCGACGCCAACTTCTACAAACTGCTCGTGCTCGACGCGACGACGGGCAATAACGCCTATAATCAGGCGGAAGTATTCGACGGCGCGGTCGAACTCGACGGCATAGTCTTAACCAAGCTCGACGGCTCGGCAAAGGGCGGCTTCGTCATATCGCTCTGCTCGGAATTGCAGATACCCGTAATATTCGCCGGCGTCGGCGAAAAAATAGAGGATCTAGAGCGCTTCAACTCGGAAGAATTTATTGATAATATACTGTGACTTTGTCTCGTAAATTTTGTCGCTTGGTGACAGCGACAAAATTCTACGATTTTAGGAGGCTCTGCCTCCCTTGCCGCGACTTTTTAGGGCTCTTAATTATGAGAAGTCGCGGCAATTCACACCGCATTTAAGAAGCAGGGTGTTATTTAACTCTGCTTGCAATACCTATTTAAGCAAAAGACTTTCGGATATCGCGGTTAAACCCACGGACGGCGAAATATGGTGGTTTTATGACTGAATTGGAAAAGATGCTTTCGGGACAACTGTATATCGCGTCAGATCCGCAGCTTGCCGCTATGCACGGGCGCGCGCTCGAACTGTGCGCGGCCCTCTCGGGGTATATTCCCGACGAAAAGCGGCAGGAGATAGCCCGTCAGCTCCTCGGCAAGTGCGGCAAAAATCCCGTCCTCGGCACGGGCTTTTACTGCGACTATGGCTGCAATATCGAGGTCGGCGACAACTTTTACACCAACTACGGCGTGTGCATACTCGACGTGTGCAAGGTGACGATAGGCGACAACTGCCTCATCGCCCCGCAGGTCGGCATATACGCGGCTTGTCACCCGCTCGACAGGGCGACGCGCGTCGGTGGGCAGGAGCTCGGCAAGCCCGTAACCATCGGCAACGACTGTTGGATAGGCGGCAGGGCCGTCATTAACCCCGGCGTGACCTTGGGCGACAACGTCATCGTCGGAAGCGGCGCGGTGGTGACAAAATCATTCCCGTCGGATGTCGTAATCGCGGGCAATCCCGCAAGGATAATCCGCAGGCTGTAAGCGTAAAAAATTTCAATTGGTGCGGCGATATGCCGCAACTAACGGCATTTCTGAGGGGCAGACCGCCCCTCATTTTACATATTCATACCTTAAAAAAGAAAAGCGGCTTACGGCATATTCTGCCGTAAGCCGCCCTCTCATTTTAACCCCGTTTACAGATCGTCTGCATCCTGTACGGGTATTTCGTGCCTATCGAGGCAGGTTCCCGTATAGCTTCCGTCGGGGTCCGAGGAGCTCATAAAACTGTTATTTGCAGTTTTTTTCGCTTTTGGAAGATGAGCAGTCCGACGTCTTGTTCTTTGCGTTCTGCTTGTTCCCACAGTTCTTGACCTTCTTCATATTTTCTCCTTTCCGTAGGGAAGATTAAGCGCGACGTAGCCCTGGCTCGATTTGCACAGCGGACAGATGTCCCATGCCGAAGTCGAGGTGTGCATATATCCGCATTCCTTGCAGACGTAGAGAATGGGAGAGGGGTTCTTATATAGCGTACCCTCTTTCATTGCGTTGTAAAGGTAGGTAAATATCTGTTCGTGATGTTGTTCCACCCTTGCAATCATTTCAAACAGCGCGCCCACGTCGGCAAACCCTTCGGCCTTTGCAGTCTTAGCAAAGTCGGGGTAAATCGCTGCGTGTTCGCTGTTTTCATCCTCGGCGGCAAGGCGCAGACATTCGCACAGATCGCCCGTATGAAAGGGATATCCCGCGTCCAATACAATATTGTCGAGTACTTTACCGCGCTTGGTAAGTTCCTCGAAAAATCTTCTCGCGTGTACCGTTTCATTCTTTGCTATCGCGCGTATTTCGTCTGCAAGCGAAATATAGCCCTGAGCGGTCGCCTCTCTCGCAATGAGCTGATAGCGCATGCCCGCCTGGCTTTCTCCCGCAAATCCTCTCGCTAAATTGAGATAGGTCTTTGTGTCTTCAAATTGCATAATCGCCCTCCGTAGTCATAGCTTGTCCGCCCCGCCTCGGTAATATTCGCCCGCCGACCTGGTATATTCTGTAAGGGTAAGCGATTTTTATTATTTCCCCCGCACAGTCGCGCCCTGAAAAGGCAGTCCGCTTCCGCATTAAGTCGACGCAAAATGACGCGCCCCCGCGATAGTTATCGCGGGGGCGCCGATGTTCTTAAATTTTCATGCCTTTAAGCGGAAAATGAGGGGGAATAATCTTGTCCGCCGCATTTCGGGCAGACAGAAATGCGCCTTTCAATATTACATATACCCGTACTTTTTGCCGTTGGTTATAAGGAATGTCACGCTGACGGCGAGAGAGACGAGCTCCGCCGTCGGGTTTGCGAGCCATATTCCCGTCACGGCGAGCAGAGCGGGCATTGCGAATACGGCTATTACCTGAAATACGAGCGTCCTAAGAAAGGATATCGCCGCCGATATAAGCCCGTTGTTGAGCGCCGTAAAGAAAGAGGAGGCGAAGATATTGAAGCCGCAGATGAGGTAAGTCAGCGCGTACAGCATAAAGCCGCCGCTCGTCAGGTCGAAAAGGTCGCGGTTGTACCCGACGAATATCTCGCACAGCGGCCTGTTCAGCGCCATTGCCAGCGCAAACATTATGACCGCCGTGGTCGCAATGATAATGAGGCTCTTTCGGAATACGCTTTTCAGCTCCTCGCGGTTGTCCGCGCCGTAGTTATACCCGACGACGGGCGCAACGCCCACCGAATAGCCGAGGAATACCGACACGAATATGAAGCCTATATACATTATTACGCCGTAGGCCGCCACGCCCTGCTCGCCGACGAGCGCCATCAGTTGCCAGTTGTAGAGAATATTGACGAGCGACAGCGAGAGGTTTGTCAGCATTTCGGACGAGCCGTTGAAGAAGGTCTTTATTATGGGCATAATCTCTATCTTCGCCCTGCCGAGGCGCAGTATGCCGTCGCGCTTGATCGAAAAATAGAGTATGGGCGAAAGCCCGCCAATCACCTGCCCTAGCACGGACGCGAGCGCCGCGCCCTCGACGCTCATTTTGAGCCACGCGAGGAATACCGCGTCGAGTATGGCGTTGGTAACGCCCGCGACGACTATGACGAGCAGCCCGAGTTTGTGCTTGCCCGCCGTCGGAAAGAGGTTCTGAAAGACGTTTTGCAGCATGAACAGCGTTATGCCCGAAAGACATACCGTGCCGTATCTCGTGCAGTAGTCAAGCGTTTCGCCCTCGGCTTTGAACAGAATGGCAAGCGGGCGCACGGACAGTATTCCGACGACGGTGATGATTATGCCGAGCGCGACGGTCGTATAGACGAGCAGCGAAAAGACCGAGTTCGCCTCCTTATTTTTGCCCTCGCCCAAAAGTTTTGAGACGAGCGCACTTCCGCCCGCGCCTATCATGAAGCCGAACGAGGCGTAAGCCATAATGACGGGCATTATGAGGTTGACGGCGGCAAACGCCGTATCGCCGACGAAATTTGACACAAAAATACCGTCTACCACGCCGTAGATGGAGGTAAATACCATCATTATTACCGACGGGTAGACGAGTTTCAATAATTTTTTAATTGTGAAGTGTTGACTGAGCGTTGTCTGCATAGAATATCAGTTGACGTGGAAGTCGCACACGAGGCTTGCAAGGTGGGGGATTATGCTCTTGATGTTGGTGTAAGAGGTGTTTAGCATCAGATCATATCCGTCCTTGTCGCCCCACGGGTAGTTGGAAAAGAGGTCGTGCAGCTTTTTTCTGCCCTTGTCAATCTCTCTCATCTGCCTGATGAGCTGTTTATCCGTCAGGTTCTCGCCCTCGGGCGCGCGTTCGCGGCACCTCTTTACGCGCGATTCCTGGTCGGCGTAGACGAATATTCTGACGGGCGAAAGCTCGGCAAGTATTGCGTCCGCGCTTCGTCCGACGATGACGCAGTCGCCCTTTTCGCCTATCGCCTTAATTATCTTCTGCTGCGCGACGAGTATGTCGGTTATCGTGTTGGGAGTGCCCGAAACGAGCGGTATGCTCCTGCCGAAGCTGAACACATAATTTCTGTAACCGCCGTTTTTGAGCACTTCTGAGACGTAGTTCTCGTTGAGCTCTGTGCTCTTTGCGATCTCCGTCACGAGCTGCTTGTCGTAATATTCGAGGCCGAGCGCGTCGGCGAGACGCTTGCCGACTTCCCTGCCGCCGCTGCCGAACTGTCTGCTTATCGTTACTATCATAAACTAATCCTCCTTGGGGAAAAGATTTTTTATCATCGTTCCCAGATATAGCACGGGGACAATACTTATTTTATCGGCGTATTTGCTGACCGATTTGAGGTTTTTTGCGGGCAGAAGTACGCGCTTGAAGCCCATTTTGACACATTCCTGCACGCGCTTTTCGGCGTATTGCACCGCCCTGACTTCGCCCGTCAGCCCAACCTCGCCGAATGCGGCGGTGTAGCGGTCTATCGGCTTGTCGAGATATGCCGAGGCGAGCGCGGCGCACAGCGCAAGGTCGCAGGCGGGCTCGTTTAGCTTAATTCCGCCCATTACGTTGACGTAGACGTCGTTGGATGAGAAGTGCAGTCCGCACCGCCTTTCGAGCACGGCGAGCAGCAGCGTGAGCTTGTTATAGTCTATGCCCAGCGACATTCTGCGCGGCTGCCCGAAAGTCGTCTTGGTGATGAGCGTCTGAATTTCTACGTTCATGCAGCGGTTGCCCGTCTGCGCGGGCGTGACGCTGCAACCCGCCTCCTCGCCGCGGCTTTCGGAGAGGAATATGCCCGAATAATCGCTCACGGGTATTATTCCCTCGCCCGTCATCTCGAATACGCCCACTTCCGATACGTTGCCGAAGCGGTTTTTGACGGCGCGGAGTATGCGGTAATTTTCCTGATTTTCGCCCTCGAAGTAGAGCACGGTATCCATTATGTGTTCAAGCACCTTGGGGCCTGCCAGCGCGCCCTCCTTGGTGACGTGACCTATTATGAAGAAGGTGATGTTTCTGCTCTTTGCCAGCCGCATGAGTTTGGTGGCGCACTCCCTGACCTGCCCGACCGAGCCCGACGAGGAGGAGAGGTCGTCGGTATATACCGCCTGAATGGAGTCTACCACGCAGTATTCTACGCCGTCCAGCTCGTTTTCGAGGTCGTCTATGCGCGTTCCGTTGACGAGCAGCAGATCCTGACAGGTAAGTTTGAGCCGCTCCGCCCGCATTTTGACCTGCGAACAGCTCTCCTCGGCGGAAAAATATAACACCTTGTGCTTTGCGCTGAGGTTTGCGGCAATCTGCGTGAGTATGGTCGATTTGCCTATTCCCGGATCGCCGCCGAGCAGAATGAGCGAGCCCGCGACAATTCCGCCGCCGAGCACGTTGTCGAATTCGCATATTCCAGAGGAAACCCTCTCGAATTTCTCGTAGCCGACCTCTCTGAGCGGCCGCGCGTGGGGGAGGGAATATACGCTCTTTTTGGTCGGCTTTTCGACTGGCGGTGCGACGACTTCCTCGGCAAGCGTATTGAATTTACCGCAGGAGGGGCATCTTCCCAGCCATCTCGGGCTGGTTGCGCCGCACTCGCTGCATACGAAAACTGTATTTGTCTTTGCCATATTATGCTTTTATCTCTTTGAGAACGGCCGTGCAGTAGGCGGCTATTCCCAGCTTTTCGCCGACGAACCCCAGCCCCTCGCAAGTACCCGCGCCTATGCTGATTCGCGAACGGTCTGCGCCCGTTGCGGCGGCGAGGTTGTCGGTCATTTCGTCGATGTATTTTTTAAGTCTCGGCTTTTCTGCCTGAACGGCAAGCGATATGCACGCAGTTTTGTACCCCTCGGCGGCGATGAGCGCGACGACTCTTTCAAGCAGTTTCATGCTGTCCGCGCCCGAATATTTCCGGTCGCTGTCGGGGAAATAATATCCGATATCCTTCAATCCTGCGGCGGAAAGCAGCGCGTCCATGACGGCGTGAACGGCAACGTCGCCGTCGCTGTGCGCAATAAGTCCGCAGTCGCAGGGTATATTCACGCCGCACAGCGTGACGAAGTCCTGCGCTTTGCCGAACGCGTGTACGTCAACGCCCGCGCCCGTCCGAAGTCCGTCCGCAATGGCGGGGAGGGGAGGCATGGGCGAGGCGAAGTCCTCGCGGAAGGTCAGTTTTTTGTTTGCCGCGCTCCCGCACGGGCAGATCGTCGCGGGCGCTATATATGCGCCGTAAACGCTGCCGTCGTCGGTGAAGCTGCCGCCGTCCGAAATGGCTCTTTCGTAAGCTTTCAATATGTCTTTAAGGTAAAAGCCCTGCGGCGTCTGCACAATGTACGTGTTCGAGCGGTCGGGCACCTGACGTATTCTGCCGTCCTCTGCGACGGCTATCGTGTCGACGGCGGGCATTGCGACAATCGCGCTGCCGTACTTTTCGACGTATTCTATGCAGCTCGTTATCTGTTCGCGCGTGACGAAGGGGCGCGCGCCGTCGTGTATCAGCACAATGTCGCCGTGCGCGGCTTTCAGCGCGTTATATACGCTGTCCGTCCTGCGCTCGCCGCCCCCGACGACCTTCGCGCCGAAGTGCGCCGCAATCGCGCTTATTTCCTCTCTGTCGTCGGGCGAGGAGGTGACGATTATCTCGTCCGCAACCCCGTCGAACGCTTTGAGGGAATAGTACAGCGCGTTAGCCCCGAGGAAGGGGGCAAGCAGTTTATTCCTGCCGAACCCCGCCCGCGTTCCTCTGCCGGCGGCTAAGATTATGACGGTAGTACTCATGTATCAGTCCTCTGCCGCGGCGTTTACGTCCGCCGCGCTCTGCGCGCTCTGGCTCGCCGCGCTCTCTGCCGCGTCTGCCTGAACGGCGTTCTCGTCGTGCGCGCGCTCGTTCCTTTTAAGGAATTTAATCTTTTCCTGCCGCTTTTTGTCGGTAAGTCGGCTGTTCTTGACGCTCGTGCCGAATACGTCGGCAATGTCGTTAATGGTCACGAATGCGTGTTTGTCGTATTTGGAAACTATGTTCCTCAGTTTTGCCACCTGGAAGCGGTTGACTACGCAGTATATGAATTTCTTGTCCGACTGCGAATAATAGCCCTTTGCGTCTATGACGGTAAGTCCTCTGCCGAACTCGGTCGAGAGCGCGGCGGCGACCGTGTCGTATTCCGTCGTTATTATGATAGCGCCCTTTGCCTGATCGATGCCCTGCGAGATGAAGTCGACCGCCTTGCCGTTGACGTAGTAGGCGATAATCGAAAAGAGGGGAACGGTGAAATCGCCCGTGCCCGTCGCCATGACCGTCGCGCCTATGGTTATGTATAAAATGACGTTGAATATCATGACGAAGTTGCCGACGGTCATTCCGAGGTTTTTGGAGAATATGACGGCAAGCGTCTCCATGCCGTCCATCGTGCCGCCGTAGCGTATGGTCATTCCGCTGCCTATTCCCGAGAGCATGCCGCCGAACACCGTGCAGAGAATGAGCTCGTTGCCCGCAATGGGAGAGCCGTTTGCAAAGAAGTCCTCGACGTACATGGGGATAATGTTCTGGAACACCATCGAAGTCAGCGAATATATGAGTATGGCGTACAGCGAATATACGGTGAACGCCACGCCCTGTTTTTTCATTCCGAACAGGAATATGGGGAAGTTGATGATGAGCAGCCATGACCACAGCGGCATCTGTTCGATGAGCATGTCGAGGAACATCGAAAGGCCCGAAACGCCGCTGTCGTACAGGTTGACGGGGGCGAGAAAGAGCGTTACGCCCGCAGAATTGATTATGCCAGCAAGCGTCAGCATGAGGAAGTTTGCAGGTTGCAGGTCGCCCTTTTCGTATCTGAAATGCAGTAGTTTCATCTCGTTATTCCCTTATCTCGTAGAGAGAGGCGGCTTCGTCCTTTTTTACCGTTTCCTTTACGTCCTTTACTTCAAATTTAAGTACGCCCGTCGCGTAGTCTATTTCGACAACGTCGCCGACCTTTACGGGGTGTGATGGCTTGACTTCCCTGCCGTTGATTATGACCTTTCCGCCGTCGCACGCTTCCCTTGCTACCGTGCGCCTTTTAAGTATTCTCGACACCTTTAAAAACTTGTCTATGCGCATAAAATAAAATCCTTTCAGAAATTGCTTGACATCAGCCTTGACGCAATTTATAATATTATTCTGTATTACAATGCTCTTAATACCCATTTTTACCCTTTCAAGGTAAAATTTAACAATAAATCTGGTGGGTATCGGACGCAAATTCAACCAATAACAAGGTGAATTATACACTAAATTATTATAAAAGTAAAGGGTAAACGGCAAATTCTTTCAAGCTTTAAAAAAATTTTAACGCGGCGGAGTTTGTCAAGGGGTACGCGGCGCATTTTGTCGCGGCGCACGTTTCCGCCCTTTGCCTTCCATTCTGAAACGTAAGATTTTTTGCGGTGAAAAGATATATACGCATAATCGCCAACACGTGAAATAAACAAAAAAAGGAGTAATTACTTAATGGATTTACCCGTTCACAAGTATGGCAAAACCGAAAGACGGAAGTTCGGCAAGATCAATGAAGTCATCGATATTCCCGACCTCGTCGAAATTCAGAAATCGAGCTATGAGACCTTCATCAACGAGGGCATAGCCGAGGTGTTTGAGGACTTCTCGCCGATAGTCGACTATTCCGACCATTACGAGCTGTATTTCCTCGACCACTGGTTCGACGAGAAACCCAAGTACGATGAAAAGGAATGCCGCAACAGAGACGCAACCTACGCGCTTCCCCTCCATGTCAAGGTAAGGCTCAACAACAAGGTCAAGGAGGAGATCATAGAGCAGGACGTCTTCATGGGCGAATTCCCCCTCATGACCGATTCGGGCTCTTTCATCATCAACGGCGCTGAGCGTGTAATCGTTTCACAGCTCGTCCGTTCGCCCGGCGCGTACAACGCAATGGAGAGGGACAAGACCGGCAAGGAAATGTACGGCACTACCGTCATTCCCAACCGCGGCGCATGGCTCGAATTCGAGCAGGACGCACAGGGCGTACAGTGGGTACACGTCGACAGAAAGCGTAAAATCTGCTCGACCGTGCTTTTGAGGGCGCTCGGCTTCGGCTCCGACAGGGCTATATGCGACCTTTTCGCCGACGACAAGATGATCGTCAACACCATCGCCAAGGATACGACCAAGAGCGAGAGCGACGGCCTTATCGAGCTTTACAGAAAGCTCCGCCCCGGCGAAGTTCCCACCGAAGCTTCGGTAAGACAGCACCTTAACAACCTGTTCTTCGATCCCAGAAGATACGACGTAGTAAAGGTCGGCAGGTATAAGTTCAACAAAAAGCTCAACCTCGCTTACCGTCTGCCCGGCTGCAAGCTCGCAGACGACGTGTTCAACCCCGAAACGGGCGAGCTTATGGCAAGCGCGGGCGAAGTCGTCTCCGAAGAAAAGGCGTTTGAAATTCAGAACTGCGGCGTGAACGAGGTGTTCGTCCTCGTCAACGACAAGGAGCAGGGCGAAATCAGGCATAAGATAATCGCCAACAACACCGTTCAGTGGTCGGCTCTCTCCGACAAGAACCCCAAGATATTCGGGCTGCTTCCCACCGTATACTATCCCAACTTCGCCTTCATGAAGGTCATCGCAGAGGAGTGCAGGACGCAGACCTGCGAGGAAGTCGCCGTAAAGTATCTCGACAGAATTAACGCCATCTACTACACGGCGGAAGTTGCCGAGAGCGACGACGAGAAGCCCGAGGAGAAGAAGAACAGGGAAAAGAGAAGGGAGCAGCGCATCAGGTTCGTCGAAGCCTGCAAGGTATTCAACCACCTTCTCGAAAGCGATATAACCTCGCTCGAAGCAGACGAAAAGAAGGCTATCAAGCCCATCGTCGAAAAACTCAACCATAAGCACATCACCGTCGACGATATCGTTGCGGCAATCTCGACCAACATCGATTTGCAGTACGGTATCGGCACGATAGACAATATCGACCACCTCGGCAACAGGCGTGTGCGCTCTGTCGGCGAACTTCTCACCAATCAGCTGAGAATAGGCATTTCCCGTCTCGAAAAGCTCATCAAGGAGAGAATGGCTACGCAGGACGCAATGGAAGTTACGCCCTCGGGGCTCGTAAACGTCCGTCCCGTCTCGGCAGTCATAAGGGAGTTCTTCGGTTCTTCCCAGCTGTCGCAGTTCATGGACCAGACCAACCCCGCGGCAGAACTTACGCATAAGAGAAAGCTCTCCGCGCTCGGCCCCGGCGGTCTCAACCGCGACCGCGCAACTTTCGAGGTCCGCGACGTTCACCACTCGCATTACGGCAGACTCTGCCCGATAGAGACGCCCGAAGGTCAGAACATCGGCCTTATTTCCTCGCTTGCAACTTTCTCGAGGGTAAACGAGTACGGCTTCATCATGAGCCCGTACAGAAAGGTGGTAAAGGATGAGAACGGCATACCCACCGTAACCGACCACGTCGACTATCTGACGGCGGACGAGGAGGACAGGTACGTCGTCGCACAGGCAAACGAACCGCTCGACGAGAACAACCACTTCGTCAACAAGCACGTCGGCTGCCGTCACCGCGACCTCATCACCCAGCTCACCCCCGACAAGATGGACTATATGGACGTCTCGCCCAAACAGCTCGTGTCGGTTGCAACCGCGCTCATTCCCTTCCTCGAAAACGACGATACCAACCGTGCGCTGATGGGCTCTAACATGCAGCGTCAGGCAGTTCCCCTCATGAAGACCGAAAGCGCAATCGTCGCAACGGGCATCGAGGCGGCAATCGCAAGGGATTCGGGCGTAATCATCAGGGCAAAGGAAGCGGGCACCGTCATCGGCAGCGCGTCCGACCTCATAAAGATAAGGGAGGACAGCGGGCTCGTAACCGAATACAAGCTCAAAAAGTTCGAGCGTTCCAACCAGAACACCTGCCTCAACCAGCGCCCCATCGTCAACACGGGCGACAGGGTGGAGAAGGGCGAAATAATCGCTGACGGTCCCGCGACCAATAACGGCGAACTCGCGCTCGGCAAGAATATCCTCATCGGCTATATGGAGTGGGAGGGCTACAACTACGAGGACGCAATCCTCATCTCCGAAAAGCTCGTGCAGGACGACGTATTCACGTCCATTCACATCGAAGAACACGAAACCGAGGCAAGGGACACCAAGCTCGGCGAAGAAGAAATAACCAGGGATATCCCCAACGTCGGCGAAGACGCGCTCAAAGACCTTGACGAATACGGCATCGTCAGGGTAGGCGCGGAAGTTCATCCCGGCGACATACTCGTCGGCAAGGTAACGCCCAAGGGCGAAACCGAGCTCACGCCCGAAGAAAGGCTGCTCCGCGCAATCTTCGGCGAAAAGGCGAGGGAGGTCAGGGATACCTCGCTCAAAGTACCTCACGGCGAAGGCGGCATAGTCGTCGACGTAAAGGTATTCACGAGGGAGAACAAGGACGAACTCGCGCCCGGCGTTTCCAAGCTCGTCAGGGTATATATTGCGCAGAAGCGTAAGGTACAGGTCGGCGACAAGATGGCAGGCCGTCACGGAAATAAAGGCGTCATTTCGCGCGTACTTCCCCAGGCGGATATGCCCTTCCTTGCAGACGGTACGCCTTTGCAGATCGTGCTCAACCCCCTCGGCGTGCCTTCCCGAATGAACATCGGACAGGTGCTCGAAGTGCACCTCGGCCTCGTCTGCAAACAGCTCGGCTGGAAGATAGCCACCCCTGTATTCGACGGCGCTACCGAGCAGGATATCAAACAGCTTTTCAAGGAAAACAATATACTCAACCCCGAAGGCAAGGTGGACGGCAAAATTCAGGTCTACGACGGCAGAACGGGCGAACCCTTCGAGAACAGGGTTACCGTCGGCGTACAGTACATGATCAAGCTCATTCACCTCGTCGACGACAAGATCCACGCGCGTTCGATAGGCCCTTACAGCCTCGTCACGCAGCAGCCCCTCGGCGGTAAGGCGCAGTTCGGCGGCCAGCGTTTCGGCGAAATGGAAGTCTGGGCGCTCGAAGCTTACGGCGCGGCTCACGTCCTTCAGGAGATCCTCACCGTAAAGTCGGACGACATAGTCGGACGTGTAAAGACGTACGAGAGCATCGTAAAGGGCAACAACATCTCCGAACCGGGCATACCCGAAGCGTTCAAGGTGCTCCTCAAAGAACTTCAATCGCTCGCGCTCGACGTCAAAGTTCTCACCGAGAACAACGAGGAGCTCATCATAAGGGAGCTCGACGACGAGGACGAGGCAATTCCTTCCGCAAAGGTAAGGGAGGCCGAGGACAGAGAGAACCAGATCCCCGAGGAGGAATACGACATATCTTCGACCGACGAGGAAGAAGACGAGGATATGGAGGACATCTCCATATTCGACAACGACGAGGAGGACGAGTTTGCCTCCAAGGAGCTGTTCACCGACGAGGATATGGACGACTTCGGCGACGATGACGAATTCGGCGACAAGTTCACGCTTTTTGACGAAGACGGCGACGACGGCGAGGACGAATAATCGAGGGGAGGTAATATAATGTTTGAATTAAACGATTTTTATTCCATTAAGATAGGCGTTGCATCTCCCGAAAAGATAAGGGAACTTTCCAAGGGCGAAGTTACCAAGCCCGAAACTATAAATTACAGAACTCAGAAGCCCGAAAGGGACGGCCTTTTCTGCGAGAGAATTTTCGGACCGATGAAGGACTGGGAATGTCACTGCGGAAAATATAAGCGCATACGCTACAAGGGCATCGTCTGTGAGAAGTGCGGCGTCGAAGTCACCCGCTCCAAGGTAAGGCGCGAGAGAATGGGGCATATCGAGCTTGCAGCTCCCGTCTCCCATATCTGGTATTTCAGGGGCGTTCCTTCGAGGATAGGTCTTATCCTCGACATGGGGCCCAAGGCGCTCGAACAGGTCATCTACTTCGCCGCTTACGTCGTGCTCGATCCCGGCAACGTGCCCGAGCTCGAATATAAGCAGGTAGTAGCCGACAAGGAACTCAACGAACTGAGGGAAAAGTACGGCGAAGACGAAGTCACGGGGCTCAAAGTCGGCATGGGCGCGGAGGCAATAAGGGAACTTCTCATGGCAGTCGACCTCGACAAGGAATGTGAGGAGACGAGAAAGATCATCGAGACCAGCTCCGCAAGCCAGAAGAAACTCAAAGCAGTCAAGAGGATAGAAATTCTCGAAGCATTCAGAAAGAGCGGCAACCGTCCCGAGTGGATGATACTTACCGTCCTTCCCGTGCTTCCTCCCGAACTGCGCCCCATGGTACAGCTCGACGGCGGCAGATTTGCATCTTCCGACCTCAACGACCTGTACAGAAGGGTTATCAACAGAAACAACAGATTAAAGAGAATGATAGAACTCGGCGCTCCCGACATGATCGTCAAGAACGAAAAGCGTATGTTGCAGGAAGCCGTCGACGCACTCATCGACAACGGCAGAAGGGGCAGGGCGCTTTCGGGCCCCTCCAACAGGGAGCTCAAATCGCTCTCGGGTATGCTCCGCGGCAAGCAGGGACGCTTCCGTCAGAACCTGCTCGGCAAGCGTGTCGACTATTCCGGCCGTTCGGTCATCGTCGTCGGCCCCGAACTCAAACTCTATCAGTGCGGTCTGCCCAAGGAGATGGCAATCGAGCTCTTTAAGCCGTTCGTCATGAAAAAGCTCGTCGAAAGCGGTGCCTGCCACAATATCAAGAGCGCAAAGAGAACGGTAGAAAAGGCTAAGCCCATGGTTTGGGACGTACTCGAAGAAGTCATCAAGGATCACCCCGTGCTCCTTAACCGTGCGCCTACGCTGCACAGACTGTCCATTCAGGCGTTTGAGCCAGTCCTCATCGAGGGCAGAGCAATCAAAATTCACCCGCTCGTATGTACGGCGTTCAACGCCGACTTCGACGGCGACCAGATGGCGGTTCACGTACCCCTTTCGATCGAAGCTCAGGCAGAGGCAAGGTTCCTCATGCTGTCGGCAAACAACATTCTCAAACTCTCGGACGGCAAGCCCGTAATGCAGCCCTCGCAGGATATGGTCATGGGCGCGTACTATCTGACCATCATAAGGCGCGAGGAGGGCAAGTACTACCGCTGGAGCGGAGACAGGTACTATGAATGTGCCGAAGGCGACGAGGGCGCGGAAAAGTACGTTCCCGGCGCGTATATCTCCGAGGACGAAGTAATGATGGCGTACCAGACCAAATATATACACATGCAGGATGAGGTCTACGTCCGCCGTACCATAAAGATCAACGACGAAAAGTCGCCCTACAACGGCGAGACCGTATCGGGGCTCGTCAAGACGACCGTCGGAAGAATTATATTCAACAACGAAATGCCGCAGGATCTCGGCTTCGTCAAGAGAGTTAATAAAGAGGACTTTCTCAAATACGAGATTTCCTACGAATTCCTCGGCGACAACGTCGCAGTCGGCAAGAAGCAGCTCGGCAAGATAGTAGAGCGTTGCTTCAAGACGGGCGGCGCACCCAGGGCGGCAGACGTGCTCGACAAGATCAAGTCGCTCGGCTATAAGTATTCGACCGTCGGCGCAATCACCACGTCGGTATTCGATATGCACATTCCCGAGGCTAAGAAGCAGATTGTCGAGGAGACCGAACAGAAAGTGCTCCAGATCGAGCGCAAGTTCCAGAGAGGTCTTCTTAGGGAAGAAGAACGCTACAACGCGGTCATCAATGCGTGGGATGCGGCGACCGACGCCGTCACGACCGAGCTCAAAAAGTCGCTCGATAAGTTCAATCCTATATGGATGATGGCAAACTCGGGCGCCCGCGGCTCTATCGACCAGATGAAGCAGCTCTCGGGTATGAGAGGTCTGATGGTCAACCCTCAGGGTAAAAAGATAGAAGTACCCGTTAAGTCCTGTTTCAGGCAGGGACTTTCGGTTCTCGAATACTTTATTTCCTCGCACGGCGGCAGAAAGGGCCTTGCGGATACCGCGCTTAAAACGGCGGACTCCGGCTATCTTACGAGAAGGCTCGTCGACGTCGCTCAGGACGTCATCGTCCGCGAAGAAGACTGCATGGCGGGCAGCAAGAAGCCGAGAGGCATGATAGTCAAGGCGATCATCGGCCCCAACGGCGAAGTCATCGAAGGTCTCGAAGACAGAATTCAGGGACGTTTCGTCTCCGAAGACGTCGTCGACAAGGACGGCAACGTCATAGTCGAACAGAACACCTTTGTCACCGACGAACTCGCCAAGAAGATAGTCAACGCGGGCATCGAGCAGGTCAGCATCCGTTCGGTATTCACCTGCAACTCGCGCTACGGCGTGTGCGCAAAGTGCTACGGCAAGAACATGGCTACCAACACCCCCGTAATGCCCGGCGAAGCGGTCGGCGTCATTGCGGCACAGTCGATCGGCGAACCCGGTACCCAGCTTACCATGCGTACCTTCCATACGGGCGGTATTGCGGCGACGGGCGATATTACCCAAGGTCTTCCGAGAGTTGAAGAACTTTTCGAGGCGCGCAAACCCAAGGGCTGCGCAACGCTCTGCGAAGTTTCGGGCAAGGTAACTATCGACGACAGCGACAACTTGAAGCACGTCATCATAAAGGACGCCGTAACGGGCGAACTCAAAAAGGAATACACGCTTCCCTTCAATGCAGAGCTCAGGGTTAAGTCGGGCGACACCGTCAGCCCCGGCACCGTGCTCAACGCAGGTTCGGTATATCCCCAGGATATTCTGAGGATAGAGGGCGTAAAGGGCGTTCAGGACTATATCCTCGAACAGATCCAGTCCGTCTACCGTTCGCAGGGCGTTGACATCAACGACAAGCACGTCGAGATAATCGTAAGGCAGATGCTCAAAAAGGTCAGGATCGAGAACAGCGGTTCTACGGGGCTTCTTCCCGGCGAAACGGTGGATATGTTCACCGTCGAGGAGGAGAACCAGAAGGCGATCGAAAACGGCGGCGCACCCGCGCTCCAGAAGCGCGTGCTGCTCGGCATCACCAAGGCTGCGCTCTCGACCGAAAGCTTCCTTTCGGCGGCATCCTTCCAGGAGACTGCAAGGGTACTCACCGATGCGGCAATCAAGAACAAGGTCGATCCTCTTATCGGTCTTAAAGAGAACGTCATAATCGGTAAGCTCATTCCCGCAGGCACGGGCGTAAAGGAATATATGAATATGTCCCCCGTAATCAACCTTGCGTACAACAAGGACGAGGCAGACAATAACTGATCGCGTGAATTTAAGGCGGCGGCGGACCTCACAGTTTGCCGCCGCTTTGAAATTTTGCCGAACCCGCGGCGGAGGTAAAGATGGCAGATTTTGAAGATCTCAGAATGTGCGACCTCATGGACAAGGTCGCCGACCGCGCGTCCGAAATACTCTCGGAGCGCAAGGTTTCCCTTCTCAAAGAGCTGGGGGAGGACGTCCAGAGCGTCTATAACTTCTTCGTGACTTCGCAAAAGTCGTTCGACGAAATTCAGCCCACGCTCAAAAATCTGTTCTCGTCCTTCAACTATGCGGCGGTCATCGTCAACGACGGCATTAAGCGCGGCGCCCTCGACAAGCAGGCGAACGAGCTTTTAAGCGAATGTCTCGAAATAATCTTAAAGTGTACCGAAGTCATAAAAACTCAGCTCAAAGGCTGAATGAATATCGCCGCCGACTTTCGCGGCGGCAAGCAGAAAGCGGCAGGCGGCGCAATTTTGCGCCGCCTGCCGCTTTAACAATATAGACCATAAACCTCATTCGTTGCCCCATATATGCAGGGCAATTGCGTTTTCGCTTGCGTCCGACGACAGCGTAGGGAGGGGGGGATATTTCCCGCCGCAAACCCCGTTCGTCGCCGCATATATGCTGGGCAATTGCCTTAAATAAGCGAGAGAGCCGCGCAAACTTCTGGTCTGCGCGGTTCTCACAACTTAATAATGGAGTTAGAAATAATAACTTATTCCTGAGAAAACTGATCCTTGCCTACCGAGCAGAGGGGACATTCAAAGTCCTCGGGCAGGTCTTCCCACTTGGTGCCGGGCGCAATGCCGCCCTCGGGATAACCTTCGTCCTCGTCGTAAACCCATCCGCATACTTCGCAAACATATTTCATAACTTTTTTACCTCTCGTTTATTTTGATTTTTTTAGTGACATTTATGCTTGCCGCAACCGTGGCTGCCGCAGCTATGCCCTTCTTCGTGGTTGTGGTCGTGGTGGTCGCAGTGTACGTCGGGGTTATAGCCGAGCGTTCCGTTGAGGTAATCCTCCACGGCCTTATCGGCGTCACCGGAGCAGCCGCCGTAGAGCTTTATGCCCGCTTCGGCAAGCGCCAGCTGTGCGCCGCCGCCAATCCCTCCGCAAATAAGTACCTGTATACCGCCGTTGAACAAAAAGCCTGCAAGTGCGCCGTGACCGTTGCCCTCAGTGCCGACTACTTCGGACGATACTACTTTGCCGTCCTCGACTTCGTAGACCTTGAAGTATTCGGTATGACCGAAGTGCTGGAATATTTCGCCGTCCTGGTATGTAACTGCAATCTTCATTCTGTTGCCTCCGAAATTATTATTCTGCCCGTTGCCGCGTGCGTTGAGCTTTGCCGCCCTCACGCAGTTTCCGTTTCCGCAATATCTGTTGGCCGAACCGTCGCAGATGACGAAGTTCCCGCCCTCAATTTTAAGGGCTTTTCCGTTGACTATAAGTTCGGCAATCTTCCTTCGCGCACTGTCGTAGATGTCCGTCACGGTTGTCCTCGCCACGTTCATACGCTTTGCGCATTGCTCCTGAGTGTTCCCTTCAAAGTCGATTATCCTGATCGTCTCGTATTCGTCCAATGTCAGTCTGACTTCGACGGCGTCGGGCTCTCCTTCGGGTATAAAACTGTCGAAAAGAGGTCGACGGCAAATTCTTCTCTGCTTTGTCGGTCTCGGCATATTACCACCTGCATTTCTGACTTATGTCAGTAATTATTATACTTAGACTGCACTTGCTTGTCAAATGATTTTTTATACATTTTCAGATATTTTATTAAATTTTTCGCGCCGCGTCGCCGCGCGGTATTTTCTGTCTTTCAATAGGGCGCAAAAAAAGCCCGACCGTATGGTCGGGTTGATTTTTATTTGTCTGTCTCGTCCCCGGCGGTGGCGGAGGGCTGAGAATTTTCTTCGGATTTGGTCTCTGCGGAGAGCTTCTTCTGCGCATAGTCGGTGAGGAAATACGTGCCGAGCGCGCCCGCCGCAAAGAGTATTACGCCGAGGCTAATCATCAGCGCGTCGAGATAGCCCTCGCCGTATTCTGAAAAGAAGGTTACGACTATCGCGGGGATAGAGCCGACGACGAAGCCGAATATCGCCCAGCCCGTCGCGCGGGGGAAGTGCTTTAACAGAAGTTGCATTATCTTGGCAATCGTGAAGAAGCCTATGACCACGCCGACGGCAAACAGCGCAAGCACGCCTATCGCGTGCAGCGGGGTTGAGGCAATCGCCCTGAACAGCCCGAGAACGGGCGCATAATAGCCGAATATCATCAGCAGCATAGAGCCGCTTATGCCGGGCACGACCAGCGCGCACGAGGCGAGCACGCCTATAATCGGCACGAGAATGTATTGAAACCACGGCATATCTTCGGACAGGTCGACGTCGCCCATTCCGGGGATGAAGCACAGCCCGACGACCAGCGCGAGAGGGATGAGTATGAGTGCGACGTCAATCTTTTTGAACCCTTCGCGCCTGCAATCGACGAAAAGTTTGGGCAGACTGCCCGCCATAAAGCCTGCAAACAGCAGCATGGTGGGGAAAGGCGCGTTTTCAAGCGCCCACGTCAGCGGGAAGTATGCGGCGGCGAACGCCAGCACCGCGCCTATCGCCAGCGGGAGGAGGAACATAAAGCTTTCAAAAAAGTGCTTTCTCAGTCCGCTTATGCTGTCGATAATCTTGTCGTAAATCTTCAACAGCACGGCAAGCGTTCCGCCCGATACGCCGGGTATTATCATCGCAACGCCTATCGCCGCGCCCTTGGCAATGTTTATCAAAAAGTTTCCTGCTTTCAATTTTGTTTTCCTTTATTTTACTGTATATCCATTATAGATAAAAAAACTTACGCAAGTCAAGGAATAATTTGTCGAAAGATAATTGAAAAGCGGCGGACTGTATCCGCCGCATATTTTGTTAATTTTTTACAATGAAGTCGCGCCGCTTTGGTGCGCTTTCTGTATCTTTCCCCTCGCTCTTTTTGAGCAGTACCACCAAAAATACATAGGTGAATGTCGGCATTATATAGAAGATATAGTTGTCCAGCAGGCAGACGATGAGGAAGGTTGCCAGCATCAGCGCAATGAGCGTGCGCTCGCGCGTGATATTTTTAAAATACGAAATAATCGTCTGTATTCTGTGCACGGCGTACGCGGCTATGCCGAACAGCCCGCAGGATGCAAGTATCTGCACTATCGTGTCGTGGTACATGGGCGGCAGGAAGTTAATGCCGTCCTGTAAATTCGCGCTTTCAAGCGTCTCGGCGAAGAACCCGCTTCCGAACAGCGGGAACGCAAGAAAATTCTTGATTCCGTCGTCCCAGATCTCCGTCCTGCCGCTGCCGCTGTCGAGCTCGGAATAGAACGACGCGAAGAACTTTGAAAGCTGTTCGTTCATCGTGCCGAGGCCTATAAAAATTGCGCAGAACAGACAGGAATAGATTATCGCAAACGTCGCCCTTTCGCCGCCGCGCGTTGCGAAAAGTTGCCAGATCATGCAGGCTACGGTCGCAATCGTTCCGCCCAGCATCGCCTGCCTCGACATCGTCAGAAACGACGCGGCAAGCAACACTATGCCGTAAAGGCTGAACGGCGCGCCGTATTTAAGTTTTATAGCAAGGTAGTAGGCGGCGGGTATGCAGATATTGAGGAACATACCCATATTGTTATATGTGCCCCAGCCGAAGCGCAGATTATTCCTTATTACTTCTCCGTCGACGATGAGGTTGTCGTATGTCAGGTATGCGACGACGAGTTCGACGACGAGCACGGCGGAAAACAGCACGAAGTACAGCGCCACTTTGACGAAGCTGTCGCGCTCTATCTTGATTCCGCCCGCCGCAATGAGGTATGCGACGACGAAGGTCAGCCCCAAGAGGAAGCCGAAAAGCAGGTTCATCGCGTCATAGTCCGCGGCGAACAGTCCGTTTACGGTCAGCGCGACGGCGAATACTGCAATGCCGACGAACATTCCGTCGGGCTTAACCGCCCCGCGCCTCGCTGCGTAAACCGTGCGCAATACCGCCGTAACGACGAATATCGAAATGGCGACTATTATGTTGACAAGCACCCACGGCTGCATGTAGTAATCCGAGGGCTCGTGCCCGTTCATGGGCGCGGGCGTGTTTATGCGCGAAATGAAGATGTTGAGGAACAGCAGGAGGGATAAGAGGGGCAACACGTTTCTGCAGGTGAGCAGAATAAGCGTGCCGCTTATGCCGATATACCATATCGAAAACATATCCCAGCCCATATAATAACAGCACAAAATGACCGCCGCCGTCAGGAGCGGGAAGAATATGGAGTTAAAGTATGCGTCCAGCGCGGCAACAGCCGCGGCGAGCTGGCGCTTTAATAGGGTTTTGTCCGTATTCATTCTTAGCCTCTGTATATGCCGTAATTATACCGCCGTCTGTCGTTTTAGTCAAGCGAAAAGCTTTTCAGGGCAGAATACGCTCTATTTCCGCCGTCCTGTTGACGGGGAAGGGCGCGGTCTGTGCCGTCACGCGCTCAACCCTCGTGACGGTAGCGCAGGTTTTCGCCGCTCTGCCGCAGGGCACTTCAACTCTGTCGCCCGCCCTGACAGAGGGGAACGGGCTTATATACCAGCGCTTTGCGCCCTGTTCAATTCCATCGTCAATCTGCACGAAGACGTAAATCAAGGTGTCGTATTCGGTAATTATTCCGCCGCTCAGCGAATGTATCATCTTAAAATCTCCTTACGACAATAGTATCACACGGCGGGGCTAAAATAAAAGCGATTTGCGCATAAAAAGCAAAAACTCTGTGCTTGACAACATAAGATTAAATGGTTTATAATCAACGCAGTCAAAATCTTATGCGGATATGTTGGAATTGGCAGACAAGATGGACTTAGAATCCATTGGGAGACCGTGCAGGTTCAAATCCTGTTATCCGCGCCAAACGAGTATAATCCGAACCTGAAACCGATTTTAGTCGGCGGAGCGTTCGGATTATTTTTATATCTATGAAAGTGGCAGCTATTGATTTTTAGCTTTTTTATGGTATAATAGGCAAACAATAAACTGTAATTTGAGGAGAAATAATGAAAATATATCAAGTAAATAATAAATGGAATTATTTGCGATTGTTATTACTTGCGGATGAACAGGAAAGTATGATTGAAAAGTATCTTGATAAAGGTACTATGTATGTTCTTGACGATAACGGTGTAAAGGCGGAAATCGTAGTTTGCGACGAGGGAAACGGTGTTTTGGAAATCAAAAATCTTGCCGTAGAGCCACAATTCAAGCGGCAAGGCTATGGCAAGAAATTGGTTGATTTCGTTTGTGAGCATTACAAGGGAAAATATAATACTTTACAAGTTGGTACGGGCGATAGTCCGCTAACCGTTCCGTTTTATGAGAAGTGCGGTTTTAAGCATTCGCACAAAGTTAAAAACTTTTTTATAGATAATTACGACCACCCGATTTACGAGTGTGGAATACAACTTATAGATATGATTTACTTTGTAATGACATTATGATATATTTCAATTTATTTGTTTGTGTGGAAATACCTTATGATTAAAATTGAAGTATAGCCCACTATACTTCGCAAGCGAAGTCGTGGGCTCTGCGAGGCTTTTATTCCACGCACGAGAAAAGGGTTTCAGGGGAAGGCTTCCCCTGACGAGGCGAGCGTTTACGCTCGGCAAGTGGCTTGCCACTTGCGTACCTCGCTATCCCAAAATTGCAAGAAAAAATTTTTAATATATGACTATATCTGTCATATATCCTATGTTATAATACCCTCATCAAAATGAGGAGCAATTTCAATGAAAGCCGTAATCTACGCCCGTTATTCAAGCGACAACCAAAGAGAAGAGAGCATTGACGGTCAGCTTCGTGAATGTATGGAGTACGCCAAGTTCAACGGCATAGACGTCGTGAACAGTTACATAGACCGTGCGCTCTCCGCAAAGACTGACAACCGCCCTAACTTCCAGCGTATGATTAAGGACAGTTATAAGGGCTTATTTGACGTTGTCCTCGTTGAGACATAAATTTATGGACACTCTCAAAATAAAGGTATCAGAGACAAAAAGTAAGCGTATGAGTTCGGTCAACCCATACGCTTTTTGTTATTTATCGGAATTATTGAGTTTATGCCGTAAAACGGAAGCTATATCGATTTTGTACACGATATCTATTTCCCGTTCTTTGCCTGTGATTTTCGGCAAGCCACCGACGATGATACGGTCTATCAGCTCATAGCACATCTCACGTGTAAGTTCCGGCGCTTCGAGATACTTCTTTATGTTCCGTATAAAGTCATCGGCACTCTGTATCGTATTTTCCGTTTCGGTCAGTTTTGCTTCCAACGCCTCGATTTCAGCTTCAAGTTTCTTTTGCTCATCGGAATATTTTTGGATAAAGTTCAGGCAGATATCTTCGGGCATTTTACCTTTTAGCCTGTCTTCATAGGCAAGCTGCATAAGGCAGGATAGTTCTTCAATACGTTTCAGTTTTCCTTGTAATTCCTTTTTTACGGCTTTTATAGATTTTTCCTGCACTTCCGCATTGTGCCGGATAAACTCTTCACGGATAGCCTTTTCGTCAAGCACGATCCGCTGCGC